>NZ_CP080414.1:3297500-3897500 GCF_019457615.1 Shewanella zhangzhouensis
GCCATCCCAAATGACACCATATCGGCCATGCTGTCGTACTCGGCGCCAAATTCACTCTGGGTATTGGTTAACCTTGCTACCCTGCCATCGAGTCCATCGCACAGCATGGCAACAAACACCGCAATGGCTGCAGATTCAAATTGGCCATTCATGGACGCGATTACGGCGTAGAAGCCAGAAAACAATCCGGCAGTGGTAAAAAGGTTAGGCAGCAAATAGATACCGCGATTTTTTACTGTTGGCTTGTCAATATTTTGCATACACTGGTTATCATTAAGTTACACCGAATCAAGATACCACATTTTCGCCAATCACAGGCGAGTGCTTTATGGAGGCAGGGCCTTATGGAATTCAGGTACCAGGCAATACTCATCCCTTTACTCTTGGTTTGCGGTATAAGTCAGGCCGCGACCATTTATAAATGGGTGGATAAGAATGGCGTGACGCATTTCAGCGAGCAGCCACCACCGGATGAGACGCAGACGCAAACCCTGAATGCCGCAGAACTTGAGCCCAAGCCCATTGGCTTTGATTCACCCAAGCCCATTCCCAAGAACGACGAGACAGTATCGGATGAACAAAAAAATGCCGATTTGGTTCGTCAGCAAAATGCCGACCAGGCTGACGCCATTTGTGAGCAAGCGAAGCAGAATCTGGACGTACTGTCCAACTTTAGCCGTGTAACCCGTAAAGATGACTCTACCGGCGAGCCCGTGATGATGTCCGACGAAGAGCGTGAGACTGCTCTCTCAGACGCCAAAAAGCGGATTTCGCTTTTCTGTAAAGACCGGAAAAAGTAGCCCACGCCGTATACTCTAATGTTCGTGACTACAGGTAATAAAAGAGGGAGCCAACTGGCTCCCTCTTCTTTCATGATCTGAATTACACATCACCAATAAACCACAACATTTGCGACTCAGTACCCAATGACTGTGTTTTGTCTGGTTATTGGGCAAACACCAACTCAGCATCCAGGCAGTCAACCCGAATGGGTTTGCCGGGGATAAACTCACCCCGCAGCAGTTTCTGCGCCAGCGGATTTTCAACCTCTTGTTGCAGCGCCCGTTTCAGCGGCCGCGCACCATAAACAGGATCAAAGCCCGCTCTGGCAATAAAGGCCAGCGCTTCGTCACTGAGGTCGAGTTCAAACTCTCTCTCAGCCAACCGCCTGCGCAGCGATTCGATTTGGATGGAGGCAATGTTCTTGATGTGCTCTGCATCCAGCGGATGGAACACAACCGTTTCATCAATCCGGTTCAAAAACTCGGGCCGGAAGCTGTGCACCACCACATTCATCACTTCTTGCTTCATCTGGGCATAATCCAGGGTACCGAAGCGCTCCTGAATAATGTCTGAGCCGAGGTTTGAGGTCATGATCACCACGGTATTGCGGAAATCCACGGTGCGGCCCTGGCCGTCGGTCAGGCGACCATCGTCCAGCACCTGCAACAGAATGTTGAACACATCCGGATGCGCTTTTTCCACCTCATCGAGCAGAATGACCGAATAAGGTTTGCGGCGCACAGCCTCGGTAAGGTAACCGCCTTCTTCGTAACCCACATAGCCGGGAGGCGCCCCAACCAAACGGGAGACCGAATGCTTCTCCATAAATTCCGACATATCGATACGCACCAGCGCCGATTCAGTGTCGAACAAAAACTTCGCCAATGATTTACATAACTCGGTTTTACCCACCCCGGTCGGGCCGAGGAACAGGAATGAACCTATGGGACGATTCGGATCGGCAAGCCCGGCGCGGCTTCTGCGAATAGCATTGGCCACGGCATCCACGGCCTCGTTCTGACCAATCACCCGCTCATGCAGCACATGCTCCATTTGCAGCAGCTTTTCACGCTCGCCTTCGAGCATCTTGGCCACAGGAATACCGGTTGCCTTGGACAGCACCTCGGCGATTTCCACATCGGTCACCTTGTTGCGCAGCAGCTTCATGTCCTGCATTTCGGCTTGTGCCGCCAGGTCGAGCTGCTTCTCAAGCTCGGGGATACGGCCATATTGCAGCTCAGACATGCGGGTCAGGTCGCTCGCCCGGCGGGCCACTTCCAGATCCATACGCGCCTGCTCGAGGTCTGCTTTAATATGCTGGGTTCCCGCGAGCGCGGCTTTCTCGGTACGCCAGATTTCGTTGAGCTCATTGGCCTTGGCTTCCACGTCTTTCAGCTCATGGCGCAAATGCTCCAAACGTTTACGGCTGGCTTCGTCGTTTTCTTTCGCCAACGCCTGCTCCTCCAGCTTAAGCTGAATGGCACGGCGCTCCAGGCGGTCAAGCGATTCCGGCTTGGAGTCAATCTGCATCCGAATGCTGGACGCTGCTTCATCAATCAGGTCGATGGCCTTATCAGGCAGTTTGCGGTCTGACACATAGCGGTGCGACATGCTCGCCGCTGCCACAATGGCCGGATCGGTAATTTCCACATGGTGGTGCAGCTCGTAGCGCTCCTTGAGACCGCGTAAAATGGCAATGGTGTCTTCCACCGAGGGCTCGTCCACCAGCACTTTCTGGAAGCGGCGCTCGAGGGCGGCATCTTTCTCTACATACTGGCGATATTCATCCAAAGTAGTGGCACCAACGCAGTGCAGCTCACCGCGGGCAAGTGCAGGCTTGAGCATGTTACCCGCGTCCATGGCGCCGTCACTCTTACCAGCACCCACCATGGTGTGCAGCTCATCGATAAAGAGGATCACCTGACCTTCTTCCTGAGCCAGCTCATTGAGGACAGCTTTCAAGCGCTCCTCAAACTCACCTCGGTATTTGGCACCAGCCACCAGCGCGCCCATATCCAGGGACAACACCCGCTTGTTTTTTATGCCTTCCGGCACCTCGCCATTAACAATCCGCTGGGCGAGCCCCTCTACGATGGCGGTTTTACCCACACCGGGCTCACCGATGAGCACGGGGTTATTTTTACTGCGGCGCTGCAAGACTTGAATGGTGCGGCGAATTTCATCGTCACGGCCAATTACAGGGTCAAGCTTGCCCTGCTCGGCGCGTTCGGTCAGGTCAACAGTGTACTTTTTCAGCGCCTGACGATTGTCTTCGGCGTTGGGGTCATCCACCTTCTGGCCGGCGCGGATATCTTCAATGGTTTGCTCCAGCCGCTCTTTGGTGGCGCCCGCCTGTTTGAGAATTTGCGCCAGGGTGTCGTTGCCTTCCAGCGCCGCCAGCACAAACAGCTCGCTGGAGATGTATTTGTCTTTACGCTTTTGCGATAGCTTGTCGCACAGGTTCAGCAAACGAATTAGTGCTTGCGACAACTGCACATCACCGCCGGTACCTTCTACCTGTGGCTGACGTTCCAACTCCTGGGACAACAGTGAGCGCAGGTTGCTCACCCGAATGCCGGACTGGGTTAATAAAGGGTGAATGGAGCCGCCGTCCTGATTCAGCAGCGCCATCATCAGGTGTACGGGTTCGATAAATTGGTGATCTCTGCCAAGGGCCAGAGACTGAGCATCAGATATGGCAATCTGGAATTTGTTGGTCATACGATCGAGTCGCATACAGCCTCCTGTAACTAGGACCGCATTGAATTTTAGTTACCCAAGAATGGTTACCTAAAGGTGGTCACCTGAGAGTAGTTACCTAAAAGATGGGGCTGCAAACGGGATTTTCAAGTGCGCAAATAATAATCACACACGAAAATGAAGGTTAATCCCGCCAGATGAGGGAGGCCATACGGCCGGTCACGCCGTCGCGCCGGTAGGAAAAGTAATCATTGGGGTGAGAATAGGTGCAGATGTCTGTCGAGAAACACTGCACCACACCAGCATGCATCAGTCGTCGCATCGCCAGTGAAAAGAGGTTGGCCAGAAACTTATTCTGGCCAGATGCCGTGAAACACACGTCGGAGCCAGGATCCTGCGCCATAAACGCGTCGCGCACTTCCGCCCCCACCTCAAACGCTTGCGGGCCAATGGCGGGGCCCAGATAAGCATAAATTTGCTCGGTAGGCGTAACGAAACACGCCAGGGTTTGCTCAAGCACACCATCACACAAACCACGCCACCCCGCGTGGGCAGCCGCAATCTCCTGACCATCGGCAGAGGCAAAAAGCACAGGTAAGCAGTCGGCCGTCATTACGGCGCACACTATACCGGCACTATTGGTGTAACTGGCATCGGCAACGGGCGGCTTTGCGCCACCGGGAGCTGCAGCTGAAATATTGCCGTAACCCTGTTGTTTGTCATCAACCCGGTACACTTCTGTCCCGTGCACCTGATCGAGCCAAAGTGGCTCGGCGGGCAACGCCAGGGCTGCCACAAGCTCGCGGCGATTGCATTCAACCCGCCCCGCATTATCCCCCACATGCAGCCCAAGGTTCAGGCTGTCGTAGGGCGGCTCACTTATGCCACCCTTACGATCGGTAAAGGCAAGCTTCACACCTGGAGGTAGTGGCCAATGCGGGCGCAACATCTCAGCTATCCCCTTGGTATCAGATATGGTCCTGAGGATTGGCCTCAGTATCTTTACGAAGGGCCTTGGTCAGCAGCACCATGTCTTCAGGGATTGGCGCGTTGAAGGACATGATTTCCATGGTGACCGGGTGCGCCAGCTCGAGCCTGACTGCGTGCAGCGCCTGACGGGTGAAGCCTTTCAGGATCTCAAAAAACTCCGGGCTGGCATTTTTAGGCGGCTTTGGACGACCACCATATACTGGGTCCCCGACCAGCACATGACCAATGTGCGCCATATGCACACGAATTTGGTGAGTACGGCCGGTTTCCAGACGCAGACGCAAACGGGTATGGGCACGGAACTTTTCGGCTACCCGGTAATGGGTCACCGAAGGACGGCCACTGTGGTGCACCGCCATGTGGGTGCGCTTGGTTGGATGACGACCAATAGGAGCATCCACAGTACCGCCGGCTGTCATGGTACCAAGCACTATGGCTTCGTATTCACGGGTGATATCACGGGCCTGCAGCGCAGCAACCAAATGAGTCTGGGCCTCTACCGTTTTTGCCACCACCATCAAACCAGTGGTGTCTTTATCCAGACGATGGATGATACCGGCTCTGGGCACATGTTCAATTTCAGGGCAGTGGTGCAAAAGTGCGTTCATCAGGGTGCCATCGGCATTTCCGGCACCGGGATGCACGACCAGGCCGGCCTGCTTATTGATCACCAGAATATGGTCGTCTTCGTAGACAATATCGAGATCGATGGCCTGGGCCTCTGCCGCGACTTCTTCTTCCAGGGTGGCCTCAATCTCAATGACTTGAGATTCGAGTACCTTTTCTCTGGGTTTAGTCACAACGACACCATCTACATAGACGTTGCCACCGAGGATCCATTCTTTCAGCCGGGTGCGCGAATAGTCGGGAAACAACTCCGCAATGGCTTGATCCAGTCTCAGCCCCGTTTGTGTTGCTGAAATCTCGCTTTTTAGATTAATCTCTTGGGTCATGGGAACCGTACCCCGGTATCGGGGTCCAAAGTGGTATGCTATCTGTTACAATCGGATGTTTTCCATTTTATCGTGAAATGGAAGAATTCTTAACTACAACTTCAAAAGAATTGAATTCAAGTATGTATAAATTTGCCAAAGGCTCGGCCGTTGCCTTGCTCGCGCTGGCGCTGGGCGCTTGTAGCAGCTCAGGAAGTCAGGAAGATCTCGTACTGAGCCAGAAGTCACCTGAGGCACTTTATGCCCAGGCCAGAACCTCCATGGAACTGGGGAATTTCTCCAAAGCCGTTAAAAGCCTGGAAGCCCTCGATTCCCGATTCCCCTTCGGTGCGCACAAGACTCAGGTTCAGCTGGACATGATCTATGCCTACTATAAGCTGGACGATACCCCCCAGGCGATTGCCAACATTGACCGCTTCCTGCGCCTCAACCCCACTCACCCCGATGTGGACTATGTGCAGTATATGCGGGGCCTGGTAAACATGCAGGCTGACAGCTATCTGTTCCATGACATGATGAACATAGATCGTACCGATCGTGATCCAAAAAATGCCATGGATGCCTTTAAGGACTTTGAGCGTCTTATCAAGATCTATCCAAACAGCAAATATGCGGCCGATGCCCATCAACGGATGCAGTTTTTGAAAAACCGCCTGGCCCGCTACTCCATTCAGGTGGCTGAATACTACGTCAAGATGAATGCATGGAGTGCCGCAGCCGTTCGAGCTCAAACTGTGATGGAGTCCTTCCCGGGCACTCCATCTACAGAACGTGCGCTGGAAATTATGGCCCAGTCCTATGATGAGCTTGGCCAGGAACAGCTTAAAAAGCATGTCCTGATGGTGATGCAGGAAAATTTCCCTGCCAATGAGATGCTGGAAAACTAAGGTATCGCCACCTGTAATAACGCCCGGCTATAGGCCGGGCGTTGTTTTTTTGGCCTTTAACCCGATTTTTTCAACCTTCCCCCTACCACAACCCCTTATATCCTCTCCCTTTACTCGCTATATACCCCTTTCTAAAACCCACCCTAGTTCCATGGGGATTTCCTGTATTGCACAATAAAAATACACAAAAACACCGCTTTCAGACCGATTCGGGCAAAACTTATCCAAACACACATATTTTTGAAATATTCCTGAGAAAAGAGTTGACTCAAAACCCCAAAAGCTATTTAATGCACCCCGTCGCCCGAATAGCTCAGTTGGTAGAGCAGCGGATTGAAAATCCGCGTGTCCCTGGTTCGATTCCGGGTTCGGGCACCACCTTCAACTTAAGGTGCTCAGGCGACTGAGAAAAATTGCAAGGCAGTACAGTGCAGGTGTGGTGGAATTGGTAGACACGCCAGCTTCAGGTGCTGGTGCCCTTACGGGCGTGGAAGTTCAAGTCTTCTCACCTGTACCACTTTGCAATTATAGTTAGCTGTACAAAGACTCATTGTGCAGGTGTGGTGGAATTGGTAGACACGCCAGCTTCAGGTGCTGGTGCCCTTACGGGCGTGGAAGTTCAAGTCTTCTCACCTGTACCAATTAACACAAAGAGTCTTTAACAATACAGTGCAGGTGTGGTGGAATTGGTAGACACGCCAGCTTCAGGTGCTGGTGCTCTTACGAGCGTGGAAGTTCAAGTCTTCTCACCTGTACCAAACAAATAAACCTCGCAATGCGAGGTTTTTTTGTATCTGTAATATCCCTCCCGAAAATACCTCCGTTTGCTATACCTATAGCTATGGCTCAACCAAAGGCATGACAGAGTCAGGCGAAGGAGAGTCCATTTACCCTGTCGGGGGTCTCCGATGAATCAATTGCAGATCAAACACAAGATGCTGCTGGGATTTTTTATTCCTGTGCTGCTGCTAATCATCGTTTGCGGCGTCTCCATGAACATCATGTCCAAAATAGAAGACGGCGTGCTTCGCATCTACCATGACAGAGTCGTTCCTCTTGAAGATCTCAAACTGATTGGCGATGACTATGCCGTATTTGTCATTGATGCCATCAACAAAGCCAATGCCGGTGGCTTTTCCGCTGAAGAAGCCAGACACGGTTTAATCGAAGCCAACAAGAACATTGCCAACCGCTGGGACAAGTACATGGCGACAGAGCTGACTTCTGACTAACAAAAGCTGGCCCAACAGGCACAGCAACTGTTTGCTCCAGCCAATCGGCAAATTCAACTTCTCCTGGACAAACTCGCGGGCAAATCAGGCAGCGTCATTGGTCAATTCAGTGGCGACATCATGCCCCTTTACGAAGTCATCGATCCCATCAGCGGTAAAATTGCCGAGCTTGTCGCGCTGCAAATTCACATTGCCGACATGGAGCGTGAGCAGGTAGAGACGCTGCACTCCAGCTCGCTGAAATGGTTTATCAGTCTTGCCGCCTTTGCCATCGTCATCACCAGCTTTTTCGGTTTTTGGGTTAATCGGGGAGTCATGGCCCCCGTAACCGAAATACGCCAAAAACTCATGATAATGAGGGATAAATCCGATATGACGGTCAGCTTTACCGTTTTCCGTGATGATGAACTGGGCCAAATATCCAAAGACTTGAACGGCGTGGTAAACCACCTCAGGGGTATTTTGAAGAGTATTGCCGAGGCCGCATCGACGCTCGGGGACTCTGCTGATGAATTGAATGAGTTTACCCGCCAAGCCAATGATCGCATGTTCAAGCAGCAATCGGAGACTGAGCAAACCGCCACCGCCATGAATGAAATGACAGCCGCAGTGGCGGAAGTTGCGCAAAGCAGCAATTCAGCCGCAGAATCCGCCAGAAATGCCGATGAAAGTGCCGCCAAGGGCAACAGCATAGTGCAGCAGTCCATCAGCAGCATGTCGGTGCTCGCGTCACAAATTCAGGGAACGGCTGCCGTGATAGGCGAACTTGCCACCGAGAGCCAAAACATAGGACGAGTGCTGGATGTGATTAAGAGCATTGCCGAACAGACCAACCTGCTGGCCTTGAACGCCGCTATCGAAGCAGCAAGAGCGGGTGAGCAAGGACGCGGATTTGCCGTGGTGGCCGATGAAGTTAGAACCCTGGCTCAGCGCACAAGCGAATCGACCCGGGAAATTGAGTCCATGATTGAATCCTTACAGCAAGGGGTCAAAAGCGCAGTATCCTCCATGGAACAAGGCATTGCCCAGGTAGACAATGCCAACCAAAGCACCAACGCCGCTGGCAGCGCACTGCAGGACATAGTGACGAGTGTTGACAGCATAACCCAACTCAACACCCATATAGCCACCGCCGCCGACGAACAAAGTTGCGTCGCTGAAAGCATCAATCAGAGCATCATCGCCATCAGTGATATAGCCCAGGAATCGACTCAGGCCGCAAACGATTTAAGCGAGGCAGTTAATCAACTGGCACAGCTGGCAGGACACATGCGAGCCCAGGTGGGGACTTTTGTGCTTTAGGTGACTTTTGTGCTTGAGGCCTCTTGTCAAGGCATGTGAAAAAGGTCCGGGCAAGAAAAAAGTAAAAGGGACCTGCGGCCGAAGTAGACGGTGTGTAGCTGAAATACACCGTCTTATATCATAACCAAACCGCAACCCGGTTGCCGTTACTGAGGCGTCTCACAACGCCTCCCCCTTGTAGATTTGTTTTACCCTACCGTTTTCATCAATCTGGCTGCCTGCATAAAGCGGACACACACTCGGTTGCGACCCTCTGATTTGGCCAGGTACAGCTGCTTGTCCGCCATGACCAACATATCCTGCCAGGATGTATTGGCAAACTGGGGATCGTAGTGCTCAAAGAGAACACCACCAACACTGATAGTAATGTAACCAAATTGGCCGGATGGATGGGTAATGGCAAGCTCTCTCACCCTGTGCAGCATCCGCTCTGCCAAACGTTCCATTTGCAGGGTATCGTCGCCATGAACCACGACACAAAACTCTTCACCACCAAAGCGGGTGACCAGCTCTCCCCTGCGCCGACATTCAATCAGTAGTGTCTGGGCGACCGAGAGCAAGGCTTTATCACCCGCTGTGTGGCCCTGTGTATCGTTATATTGTTTAAACTCGTCCACATCAACCATCAGAAATCCAAGAGCCCCCTTACCATCCAACCACTCCTGATGGGCCCTGGCGGCAAACGCCTCCAAACCCCGACGATTGGCAATGCCGGTCAGCGGGTCTTTGAAGGATAGCGATTCCAGATAGTTTTGATGCCGCTCCAGCATTTCTGCCAACTGGTTAAATGAGCCAGTCAGCCTGTGCAGCTCATCGATAAAAAAGGATTGGTTAATTTTGGTGAGTCGACCCCGGGTCGTCATTTTCACCAGCACCCGATTGATATTACCAAGGGGAGTCAATACAAACAGCGAGAGAGGCACTGAGCCCAGCAGCACTACCACCATAAAAGTGGCAAAAATCAACATGGATTCACGGGAAATAAACGAGGGGATTTCACTCTTGTGATGCTGAACTGTCATCACCAGCGCAGGCGCGCCAAACACATCCTTCACCAGCCATTGATGACTTTGAGCTACCTCATCGAGGTGTATGGGATCTTCCAGAATGGGCAAGCGTCCATGAAGCCTGGGATTAGCAAGAGACAGACTGGACTCAACCAGAGTCAATTGCTTGAGCATATCCGTGAGTGAGACATCTATCAGGCGAACAACCATAAAACTGCCAATTACTTCACCATGGCCATTGCTTGGCAACACATTGCTGTTACTGAAAAACATCACCTTACTTCCGTAACGGATTAGCCCCCGACGAGTACTGGCGACCTCAGCACTCACAGCTTTAGTATCGGGCAATACAGGACCAATCCAGGTCGCCTGCGACTCAAGGCTATCCGGCAGCAGCCCCGGCACCCCCTGATATCCCCATACCAGTTTTCCGCTGGTATCAAATAAAAAGGCGCCATCCATACCAGCGGCAACGAAGGCATCATCATAAAGATTGGATTCGATAAACTCAGGTTCGGGAGATTGGAGAAAGGCCACCATCTCATCCCAAACACCGTAATCATGGCTAAAGGTGGACAGAGGCTGGCTGAAAAAATTCATGCCCGCTTTAAGGGCTTTTACCTCCATCAACTGCTGATCCCGCACCTCACTCATCAATCCCGGGCGAATAAAAAGGCCGTGGATCAGAAACGATGTTACAAAGGCGGCCAATGTAACCAAGGTGCCGAGCAACATATTGAAATGATTGAGCCGCATACAAATATCCCCGGATGAAGCTTCATTTAAGCTTAGCCCCGCACCTGGCATTTGTCCGAAAAAAAACCGCCTTTCGGCGGCTTTCTCACAGCGTTATTACTCAACTCACACGGAACTGGCTAACTGCACTCTGTAAATACTCGGCCCGCTCCCGCACATCGTCAGACGCTTTGGCGTTCGCCATAGCCGCATGGGAGGACTCTTCGGCGATGTCCCTGATAACTACTACGTTTTTATTCACCTCTGCCGCCACCGAACTTTGCTCTTCGATAGCCGCGGCTATCTGGGTACTCATGTCCATAATGTTGGTCACATCCTGGTTTATCTGCGCCAACATGGTACCGGCACTGGCTGCCTGCTCAGCGCTTTCTCCGCCCTGGCGCTGACTGGCCTCCATCAATTGCACAATGGAGCGGGTGCGGCTTTGCAGGGTTTGGATGATACCGGCGATTTCCTCGGTCGCCTGCTCAGCCTGGTCTATCACGGTTCTGAGTGCGCCCATCTTGCCGTCCTCTTTACCCAGACCAAATTCCTTTTCCTTGTTAAACAAGGCTTCGAAATTAACCTGGTAATCCGTCATCAGACGACGGATTTCATCGGCAACATCCGGACTTAAATCGGAACCATCAAGGGTGCTGTCAAAGCTGCGCAGCGTTTGCTGAAACTTCTCCAGATAACTGGCGTCACGGCGCAACATAAAATCTTTTTCATTGCGCCGCAGTTGCAGCATCTGTACTGCCAGCTCTGGCTTATTGTGTTCTTTCAGTAAGGTTTCCACATTGTGTACCGCCTCTCTGAGCTGGCCATACAAGCCCGACTTGGGGGTCAAGCCAATCTGCTGCTGAAGCGTTACCACCTCGGAAAACAGTGTCAGGTATTGACCCAACAAACTCTCAAACCGATTTAAAGGCGCCAGAGGCATATCATATTCTTCAAAGACTTGACTGATAGTGCTCAGCTTGTTTTTCAGCTCTGCTGCGTGCTGGGCGTGTCCCTGTACATACGCCATATCACTGCGGGTTAAAAAATCTTTCTCATCCTTGCGAAGCTCAAGCATATCCCTTTCCAGCTCAACAACCGTTTGAGCGGCCAACGCCAACTCAACCTGAGTTTTGCCGGAATACAGCTGCAAACCGAACATCGCCACCAGGGCACCGATCGACAACGCTGCGCTCAGCATTAATTTTTGACGAATGAGCATGTTACTTTCCCCATGTAGCGATCTTTAATAACTGTAGCCCCCTTGGCGTCTATTTGGTAACTGCACCTTAAGGGTCACAAAAGAGTCACACGTCGATTATTCTTCTGATTGAAGACATCCTTATGAGTATTGGCTGCAAATGCTAAAAACTCCATGAGTTTTAATCACTTTTTAACAGCCCTCACCAGAATCCGGATCAGTCTCAATGAGTTTACTTGCCCCCATAAAACTGCATACAATATCCCATTATTTAACTTTATCTGGATCAGTATGAAAATCATCGATGGCAACCAAGTGCAACAAAAGTTGACGTTTCCAACCCTTGTCGCAGCGCTAAAGCAACAACTGTGCCGCCCATTCACCATGCCCCAGCGCCAGGTGTACGCGCTGTCGGACACTGCCGACAATCAGCACGCCTTTGCCCTGTTGCCAGCCTGGGATGAAGAAAGCATTGCGGTAAAAGCCTTTACCTACTTACCTGACAATCCAGTTAAAAACCCTGGGTGTGAGAGCCTGTACTCGCAAATATTGCTATTCGACAGAGCAACAGGCGTACCACAGGCCTTGATTGACGGCACCAGTGTCACCTATTGGCGCACTGCTGCCATCTCCGCGCTGGCAGCAAGCTTCCTCGCCCGCGAAGACAGTAGAAAACTGTTGCTGTGCGCCACAGGCAATCTGGCTACCTATATGGCACTGGCCCACGCCAGCGTACGTCCCATCACGGAAATCCGCGTATGGGGGAGAAACCCGCAAAAGGTCGCCACGACCATTGCCGCTATCAGGGCGCAGCGCGCCGATATTGAGGTAACGGCCGCAGATGCGCTGCAAGTAGATGTGCCCTGGGCCGACATCATCAGCTGCGCCACCGGATCCCCGACCCCACTCTTTCCCGGAGAATGGGTCACGCCCGGCACCCACACTGACTTTGTCGGCAATCACCACAAAGACTGTCGCGAATGCGATACCCACCTCATCGCCAACGCCCACGTCTATGTCGATTCACGGCTCAACGTCTTTAATGAAGCCGGTGAGCTCTTGATACCTGTGTCAGAGGGACGCTTTTCGCTGGATGAGGTGAAAGCTGAGCTGTCAGAACTCTGTCAGGGCTCAGTGCAGGGACGCTTGAGCGACACCGACATCACGCTGTTCAAGAGTGTGGGCTCTGCATTGGCCGACCTGGCCGGTGCAAGACTGGTTTTCAAGGTGCTTCAGGAACAATGAGTTACAAGGGATGCAAAAAATCTTGCATCCCCACTAAACCTTTCTATCTTGGACATCTGTCTTATTAAGCATACAAGGACCGATGGAACCCAAGGTGCTCCCAATACCACAGCAGGCCAAGTTGCAATCACAAGACGTGAATGATGTCAGCCTGGCGCAACAAGCGGCACAGGGCGATAAAAGCGCCTTTGAAGCCCTGTACCAGCGCCACCATAAACGGATCTATGCGCTGGCGCTGCGTCTTGGCGGCGAACCGAGTCTTGCCGATGAAATATTGCAGGAAAGTTTTGTTCGCCTGTGGCACAAGCTGCCGCAGTTTCGTGGTGAGAGCCAATTTGGCACCTGGTTTTACTCGTTGGCCCTTAATCAGGCACTAAGCACCCTCAAGCAACATCGCAGCTTTTGGGCCCGAATAGTGCCCGACTGGCAAATACAGGATGCACCAGAGCACTGCCAACATGACGATGGTCTGCTGCTCGACCGCCTGATAGTCAGGCTGCCGGAGCGTGCCCGGCTGGTGTTTGTGCTATTTGCCGTGGAAGGTTTTTCCCACGAGGAAGTGGCCAGTCTGCTCGGTATATCCACCGGCACCAGCAAGGCTCATTACCACAGGGCGCGGGAACTGATGAAGGAGATGCTGTCATGACCAGTACAGCCGACGAACGCCTCGATAAACTCATTGCCAATGCCCCCAAAGAGCTGACGCCGCCCGACGCCAACTGGGCCACCATTGCCGCAAGGCTCGACCGCCCACAGCCAACAACGGCAGGGGAAGACCGAAACGAAAATCGGCCGCGAAGACTGCCCTGGTACGTACCAACTGCCGTGGCTGCGGCACTGCTGCTGGCTTTGGTACCGCAGCTACCCACTGACAATCCGCCCGAGGCGGATAACAGCCTGTTGCCGCTAATAGAAAGTATCGAGCTCGCCCACCGTCAGGAAGTGGCCTCACTTGCTGAATCATCCAGCAACGCCTGGCTGCGGGTGGGATATCAAGAGCCGGTGGAAGCGGGCTTGAAAGAGCTGCGGGAAGCCGCGCGGCTTATTTTGAGCTCGCTCAAGGCTAACCCACAGGATAAGCAACTTTGGCAGCTCTGGCTCTGGGTCCAGCGCCGCGAAATTGAACTTTTAACCCAGGGTCAAAGGCTGCCAGCCGGCGCCACACAAGGAGACACCCTATGAAAACACTGTACTCACTGTCGCTGCTGTGCCTGCTCGCAAGCCCACTGTTTGCCGCAGAAAAAATTGATAAAAGCCTGGATGTTGGCGAGCAGGTGGTGTTGGATATCAGGGTTCAGCGCGGCGAAGTGGAAATAAGCCCCTGGGACCAAAATAAAATTCAGGTACAAGGTACGCTCGATGAGCTCAGCGAAGGCCTGGTTTTTGAAAATCAGGGTGGTCGTATTCTGCTGGAAGACAAGCTGCCAAAAAGCTACCAGGGCAAGAAAAATCAGGGCTCAATACTGGTTATCAAGGTGCCAGCCAAACTGACCTTAAACGCCGAGGGGGTTTCTGCGGATTATCGGGTCCAGGGGCTGGAAGGCGATTTGGGATTGGGCACAGTCTCAGGCGACATCAAAGCAAACCGCCTGGGAGGCAAGGTCAGCGTCAATACTGTTTCAGGGGAAGTGGAAACCGCGGATCTCAGTGGCACGGTGAAAATTGAAACTGTATCGGGCACCGTCAAGGACAATAACTCCACCAGCGATGACGCCAGCTACAAATCTGTCAGCGGTGATATTCGGCTCAATAACCAGACAAAAAAAGTGCGTATCGAGCAGGTATCCGGTGATACCGAAGCGACGCTGCCAAACGCCCATGGCGTGCAATATAACGCCGTGAGTGGTGATGCCGAACTCACGCTTAAAGGCGATGTAAAAGTGTCGGGTGAATCGGTCAGCGGTGATGTGTCGGTCAAACTGCTTGGCGATGCCGATGCCCGGGTGGCCATCAACGGAGGCCCAAGCGGCAAAATTCATAACGGCCTGACCAACCAAGCCCCTGAAAAGCCAAAATACGGCCCCGGCAGCAGTCTGAATATGGTGCTCGGCAGCGGCAAGGGCGTGATTGAGCTCTCAACCCTCAGCGGCAAGTTAACAGTGGAATAAATCAGTGACGTTCGTGGATGAGCGAGGCCTCAAGAGAGTGCACAAAGGCAGCGGCCAGCTCATCCAGCCCTCTTCTGCGGCAATAAACCACGCTGAAATTGGCTTTGATGACGGGCATATCTATCACAGGCAATATCTGCAGCGAGCCACTTTTCAGCTCTTCGGTGATCCCCAGTTCAGGCGTCAACGCAATCAAATCGCATGCCGCCAATGACGACTTGATACTGCCAAACTGGTCGAAACGCAGCAGCCCTGCTTGTTCGCGCAGCTCCTGGCTGAACAGATTGCCAAATAAACCGGCCACATGTTCGGGCAGTTCCCGAGGCACAGCCAAGGGGTAGTCTGCGAGACTGGACAGGGACAGGGACAGTCCACCCCGTCCCAAATCTGCACTTCCCAATCCCATTCTCGCCAAAAGCGGATGCTGGGGCCTGGCACAAAACACCACTTGGAAAGGCGGTAGTGGGATGATGCCAAGATCCGGGTCCTGATCCAATCCGGTGATTTGGGTTTCTGCGATGAAGAAGGACAAGCCCCCCAGATGCAAACGCTCCCTGAGCTTTCTCCATCCATCGATTTTCAGTTCGACATTAACGTTCGGGTATTGGCTGATAAAGCGCCCAACGACAGGCCCCAACATATGTGCCGATGGTATGGGGCTGGCGCCAATCACCAATTCTCCCCGATTAACTCCCTTCAACGAGCGTATTTCGCGGTTTAGACACTCGAGCTCCACCACGATTTGACTGCCACGGCTTTGCACCAACTCGCCAAAACGGGTCAACTCCACTCCTCTTGCATGGCGTTCAAGTAATTGAACCCCCAATAACTCTTCCATTCGCTGAATAGAACGGCTCAAAGAAGGCTGAGCCAGATTTAACTTATTTGCCGCCTGATTGAAGTTTTTGATCTGAGCCAATACCAAAAAATGCCGTAAATGTCGTAGTTCCATACAGTCCCCGATTGGGATGAATTCAGCCTGTAGCGGCTGTTATTTTTATTGGAATAGCGCCCCCAATCTATGCAATCCCATCATCGGCCACAAGCAAATGAGATTTACACTTTGTATCACCAATGCTTAACAAATGTAGCAATGTATCAATAGGTAACTGATTTATAACGAGCCAAAATGTAGCAAATCGAACAAGCATCGATTAAGACCATGATGAGAAAGAACATTTGATTAACATTTTGCAGGGCGGTATTTCAGCAATAGCTTTTATGCATTGCGCCATACCCTATTACGCATTGGACGCCACTTCATCGAGCCAGCAAGTATTTCAACGGCAGAAAACAACGCTGCGCACGTTCTTCATAACAATAAGAAGGAATAGTCGATGAAACTCAGCAAGATTAGCATGATGACCCTTGCGGCCATGTATGCAGGCTCGGCAGCCGTGAGTGCCGCCAGTCCCCTGACGCAAACGCCCCGCCCCCTGGAAATGACGGAGCAAATCAAACAGTTCAATGCCAATAAAAACAAAGACAGACTCAGTGGAAACGCTATTCAGGCCAACCGCACCAGCAATGGCCGAAATGTTCACCGTGCCATTACCCTGCCTGGCACTGACAAGCTTCCCTTTGCCTTCGAACAGGGACTGACGGGCGAACAAAACTACATCATCCGCCTGAGTGACAGTCCGGTAAGCCTATATCAAGGGGGGATCGCCGGCCTGCAAGCCACCTCCCCGCGCCAAAACCGGATCCCGGCCAGTCTCAGCCTGTTCAAACACGATAAGCTGGATCTGCAAAGCCAGCCTGTACAGAGCTACCGCAATTATCTCGAAGACAAGCAGCAACAAGCTATGAGCAGCATGCGCTCGGTTGCGGGCGATACCAAGCTGCTGAGAAGCTTCCAGTTAGCCTTTAACGGTATGGCAATGCGCATGACGCAGGAGCAAGCAGCCCGTATCGCCGAGCTGCCACAGGTCTTGAGTGTTACCCGGGAGCAAACCTACGAGCTGCACACCGATGTGGGCCCAAAGCACATTGGAGCCGACAAACTCTGGACCGGTGAAACCTCCAGTGATCGCTTCAAGGGCGAAGGCATTATCGTTGGGGTGCTGGATACCGGTATCAACAGCGATCATCGCGCCTTTGCCGCCACCGGTGATGATGGTTATAGCCACACTAACCCCTGGGGTGAAGGCCACTATGTCGGCGACTGTGAAAAGCCAGAATTTGCCGGCATGTGTAACGACAAGCTTATCGGCGTCCGTTCCTATGCGGCTATCACCGACAGCTATCTGGACCCAAGCTTCCAACCCGAGCTTCCCTGGTGGGAAGTGAGTACCCCCAAACGTCCGGCCAACGGTGAGGACTATAATGGTCATGGCTCCCACACGGCATCTACTGCAGCGGGCAATACCTTACACAATGTTGAGCACGTGGTTCCTGGATTGGGCGAAAGTGGCGATGGTATAGGTACCGGGCTCAAGTTCGCCTCGATTTCAGGCGTTGCCCCCCATGCCAACGTGGTAATGTATCAGGTGTGCTTCCCCGGTGATGGCTCCTACGGCAACGCCTTCTACGGCTGTCCGGGCTCTGCGTTACTGTCGGGCATTGAGGATGCCATCGCAGACGGTGTGGATGTCATCAACTACTCCATTGGCGCCACCTTCGGCCGTTTCCCCTGGGAAGACCCGATGGAAATGGCCTTTCTTGCTGCACGCGAGTCCGGCATTTCCGTGTCTGCATCAGCCGGTAACTCCTATTCCCCCATGTACGCGAGTCAGGCCCGCGGTGCCATCGACCACCTGTCTCCGTGGCTGACGTCTGTTGCCGCTACCACCCATGGTCGTGAGATTGTCATCGAAGGTAAAAAGACCACCAATGCCCAGGGCGGCGATCAGCCTCTGGCAGACATTAACGGTGCCGGGATCTCCGGAGCCTACACAGGCCCAGTAGTTGAGGCTGCGGCCTATGGTGCCGAATACGCCAAGTGTAACGACCCCTTCCCGGCGGGCTTCTTCGATATGGACCCCAACGGCACCCCATTCGATAAAGCCCCCATCGTAGTCTGTGCCCGTGGTGATATCGCCCGGGTGTTGAAAGCCGAACATGTAGCCCTTGGAGGTGCGGGTGGCTTTATCCTCTACAACACCAACTGGGGTGACAGTATTGTCAACGACCCCTATGTCATTCCCGGTATTCACATCAATATCGAAAGCTGGGAAGGCACTTATCAAACCGGCTATTTTGGCTTGCAGGACTGGCTGGCTTCCGGCAGTGGCCACCAGCTGACTATCGCGGCCTCAGAGGTGTTGGCGAAACAGGGCACTGCAGACTACGTAGCCGATTTTTCCTCTCGGGGCCCCAATCTTGAAAATCCCGAAGTCATGTCACCCAACCTGGCTGCACCGGGTGTCAATGTGTTTGCCGCCTGGGCCGATGATATGCCATTCAGCACCACGCCGGGTGCCGCCGATTACGCAGCCATCAGCGGCACCTCAATGGCATCGCCCCATGTGGCGGGCGCTATGGCACTGCTCAAGCAAAGCCATCCGGACTGGACACCGGCTCAAATCCAGTCTGCGCTTATGACCACTGCCAGCACCAAAGGGGTAACCCGCTCGCAGGACTTCGCACCATTCGCGCCCACTGCTCAGGCAGGTAATGCCGATGCGGGAAGCGGCGTTATCAATGTCGCCCGCGCCGATAAGGCTGGGCTGCTGATGGACGAAACCGGTGACAACTACCGTGCAGCCAACCCCAGGAATGGCGGCACAGTGAACACCCTGAACGTGCCCTACTTCTACCATGAAAGCTGCGCCGGGAGCTGCAGCCTGATGCGGGTTGTCACAGCAACTCGTGATGGCAGCTGGACTGCCGAGTCGATAGTCCACGACATTGAAGGCGCCGAAATGCTGGAGCTGGATGTGTTCCCTAAGGAATTCAGCCTCAGAAAGGGTGAGTCTCAAGCCATAGTTCTCAAGGCCAAGGTACTGGAGATTCAGGCGCCCGGCGCCGACAGTTCGCAGATTCAGCTAACGGGCGACGTCATCCTGACCCCAAGCAACACTGAGATGCCTGTACAACATCTGCCCGTGGGCATGCGCTTTGCCAACGATAAGCTGCCACAGCAAGTATCAGCCACCATCCATCGTAACGAGGGGCATGTGCTGTCGGCACCGGTACAGCCAGGTGAAATCCAGTCATTTAACTCCAGCGTCTTTGGTTTGACCAAGGCTGAGCGCATCGACTGGCAAATGAAGCGTTCTGAAGCCAGGGACACCTTCTTTGGCCGTGCCGAGCGTGAGGCCGACGGCCAGTTTGTTCGCTTCTTCGATGTTCCCGAAGGCACTAAACGACTGGTATTCGAAGTCATCAAAGCGGATACCAATGCCTTTGCTTCCATCGACATGGGTATGGATATCAATGGCGATGGAGACATCCAATGGTCCGATGAAGCCCTGTGTTTCTCCCGGGTCGACTATCACGACTACTGTGCCATCAACGATCCTGTGCCGGGCCGCTACTGGGCCTATGCCTCCAACCTCAAATATGACTACGAGGATCTGCAGAACAACGAGGACAGCTTCCAGTTGGCGCTGGCATTGGTAGGCAGTGATGACAAGGGTAATCTGACCATCGAAGGCCCTGCCAGCAGTGATGGACTTGAGCCATTTCAAATGAAGCTGAACTATCAGCTCGATGGCGCCGAAGAGGGTGATGTGTTTTATGGCTATGCGGGTATCGGCAGCGATGCTTATAACAGCGATAACCTCGGTCAGTTTGGTGTCAAGCTGACTCACAAGGGTACAGACACTGAAATCAGCACCAGTCAGGACGCGGCCAAAGCAGGCGACCTGGTGGATGTCATCGTGAACCTGGCGCCCAATCTTCAGGGCGGCGAGCGCGCCTTTACCATCAGTACTGAGCTGGCACCGGGTCTGACATTGCTGGAAGACAGCATCAGCATTGGTGGTATAGGAAACTATGCCGAGGGGCTGACCATTGATGGCCAGACACTGACGATTGCCGCGACCCAGGCCTCCAGTGCGGATATCGCACCTCATTATGTGTTTACCACCAATGAGACCGATGCCAGCTGTAAAGTGCCCTATGGCGATGACCCGACTTATTACAATATGGCCAATCTCATGATGCCGCTTGGTATTTCGGGACGCTCCAACCAGTACCTCAGCATTCCCTTGTCGGCCAATGGCCTGCCGGAAGTGCCACTGTATGGTATGCCAGCGGAATACGGTCAGGACATCTTGGAAATTTCACCCTTCGGTTATGTGAAATTCGACCCCATGCCCGAATTCTGGAACATGATTGTCGCATTTGATGACAACTTCCAGACCTTCCCCGACACCATGGTAGCCCCACTGTGGCGCGGCGACGTGATGATGCCGGAAACCAGCTTCGACTGGATGACGGGTCAATGGACAGACGATGTCTGGGCCGCCATCACCGACAAACACTATCTGTTCCAGTGGCGCGGTGGTAAGGAGTGGATGGCGTTCCTGAGCGGTAACAATAATCCGGATCCCGATGCCTTCTTCGATATCCAGACCATTATTGCCACCGAGCTGGACTTCGCCCAAGGCGCTCCTGAGGTGATTTTCGCCTACAAGACCATACGTACCCATAACGACAGTCTGGGCTCTATTGGTCTGCACGGTTACAACACCGAGCGTGACACCTTTGGCCCCATTACCGGCTGGTTCAACGATGGATTCGCCTACAATGACGTGGATGAAAAGGTGAAAGACGGTACTGTGGTGTGCGCCGACTATCGCGGTCCGCAGCAAACGGCCCTGACCCTGCAATTCCAGGTACGTGTGTCTTCGGCCGCGGTGGGCAAGGATAACCCCGTGACGGTAACCAGCCAATATCAGGACTCGGAGGCGGTGACCGTGAGCCAAAATATCAAGGCCCCCGGTAACATCACACTGATTGCCATTGGCGATAAAGAGATGGACGAAAACACGACGCTGGAAGGTATCGAGGTGACTTATCACGATATCAATGGGACCAGCAACGGTATCAAGGTCACCGGTGAGCATATCAGCGGCAGCGCCAGTGGTGGCGACAGCGGTTCCACTATCAGTATCACGCCGGATGCCGACTGGCACGGCACGACTGAAGTGACAGTGACCGTGTACGACCTGGCCTACCCTGATGACGCCAGCAGCACCAGCTTTATGCTGACGGTTAACTCAGATGGCGTCGAACCAACGCCGCCGGCTCCTGAAACACCCACACCGCCAGCCAACAACGACGGTGGCGGTAGCCTGGGCTTCCTGAGTCTTGCGCTGCTGGGCCTACTCGGTCTGGGTCGTCGCAGGTACTGATGGGTATCGGTTAAAACTGAAAAGGGCCTTCATTGAAGGCCCTTTTTCTTTGCTGTTCCGGTCGCTATCGTTGACCGAGGTTCTCAATTTTCCTGCCACTATTTTACTGAGGCGATTTCTGCTTCGGTCAAATAACGCCACTCGCCGGGTAGAAGCTCTGGGTCCAGTTCGATGGCACCCACGGCCTCACGGTGCAGGCCAACCACCTTATTGCCCACAGCGGCAAACATCCTTTTAACCTGATGATACTTGCCCTCTGTGATGCTGAGCAGTGCCTCTGTATCACCAAGGATCTCCAGCTTGGCGGGTTTGGTCAGGCCATCTTCACCATTAAGCTGCAGACCCTGTGCAAAGGTATCAATCAGATCGGCGGTGAGGGGTTCTGCCAATATTACCCGATAGCGCTTGGCGCAATCTCGCTTAGGCGAAGTGACCTTATGAGACCAGTGGCCATCATCTGTTATAAGCACAAGCCCAGTGGTATCAGCATCGAGCCGCCCGGCAATATGCAGCTTGTCTGGGCGGGCAATGTCCAGCAGCGAGATCACCGATGGATAATATTCATCCTGCGTAGAACAGATGGTATCAACCGGCTTGTGCAGCATGAGGTAGCGAATGCCTGTCAGCTCCAGCGCTTCCCCCTGAAAACACACATGTGCGCCCTTGGGCACCTTGAATGCCGGGTCTTTAACGACAACGCCATCGCAGCTGACATCGCCGCTATTGATGGCTTTTTTGGCGAGACCACGACTGAGTTCCGTGGTTTCGGCGAGGTATTTATCCAGTCTCACAATATTCGGTCCTACCCTGTCAATGCGCCGTCATTATGCCCAGCGCACCACAAAAGGCAATGCTGACAGATTTGCTTACAACCCGTGCAAAAGTTATCCCGCCTTTCGCTTGTTTACATTCAGTCAAAAGCTTTAACATAACGCACGACCACAAGCACAGTAACCGCCTGTTTACCGGATAAAATACCCTTTTTGTATTCACCGGAGGCGAAACAACCAAGGAAAATATAATGAGAAAAGTACTCATCGGGGGATTGTGTGCCTCGCTCATCATGGGTTTGACCGCCTGTAATCAGGAAAAAGCTGCCGAAACCAAGGCCCCTGAAGTTGCCAAAACCGCAGCCGCTGAAGCCGTTGCCAAGGCTCTGGGCTCAGGGATTGAATTTGCCAACTTCGACAAGAGTGTACGCCCACAGGACGACTTCTTCGATTATGTTAACGGCACCTGGTACAAAAACACCGAAATCCCCGGTGACCGCACCAGCACTGGCGCCTTTTACGATCTGCGTGAAAAATCCCGTGATGACGTAAAAGCCATCATCGATGAGGTTGCTGCGACGCCAAACCTGAAAGAAGGCACTGACGAGCAGAAAGTGGCCGACCAATATCGCGCCTTCATGGACGTAGAGACCCTGAATAAACTCGGTATTACGCCAATTCAACCAGAGCTGGATGCCATTGCCGCCATCCAGACCAGAGATGACCTGGTAAAATTCTTTGCCCACAGCCAAATCATCGGCGGTGGCACCCCAATGGCCTTCTACATCGATGTGGATGCCAAGGACTCCAGCCGTTACGCCACCCACCTGTGGCAGTATGGCCTGAGCCTGCCTGAAAAAGACTACTACTTCAACGAAGAAGAGCGCTTCGTCAACATCCGTGAAGCATTCAAGGCCCATATCGAAAAGATGTACGAACTGGCCGGTCTCGCCGGTGGTAAAGCCGCGGCCGAAACCATACTCAAGCTGGAAACTGCCATCGCCAACGCCCACTGGAATGTGGTTGATGTTCGCGACAGCACCAAGACTTACAACAAGTTCCAGGTAAGCGAGCTTGCTACCCTGGCACCGGACATCAACTGGCAGCTGTACCTCACCACACTGGGTGCAGACAAGCAGGGCGATATCATCATCAACCAGCCGAGCTTTATCGAAGGCCTGAATGCGCTGGTGAAAAATGAAGACCTGGCTACCTGGAAAACCTACCTGCAATGGCAAACTCTGACCCATGCCGCCGGCCAGCTGACCGAAGCTCTGGATCAGGAAAACTTCGAGTTTTTCTCCAAGACCCTGAACGGCCAGGCCGAGCAGCAGCCTCGCTGGAAACGCGCCGTGGCCAGTGTGAACGGCATGCTGGGTGAAGTGGTAGGTAAAGTCTACGTGAAACATCACTTTACCCCTGAAGCCAAGGCTCGCATGCAGGATTTGGTAGAGAACCTGCGTGGCGCCTATGGCAAGAGCATCGATGAACTGAGCTGGATGAGCCCGGACACCAAGGTGGCCGCCAAGGACAAACTGGCCAAGTTCAACCCCAAGATTGGTTACCCCAACAAGTGGGAAGACTACAGCAAGCTGACCATCAAGGCCGACGATCTGGTGGGCAACGCCAAACGTGCCGCTGCGGTGCAGCATGAGAAAGATCTGGCCAAGCTGGGCGCCCCTATCGATCGCGACGAGTGGCACATGACCCCACAAACCGTGAACGCCTACTACAACCCAACCATGAACGAAATCGTGTTCCCAGCCGCTATTCTGCAGCCTCCTTTCTTCAATATGGAAGCTGACGATGCAGTGAACTATGGCGGTATCGGCGCCGTAATTGGCCACGAAATGGGCCATGGCTTTGACGATCAGGGTGCCAAGTTCGACGGTGAAGGCAATCTGCGTGACTGGTGGACCGAGCAGGATCTGAAAGAGTTCAGCGCCCGCGGTAAGGCACTGATTGAGCAGTATAACGGCTATCAGGTGTTTGATGACCTGCACGTAAACGGTGAGCTGACCCTGGGCGAAAACATCGGTGACCTGTCCGGCGTGACCATCGCTTACAAGGCTTACAAGATGTCATTGCATGGTAAAGAGGCGCCTGTAATTGACGGCCTGACCGGTGATGAGCGTTTCTTTATCGGTTTTGCCCAAATCTGGCGCGCCAAGATGAAGGAAGAGGCACTGCGTAACCGCGTGGCCACAGACCCTCACTCACCCGCCAAGTTCCGTGCCCTGGGTGCTCTGTCCAACATGCCTGAGTTCTACAGCACTTATGGCGTGAAGGAAGGTGATGCCATGTATCTGGCACCTGAAAAGCGTGTGAAGATCTGGTAATAGATGTCGGCACCAGAGCTTTAACACAGCATCTGGTGCCTCTTCGCATTGAAACCAATACACGAGGCGATGCCAGCTATTATTGGCTCCCGAAAAGCGTGTGAAAATCGGGCAATATCCATCGCAGGACAGCCATCAAAATGTTGGAAAAAATGCGATAAATCAAGGTCACCTTCGGGTGCCCTTTTTTTTGTGCTATCCCATGGTTATACTCGCTCGGGTATGCCAAGGAGCACATAAAATGCATGAACTCATCGAACAACTACAAGAAATGAGCGAACAGGTTCCGGTTCCACTGGAACTTCCTTCATTTGACCAACTGCTGGACGTTGAAGAAGCGATACTCATCCCCTTACCGGCTGATTTGAAAGAATATCTGCTTAACGCCAGCGATGTGATTGTTGGCAGCCTGGAGCCCGTGACTGTGGCCGACCCTCACAGCCATACCTATTTGTCAGAAGTCGCAGCCTACGCCTGGTCAATCGGGCTGCCACGGGAGATGATCCCCATCTGTCAGAATGGCGATAACTTTTACTGTATCGATCAGGAAGGTCAGGTACACTACTGGGCCTTTGGCGACTTCACCGAAGACCAGTGGGATTCCTTCTGGGAATGGGCCGAAGACGTCTGGATGAACAGTTAATTACGGATACACTCATGGCAAAAGAGATTGGCCTCAACGGCATCGAAATGCAGTACCTGAGGCTGTCACTGGGCCTCAATCCTGCTCAGGTTGGCACTGTTACAGGTCACAGCGAAGAAGAGGTCATCGCGTGGGAAGCGGGCACCGCTGACGCGCCGGGCCTGGCACAAAAGAAGTTGCTGGATTTCGACGAAGTGATTGAGATGCAGGTACTCAATACCACAGATGGTATCGAGGCCATGTTCAAAAAAGAGCCCAAGCGTCGGTTAGCCTTTGTGGTGTACCCCACCCAAGCGGTTTACGCCCAGTACAACCCCGAGTTTTTAAGCTCTCTGCCACTGACGGAGCTCTACAATACGTCGGCATGGCGAATCAAAAAGGAATGCCAGCTGGTCCTGGAAGTGGAAGTGACGCTGGTGCCTTTGGATGTAGAAAGCTACAAAGCCTTCCGCGAGCAAAACGGCCTGGGCGAGAGCCGCGAAAGCCGTGCCAAATGGGCCGCTGCCCAGCTGAAATAACACGCTTTAATCAGCTCATCCGCCAAAGGGCATGTGGAAACGATGAGCCTGATATCATGAGCCATAAAAAAACGGCATCCATTGGATGCCGTTTTTGTTGCTGTACTTCAGCTTATCAGAAGTTCAGTGTCACCTTGGTGTACAGGTAACGTCCCATAGGGTTGTGTGTGGCCATCACGTAACCGTAGAGGTCACCATCGCCATCACCAATGGCAAATGGAGGCTCTTCATCCAGAACGTTGTTTACACCCACAGTCCATTTAAAGGTTTCGCTGAAGCGGTAAGAAGCTGACATGTCCACCAGCAACTGCGCATCCACGGTACGGGTTTCGTTGTAATCGTCAAACTCGCCGATATAAGTCAGGTTGAGGTTAGCGGCGAAGTCATCCATGACCCAGTTGGTGGTCGCCAACCAGCGGTGCTCTGGGTAACGATACTTACCGGTCCAATCAACATCACCCTTTTCAAAATTGTGCAGGTAGCTGTACTCCAGACCAAACTTCACATCGCCGTAGCTATCCATGCCCAGGGTGTAGTGGCTGGAAAGATCCAGGCCCTGTACTTCCTGAGAGCTTAAGTTAACAAAGCTGGACAGTACCTTATCGATTGTACCCATGGTGTCAGATCCAATGGGAGCCAGACGCTGACAGATGGTGCTGCTTTGGCTGCCACAATTGGCATCGTAAACGGACTGAGGCTCCAGCTTGTCGATCTTATTGTCCTGGGTGATCTTGAAGGCGTCAATACCGATGTCAAATGACTGGCTTGGTGCCCAAATCAGACCCAGGTTCCAGCTTTCTGACTCTTCAGCTTCCAATTCAGGGTTACCGGAGAAGACAAAGCCAAAGTCGAGGTTTTCACACTCACTGCGATCCAAGCCATTGGCATCACAGAAGTAGTAATCGTCCAGGAACAGACTTTCTTCAGATGGGCCCAGGCCAATCTGTGCCAGTGATGGCGCACGGAAACCGGTCGCCCAGGAACCTCGGGCAGTGATTTCGTCGGTGATGCCCCACTGGAAAGCCACTTTTGGATTGGTGGTAGAGCCGAAATCGCTGTAATTGTCGTAACGACCCGCCAGCTGCAGCTCAAAATTGTCAGCCAGAGGAATAGAGAATTCGACATAGGCCGCCCACTGGTCGCGACTGGCAGAGGCAGATACGGCCTCAGTACCGAAAATCAGCCCACGCTGGAACTGTTCATCGGGTACGTCGCTCACGTCTTCTTCACGATATTCCAGGCCCGCGGCCATCATCACATCGCGATCGGCCAGGGTGAATGCCTGACCGGTAATGCTGGCATCATATGCCGTCATGTGAGAAACGCCCTGACGCACCAGACTGGTGGTGATGTCGTCAATCACGTCTGCAGAGTTATAGGTACCACCGAAAGGATTGTAACGACCCGCGTCGATTTCACGCTGCAGGTAGTCCACACGGACCCAACCCTGACTGCGGTCGCCGGTCTGGGTTTGTTCCTGACGGCCTTTCTGGGCTGAAACTTCCCAATCCCAATCTTTAACTGTGCCACGCAGACCGGCAACCAGTCTCATGGTGTCAGACTCGATATCCCAACGGCGTGCACCGGCGTCCACAGGGCGGAAACGCCCAATTTGGATATCTTTACCCCATGGGTTATCGGGGTGAGTACCTGGTACGGTCAAGCCTGCAGATTCGTCCAGTGGCGTTGCAGCACCGCCGGCTTCAGAGGTGTTATGTTGCACCGCAAACTCCAGGAAAGCGGTGAGATCATCATTCAGGAAATACTCGAATTGACCGATGGCACCCACACGCTCAGCGGCTGGGATAGTCAGGTTATAAGGACCGTAGTCAAACAAACAGCTGCCGCTGCCAGTGGCATTTTCAGGTGGGCAATCCGGGTCAATGGTCTTTACGCCATCGACATAGAAATAACCAGGGAAACCGCGTGATGAGCGGTTGTCGTCACCACCATAAGGTTCTTGGTTAGCTGTGCCGAAACGGCCCATTTCATCGGCGCTGAGGGTGGAGTTCTTGAAGTAGTCGAGAATGATGGAGGCATTGCCTTTTTCACCCTTGGTACCCCATACCAGGCTGCCGGTTTGCTCTTCATAGCTCGGACCGGTCGCGCTGCCATAGCCAAGATTGACTTCGATGCCTTCGATGTCCTTCTTCAGGACAATGTTGACCACGCCGGCAATGGCGTCAGAGCCATAAATTGCAGAGGCGCCGTCTTTCAGAATATCGATGCGCTCAATGGCCGAAACCGGGATGTTGTTGATGTCCACGAAGGAGTTGCTCACGCCTTCAGCAAATGAGCTGATGGCTACGCGGCGACCGTTAATGAGTACCAGGGTCGCATCCGGGCCAAGGCCCCTGAGACTGATAGAGGCAGAGCCATTGGCGGTAGAGTCCTGGCTGTTACCCCGGGTAGAGAAAGCACCGGCCCCGTTGGCAGGCATTTTCTCGAGTAACTGTTGCAGGTTATCAAACCCCATGTTGGCAATATCTTCTTTGCCAATGGATTGAATTGGTGATGGGCCTTCGATGTCAGTTCGCTTGATGCGGGAGCCTGTGACTTCCAGACGCTCAACTTTTGCACCATCTTCTGCTGCGACAGCAACAGAAGGCAGCGCCAACGCTACCGCCAAAGCACAACTGCTCAGAATCCATTTTTGAGCTTTCATAATCATTCCCCAGCTGTTTGGATAGTTGTTATTTTTCGATAGCGACTGCAGACTGCCACCGATGGTGAGATCATCCACCAAGCTATCCAATTTGTTAACTAAGTCAACCATATCGCAACACATTAACAACAACTCATTGCGCTGCCAGTACCTTGCTGGGCACAAAAATTAAAGGATTCACTCGCTTTGAAAACTGCTAAGGGATTATTTAAATTAACTTTTTCTCTTACCAGCCTAATGCTTTTTTCGGCTGTAGAGGCAAAGGAGCTGACGGAGCTCAGGACAGCACTGAACGCAAAGATTTCATCCAATTTTCAAGGCGTCATCTGGGTTCAACATCAGAATAAAACGTTGTTTGTTAAAGCGGCGGGCGACGGAATCTATGAAGATAGCCTGTTCATATTGGGCTCTATTTCAAAGCCTGTCTTCAGCAGCTTTTATCTGAGCCAACATCATAAAGCCGTATTTTCGCCGCTCAGCACGTCGATAAAGCCCTCCTTCTACCCTGCTGAACACCGCCTTACCCCGGCCATGCTGCTCAGCCACACCTCGGGTATAAATCGACCTTTTACTGATTTGACATCGAATGGCCCCGGGCAATTCGAATACAGCAACGGCAATTATCAATTTTTGGCAAATAGCCTATATCCCGGCGACAGTGCAGCCTGGGTGTCTGACTTGAATCAGTTCCTTCAAAGTAACAAATTGGATATCCAAGCCGCTACGGGCGAGACCAAGACTCTTCGGCAGACTTTTCCCCGTCTGGTTCAGGGCTTTGATGAAAAGGCAAATCAGCGTGAGGCCATAGAGTTAACGCTGACTGCCGCCAGCGCCGCCTCAGGTACACTGATTGGCTCGGCCAGGGGCGTTGCCGATTTTCAGCAAAAGCTCCACAGTGGCCAATTGCTGCCGGATAGCGCCTATCAGGCCATGGTGACCCCGGTGGCTTCAAGACAGCATCGCTGGGGAGCACTTGAGTATGGTCTTGGACTGCAAATCGCCCAGTCGCCGCTGGAGTACAGCCACAGTGGTTATCTGCCGGGATTTATGAGTCTGATGCTCTATTACCCTGAAACTCAGTTGCAGCTGGTGTTGCTGCAGAATGTCTCCGGTGACCTCAATAATCCCGAGGCGGTATTTGCCTTCCAGGATGAGGTTCGCGCCCTGATGCGCCGTTATGCCAGCCTGCCTAAGTCCGCAAAGGCAGACAGCATTAGCCCATAGCAGGCCCCTTAGGTATAATCGCCCCAGCCCGGCAATAGCCTTTTAATGGATGCCCATGACAAACAACGATATTCTGCGCCGCCTGCGCTTTGCCCTGAATCTCAGTGACAGCAAACTTGTTGCACTCTTCGCCCTGGTTCATCAGCCGATAACCGAAGAGGCCCTGCTCGCCATGCTGAAAAAGGACGATGAACCCGGTTTTCGTCCCTGCACCGACAAGGAACTCTGTCAGTTTCTTGATGGTTTGGTTATCGAGCGCCGCGGACTGAGACCCGGTGACGGCGTGCCTGCACCAACCCCATTGGATAACAATCTGATCTTCAAAAAGATCCGCATTGCGCTGGAGCTTAAGGAAGAGGATATCCTAGCCCTGCTGACCAAGGCCGGATTTGCCCTCTCCAAGTCGGAACTGGGCGCCATTTTCAGAAACCCGGACCACCGCCATTATCGTCCCTGTGGCAATCAGTTATTGCGCAACTTTTTGAAGGGACTCTCCATCAGCCTCCGCGGTCGCTGAACTGCCGGATAGCAGGCTGTGATCTTCAAAGAACACAGCTTCTGAGGCCAAAAAAGCCATCGTCAATCGATGGCTTTTTTATTTGAGTCAAACAGCGGGTAAACATCCAAAAGCCCCAAAGTGAATTAATTTAACTTTTTCAATACATTCACACCTGCGTTTAAAACACGCATTCATGAAAAAATGCGAAAATTCCCCCGCACTCAAAGCTACAAAGATCACATTTCGTGATAATCTTCTTGCTATTGACAGCACATTTCATGCCCAGAAAGCACACACCCAAAACGCATACAAAAGGTAGCCCATGGACGATAACAAACGCCCGCTCTATTTACCGTTCGCCGGTCCAGCCATTCTTGAAGCTCCACTAATCAACAAAGGCAGCGCCTTTACCGAAGAAGAGCGGATATTCTTCAACCTTGAAGGCCTGTTACCTTACGCGATTGAAACCATCGAAGAGCAGGCATCCAGGGCCTACGATCAGTTCCGCAGTTTCAACAACGATTTGGATAAGCACATCTACCTGCGCAACATTCAGGACACCAACGAAACCCTGTTTTACCGCTTGGTGCAAAACAACATTGCCGAGATGATGCCCATCATCTACACACCAACAGTGGGCCTGGCCTGTGAGCGTTTCTCCAAAAACTATCGCCGCAACCGGGGACTCTTTATCTCCTATCCCAACAAGGACAGGATTGACGATATTCTCAATAACTCCACCCGTCACAAGGTGAAAATTATCGTTGTAACCGACGGCGAACGGATTCTGGGTCTGGGCGATCAGGGGATCGGCGGCATGGGGATCCCCATTGGCAAGCTGTCACTCTACACCAGCTGCGGTGGTATCAGCCCGGCCTATACCCTGCCTATCACCCTGGATGTGGGCACTGACAATCCGCACCTGTTGGAAGACCCCATGTACATGGGCTGGCGCCATCCTCGCATCGGCGGCGAAGAATACAGCGAGTTTATCGAAGCCTTTATGGAAGCCGTACACCGCCGCTGGCCGGATGTGCTGATCCAGTTTGAAGACTTTGCCCAGAAAAATGCCATGCCAATTCTGGAGCGTTATAAAGACAGATACTGCTGCTTTAACGACGATATTCAAGGCACGGCTGCGGTGACCGTGGGCTCCTTGCTGGCCGCCTGTCAGGCCGCTGGTACCAAGCTCAGCGATCAGCGCATCACCTTCCTGGGTGCTGGCAGCGCAGGCTGCGGTATTGCCGAAGCGATTGTGGCGCAAATGGTATCTGAGGGCATTAGTGATGATCAGGCCCGCAGCCACGTGTTTATGGTTGACCGCTGGGGTCTGCTGCTGGACAACATGCCTAACCTGCTGCCATTTCAACAAAAACTGGCACAGAAAATTGATAACATTAACCACTGGGACGACTTTAGCGACAATGTCTCACTGCTGAACGTAGTAAACAATGCCAAGCCGACGGTACTCATCGGCGTGTCAGGTGCTCCTGGTCTCTTTACCGAAGAGATCATCCGCGCCATGCACAGCCACTGTGCCCGTCCAATTGTATTCCCGCTGTCCAACCCCACCAGCCGGGTTGAAGCAACGCCAAAAGATATCCTCCACTGGACCAGCGGTCAGGCACTGGTGGCAACCGGAAGCCCGTTCGAGCCCGTGGTAGTGGACGACGTGACCTACGATATCGCCCAATGTAACAACAGCTACATTTTCCCCGGCATTGGTCTTGGGGTACTCGCGTGCGGTGCCAACCGGGTATCAAACGAAATGCTCATGGCCTCCAGCCGCGCGCTTGCAGAGTGTTCTCCATTGGCAAAAGACGGCTCAGGCCCCCTGCTGCCTCCGCTGGAAGAAATCCACGATGTCAGCAAGCACATCGCCTTTGCCGTGGCCAAGGTGGCTATCGAGCAGGGGCATGCACTGGATACCACTGATGAGCTGCTGCTGCAGTCCATCGAGGCCAACTTCTGGTACCCCGAGTACCGCCGTTACAAACGTACCTCGTTCTAACGAAAAAGCCCGGCATAGCCGGGCTTTTTTATGGGGTAAGCTTCGTGGCTTATTCAGCCATCGACTCAAACGCCCATCACCTCGCGCATGCTGTTATACATGCTTCGGTCGGTGCGGGCTTTTTTCAGTTTTTTCACGCTTTCTTTCAGCGCTTCCTCGGCAACCCGCACGTAGAGTCCACTGTATTCCTGTTCGGCGATGGCTTCATCAGTGTCCTGAAGCTCAGAAATGTCCCGGGCAACGATGCTGAGTTGGATCCACGCATTGGCCAAATAGAACCCGTGGAAGACACTGCGCTCGAACAGCGAGGTGGCACTGTCAGGCAGCTTTTCCCAGGCACGGGTAAATCGTCCGTCGTTATCAGCCAGTAATTCATCACACAGACTGTGATAGGCCGACAGCAGCGACTCGGGGAGCCGGTCGAGTGCGACAACACGACCTGCGACCTTGTCGGCGACTTGTTGAGCCAATGCACGGTAATTTGCGTTAATCTCGCTCATGATAACACCTTGAATTTCTGTAAACCTTCAGCAAAGCCAACGTTCTGGTTCAGGAACCAGTGCTGAAAATGAATATGGAGACATAAGTTGGCGTCTTATACACATTCTGCAAAGCAATTGCAAAAACCCGTGGCAGGCTTTGGATTTTCTGGCGTTTTTCCCGCTGTGCATGAAGAAAAACTGGGAAACTCCATGACATACGGTTATGATTTGCGCAGAACAAAAAATAACAAATTGGCAACAGATTTAGATGACATTTGATTTTCCAAAGTCCATTCTTTGGGCCGGCTTTTTACTTATCCTCTGGCAGCCCGTGCATGCCGGGGATTTGTCGCTGGACGAGATAGACAGGCTGTTCAGCCAGCTGGAAAGCAATCCATCTCAGTTTGAGTCTTATTCTGATCAAATTGAACTGCTCAAACAGAATATTGCCACCGACGACATCCCCCGCACCCTGCGCCTGAAACGGGCGCTTTGTTGGGCTACCGACCTGACCCAGGATAACGCCCTGGAGCAGGGCCTGAATTATGCCAACGAGCAACTGCTGCTACCCATGGTGCAGGCCGATATTCCAACCCAGTCAGATTTAATACTTTGCCGTGGCTGGCTGTTACAGGAAAAAGGCGTCATGGCCGATGCCATGAGTGACTATAACCGCTCGGTTGCCCTCGCCTATCAATCGGAAGAACCCCGCCTCATCGCCGATAGCCGCAGTCTCAGGGGAGCCCTGCTTTCTTATCAGGGCAACTTTGCCGACGCACTGGAAGATCTCATTACGTCCCAACACCTGTATGAGAGCCTCAATCTAACCTACTGGGCCAGATACAATCTTCTTGAACTCGCCACCAGTTATCGCCGTTTCGGCGACCCGGCAACGGCCATCCGTTACTATGAAGATCTCTTGCAAAAGTACACCGAGATCAAAGACAAATTTGCCGTCGTGGGCGTAAAGGCCGAAATGGCCATGGCATACGAAACCCTGGAAGACTTTGATAAAGCACTCATCTACTACCGTGAGGTACTGGCGAGCTGGAGTGCGCAAAACGATCCTGTCAATACTGCCGCCACCCGGGTCAATATGAGCGGCACCCTCATTAAGCTTGGCAGGTTGAAAGAAGCAAAAGCCGAGTTGGAGTTGGCATTTCCGGATGTAAAACCTGAACATGTGGGCTTCTATGCCTTCAAGCACCTGTTTATGGCCCAAATCCTGCTCGCTGAAGGTAAGCCGCAGGATGCCCTGCCACTACTGGAAATTGGCGAAGAAAGCTTCCGCAATGTGCAAAACAACCGTGGACTAGCCGAGCTCTATGCCACCAAAAGCCAGGTCTACGCAGCCCTGGAAGACTGGGCCAACGCGTTTTACAGCCTTGAGGTACAGAACGCACTCCATACTCAACTGGACAGTCAGCTACAATCTCAGCGCACCACCGAGATGCGCACCCGATTCGATACCGACAGAATTGAAAATGAAAACCGCCAGCTGATTGCTTATCAGCGTCTGCGGGAAAAAGAAATGGTCATACTGCAGGAAAATAAATTTCTGCAATTCATCATTATTGTCATGGGCATCATCATCCTCAGCATTGTGTCTATTTTTGCCTACAAGCAGGCACAGCGCTCGAAACTGATGGAACGGCTAGCCCTTACCGATCACCTGACGCAACTTGCCAATCGCCGGCACACCTACCATGAAGGCGAGGCCATGTTCCGGAGCGCAAGGCCCGGCAGTCCCTTGTCTGTTATCCTGTTTGATGCCGACCATTTCAAAAAAATCAATGACCACTTCGGTCATGATGTTGGTGATAAAGTCTTGATTGCCATGGCTCAAAGCAGCGTTGGGCAAATGCGTAAAGGCGATTTGGTCGGCCGCATCGGGGGCGAGGAATTTCTGGCGTTACTGCCACACACCACGTTGGAGCAGGCGGTTGAAATTGCCGAACGGCTGCGGTTAACCATAGAAACGACGGATTTGTCAGATATCGCTTCCGGCCTTGGCATGAGCATCAGCGCCGGTGTCGCCACTCTGGACAGCAGCAGGGATAAAAACTTTTCCAGCTTCCTTAACCGGGCTGATCACGCGCTTTATCGCGCCAAACACAATGGTCGTAACCGGGTAGAAAAAGACGATTAATCTTCCGGCGTCAAATGCCAGAGAATGTGGCTGGAAGTATTTTCCGCAGGCATGTTAAACCACTTCTCATAAAGCCTCACAAAGTCCCCTTCTTCCTGAAAGTCATTGAGCGCCTTATGCCACTTCTCTACAGTCGCTGCTGGGGTACCCCGTGAAAACGCGAGATACAGCTCTACCCGCTCCAATTCGAATAACGGAGTAATAGCCAGGTCAGTAGTACCGGCCTGGCTCAGCAGCATACTGACAGCCAAATCGGCCTGGCACCAATAGCGTACCCGTCCTGCGAGCAACTGCCTGAGAGACTGCAACGGATAACTGGATACCTCGACGTTTTTTAACCCATGTGTATTGAGGATGCGCTGCGAAGGCGACCCCCGATATACGCCCAAACTGCCAAGCTGTGACACCGCATCCAGGCTGGAGGGGATTTCGGTATCTGTCGCCAGCTTGTAAACCATAATTCTTGCTGTGGCTATGGGGCCGACAAAATCAAATTGGCTGCGTCTCGAGTCTCTGAGAGCTGTGGAAAAGAGCAAGACATTGGGAAGCTGAGACGCCACGCTGTAGGCTCTGGCCCAGGGCAGTACTTCTATGCCCGCCTCTTCGCCAACACGGGACTTTAACTGCTCTACCAACTCCACTGCGTAACCCGAGGCCTTGTCGCCTTCAAGATAACTCAGGGGAGGCAAGGGCTCGGTCAGCAGTCGCAACCGGCTCGGAGCCGAGGGCTCTGTCACTTCCCCCGCTGCTGCCAATGAAACAGACAGCAGAGCAGCAAACAGCAACATGCATTTAAAGCCCAATCGATGCATCCCTTATCCTTAACACCATTCTGTTTAATCCCAGCATAGCGGCCAAAATGCCCACAGACCAGCAAAGCTTTGCCTGACGCCCAAAGCAAAAACTGCTACTATCCGCCCGGAATTGACCAGCGGCCTACCCGAATGACTTCAACCCCATCCCATGCCCAACTCAATGACCTTGCCCGGCAAATCAAAGCCTGGGGCAAAGCGCTCGGCTTTGCTGAACTTGGGATTACGGATACAGACCTTTCGGCCGAAGAACCCAAATTCCTCGAGTGGCTCGCCAAGGGCTACCACGGTGAGATGGCTTACATGGAATCCCATGGGCTGATGCGTGCCCGTCCGCAGGAGCTGCACCCCGGCACCATCAGAGTGATTGCCGCACGTATGGATTACCTGCCAGAGAATGCAGGTTTTGCCACTAACCTGCGCGATCCCAACCTTGGCTACATATCCCGTTACGCCGGTGGCCGTGATTATCACAAACTGATCCGTAACCGACTGAAAAAGCTTGGCGAGCAAATCGATGTCTGGCTTGCCGAGCGTGGCTTTGCATCTTCCAACTTTCGCCCCTTTGTCGACTCGGCGCCCATTTTAGAGCGACCTCTGGCGGAAAAAGCAGGCCTTGGCTGGACCGGTAAGCACTCACTTATTCTAAATCATCAGGCGGGCAGTTGGTTCTTTTTGGGTGAGCTGCTGGTAAACCTGCCGCTGCCCGTCGACATTCCCATCGCAGAAGACTGCAACACCTGCGTTGCCTGCATCAAAAGTTGCCCAACCGACGCCATAGTCGCGCCCTATGTGGTGGATGGCAGGCGCTGCATCTCTTATCTCACCATCGAGCTGCAGGGCGCCATTCCGAAAGAATTCCGCCCGTTAATGGGTAACCGCATCTACGGCTGTGATGACTGCCAGCTTGCCTGCCCGGTCAACAGCGGCTCACCGCTCTCCAATGAAGCCGACTTTCAAATCCGCCAGCCACTCAAGTTGCCAGCATTGCTTAGCCTGTTTGCCTGGGATGAAGCCACCTTTTTACGACAGACAGAAGGCAGCGCCATTCGTCGCATTGGCCATAAAAGGTGGCTGAGAAACATTGCTGTGGCGCTGGGCAATGCCCCAGCAAGCAGTGATATTCTGAGTGCCCTGAACGCCAGGCTCAGAGATGAAGAAATCGATGAAATGGTGGCAGAGCATATCCACTGGGCCATCGAGCGTCAGCAAAATGGCCTTTCAAAAGACAGCCGCAAGACGTCACGGCTGATACGCTCCATCGAAAAAGGCATGCCCAGAGACGCCTAAGGCGTATCCAGAGTGAAACCGATTTTCACCGTCACCTGCCAGTGGGCTATCACACCCGCTTCGAGGTGACCGCGGGTTTCAACTACTTCAAACCAACGTAAATGATGCAGTGACTGCGCCGCCGCAGCCACCGCATTACGAATGGCATCGTCGCTGCTGAGGGTAGAGGAACCTGTGATTTCAATTATCTTGTAGACATGATTCATGGCAAGCCTCCTTGGGGCGGGGAAACAGCCTTAAACTGCTACCCCGATACTGTTACCTCAGTATAGTCGCTGATTTCAGCGGCAAGCCTCAGCCCAGGCGGCGACGCAGCTCGCGGGTGGCATCCACCATGTTACGAAGGGCCGGCTCTACCTCATCCCAGGTACGGGTCTTGAGACCGCAGTCCGGATTTACCCACAGCTGCCGGAGCGGAATACGCCTGGCAGCCCTTTCCATCAGCGCCGCCATGGCTTCAATATCCGGCGTGTTGGGCGAGTGGATATCGTAAACACCCGGGCCAATTTCAGCTGGATACTCAAAGTCTTCAAAGGCACCCAGCAGCTCCATGGCCGAGCGACTGGTCTCGATGGTGATAACATCGGCATCCATGGCGGCAATGGCAGCAATGGTGTCGTTAAACTCGCTGTAGCACATGTGAGTGTGGATTTGCGTGTTATCCTGCACGCAAGCCGCGCTCAGCTTAAAGGAGCCCACCGCCCAGTCGAGATAGGCCTGCCAGTCACCACGGCGCAGTGGCAATCCCTCACGGAAGGCCGGCTCGTCAATCTGGATAATGGCGATGCCTGAGCGCTCCAGATCTGCCACTTCATCGCGTATGGCCAGCGCAATCTGCTTACAGATGGTTTCGCGGCTGATATCTTCCCTGGCAAAAGACCAATGCAGAATGGTCACAGGCCCGGTCAACATGCCTTTCACCGGTTTGTCGGTGAGGCTCTGGGCGTATTCGGCCCAGTCGAGTGTCATAGGTTTGGGACGCGACACATCACCGTAAATCAACGGCGGTTTTACGCAGCGGCTGCCATAACTCTGCACCCAGCCATTTTTGGTAAAGCCGACACCGTCGAGCTGCTCGCCAAAGTATTCCACCATGTCGTTACGCTCGGCCTCACCGTGTACCAGCACATCGATACCGAGTTTCAGCTGACGGTCGATGGTATCGCGGCACACCTGTTTGAGCTGGTTATCGTACTCAAGGGCGCCGATTTCCCCTTTACGGAAACGGTTACGCAGGCCACGAATGGCGGGAGTCTGCGGGAAAGAGCCTATGGTAGTGGTTGGCAAGAGTGGCAATTTAAGCCGCTGTTGCTGCTGTTGCTGGCGCACAGGGAAAGCGCTTTGACGCTCAAAATCTGCATTGGTGAGTGCATCCAGCCTGGCGGCAACTGCCGCATCGGCCGCCTGGGCACGCTCAGCGCGGCGGGCTACGCACTCGGCGGCAATGGCAGCAGCATCTGCGCCATTGGGTAAGCTCAGCAGGGTATTGAGGCTTCTCAGCTCCAGCAGCTTCTGTCTGGCAAAGGCGAGCTGGCGTTTAAGTTCAGGCTTAAGCGCGGTTTCCACATCGAGGTCCACCGGTGTGTGCAGCAGCGAGCAGGAGGTAGCGAGCCACAGGCGTTCGCCAAGATCTCTGGCAACCGGCGCAATGCGCTCGGCAATCAAATCAAGATCCGCAGCCCACACATTTCGGCCATTGATAAGGCCGAGACTCAGTATCTGCTGCTGCGCAAGTCTCGGCAGAAAGACCTCCAGCTGCTCAGGGGCAGACACCAGGTCCAGATGCAAACCTGCCACCGGCAGCGCCTGAATAATGTCGGCATGGTGTGCCACAGTGCCGTAGTAAGTGGTCAGCAGCAGCTTAACCGACACGCAGGTAAAGGCCTGATACGCGCTGGCAAAGGCTGCTTGCCAGCTCTCGTCCAGATCCAGCGCCAGCACAGGCTCTTCGATTTGTATCCAGGTCACGCCCTGAGCGGCAAAACGCGCCAGCAGCTCAGCATAGGTGGCGAGCAGCTGAGGCAGCAGACTTAATTTGTCAAACTCACTGCCGTAGGCTTTGGACAAATACAGGAAAGACACAGGGCCCAGAATGCAGGGTTTGGGGTCATAGCCCAGCGCTTTCACTTCTTCGACTTCATCAAACAGCTGGGTCCAGGCGATGGAGAAGGTTTGGTCGGCGTGAAGCTCGGGCACTATATAGTGATAGTTGGTGTTGAAATACTTGGTCATTTCCGCCGCTGCGGCGGCTTTGCCGCTTGGTGCGCGGCCTCGGGCAACACGGAACAGGGTATCCAGGTCGACCTCGTCGCTATCGCGGTGGCGCTGAGGAATCGCATTCAGGGTTGCCGCCAGGGTCAGCACCTGATCGTAGTAGGCAAAGTCCCCCACTGGCAATCGTTCCACGCCGGCATCGGCCTGCCACTGCCAGTGGGCCTGACGCAGTGCCTTGGCCTGCTCGCGCAGCTCATTCTGGGACAACTCTCCACGCCAATATTGCTCGAGGGCGAACTTCAACTCACGGCGACGTCCTATCCGTGGAAAGCCAAGACTATTTAATTGCATATTGTATACCTTCTTGGTTTAATATGAGCACATTTCAAAGAGGAACACCTGTTAAACAATTTTTAATAGGCGTCTGGACGTCTAGAAGTTTATTGTGGTAGTCTTCTGGCAAGCAAACGAATTGCGTTCACGGGCAACATGAACAAACTTCATGTGGAGTAGAGATGATAGAGCTAAGACACCTTCGAACCCTGATGGCACTGAAAGAAAGTGGCAGCCTGGCAGCTGCGGCCAAAAAGCGCTTTGTCACCCAGTCTGCGTTGTCTCATCAGATCAAAGAGCTGGAAACCCGCATCAACTCCCCCGTGTTCGTGAGAAAAAGCAAACCCCTGTCTTTTACTCAGGAAGGCGCCCGACTGCTGAATCTGGCCGAAGAAATTCTGCCTCGGGTGATGGAAACCGAGTTTGTATTGAAGAAAGGTCTGGAAACCGATGCCAACCTGTTGAAGGTGGGTATTGAGTGTCACAGCTGCTTTCGCTGGCTGATGCCGGTCATGGAGGCTTTCAGGGCTGAATATCCGGATGCGGATTTGGACTTGTCCAGCCGGCACCTGTTCGACTCGCTGAACGCACTGGAGTCCGGAGAGCTGGACATAGTACTGACATCCGATCCCGTCCCCGGACATCAGCTGGCTTATCAGCACCTGTTCGACTTTGAAGTGCGCCTGGTGGTGGCCAAAGAACATCCGCTGGCGAGCAAGCACCAGGTACTGCCAAAGGATCTGGCAGGCTTACCCATCATCAGCTATCCGGTACCATTGGAACGCCTCGACCTGTTCCGCTTATTTTTGGAGCCTGCCGGCATTGAGCCCGGTGTGCAAAAAAGCTGTGACCTGACTTCGGTACTGTTTCAACGCATCGCCTGTCAGGATGGTATTGCTGCCCTGCCCAGTTGGTCCATCAGTGAAGCCCAGGGCCTCAGCCTCAGCAGCTTGCGCCTCGGCGCCGAAGGGTTGAAACGTCCTTTATTTGGCGCCTATCGCCGTGGCAGTGCCAATTCCCGCCAAATACAGCGCTATCTTGAATTGGTGGCAGCAGAAGGCCTGGCCCGTCAGCCGCGGTAATGCCATAGCAACACCAGTTTGACGGCTGCAAGCCGTTATTTAGAAAGCATAAAAAAACGCCTGCGATTGCAGGCGTTTTTTATAGAGTTCAGTAAATTACAGCGGATTGAGCAGCAAGCCACGCATCGACAACACCCGGCGCAGTACCAGACCGGCCGAGTTGGGGTTGCGGGTTTGGCGCAGGTTGTGAGCAATCATAAACTCTTCTTTGAGCTCTTCATCGAGGCCGAGTGAGTCAAAGGCTTCCAGCGTCAGGGTTTGCTGTTGGGTATCGATAATTTGCTTGATGATGCCCAGAGGGAATGACTCGTCCGATTCGGCATTGAGATACGCAAAGGCTGTCAGTGCGATCATCTGCCCGAACACACTGAAGAGCGCCAGAGTCTGAACCTCGTCCGGGTCAATATTGTTGCTCACCAGATCTTTGAGACTATCCACCGCCGATGCGGCAATGCTTTCTGTCAGGCGCCAGTACCCCAGGACCAACTTTTTATAGGGCTGCGGCAGCTCATCGAGGCGTTCTTTCAAATAAAAGCTAAAGGCGTAGCGGTAAATGTTCACCTGCCCCAAACGGATCAGCGCATCCTTGAGACTGCGGTTTTTACTGTTATGGGCGCCCCCCACATGTGCGGTGGTGCTTCGCCACAATAGATGCGCCGCCAGTGCCGGATCGCTGGAGACAATATCAACAACATTACGCACATCACCATCGGCAAGGATAGCCTTCTTCAGTGGAATGAGAATTCCCCTGCGGCCTAATACCTGCTCTTCATTGGCGATGATCGCCCTGATTTGAGAAAAAACCTGATGCTCAAGCTCAGTCATGAAACTAACCTATTTTTGTCCGGGCAATCAAAAAGGGACTCAAGTTTGGCCTTAGCAATAAACCCGCCCTGGCTGTTATTATCGGGGAATTTACCCATAAAATCCTGCCCATGGTCAAGCTGATTTCCGTCCGTTTCAGCAATTTTCAGAAAGCCGCCTCAAAAGGCTCCGCTCTCGCTCGCAAGCTGGTAAATTTCTTCCGCCAAAAGCTGATATCCGGCGTCATTTAAATGAACAGTGTCCGATTTCATGGCGCTTTGTGACAGGAGCTGCGGTAGCGTATCCTCAAGCAGTGGCAGGGAAAATTGCTCAGCCAGTTCCTGATACAAAGGTAACGGGGATAAAAACACCTTCCGGTCTGGTACAGCAATCAAAAGCACAGGCACCTGCCTTCCCTGAGCTTCCCTAATCATAGCTTCCAAATTGCGCTTAAGCTGTGCTTTATCCTGATTTCTGAGGATATCATTGCCGCCTTCCAGCAGGATAAGCAGATCCGGTTGGGTTTCATCGAGTAAATCAGCCATTCGTGCCAGCCCTTCGGTGGTTGTTTCACCCGATACCCCGGCGTTAATCACTTCGCAATCGCACAGACGGGAAAGGTGGGCGGGATAATCCATGCCATCACTGGCGCCAACCCCAAAAGTTAAACTGTCACCGAAGGCCAAAACACGGGCGTTTTCCCCCAGAAAAGGCAATCGCGGACCGCCACAGGCTGATAAAAACAGCAGGACAAAAAACACTGACAGAATACGCACTTTGTACTCCCCGGACTAATGCGTATGTTATCGCCCAAAAAAAAACCGGACACAAGTCCGGCTTTTCAATTTCAGTGGTTTATCAGTATCTCAACCCCAACGTCAGGCTCACTTTGCGACCTTCACCGGGATAATACCCATTGCCCCAGTCACTGTAGAAGCCCGAGGCGGCATACGCTTCATCGAACAGGTTATCCAGTCTCAGGGTCGCACTCAGGGCGTCCTTACGGAAGCTCACGGCGGCATTGGTCAGCCAAAAGGCATCCATCTGCGCGCCCACATTGGCATTGTCACCTTCAACAAAACGCTCACCCGTGTAGGCAGCATCTACGTAGGCCGACCAATAATCGGCAAACTGAGCTGACACATACATACGGCCACTGTGCTTGGCGACCCAGGACAGCGCTTTGCCATCATTCAGCCCGGCGGTAAATTCAGCATCCGTGTACTGGTAGTCGACGCCCAGGCTGATGGTGTCATTGAGCTGCCAGTCCCAATCCAACATGGCTCCATAACGGCGCGACTCATCAGCGTTGATATTGGCACCCGGGAAATAGCCCCCCACCGGCGTGTCGGCGCTGGGGTCAAACACAATTTCATCTTCCAGGGTTAAACGGTAGAGGCTCAGGCGCAATGCCTGCTCAGCCCCCTGATAGTCCCAGCCAGCTTCATAGCTGCGGCCGGTTTGGGGTCTCAGGCTGTCCTGACTGGTGTAGGCCTGCTCATCCACCTTGGCAAAACGGAAGTTATCTTCGCCGCGCAGGTAGAATCTGTGTCCCTGCACGGGGCGATAATTTAATCCAAGCTCAAGCGCATGGGCGTCATTATCCAGCTTGCCACCCTGGGGAAAGGTATTCTGATCGCGAATATCGTCCTGAACTTCGGCATAACGACCACCCACCACGTAACTCAGTGACTTGGTCAAAGGCACTGATGCCTGGGCAAAAGCCGCCCAGAGCTCCTGGGTGTTGCCGCGCTCCATATAAGCCGAGGTAAATTCTGACTCGCCACGGGACAGGTCCACTCCAGTTACCAACTTAAGTTCGCCCGCCTCTGTCTGGTAGCGGCCAATGGCTTTGGGAGTCAGGCTGATGAGTTGACGCTCGGTTTCACCCACGCCGCCCCAACTGATGTAATTCACCTGGGTATCGCTGGCATCGAGATCGGCAGCCAGGGTCCAATGGTCGGTCAGACTGTGCTCGTATCCCAACCGGCCAGCCTTGGTCAGATTGTGCTGATAGTCGCTGCTGTTGGCGGCATTGGCCTGGCGGGGATTGGCGGCAAGCTCCTCTGCGGTGAGAGAGCCTGCGAGTTCACGGTCATCATCGTAATAGGAGGCTTCAGCAAAGAAGCGCTGCCCATCGCCGCGGTATTCAATGCGGCCCAACACTGAGCCGGACTCACTCACGGCATGGTCACGGTAGTTGTCGCTTTTATCGAAGTTGCCACCGACGAAGAGACTCCAGCGTTCATTCAGCGCAGCCGAGAAATCCATGGCAGTGCCAAGGGAGCCGAAACTCCCACCAGTCAGCGAGGCGCCGCCGGTGTTTTCCTGACTGCGCTTGGTAATGATATTGATGACACCGCCAACGGCCTGATCGCCATAGAGCACACCGGCGCTGCCGGAGAGCACTTCAATACGTTCTATCTGACTCAGTGACACAGCATTGAGGCTGGGCGCAGCAATATCAATGTTGTTGAGACGGCGGCCATCCACCAGCACCAGGGTGTTATTGGCCGCCTGGCCAGCACCAAAACCGCGCATGGCGAAGACGGGCCCGGTGCCGCTGTCGCTTATCTGGATGGCACTCTGGCCACGCAGCAATCCGGCAAGATCTTTGGCACCGCTGAGCGCTATGTCATCGGCAGTAATCACAGCCACATTGGCGGCGATATTGAGGGGGGTATCAGCCTGACGGCCAATGACCACCAGATGTTCATCCACAGGTGATTGCGCTGAGGCGAAAGATGACAGCAGGCTTGTGGCCAGCGCCAATGAAATCAAAGAAGGTTTGGTACCCATTTTCCTTACACTCCATCAAGGGAAACGGGGCATGGGTCATCGACATGCCAAAAGCTGTCGCTGTTGCGGATCTGCCCACCGAAATCCACGACAATACCTGATTTGGGCCGGTCTCCGGACTTAGATGCCAGGCATCATTACCGTTGCGGGGGCAGTGTCGGATTTACACCGACTTCCCGATTCTCCCGCCGATGCGGGCACCCAAAAGGCTGACAATAAAGAGGCCGTCACTCATGGACGGCCGCGCATTATAGACGTCTAAACGTATAAAAGTCTAATGCCTTTGTTTCGCACAAGTGGCCGGTCAGTCGAGGCGCAGCGGCAAAACAGAGGCAATAAATTCACCGTGATTGGCAGGGGTAAGCGGAATATTCTGCCCTGCATACACATCGCCGCGCGTGGATTTATGCATGAGCACCAGTTGCCCGGGGCGGCTTACAACCCGGTAATACCCCACCTCAGCTTCCGGCTTTGAAAAAAATGGGCGCGACTCTTCCATCGATGCGTGCTGATTGGGCATACGGCTACACCCCAGGATGGCGTGAAAGCCGGGATAGCCATCGGTATCAACTTCACCCAACTTTTCGTAGGAGACGTCGCCCTCGCAGCTGCCCTGATATTGTCTGGCGAGGCCATCGAGAAAGGCTTCGGCAGCGGGGGAATCATCACTCAATTTAAAGCTTTGAACACAAATGAGCCCACCCCATTGGTTGAGATTTTCCTGGGCAGGTACAAATTCGGCACTCACCATATCCGCCCTGTTTTCACTGGCGGCCAATTTCCATCCCGAAGGTAATTCAAACGAGAAAGGCGTACCAAAGAGTGAAAGTTCCTGAGTTTGCGCAAGCACACCCGTGGCGGGCACAAGCCCAATAAGAAGGAGTAAATAGCGGGTCATAATCAGCTTCCGTGAAATATCCTGCCGTAACGTCCTGAAACGGCTTTGAGATATGGGGAGGAAAACCTCCCCACAGACTATCAGGCAAAGGCCTTTGGGTTTTCACCGTAGTCATTCTCGTCCTGACTGTCCTGACAGTAGAACACAATGAGAATGATGATACCTATGATGGGGATGAGCGCGATAAGCTGCCACCAGCCGCTGCGGCCGGTATCGTGCAAACGACGGGCACCGATGGCAAGTGAAGGCAAAAATACGGCCAATGAGTAGAGGGTGCCTACCAGCATGCTGCCAAGGGCCATGTCCACCAGGTTCATCCCGATACTGACAATCAGGTTGAACAGAAAGAACATCCAAAACTCTTTGCGACGGGCACGACCTGTGAAGTCTGCGTATTTTTTCCAGGCGCCAATGTAGTATTCCATGGTTTCTCCTTAAAGCCGGGTGACAACACCCAAATTACCGCACAGAGTGCGAATTTGTCCTTATGATTCATTAGCCTGCTATCGACAAGCGCAATTACTTTACCACAGCGCCGGACATTGAGAAGCATGAAAAGCACTTGGGTACTGGCTTCAGATGTAACCACATGGTTATAGTGTCGCTATTTGCCAGCGACAGGGAGACGGCAAATGGCGAGACTCAGCGCAATTCATATCTATCCGGTTAAATCCATGGGCGCGCAGTCACTCAAGCAGGCAAGGGTTTGCCCGGAGGGACTGGCGGGAGACCGACGCTTTATGGTGATAAAACCCAGCGGCGATTTCATTACGGCCCGCACACATCCCGTACTGCAACTGATAACGCCTTTGGGCCAGGACGAAGAGTTTCACGCCGGACGCCTGCGGCTCTCCTATCCCGGCCAGCCAGACCTGGCCCTTGATGTCAGCGAGTTTGAAAAAGCCCCGGTGAAAACCCAGGTCTGGAAGGACGGTTTTGAAGCACTGTCAATCCACGCGCTGGCCGATACCTGGATTTCCACCCTGCTGGGCGAACCCGCCCGGCTTATCTGGCTTGGCGAAACCTCCAATCGCTTCCGTGAAAAACTCGACACCCGTGTCAGCTTTGCCGATGGCTATCCGCTGCTACTCATCAGCGAGGCCTCGTTAACCGACCTGAATCTGCGCGCCGATACAATCAGCCAGATGAGTCAGTTTCGCACCAATCTGGAGGTATCAGACACTGCTGCCTTTGCAGAGGACGGCTGGAAGCGTATTCGTATCGGTGAAGTGGAGTTTCTACTGGCCAAACCCTGCAGTCGTTGTGTGATGACCACCATTATTCCCGGTACCGATAAATTCCACCCTCAGGGGGAGCCTCTCGCCACCCTGAGCAGGTTTCGTAAAACCCATCAAGGTGATGTCAATTTTGGCCAGAACCTGATTGCCCTCAATGAAGGCATCATTCGCGAAGGCGACAATGTAGAGATTCTTGAGGAGCAGGTGGGTGAGCACTACCCCAACCGGGCACCGGCCAAACGCAGTCTGCGCCTGGCTGCCAAAGAGCCCATCGCCAAAGACTTTACGGGCTTCACTTTTGAGGCTGCCGATGGCAAACCGCTGCCGACCTTCTTGCCAGGCCAGCATCTGGTGTTTGCCTTTGATATCGACGGCACCCGCCATATCCGCCGTTACAGCCTGACCCATGCACCGGCGGAGGGGAACTACCATATTGGCGTCAAACGCACCGGGGGCGGCCTGATTTCCAACTGGCTGCACGACAAGTTGGCGATAGGTGATACTGTGCTTTGCAGCCGCCCCGAAGGCCGATTTATCCCCAAAACCGGCAACCCCTTACTGCTTATCAGTGCAGGCTCAGGCGTCACCCCCATGCTGGCGATGGTCAGAACCGCACTGGCGCTTGGCAAGCTCAAAGGTGTTGCTTTGCCACTTACCCATATTCACTTTATTCATCAATGCCGCAGCAAAGACGATATCCCCTGCCCGGAAAGCCTTGAGGATTTCGTCGCCGCAGGTATGACCCTGGAGCTTTATCTGACAAATCCGGGCGACGACTGGCAAGGCAATACGGGCCGTGTCAGCGCCTCGCAGTTGGCCGCAGTGCCTTCACTGACCAAACGCGATGCCTTTATCTGTGGTCCCAGCGGCTTCATGCAAACAGTGGAAGGAATGCTGACACAAGCCGGCATGCCGACTGAGCAAATTCACTGTGAAAGTTTCGGGGGATTGACCAGCGTCGAAGCCAGGCCACCTGAGCAGCTCAAGATCCGGATTGGCGATAAAGACTTTGTGGGCGATAACCAACAAAGCCTGCTGACCCAGGCAGAAGCTCAGGGCATCAAGCTGCTGTGGTCGTGCCGTGCGGGTATTTGCGGCAGCTGTAAATGTAAGCTTACCGCAGGCGAAGTGCACCAACCCAAGGCTGAGGCCCTCTCTGATGCCGAGCGTGCACAGGGCGTCATACTGGCGTGCTGCGCGACCCCACTGACCGATGTCAGCCTGGTGCCACTGGACAGTATTTAACCCCAACAAATAAAAAGGCTGCCAAGAGCAGCCTTTTTATTTGGTTTAATATCCTCAGGTGCGCAGTTTAGCCAACTGACTCTCCTGCCTGCCAACCAGCTTGGCAAGACTCTCGCTGCTCTCCCGGGCCTTACCGGCCAGCTCCATCAGCTCTGCCGCCGAGTCTGAGATCCCCGTGATGTTGCGGCTTACTTCTTCTGTAACTGCGCTTTGCTCTTCAGCAGCCGTGGCAATTTGGGTCACCTGATTGGAGATTTCGTTAATGCGCGCCACCATCACCGACAGTGCCTCAAAGGCCTGCTCGGTTTGCGCCACCGCCTGCTCAGCAAGTCCTACCCCTTTGTCGATAATTCCGGATGCCCCCTTCACCTCCTGCTCCAGCGCATCGATAAGCCGACTGATATCGTCGGTGGAGGCCTGGGTTTTGGAAGCAAGTGAACGCACTTCATCGGCCACCACAGCAAACCCCCGGCCCTGCTCACCGGCGCGGGCCGCTTCGATGGCGGCGTTGAGCGCCAGCAGGTTGGTCTGGGCGGCAATGGCACTGATCACTTCCAATATTTTGCTGATATTGGTACTGCTCTCTGCCACCTTGCCCACCGCAATCTTGGCTTGCAGCGACTCCTTGGACATGGTGCTCACAAGAGAAACCGCCTGCGTCAGACTGTCCTGACTCAGCTTAACCTGCGAGGCCATGGCTGCCGACTCGGTTGCCGTTTGCTCAGATGCCTTGGCCACTTCATGGGCGGTATGACTCATCTCATTAACGGCGGTTACCACACTCTCAATTTCACTGTATTGCCGATTAACACTCTGTTTGGTTTCCTCCGCAATCCGGGCCGTTGCCTGGCTTTCGGTGCGGGATTCTGTGGCGACCTTTTTCAGTTCACTGATTAGCCCGTGAAGTTTACCGATAAAGGCATTAAAACCATTGCCCAGGGCAATCAGCTCTGCGTGCTCATCCACTTTCAGGCTTTGGGTTAAATCCCCCTCGGCACTGGCCAGTTGACTGACCCGCTGCTGAATTTGCTGGATGGGTGCCACCACGCTGCGGATAAAGAGAGCAATAAGAATCACAGCCACCGCAGCAACACCAATACCCAGCAGCAAAACAAAGCGGCCAAGGCTGGCGGCCATGGCCTCCATACTGCCCTCGACCTGATCGGCACTGGCCAAGGCGATATGTCTTGGCACTTCGATGGCAAGCAGCCACTGACTGCCGGAGAGCGGAATAGTAATGGGATAGGCCACTATCATGCTGTTGTCGTTGAGCAGATAACCATCCCCTTTGCCCAGACCCAGAATTTGGTTGGCGAGGGATTTGTCCATAACCTCCCCGAGGGGCCTGGCTTTTTTATCATAGTGGCTAGCGGCCACTATCAGCCCCTTGGTCGACAGCAAGGTTACCTTGGCCTGCCCCTGATAGAGACTTGCCGACAGTTCCTCAATCATCTTTTGAAACACGGGCAGGTTCAAATCCACCCCGACCACGCCACGAAAAGCGCCAGAGCGAACAATAGGCACAGTCAGGGAGGTCATCAACATGTTGTTACCGGGGGAGATTTCGTAGAGATAAGGCTCCATCAGGCAGGGCTTTTGGGTGTCTTTGGCGCACAGATACCACTCGGCTTCCCGCAGACCAAACTCATTGAGGGTGTCCGCGTATTTTTCACCGGCATCATCCACCTGCTGCTGGGTCTGGCTGCCATCATCGTTACGATAAAAATAGACTTCGAGCGTCCCCACCCCCTCAACCGAGTGCATCAAACCTGACGCCGTAAATTCGCTGTCACGGCCATCGAAACCATTGGGTTCGAACTGCGCATACATAGAGGAAATCTGGCGATTTTTCTGCAGCACCGCGCCGACGGCATCCTGAACCGTTTCACGATTCATCCGGCCGACCAGCGCATCGTTTTCCATCATGGCACTGAAAGAATAAGGAATACGGTAGGCTTCATTGATAAAGGCCGCCACCTTTTCACCGTAGCGGCCGGCGCTGGCGGTCAGTTTGGTGCGTATCTCATCATTGAGTGCTTTATCGACTTCGACAAAGAGTTCATCGGTTTTGTTGTTGAGGGTGATCCAAAGGGTTATCGACATGGTGGCCACAGTGGCCAGAAACAGCGCCGAGGTCATCCAAAGTAGCTTTTGTCGCAGGGGAAGATGTTTCATGCACTCTCCGCAAGATCCTGAAAACACATAGGTAGACTAACGTATGACTGAGTATAGTCTCTATCTGCGTCCGTGCATTTTTCAATAAAAAGGCGGCCCTTCATGGGCCGCCTTTTTTTAAGGGTTATTTGCCGAGTACGGCCTCGAAACACTCGGCCATTATCTCCAGGCCTCGCTGGATTTGCTCATCCGGCGCCGTGATGGGGACCAAAATCCTGAGCACGTTGCCGTAAGTGCCGCATGACAACAGGATAAGGCCGCGGTTACGGGCCTCGGTGAGCACCTGTGGGCAATACTCAGGGGCAGGCTTGCCGTTTTCCATCAGCTCAATGGCAATCATGGAACCCAGACCACGTACCTCGGCGATTTGCGGATAACGGCCGGCCAGCTCACCGATGGCAGACTTGATGGTCTGGCCGATGGCATTGGAGCGCTCCAGCAGTTTTTCCTCTTCAAAGACTTCAATCACGGCAAGCGCTGCGGCGCAGGCAAGCGGACTACCGCCATAGGTGCCACCAAGGCCACCAGGGCCAATGGCATCCATCACGTCGGCACGGCCGGTAATACCAGAGAGCGGGAAGCCACCGGCAATCGACTTGGCGAAGGTGGTGATGTCCGCCGCAACACCCATTTGCTCCATGGCAAAAAAGGTGCCGGTACGGCCAGCGCCGGTTTGCACTTCATCGGCAATCAGCATAATGCCTTCGCGATCGCACAGCTCACGCAGACGCTTCATAAAGCATGGGGTCGCGGCGTAGAAACCGCCCTCGCCCTGCACTGGCTCGAGGATAATAGCGGCAATGTCGCTTGGCTCGGCGTCGTTCTTGAAAATACGCTCAATAGACGCCATGGCGTCATCTTCGCTCACCCCGTGCAGTTCACATGGATATTCGGCGCGAAATACGTTGGCCTGCATCAGGCCCATGCCCTTGCTGTAGGGCGCCACTTTGCCGGTCAGCGCCAGCGCCGCCATGGTGCGGCCATGGTAGCCAGAGGTAAAGGCAATCACACCGGCACGCTTGGTGTAGGCGCGGGCCACCTTAATGGCGTTTTCCACGGCTTCAGAGCCACTGGTGAACAGGGCCGACTTCTTGGCGAAGTCACCCGGCACCAGCTGGTTCAGCTTTTCACACACGGACACGTAGCTTTCATAGCCCAGCACCATAAAACAGGTGTGAGAAAACTTCTCCAGCTGCTCGGCCACGGCGGCCTTCACTTTGGGATGCAGGTGGCCTGTGTTCAGCACTGCAATGCCGCCGGCGAAGTCGATATACTCACGGCCTTCCACGTCCCACACGGTGGCGTTTTCGGCGCGCTCGGTAAACACAGGGTGGATTTGGCCAACGCCACCGGCTACAGCAGCGCGGCGACGAACCATCAATGAATCATTGGTCAAGCTCATAGGGTACTCCTGTTTCGCCGGTCACACCGACAGACAGATATATTTGATTTCTACATACTCATCGATGCCGTACTTGGAGCCTTCGCGGCCCAGACCCGATGATTTCATGCCGCCAAAGGGGGCCACTTCGGTGGAAATAAGCCCGGTGTTCACGCCCACCATGCCGTATTCCAGCGCCTCGGCCACCTTCCAGATAAGGGAGATGTCGCGGCCATAGAAGTAGGCTGCAAGTCCAAACTCGGTGTCATTGGCCTGACGAATCACATCGTCTACATCACTGAAACGGAACAGCGGTGCCAGTGGGCCGAAGGTTTCCTCGCGGGCCACCTTCATGCTGGCATTCACGTTAGTCACAATCGCAGGCTCCATAAAGTTGCCACCCAGCGGCTTGCCGCCGGCAATCAGGGTCGCGCCCTTATCCAGCGCATCCTGCAAATGGCCCTGCACTTTCTCAAGTGCAGCTGCGTTGATAAGCGGGCCTGTGGTCACACCGGGCTCGGCGCCATTGCCCACTTTGAGCTTGGCCACGGCAGCGGCGAGCTTCTCGGCAAAGGCATCGTACACACCGTCCTGCACATAGAGACGGTTGGCACAAACGCAGGTTTGACCGGCGTTGCGGTATTTGGAAATCATGGCGCCTTCAACGGCTGCATCCAGATCCGCATCGTTAAACACGATAAAGGGCGCGTTGCCGCCAAGCTCCAACGAGACTTTCTTCAAGGTTGGCGCGCACTGCTGCATCAGCTTGATGCCGACACCGGTTGAACCGGTGAACGACAGCTTGCGCACCACTGGGTTTTCGCAAAGCTCGTTACCAATGGCCACCGCATCGCCGGTAACCACACTGAATACCCCTGGGGGAATACCCGCTTCCTGCGCAAGCTCGGCCAGCGCCAATGCCGTGAACGGCGTCTGCGGCGCAGGTTTAACTATCATGGTGCAACCCGCAGCCAGCGCAGGGCCAGCCTTACGGGTGATCATCGCTGCCGGGAAGTTCCAGGGGGTAATGGCTGCCGTAACACCCACGCCCTGCTTTATCACCATGATGCGCTTGTCGCCCTGATGACCCGGGATGGTGTCGCCGTAAAGGCGCTTGGCCTCTTCGGCAAACCACTCGATAAAGGACGCGGCATACACCACCTCGCCCTTGGCTTCGGCCAGCGGCTTGCCCTGCTCCGTGGTCATCATCAACGCCAGATCGTCGGCGTTTTCCAGCATCAGTTCATACCAGCGGCGCAATTTGGCACCGCGCTCTTTGGCAGTGAGCGCGCGCCAGGCCGGCAACGCAGCTTCGGCGGCAGCGATGGCCTCGCGGGTTTCATCACGGCCCATCACGGGCACAGAGGCAATGGCCTCGTTGGTAGCCGGATTGGCAATGGTCACCGTCTCGCCCGACAGGGCATCGCGCCACTCGCCATTGAGATAACACTGGGTTTTCAAAAGTGAAGGACGTTTGAGCTGCACAGCTGACTCCTTGATACTTGTTACTGGGCGCTTGCGCCGTTAATGCTGTTAGATACCCAGCTTATCGCGAACCGTGTAGTACCAGGCGCCCAGGGCGCTGAAAGGTACCCGCAGCGCGTGGCCGCCGGGGAACGGATAATGGGGCAGCGCGGCAAAGGCGTCGAAACGGGTCGCCTGACCGTTCAGCACTTCGGCAATCAGCTTGCCGGCCAAGTGGGTGTAGGTCACACCATGGCCACTGCAGCCCTGGGAGTAATAAATGTTCTTGCCGATGCGGCCGACCTGAGGCAGACGCGACAGCGTCAGCAGGAAGTTACCTGTCCAGGTGTAGTCGATACGCACGTCTTTCAGCTGCGGGAAGGTTTGCAGCATCTTCGGCAGAATGATGGACTTGATGTTGTCCGGGTCGCGGGCGCCGTACACCACACCGCCACCGTAAATCAGGCGCTTGTCACCGGAGAGACGGAAATAGTCCAGCAGGTAGTTACAGTCTTCAACGCAGTAATCCTGGGGCAGCAAGCTTTTTGCCATCTCATCGCTCAGGGGTTCGGTGGTGATCACCTGGGTGCCGCAAGGCATGGATTTGGCCATCAGCTCAGGCATCAGTTTGCCAAGATAAGCGTTACCGGCCACCACCACAAAGCGGGCTTTCACCTGACCGAACTCGGTTTTAACGATGGCAGGCTCACCTTCCACCACATCCAATACGGCCGAGTCTTCAAAGATTTTCCCGCCGAGGCTTTCCACCGCGCGGGCTTCGCCGAGGGCCAGGTTCAGCGGATGAATGTGACCACCGCTCTTGTCCAGCATACCGCCGACATAGCGCTCAGTATTTACCACATTACGAATACCGGCTTCGTCGAGGATCTCCAGCTGCTCAGTGTGGCCGTGAGCTTCCCACAGCGCCTTTTGCGCCTTGAGGTGACCCATTTGTTTTTGGTTCAGTGCGGCAAACACGCCACCGTTTTTCAGATCGCAGTCAATATTGTATTTTGCAATGCGCTCGCGAATGATGCGACCGCCTTCAAATGCCATCTCACCGAACAGCTTGCCCTTTTCCTTGCCAACAGTTTTTTCAATGACATCAATGTCTCGGCTATAGCTGTTAACGATTTGGCCGCCATTGCGACCCGAGGCGCCCCAACCAATTCGGGCGGCCTCCAGAACCACGACCTTGAAACCACTTTCAAGCAAATGCAATGCCGAGGACAGACCCGTGTAGCCTGCGCCTATAACACACACGTCGGTTTCAAGATGCTCCTCAAGACGAGGACGAATGCGGGTGTCATTGGCGGAAGCGGCATAGTAGGACTCGGTATGAGGTGTAGCAGACATGATGCTTCCTTCTTTCTTATGTTCATTATTTTAAACAACCAGTTCATCCTACACGTTCACCAAGGGAAACTCTAGGGCCAGTGAAGGATAATTTTGAATTTTTGTTGAAAATATCAAACAAACAAAAACGGCCGCCTGAGCGACCGTTTTATTAATGGCAATGCGTCACTGTTCCATCGCAGCCTTTGCGCGCTTTTCAGCCCTGCGGGCGAAATACCAGGACAGGAAGGCAATCAGAGACACCGCGAGAATGATAAGTGTCGCCAGGGCGTTAATCTTCGGAGATACCCCCAAACGCACCGAGGAGAACACCACCATCGGCAGCGTCGTAGCACCCGGGCCCGACGCAAAGCTCGCTATCACCAAATCATCCAGTGACAGGCTGAATGACAACAGCCATCCTGCGGTCAGTGCCGGCGCAATCATGGGCACAGTGATCAGGAAGAAGGTCTTGAGTGGCGTTGCCCCCAGGTCCATAGCGGCTTCCTCAATCGACATGTCCAGTTCACGCAGACGGGACGACACCACCACGGCCACGTAGGCCGCACAGAAGGTAGAGTGCGCCAGCCAAATGGTGAGTCTGCCGCGCTCGGCAGGCCAGCCAATCAGGTCGGCCATGTGAACAAACAGCAGCAGCAGCGACAGACCAGTGATCACCTCGGGCATTACCAGCGGTGCCGTTATCATGTTCGACAACGACAGCTTGGCCCAGCTGCGACGGAAACGTGTCATCACGAACGCCGCCATGGTGCCCAGTACGACAGCCATGGAGGCCGACAGGAAGGCAATTTCCAAACTGGTCCAGACTGCATCGAGGATTTGCTGATCCTTGAACAGCTCCACATACCATTTGGCCGAGAATCCGCCCCATACGGTCACCAACTTGGACGCGTTGAAGGAGTAGAAAATCAGGATAAACATGGGGGCATAGAGGAAGATGAGCCCCAACCACAACATCACGGTAGAAAAACTCAGCTTTTTCATGCCTCTTTCTCCAAATCACGGGCCTGATAATGATGGAACAGGGTAATGGGGATAATCAAAAGTCCCAGCATCACTATCGCCAGCGCCGAGGCGACCGGCCAGTCACGGTTGTTGAAGAACTCCTGCCACAATACCTTACCAATCATCAGCGAGTCCGGGCCGCCCAGCAGCTCAGGGATAACGAACTCACCCACAGACGGAATAAACACCAACATGGAGCCGGCAATCACACCACCCTTCGACAGCGGCAAGGTGATATTCCAGAAGGTGTTGATACTGCGTGAACCCAGGTCGGCCGCAGCCTCCAGCAGGCTCATGTCCATCTTCACCAGGTTGGCGTAGAGTGGCAGCACCATAAAGGGCAGATAGGCGTACACAATACCGATATAAACGGCGATATTGGTGTTCAATATCTTCAGCGGCTCATCGATAGCACCCAGCCACAACAGCACATTGTTGATAAGGCCGGTGTCGGCGAGCAGTCCCATCCAGGCGTACACACGGATAAGGAACGAGGTCCAGGACGGCAGCATAATCAGCAGCAGCAGCACCGTTTGCATCTTCACCGGTGCACGGGCAATGGCATACGCCATGGGATAACCGAGCAGCAAACAGCCGAGGGTGGACACCACAGCTATCTTAAGCGACCCCAGATACGCGGTGTAATAGAGCGCATCGTCCAGAAGCAACAGGTAGTTGCCGAGGTTCAGCGCCACATTCAGCAGCTGATCCGCATAGGTGAACGTGGGCTCATAGGGCGGAATGGCAATCGCCGCGGTGGAGAAACTGATCTTGAGCACAATCGCAAAGGGCAGTGCAAAGAACAGGGTCAACCACAGGAAGGGAAAGCCCAGGGTAAAGTGCCTGCCACGGATGGCAAAGCGAAAACCTTTCTTTCGTTTGCTCATGATCTCAATACCACGCCACTGGTGGCCTCCCAGCTGATGTAAATGTCATCGCCCCAGGTTGGGTGGTCCGCGCGGCGCTCGGTGTTGGTCATGGAGCACTGGATGATTTTGTCATCTTCCAGTTTGATGTAATACACCGACAGGCCACCGAGGTAAGCGATATCGTGTACCTTGCCCTTGGCCCAGTTGTACTCACCTTCGGGCTGCTCGCGGGTGATCAGCGTCTTTTCGGGGCGCACTGCCAGCCATACGTGCTTGTCTTCCAGACTGGTGGTTACACCGTGGCCAATCAGGAACGGCTGCGGCAAGGTTGGCGACTTGAGAATGGCATGGTCGGCCTCGTCTTCAACGATTTCACAATCAAACAGGTTCACTGTACCGATGAACTCGGCAATCATGCGGCTGTTGGGGCTCTCGTAGATGTCCATGGGGCTGCCCACCTGGGCAATCCAGCCGTCACTCATGATGGCGATACGACCAGCCATGGTCATGGCTTCTTCCTGATCGTGGGTCACCATCACACAGGTCACGCCCACACGCTCAAGAATTTCCACCACTTCGAGCTGCATCTGGGTACGTAGTTTTTTATCCAGTGCGCCCATGGGCTCATCGAGCAGCAGCAGTTTGGGGCGCTTGGCAAGCGAGCGGGCCAAAGCCACACGCTGGCGCTGACCACCGGAAAGCTGATGGGGCTTACGCTTGGCATACTGCTCCATGTGCACTAGCTTGAGCATTTCCTGCACCCGCTGGGAAATTTCAGCCTTTGACATCTTATCCTGCTTCAGACCAAAGGCGATGTTTTGCTCCACTGTCATATGAGGGAAAAGCGCGTATGACTGGAACATCATATTGATCGGACGCTCGTAGGGCGGCAGATCGGTAATGTCCTGACCGTCGAGATAAATACGACCTTCCGTTGGCCTCTCAAACCCCGCAAGCATCCGTAGCAGGGTAGATTTTCCGGAGCCAGAGCCCCCAAGCAATGCGAAGATTTCCCCTTTGTTGATGGTCAGGGACACATCGTCCACCGCGCGAACATCATCAAACAGTTTGCTTACCCGCTCAATTTTGAGCAGTACTTCGTCTTGCGTCTTTGTCGTTGGTTTATTGGTGACGCCCGAGGTCATAGCCATAAATACTTCTCCATTCCAAACTGCGCCAGAACAAGCCTCCGGCCTGCTGGAATTCGGTTTACTTGTGCAATCTAAGAGTCAAAGGTGGGGCAGCCATCCGCTGCCCCAAGTACAGGATCACTGACCAGACTTGATCTTGGTCCAGATACGGGTCATGGCGCGCTGAGTCTTCATAGGACGCACTTCACCCAGATAGAGCTTGGCGAGTGTTTCTTCAGAAGGGTACACAGCGGGGTTTTTGGCAACTTCCTCGTCCAACAGAGGGTTAGAACCATCGTTGGCGTTGGCGTAAGCCACATAGTTACTGATGGAAGCAATGACCTCTGGGCGCATCAGGTAATTAATAAAGGTCAGTGCATTGTCTGGGTTGGCGGCATCGGCTGGGATAGCCATCATGTCAAACCACAGAGGGGCACCTTCTTTGGGGATGCGGTAATCCACTTGCTGGCCGTTACCGGCTTCTTCGGCGCGGGCCTGAGCCTGCAGTACGTCGCCAGACCAACCGATGGCGGCGCAGATTTCGCCGTTGGCGAGATCAGAGATGTAACGTGAAGAGTGGAAATACTTGAGGTAAGGACGAATTTTCAGCAGCACTTCACCGGCTTTTTCATAGTCGGCAGGGTCAGTGCTGTTAGGGTTCAGACCCAGATAGTTCAGCGCGGGCGGCAGGATTTCATCCGGTGAATCCAGCACGGCGATACCGCACTTGGCCAGCTTCTCAGCATTGGCTGGGTTGAAAATCAATTCCCATGAATCCACTGGTGCATCTTCGCCCAGCACTTCTTTTACCTTGGCTACGTTAAAGCCGATACCTGTGGTGCCCCACAGGTAAGGCACGGCGTGCTCGTTACCCGGATCGCTCTTTTGCAGCTGGCTCATCAGGTTCTTGTTGAGGTGTTTTTCGTTTGGCAGCTTGGACTTGTCAAGCTTCATAAAGGCGCCGGCTTTAATCTGCTTGGCAAGGAAGTGGGCTGATGGCACAACCAGATCGTAACCGCTGCGGCCTGAAAGCAGCTTGGCTTCCAGCACTTCGTTGGTGTCGAACACATCGTAGATTACGCGGATGCCGGTTTCCTTCTGGAAGTTTTCCAGGGTGTCTTCGGCGATATAGTCAGACCAGTTATAGACGCGAACAACTTCTTCAGCCGATACCGCAGCGCTTCCCAAAACACCGGCGGTAACCAAAGCCAGAGCTGTCATTTTGTGTAATAACTTCATGCTATCTCCTTTTGCAGGTAGCAGTAATTGAAAGCCAATTACCCTGATTGTGTCGCCGGCTTGGCCGGCATTTATTTTATTGTTAGGACCAATGCTACAACCTGAAAAACCGCATCGGCAGTTGCTGCTGCCCAGTACCTCTTCCTCTATTGGCAGGCTTTTTAATATGCACTCAGTTATCCCGAGCTGCAATCTTCTCAAGCGTCAGTGAAAGTGCCTGACTTGCTTTAAAAATCAGTTCGTCAATCTCATCGCGGCTGATGCACAGCGGCGGCGAAATAATCATGGTGTCACCCACAGCACGCATCACCAAACCGTTGGCGATACAGGCTTCACGGCAGAGCATACCGGCGGATATTTCGCTGCCGAACCGCGCCATGCTGTGCTTGTCTGCCACCAATTCAATGGCACCGACCATGCCCATCCCCCTGACCTCACCCACCAGCGGGTGCGCGCTCAGGGTTTGCAACCTATCCTGCAAATAAGGCCCGGTTTCGGTTCTGACCTTATCCACCAGCTGCTCGTCTTCGAGAATACGGATATTCTCCAGCGCTACTGCCGCCGCAACCGGATGGCCTGAGTAGGTAAAGCCATGGGCAAACTCACCGCCATCACTGATAAGCACGTCGGCGACCCGGTCGGACACTATCACCCCGCCCATGGGGATGTATCCCGAAGTCATGCCCTTGGCGATAGTGATTAAATCGGGTTTGAGGTCCAGAGTCTGGGCGGCAAACCAATTGCCGGTACGCCCAAAGCCGCTGATGACCTCATCCAGAATAAACAGAATATTGTACTTTTCCAGAATCCTTTTAATTTCATTCCAGTAGCTATCTGGAGGAATGATTACTCCCCCCGCGCCCTGAAATGGCTCTGCGATAAAAGCGGCAACCTTATCTTCACCGAGCTCGAGGATTTTGGCTTCCAATGCCCGTGCCGTTTTAATGCCAAAGGCCTCAGGTGACATATCACGGCCTTCACCGAACCAGTAAGGCTGGTCGATATGAACAATCCCTGGAATGGGCAGATCGCCCTGCTGATGCATAAACCCCATGCCGCCGAGGCTGGCACCGGCCACGGTTGAACCGTGATAGGCATTCTTGCGACTGATAATGGTTTTCTTGGAGGGCTGCCCCTTCAAATCCCAGTAACGTCGTACCATGCGCAGATTGGTGTCATTGCCCTCGGATCCCGAGCCGGTAAAGAAGACCCTGTTCATATTTGCAGGTGCCAGAGAGGCAATCTTTGCCGCGAGCTGAATGGCGGGCTCATGGGTACATTGGAAGAAATTATTGTAAAAAGGGAGAGTTTGCAGCTGAGCGTAGGCGGCATCGGCGATGGACTTGCGACCATAGCCGACATTTACACACCAGAGTCCGGCCATGGCATCCAACAGCTTATTACCCTTGGCATCCCAAATGTACACACCTTCTGCACGTTCAATCACGCGGGTGCCACGTTTGGCCAAATCAGCACTGTCAGTAAAAGGATGCAGATGGTGCGCGGCATCCATGGCTTGCAGTGCGCTGATGGTATCTTGCTGTTGTTGTTGTTGCATCTTCGCCCTCCCCCTAATGTGCCGGGGCACGCCCCGGCCTGTGTTTTTTATACTGTCAGCAGCAGGAATTCACGCTCCCAGGCACTGACAACACGTCTGAAGTTTTCAAGCTCTGCCTGCTTCACCGCCACAAAACCAGTGGTGAAGGCATCGCCGAGATATTTACGCGCCGCGTCACTCTCATCCATGGCCATCAGTGCCTCTTCCAGGGTCAGCGGCAGGCAATTGGTGTCTGCTGTGCGGCTTTCGTTGGCACGCCCCAGGGCTGGATTGGTTGGCTTAAGACCTTCCACCATGCCGATGTAACCGGCCAGCAAACTGGCGGCAATGGCCAGATAACAGTTGGCATCGGCGCCTGGAATGCGGTTTTCAATACGGCGGTTTTGCGGTGATGACTCAGGAATACGCAGACCACAGGTGCGGTTTTCTTCGCCCCACTCCAGGTTTACCGGTGCAGAGGTGCCCGGCAGGAAGCGACGGAAGGAGTTCACACTGGGTGCCATCAACGGCAGGAACTCAGGGATAAACTGTTGCAGACCGGCAATATAGCCGAGGAAGTTGGCGCTCTTGGTGCCGTCTTCTTTGGTGAAGATGTTTTTGCCAGTCTTTTTGTCCACCACACTCTGGTGAATGTGCATGGCGCTGCCGGGCTCATTGGTCACAGGTTTGGCCATGAAGGTAGCACAGACATTGTGCTTGAGCGCCGCTTCACGCAGGGTACGCTTGAACACAAACACCTGGTCGGCCAGCGACAGCGCATTGCCGTGACTGAAGTTGATTTCCATCTGCGCCGGACCGTCTTCGTGGATCAGGGTGTCGATAAACAGCCCCTGGGCCTCACACCACTCATACATGTCTTCAAACAGGGGATCGTATTCGTTGGCCGCATCGATGGAAAACGACTGACGACCGGCCTCGGGAAGACCTGAACGTCCCAGTGGTGGATTCAGTGGCAGATCAGGATCCCCATTGCGCGCCACCAGATAAAATTCCATCTCGGGGGCAACCACCGGTTCCCACCCCTTGTCTTCGTACAATTTAAGCACTTTTTTCAGTACGTTACGAGGCGACAGCTCGATGGGATTCCCCATACGATCGTACACATCGTGGATTACCTGAGCCGTGGCTTCCACACACCATGGCAACTCGAACACGGCGTTTTCATCGGGCACACAGAGGAAGTCCACATCGGCTTCATTCAGCAGCTCATAATAAGTATCGTCATTCACATAGTCGCCGGTTACCGTTTGCAGCAGTACGCTCTCGGGCAAACGCATGCCCTGCTCGGCGATGAACTTGTCTACCGGCGCGATTTTACCGCGGGCAATCCCCGTCATATCGCTGATAACACACTCTACTTCCGTTATCTTTTTTTCTTTTAAAAACGCAATCAGCTTTTCCATGATTTATCTCGCTCGCTCTTGGGCCCTGCGTCGGCACGCGTCACCGAAAGCATGGAAAATCGACAGATAAAAAGCATTGTCGGCCACTTTCCATTCGGGATGAAATTGCACACCCAGGGCAAAATTTTTGGCATCTGTAACAGAGAAGGCTTCTATCAAGCCATCCGGAGCATAGGCTTCTGGCCGCAACCCGTTACCAAGACGTTCAACGCCCTGAGTATGGACGGAATTCACTTCCGCCGAGCTGCGGCCCCAGGCTTCGAAAATTACCCCCCCGGGCTCCAGAGTCACCGTATGGGCCAGACCATACTGCACCTCAAGTGGCGCAGTTCTGTCTTCCCGGTGCTCTTTAAACACACCCGTTTCATGTAACTTTTGGTGCAAACTGCCGCCAAAGGCCACATTCATTTCCTGGAAGCCGCGGCAGATACCCAGTACCGGCACGCCTGCGGCGATAGCCGCCTTAATCAAGGGCAAGGTGGTGGCATCACGGCGGGGATCGTGATGAGTGCCCGGCTCACTGGCCGGCCCCGAATAGTGATGTGGTTCGACATTGGAAGGTGAACCGGTGAACAGGATGCCGTCCAGACGCTCAAGTAATAATTCCGTTGGCATGCCATCGCCAATAGAAGGGATGATCAGCGGCCAACCGCCAGTGCCATTAATCACACCTAAAAGATATTTTTCGCCCACCGTATTAAACGTCTGCAGTCCAATCGGGGTATTACAGGCAGAGACACCAATAAGGGGTATCGTGGCGTCAGACATACATCACCTTGCAGTTGATTCAGTGTTTGAGTTTTGTGATCGCCCTCAAACTCGGCGTTCATTTTTTCACACAGTACACGGAAATATTGAACGAGGCAATAGCCCACTTACCTCTGTGCAGCACTTTTATAACAATAAAATATTATTCACTAACAATCAGCAAGTTAGCCCATAGCGACCTATATAAACAAGTCGTTAAGCACGGATCTTTCGCCAGTCACCTGCGGGAAAAAATGGAAATAGCCGCCTGAAACCCGAATTCGAAATCCGGCCACATTTGGTTAAAATTATTTACATCCGTGTTTGAAATGGTGGCAGAGAGCCACCCAAAAGAGTGCAACGTGGCAATTGATGGCGCAAAGCGCCCCAAAAGGGTGCAAAAGTGACAGATACAACAACGGCCCTTGCAGGGCCGTTGTTGTTTTTGAACGGGAAAATATCAGAAGTTGGCAGGTGTAGTAGCACTGACCAGATGACAGGGTTCATCGAAGGGATTTCTGAACCTGTGGGGCAATTCGCTGTTGAAGTAATAGCTGTCACCGGCTTCAAGTACAAACACCTCTTCGCCAACAGTCAGCTCGAACTTACCTTCAATGACCAGCGCAGCCTCTTCTCCGACGTGCTTGAGCATCTCTTCACCGGTATCCGCTCCGGGAGGATAAATCTCACTCATCACCGACATCGCCCTGTTGGGATAATCACGGCCAATCAGCTTGAACTCCAGAGGACCGGTGCCTATATCCAACAACTCGTCGGCGCGGTAAACAATCTTTTGCTCGGCAGAGGCCGAGTCACCGATAGAGAAAAACTCCACCAGTGACATAGGAATGCCGGCCAACACTTTTTTCAACGAGCTCACCGACGGGCTCACGCTGTTTTTCTCAATCATTGAGATGGTACTGTTGGTCACACCGGCACGCTTGGCAAGCTCACGCTGAGACAAGCCTTTCATCTTCCGGACTGCTTTGAGACTGGCTCCGATATCCAAATTTGTCACCCCCAAACAGGTTCAGTTATCTGCACAGCAGATAAAGTGCAAATTATCTATCCCGACCGTGAGTACCGCCAAACAATCTCAGGACCGGAAAATAAATTTTCTCAAGCAAACTCAATCAACTGCAATGTATAAGTGGTCTAAGGCCAAGTGCAGCAAATGAGAATACGCATTGTATTTTAGCGGCATTGCGTGTTAAATAAAATGCACACGTATATTTATCCGCAAAAAGTGTGATGAGTATACAGAGACAAGACCAATTTACAATAAAAACAGCGTCGGAGCCCTTATGGCAAACAAATCTCCCATCCACAGCGATAAGTACCCGGATTCATTCTATTTTGCGTCTGCAAAAGAGTTATTTCAGTATCCTGTACTGGACAGTGCCATTGACGTGGATGTCTGTGTGGTGGGGGGCGGTTTCAGTGGGCTCAATACCGCTATTGAGCTGCGCCAGAAAGGCTTCAGCGTTGCGCTGCTGGAGGCCAAGCGTGTCGGCTGGGGCGCCTCGGGGCGTAACGGCGGTGAACTTATTCGTGGTATTGGCCACGGGCTGGAGCAATTTCACAACACCATTGGCCAGGAAGGCATTAATGCCATTACCCAAATGGGGTTTGAGGCGGTTGAAATTGTCCGAAACCGGATTGCCGACCACAACATCGATTGCGACCTGGCCATGGGCTATTGCGACCTGGCCGTGAAACCACGGCATATGACTGAGCTTGCCGAAGAATTCGAACATCTGAAAACAGCAGGTTATCGTCAGGACATCAAACTGCTGCAAAAGGCAGACTTGAGCGAAGTCATAGGTTCTGACTGTTATCAGGGTGCACTGGTGGACATGGGCAGTGGCCATTTGCATCCAATGAATTTGGCCTTGGGCGAAGCCAGAGTTGCCCGGGAGCTGGGCGTGCAGATTTTTGAATACAGCGCCGCCACCAAAATCATCAAGGGAGACAAGCCCAGAGTCATCACCGAAAAAGGTGAAGTAACCTGCCGCTATCTGGTACTGGCGGGCAACGCTTACATAGGCCACAAACTGGAGCCTTATGTGGGGGGGAAAGTATTGCCAGCAGGCAGCTACCTGTTGGCGACCGAGCCCTTAAGCCCGGAGTTACAGCGCGAAATCATCCCCCAAAATATGGCCTTTGCCGACATGCGCATAGCGCTGGATTATTTCCATCTCTCCGCCGATGGGCGTTTGCTCTTTGGTGGTTTGTGCACCTATTCAGGTAAAGACCCCAGCGACATCGAAGCCGCGCTCAGGCCCAATCTGGAGCGGGTGTTTCCCAAACTCAAGGGCGTGCGTATCGATTATCAATGGGGTGGCATGATAGGAATAGGTGCCAACCGTTTACCTCAGCTGGGTCGCCTGCCGGATGCGCCCAATATCTTCTTTGCCCAGGCTTACTCGGGCCATGGCGTCAACGCGACGCACATGATGGCAAAGCTGCTCGCCGACGCGATAGCAGGCCAGGCGGAACGTTTTGATGTGTTTGCCAAGGTGAAACACATGACCTTCCCCGGAGGGCCGGCACTGCGCTCACCGCTGCTGGCCGCCGGCATGCTGTATCACCGCTTTATGGATATTTTTTAAGGGCATAACCCCAAAAAGAAACCCGCCGATTGGCGGGTTTCTTTTTACTCGGGTAACACTCAGAGCGCTATCCAGGTCGCCTTCACCTCTGTGTATTTCTCAAAGGCATGCAGTGACTTATCACGGCCATTACCGGACTGCTTATAGCCACCGAAGGGCGCTGTCATGTCGCCACCGTCGTAGTGATTAATCCACACCATGCCGCTGCGCAGTGCCTTGGCTGTTTTATGTGCCTTGCTGATATCCGAGGTCCAAACACCGGCGGCAAGGCCATAAATTGTATCGTTCGCGATGGCGACGGCTTCGTCCATACCATCGAAGGTAATCACCGACATCACGGGGCCAAAAATCTCCTCACGGGCAATTTTCATCTGATTGGTAACGCCATCAAACACGGTAGGCGTAACATACACACCGCCGGTTTCGGCAAGTACCTGGCTGCCACCGCACATGAGTTTGGCGCCTTCATCGTGACCGGCTTTGATATAGCCAAGCACGGTATCCAGCTGCTGTTTGTCCACGACTGCGCCGCAGGTGGTGGCTGGGTCCAGCGGATGACCGGGCTGCCAGGCTTCCATTTCTTTAACGATGAGCTTGATAAGCTCGTCCTTTACTCCCGATTCCACCAGAAGACGCGATCCGGCAGTACACACCTCGCCCTGGTTAAAGGCGATGGCTGAAGCAGCGGCCTCGGCGGCGGCTTTCAGATCCGGCGCATCGTTAAATACGATATTGGGGCTCTTGCCGCCGGCTTCCAGCCAGACCCGCTTCATATTGGACTGACCGGCATACACCATCAGTTGCTTGGCAATCTTGGTGGAACCTGTGAATACCAGAGTGTCCACGTCCATATGCAGTGCCAATGCCTGGCCCACTGTGTGGCCGAACCCCGGCAGCACGTTCAGCACACCATCAGGCAATCCGGCCGCTTTGGCGAGCTGCGCCATACGAATAGCGGTAAGTGGGGATTTTTCAGAAGGCTTGAGCACCACGCTGTTCCCTGTGGCAAGGGCGGGTCCCAGCTTCCAACAGGCCATCAGCATAGGGAAGTTCCAGGGCACGATGGCAGCTACCACACCCACAGGCTCGCGGGTGATCATGCCGATTTCATTGTGGGGCGTAGGGGCCAACTCATCGTAAATTTTATCGATGGCCTCACCGGACCAGCGAATGGCGCGGGCGGCACCAGCCACATCCACCGCCTTGGAATGGGCGATAGGTTTACCCATATCCAGGGTTTCCAGCAGCGCCAGTTCGTCGGCATGCTCTTCGAGCAATTCGGCAAAACGGATCATCACCTTTTTACGTTTAACCGGAGATTGCAAAGACCAGACTCCGGACTCGAACACTTCACGCGCATTGGCAACGGCGATATCGGCGTCGGCCTGCTGACAACTGGCCACCTGAGTCAGTAAACGGCCATCCACAGGACTGATGCAGTCAAAGGTTTCCTTGCCGACGGCATCGCAATATTGGCCGTTAATAAAGGCTTTACCATTGATTTCAAGGCGCTGCGCCATTGCTTCCCATTCGCTGCGGCTTTGGGGTGTACTCATGATGACTCCGTATCTGTGACTGTTATGGTTATTGATTTCAGGTTTTCAGGAAACTGGCCCAGCAGTAGCCAACGAGTCTTCTGCTGCGATACCCAGCACGTCAGGACATACCCGCAGCGGGTTTATCAAAGGCGGCGAAAAGGCGTCTTTATCACTGCAACTCGCCGGCATCGCCCTGCTCTGTGCGCGGTCCCGAAAACGGACACTGGGCTCAGATTACGCTCAGGCCATGAGCATTTCAATATTTTTTACAATTTGCACTTTTTTGCCACAAATAAATGCACAAAGGTATTCCATGTTCATTATTTCTGACATAGCATAGCGAATATTAACCACCTTAAAAACTCAAACAACCGATAGGATCAAGGTAAATAATGTATGGTCGACTTCAACGCAACTACAGGACAAGACACACCGTCCCTTGAGCACTACTGGATGCCGTTCACCGCGAACCGCCAGTTCAAAGCCAGCCCACGATTGCTGGCCAGCGCAGAGGGTATGTTTTACAAAGATGTTGATGGCAATCCGGTACTCGATTCAACCGCAGGCCTTTGGTGTTGTAACGCCGGCCACGGCAGAAAGAAAATCAGTGAAGCCGTCAGCCACCAAATTCGGGAACTGGATTACGCCCCGTCATTTCAAATGGGTCATCCACTGGCATTCGAACTGGCCAGCCGCCTTGCCGACATAGCACCGGCGGGACTTAACCGTATCTTCTTTACCAACTCGGGCAGTGAATCTGTCGACACCGCGCTTAAAATGGCGCTGGCCTACCACAGGGCCAATGGTCAACCTACCCGTACCCGCTTTATTGGCCGTGAACTGGGCTATCACGGTGTCGGTTTCGGTGGCATCTCCGTGGGCGGCATCGGTAACAACCGCCGTACTTTCAGCCAGCAATTGCTGCAGGGCGTCGACCACCTGCCCCATACGCTGGACATCGCCAACAATGCCTTTTCCCGCGGATTTCCCGCCCATGGCCTCGAAAAAGCCGAGGTGCTGGAACAACTCATTACCCTCCACGGTGCTGAAAACATCGCCGCCGTTATCGTTGAGCCCATGTCCGGCTCCGCTGGCGTGATCTTACCGCCTCAGGGTTACCTCAAGCGTCTGCGCGATATCACCAGCAAACATGGCATCTTACTGATTTTTGATGAAGTTATCACAGGCTTTGGCCGTGTTGGTGACGCCTTTGCCAGCCAGCGCTGGGGCGTTGTGCCCGATTTGATGACCACCGCCAAGGCTCTTAACAATGGTGCCATTCCCATGGGCGCTGTGTTCGTAAGCCAGGATGTGCACGATGCCTGCATGACTGGTCCGGAAGAGCTGATTGAATTTTTCCACGGTTACACCTATTCCGGTCATCCGGTGGCTGCGGCCGCTGCACTGGCCACCCTGGATATCTACCAGGAAGAAAAACTGTTTGAGCGTACCAAAGAGCTTGAAGGCTACTGGGAAGATGCTGTGCACAGTCTAAGAGACCTGCCGAATGTGATTGATATCCGCAACACAGGTTTGGTTGCCGGGGTGCAACTGTCCCCCAACGATGAGGGCCCGGGACGCCGGGGTTACAAGGTGTTCGATCGCTGCTTCAGAAACGGCACCCTGGTGCGCGTGACCGGCGACATCATCGCCATGTCTCCACCACTCATCGTGGAAAAGCAGCACATTGACCAGATAATTAACACCCTCGGCGATGCCATTCGCGCCGTTGGATGACCCTTTGTCAGCACAGAATTAACAGGTAGCCAAAGATATCCATGCAAAGCATTACTCATTTTGTAAACGGCCAGCACACGGCCCCCAGTGCCCGCACCCAGACTGTTTTTGAACCTGCCACCGGTGAGGCACGCGCCCAGGTCTCGCTGGCAAGCACACAGGAAGTCGGCGAAGCCATCGCCGTAGCCAAGGCCGCATTTGAGAGCTGGTCGCAGATGACCCCCTTAAACCGCGCCCGTATTCTTTTCAAATTCAAAGCGCTGGTTGAAGCCAATATGGACGAGCTGGCGCAGCTTATTACCCGCGAGCACGGTAAGGTGCTTGACGATGCCAAGGGCGAACTTATCCGCGGTCTCGAAGTGGTGGAATTTGCCTGCGGTATCCCTCATTTGCTTAAGGGAGAGCACACGGCTCAGGTCGGCACAGGTGTGGATGCCTGGGCGGTAAATCAGCCGCTGGGCGTGGTAGCCGGTATTGCGCCTTTTAACTTCCCGGTGATGGTGCCCATGTGGATGTTCCCCATCGCCATCGCCTGCGGTAACACCTTCATCATGAAGCCTTCGGAAAAAGACCCAAGCTCTGTGATGCGCATTGCCGAGCTGCTCAAAGAAGCCGGTTTGCCCGATGGCGTGTTCAACGTGGTGAACGGCGATAAAGAAGCCGTAGATACCCTGCTGACCCACAAAGACATTCAGGCCGTTAGCTTCGTGGGCTCCACCCCCATTGCCGAATACATCTATGCCACGGCTTCTGCCCACGGCAAACGGGTACAGGCTCTCGGCGGGGCCAAAAACCATATGCTGCTGATGCCGGATGCCGATCTGGATCAGGCGGTCAACGCGCTGATGGGCGCTGCCTATGGCTCGGCCGGTGAACGCTGTATGGCTATTTCAGTGGTATTGGCCGTAGGTGATGCCGGTGATGCCCTGGTGGAAAAACTGCTGCCCAAGATTGCGGCGCTCAAAGTAGGCAACGGGCTGACCCCCGACATGGAAATGGGCCCATTGATTTCGGCCCAGCATCTGGACAAGGTCTCAAGCTACGTGGAAGCCGGGGTCAGTGAAGGCGCCAGGCTGCTGGTTGATGGTCGTGAGCTGTCGATGGAAGACAGGGCCAATGGTTATTTCCTGGGTGCCTGCCTGTTCGATCACGTCACGCCACAAATGAGCATTTATAAAGAAGAAATCTTTGGCCCAGTGCTCAGCATAGTGCGGGTGCCCGACTACAACAGCGCCCTCCAACTCATCAATGACCACGAGTTTGGTAACGGTACCGCCATCTTCACCCAGAGTGGTGAGGCTGCCCGCCACTTCTGTCATCACGTACAGGTGGGCATGGTGGGTGTCAACGTGCCCATTCCTGTGCCAATGGCCTTCCACAGTTTTGGTGGCTGGAAACGCTCACTGTTCGGTCCTCTGCACATGCACGGCCCGGATGGCGTGCGCTTTTATACCAAGCGCAAGGCGATTACCGCGCGCTGGCCACAGGGAAAACAGCTGGCCGCTGAGTTTGTAATGCCTACCATGAAGTAAGCAGATGCGGGGCACCAAGGTGCCCCCTTCGGAGTGAAGATGACTTCAAAAATATCTGATATAAAGCGATTTTCGACATCAGGCGCCCAAACAGAACAGTATTTTCTTCCCGAGGAAAAACGCCTTGAGGGTAATCCGTTGCAGTCGTTAACCAACCACTATTCCAGTCCCTGTGGCCAGTTTCACGCCGGGGTTTGGCAGAGTGATGGCGGCAAATGGAATGTCAACTATACTGAACACGAATTTTGTGACATTCTCGAAGGGTCCAGCATTATCTGCGACAGCGAAGGTAACAGCCTGACCGTGGAAGCTGGAGACAAGTTCGTTATCCCCGCCGGTTTTAAAGGCACATGGGAGGTGGTTGAACATTGCCGCAAGATCTATGTGATTTTTGAGCAAAGCTAACAGGTAAACCCGCCATGAGGTCACAGCCAAGTGCTGATGTTTGGCAATAAATGTGAACGTGCGAATTGACGTCGTCACTGTCAACAAAAGTAAAATGGAGAATCAAGCGTGGATAAATATTTCAATAAAAACAAGCTTGCTAAGCTGACCGGGATCCTTCTGACAGGTGCGCTGCTGTCCCCTTTGGCCAACGCCGGTGAACTGACCGGTGAAGTTGGGGTGGCCAACGATTACCGCTTCCGTGGCGTATCGCAAACCGACAGTGGTTTCCAGGTTTCTGCAGGCATTGATTACGCCACCGACTCAGGCTTCTTCGTAGGCGCCTGGGCCAGCAACGTGGACTTCGGTGAAGATGATGACACCAATATTGAATTGGACATCTATGCCGGTTACTACCATGAAGTCAGCGATGACCTGTCGTTCGACGTCACCATCTATCGCTACAACTATTTCGGTGAAACCAGCGATTACGATTACTTCGAAGGTACAGTAGGCGCCGATTTCCACGGTTTCCGCGCCGCCTATTGGTACACCAACGACTACAGCGGTTCAGACTACGACTACCATTATCTGGAGTTGAACTACAGCTGGGAGTTTGCTGAAAACTGGAGCCTGGACCTGCACATAGGTAACAACTTCGGTGATGCGATTGAAGACGAAGATTTCGGCTTCGGCGACTCCTTTGTTGACTACTCCATCGGTGTCTCTACCGAAGTGGCCGGTTTTGGCCTGTCTCTGGCATGGCTCGATACCAACCTGGATGACGATGTAGAGATTACAGACGATCTGTTCAACACCGAGGGCACTGTGCTTGCCAGCGTAAGCTACGCCTTCTGATCCCAGGTCTTTCTCCCTTCCCACCCAAACAAAAACCGCCCGATAGGGCGGTTTTTTTATTTAATCTGGTGCACCTGCATCACATCACCACAGTCGATTTGACGCTTCAGCTCACGCCAATATCGGCCAAGCTCGGTCAATGACTGATGTCGCTCAGGAAAATGGCTGCGCATGTTTTCTATCATACGGGCTTGCTTGTCACACATCTGCGACCAGGATTTAGCGTTGGTAAGGGGCATGGCGTCATCCTTAACGTGAGTGGAGTTCCTGTCTTGCATCATAAACCTTGCACACCATATCTCAAGTTTGCAAATGAGACCTCGTGCACTTTTTTTATAAAAAGTTAAGGCGTATCTTTATCAAAAAAACACCGGGGAATTTTTATGTTAGCTAACCTGTTGAAACTGCTTTTTATCGCTGTTGGTGTTTACATCATCTACCGACTCATCTTTGGTGGTAAAAAAGGTCTGTCGCTGTTTGAAATGCATTTCAAGGAAGGCCGCATGACCAGCCACAAGGGAAAAATTCCGGAAAAATTTGAGCGCGAGTGCCGAAACCTGGCCAAGGCAGAAAAGCTCACCTGTACCATACGAGCCGAGCGCCTCGGCGATGTCCGTCTGCACATTTCGGCCAACGTGGCGGACAATCTGGCGCAGAGGCTGAGAAATCAATTCCCGTTCGAGCTGTATGATAAAAAGATGCAGGACAACAGCAAACAGACCGGCTGATACCAGGGGCTGAAGCTATACTGCCGCAACAAAAAGGCGCCACCCCGGGTGGCGCTTTTTTATTAGCTTTGACTCATCCAGCACGCATAAAAATCGCTGGTTGAAACAACCCGCCCCGTTCAGGCTTTCGCATCCATAGCAGAGCGAGATGTTATTGATTCCGTCCCACCAACAAGCAGCACGCATTTATCTCGCCGCGCCAAGATAGTGAGCCCTCTCTACCAGCTGAGTATTATTAAAATAAACTTAAAATTTATTTTCTTTATATTTCTTATAGATAGATTAAAAACCCAATTTAACTGTAATGCGAACTATTTTCATATGCATTACAAGTCACTAAAATACCCACCCGATCGGATATCAATCATTTCAAGATGGGAATTTACATGAACAAGAAACGTCTGGGCCTGTGCGCTCTTGGCCTGTGTGCCGCGACTCTGAGCCAGCACAGCATTGCCGGTGAAGATCTCTTCGGTTACCTCAAAGGCGCCGAAGCTCTGCCTGAAGGTGCCTCTGAGCTATACCAAAAAGTCACAGTACGTGACGGCAAGAGCGTGGGCTCGTATCAGGGTATCGACTTCGAGACCGAATACGAATACGGGGTTTCCAACAAGTTTTCTTCATCGGTATCGGCCAAATTTATGTCGCTGGATACCGATGGCCTGTCAATTGATGGCTATCTGCCGGGTGCCAAGGATATAGGGTTCAAAGCCTCAGGCGTGGAATTGGGGATGGCTTACATGTTCCTCAGCCCCGCCAAAGACGATTTGGGTCTGCAGGCCAGCCTGTCTTTAGACTACGACTGGATTGACAAGCACTCGGGCTACGACAAAGACACACTGTCGCTGGAGCTGGGCCTGCAAACACAAAAGTACTTTATGGAAGGTGAGCTGGTTTGGCTGGGTAACATGGGTGTGGAAACCACCTACGCCGACCGCGCTCCCATCGATAATCTGCCGGAAGATTTTGACTGGCCAACCGATCCGGAAATGGAGATCGAGCTGAAATTCGGTACCGGCCTGAGCTATCGTTTCGCCCCCAACTGGTTTGTCAGCGCCGAAGTACTCTACGAAACCGAATTTGAAACCGAAGTAGGTCAGGAACGCTGGTCATGGTTCGCCGGTCCTTCACTGCATTACGGCAGCGCCAACTGGTGGGCAACACTGACCTGGCTGCCGCAGCTTGCCGGTGGTGGTGAACAGTTCGACGGCCAGGATACCGACCTGCATCTGATTGAAAAAACAGAGCAGGAATGGCGCTTTAAGATTGCCTACAACTTCTGATTGCAGGATGGGGCGTCCGTCGACGCCCCTTTTGGAGAATCACAATGTCTGACTCCCTGTTAAGCAACAGCCTCTGGTTTATCCCCATGGCTTTTGTGGCGGCACCTGCCGTGGCCGCCGATTACCTGAGCATCCCTCAGGCGCAGCAGTTACTGTTTCCCTCCGCGAGTAGCTTTATCGAGCGCCCTACCCTGTTTGACAGCGGTGCACGCAGCGCTATCAAATCCCATGCCGGCACCAGACAACGTCAGGACCACCAGCCCATTTGGCGGGTAGAAAAAGACGGTCAGTTACAAGGCTGGTTTATGGTCGATGACGTTATAGGCAAGCACGAATACATTACCTACGCCGCCGCCATCACCGCCGACGGCGAAGTCATGGGCATAGAAGTGCTGAGCTACCGCGAAACCCATGGCGCAGAAGTAAGAGACGAAAGCTGGCGCGCCAACTTCAAAGGCAAAAGCCTGAAAGACCCCTTCAAGCTCGATGAAGATGTGCCCAATATCAGCGGCGCTACCCTGAGTTGCCGTAATCTGCTTGATGGTGTCAAAAGACTGCTGACCATCCACGAGCTTTTCCTGGCCCGCGAGTCCTGAGTGCTGCGCCGCGCCAAACCCATGCTGGGCACGCTGACGGACATCAGGGTCACTGACCCCGGCAATGCCGATGTAAAGGCGGCTATGACTGCCGCCTTTGGGCTGATGGGCGAGATAGACTCGAGTCTTTCGTTTCATCGGCCGATGAGTGCACTTTCGGCCCTCAACGCCCGCCCGATGCAATGGACCGACATAGGCAGGCATGGCGCCAGGATACTCAGGCTCGCCAAAGCGCTGGGCAGGCAGAGCGATAACCGCTTCAATGTCACCCTGGGCGGCGCTCTGGTCATAGCCGGAGCACTGCCCCGTCATACCGGGGCCGATTTTTTACCCAGTGGCAGTTGGGATGATATAGAGATAAAAGGTACCCGGGCCAGGCTTAAACGGCCGGTGCTGCTTACCCTGGATGGCATTGCCAAGGGCTACGCGGTGGATATGGCAGTAAGCTGCCTTAAACGCTTTGGGGTACGCGCAGGCTCGGTCAATGCCGGGGGCGATCTTAAGGTATTCGGGGACCAGGCCATTAAGGTACAGCTGAGAAACAGCCAGGGCTTTACCGATACCCTGTGGCTTAAGAATGCTGCACTGGCAAGCTCAAGACTCGGCGGAGCCCCGGATGCGCGCTTCCCCTCGCTTATCATTTGCCAGGATGCGCACCCGGCTAATTCCCCGCAGACCGAGTCCCTGCTATCTGTTATCGCCCCTTTTGCCTGGCGCGCCGACGCGCTTACCAAGGTGCTGGCGTCTGCCACCCCGGATATAGTGACTCGCCTCGGCGGACATCTTCCGTCCCTTACCCCAAGCCCTGGCACCAAACTCTGAGACAAGAGACTGATGAAACGTTTAAACGGATATCCTGACTGGTTTTTTTACCTGCTTATTCTGTCGATGACGCTTTGCGCCGCCACCGGGTTTGCCATGTATCCCTGGGTGCTGGAATTTAAACTGGAATGGGAACTGCCCATGGCGCTCAATGGCCAATGGCGCTTGCCACTGGTGAGCTCACACGCACTCAGCGCGGCTGTGCTGCTGATGCTGCTCGGTGCGCTGTGGCAAGTGCATATGCGCGCTGGCTGGCGTAAGAAGGAAAACCATGTCAGTGGGCTCTTTATGGCACTTTCCATGATGCTGTTGATGCTGACAGGTGTTGGGCTTTATTACCTGAGCACAGAGTCGGCGCAGTTGGCAGCAAGCCTTGCCCACTCAGGACTGGGATTATCCCTGATGGGCGTATTCTGCTGGCACTGGGTACGGGGCCACAGGGTAAGGAGACAAAAAATTAAACAGGCAGGCAGTAAGCGTACAGGCTCCCTTCAGGCGTTCAAGCAACCCTCTTTGGTTGAATAGAACTATCGGGGCTACTGGTTGAGCCTGCCATCGCGGCGGGCCTCATCGAGAATGCGCTCATTGTCCTTCACCATACCGTCCTGCTCGGGGAGCTGAGGTTGATTCACCTCTTTGGCAGGTTTGGACTCTACCCAGTGACCATTCTCGCAGCCTACCAGGCACAAGGCTGCCAATAACACCGCCATTCAGTATTGAGGTTTTATCATACGCTCTCCTTTCACAGCCGCGTCGCTGCCCATTCAGTAACGTTATCTCATTAAGAAGCGATACTGGCACATCTGAGCCTGAATATTTAGCGCAGCCATACGCATTACTGACAAAAGCGTCGTATCAGCACCACCAGCTCATCGATGCGCTGATTACTCAGTTGCCGATAATCGAAATAAGGACAGACGATAAGACGGCGATGACGGTCTATGGCAAATCGCTCGCTGAGCCACTCGAGTTGTAATCCACCATTTTCCCTGTCGCTGAAGGCAGTGCCGTAACCTTTCCCCATGACCAGATACAGCGGACCGGGGCGAGCTTCAAGGGGTGATGAGAACAGCAGCGCCGTACCGCAGTCTGGTTGCAGCAGCATCGCATCCCGATACGCTTGCCAGCTGTTAAATTGGCTCACGGTCGCAACCGCTGGCAGTGCCTTTTTAATCAGCTCATCGGCGGCCATGGCCCACATTAACTTGGCATACACGTTAAACACCTTGCGCCAGCCATTGCCGCAGGCATCGCCTATGGCTTTGATTTCGCCGCTCACCAGCGTGCGGCAGCTGGCAAGCTCAGCCAGCCCCATAAAGGGTGGACGATTGGCGATACAGACACCCAATTGGTAGTGGTCATCACCCAGGCCCACGGGTGCGCTTGTGCTTGTCATCTTGATTCCCTTATTCGATTTACCGGTTCAGACAGGCGAAATGGGCCACAGCATAGGTTATCCGCACCGGTACGCCAAGGACTGCGACAGGGCGGCAACCGGGCTGATATACTGCCACTCTTTGTGCCTCTCCGACCTAGCTGTATGCCAGACACTCGCCAAATCCCTGATTTTTCATCGCCAAGTGAAGCTTACCACCGGCTGTGCCAAACATCCCGGCTGCACCAAGACCCGGCGCAGTTAACGGCTCTGGCAGCCTTGCAACTGAGATTCGAGTCACTTCAAGAGCAAGCTGGCATTAAAGGGCTTTACCTCTGGGGGGATGTGGGCCGGGGCAAGACCTTACTCATGGACCTCTTCCATGCTTCCCTCGGGGATATCCCCAACCTGCGGCTGCATTTCCATCACTTTATGGCCCGGATTCACCGGCAATTAAATCAACTCACCGGTATACGCGACCCACTGAGACATCTGGCGCGTCAGCTGGCAAAGGACTGCCGCGTTCTCTGTTTTGATGAGTTTTTTGTCTCGGACATAGGTGATGCCATTATTTTGGGGCGCTTGTGCGAGGCACTGTTTGATGAGGGCGTTATGCTGGTTGCCACCTCCAACACGCCAATCCACAGACTGTACGAAAACGGCCTGCAGCGGGACAGGTTTCTGCCTGCCATCGCGCTCTTGCAGCAACAGCTGGAGTCCATTCACTTAAACGGCAGCGTGGATCATCGAATCAATGCAGAATCGGCAAACCCCGGGCTGCAGCGCTGGCTGTGTGGCGGCGAGGCTGATTTCGATGCACTCTTCGGCCCTGATGCATGCTGCAACGTTGAGATGCAGGTACTGGGGCGCCCTATTCATGCCAAACGCACGGCTTCGGGCATTGCCTGGTTCCGCTTTGAAGACTTGTGTGATGGTCCCCGCTCGCAGCTGGACTATATGGCGCTGGCAGAGCAGTTGGAGGTCTTGGTGCTCAGTGAGGTGCCAAGGCTCGGCGGCGAACCCCGGGGCTGGATCCGTGCCCGGGGGACCGAAGATGGCGTTGAAGCGACAATTACCGGCGAGCGCATCTTAAGTTATGCCCCCCAGGATGATGCGGCGCGGCGCTTTATTGCCTTGGTGGATGAGTTTTACGATCAGGGCAAGCTGCTGTATTTACACACCCAGGTCCCCCTCGACGAGCTTTATTGTCAGGGGGCTCTGGGATTTGAATTTCGCCGCACCCAAAGCCGGCTTCAGCAGATGCTGCGGGCCGACTGGCAGGGCTAGATATCCTTGCGGCCGGTGTTGAGGATTTGCACCGCCGCAGCGGCATTGTCTTTCCAGCGCGTGAGCTGAGCTTCGTTGTGATATTCCCCACCCAGCACCAGGCTGTCGATTGCCAGTGTCGCGCTGATATCCGCCAGGGGGTTGGCCTTTAGCACCAACAAATCCGCCCGCTTACCCTCGACGATACTGCCGTAGTCCTTATCCAGTCCCATAAATTTGGCCCCATCGAGGGTGGCAGCGCGCAAAATTCTCGCCGGGCTCAGTCCCACCTCTTGCCACAGCTGCAATTCAGTATGCAGCCCTTCGGCAGGATACACATAGGTATTGAGCGCCGCAGAGTCACTGCCCGCAAGCAACGTTACCCCGGCGGCGTCCAGGTAACGCAGCTGAGTCGCCTCGGCCTCATAGCGCTGCTTGCGAGCGCGCCACTGCTCGGGCGTTTGCTCGCCCATGCGCTCGATGCGCCAGCGGTATTTGTCGGTAAAGGCCGTAGTGAGATAACGCAGAAACGCATCCTGACTGTGATCCTGGGTGTCAAGATTCGCCAGCTGATAGCCACCAATCAGGGTGGGCGTGACGGCCACGCCCTCGGCCGCCAGCATCTTATATCCCTCAGAGGCGACGTGCTGCTCGAATCCCTGCCGGTACCGGACGGCGGCATCTTTGGCCGACAGGGTGCCGTCTCTCACGGCCGCCGCGATGGGGGCCTCGTCACTGTGCCCCAAACGCAGCACGTAGGAGGCATGTTCAATACTCGACAGCCCGGTGCGGGCGGCATCGGCCACACTCACGCCATAGGGAATGTGGCTGGATACCCGAAACCCACGGCTGTGAGCTTCGGCCACGGTTTTAAGATAGAGCGCCGGTGTCATGGTGTTTTCGGTTATCTTGATGAAATCCACCTTCATGGCGGTCAGCTTCTCCATGCCACGCCCCATGGCCGCCTCATCACCGACCTCCATATCACCGCTCCACAGGGAGTCTATCCCCTCAAATTTTTGCCCTGCCGAAAAAATACGCGGACCAAGGCGCTCGCCATCAGCAATTTGCCGGCGCCATACCATCACTTCCGGGGCAAGGTCGCTGGCGGCTTCCCGCACCGCCGTAATGCCATAGGCCAAATAAAGGGGGAGCAGCAGCGCGTTATCCTCCACCAGCTCACGCCCCTCAAAGTGCACATGCATATCCCACAAGGATGGCAACAGATACTGACCGCCCAGGTCTTGCGTGCTGTCGGCCTGCAGTGGCTTATTCGCCGGCGCCACACGTACAATGCGGCCATCTCCAATCAGCAGCTGTTTCCCCTGCACCAGGCGGCCTTGCTCCACGTCCACCAGCTGGAAATTGGTCAGTTTAAGGCTTTGGGCATGGGCCGTGCCCCCCAATACCAGGCCGATACTGAGAGTCAGGCCAAGGGTGCGAACGAGTGGTTTGAGTCTGGACATTATCCGGGATCCTTTGAGGGTCTTGTTATTGTGCCCCGAGTCTAGGATGCGGCAATTTGATTTAAAAATTAAATAACGAAATAATCATCAGTGGATTTACCACTGGAACCTAACTATGTCATCCCCATCGCTCGGCACCGAGCAGGTATTCCCCCAACAGGCCTTGCTGGATCCCGTGCTGCTGCGGGCCTTTGTGGCTGTGGCCGACAGCGGCAGCTTTACCCGCGCCGCAGCCGCTACCCATTTAACCCAATCCACCGTGAGCCAACAGGTAAAACGGCTTGAGCAGCAATTGGGCTGTGAGTTACTTAGCCGTAAGGGGCGCTACGCCATGCCCACCGTGGATGGCGAGCGGCTTTTGGGTTATGCCCGGCAAATATTGGCCCTGATGGCTGAGGCGGGCATGGCACCTGAGCAGCCGCCCTTGCTGCGCCTCGCCGTGGCAGAAGATTTTGCCGGAAACGCCCTGATGCCCATCCTGATGAAACTCAGGACACGCTATCCCAACGTAAAGCTTGAGGTGCAATCGGGCCTGAGTAAACCGCTGTATCAGGCATTTCAGGAAGGAATGGTGGAGCTGGCACTGATTAAACAGCGCCAGGGAGAGCACCCAGCCAAAGCCTGTTGGCCAGAGGCGCTGAGCTGGCTTGCCGCCGCAAACTGGCAGGCTGTGAAAGCGGGAGAGCCACTGCCCCTGGTTGCCTTTCCGGCGGGAGGCCTGTATCGCAACGAAATGGCCCAGCTGCTGGATGAAGCTGGCATTCCCTGGCGACTGGTATACAGCAGCAATTCCCTAGAAGGTGTACTTTGCGCCGTCGCCGCCGGGATGGGGGTCAGCCTGTTACCCAGCCGTTTTATCCGGGCCGGGGAACATAAAGAGATAGCATCGCTGCCCCGGGCAACCGCCATGGAGCTGGCGCTGCACCTTGCCGGCTCACCGGGGGCTGAACTGCAGTACCTGGCAGATGAAATCGGTGCTTATTGCGCCCGGCTCTCCACTGGCAGTTCATCACTGTTACCCCCCAGTACATCGGCGTAGATGGCACGCACCCGCTCACTGTGCTCGGCAACGGCGATGGCCGGTAACTGACCGGCCTCACGCTGCAGCGTCAGCCTGTGGTTTTCATCCCGCAAGGTACAGTAAGCGGCAATCAGCTGCTGCGCCACAGGCAAAGGCAGTATGTCGAGTTCGGCGGCCGTCTGGAAAATCCGCACGTTATCAGACCATACGGTCAAATCCTCAAACTCTGCGCTACCCGCCAACACCAGATACTGGGCAATAAACTCAATATCCGTAATGCCACCCGGGCTCTGCTTCAAATCGAACATGCCCTCGTCCACTTTCAGCAGGTGCTCACGCATCTTGGTACGCATGGCTTTAACCTCGCCCTTGAGCACGGCAGGATCCCGTAGCTTGCCAAGCACCTCGGCGCGGATCTCACTGAAACGGGCCGCCAACTGGTTATCACCAAACACAAAGCGCGACCGCACCAGCGCCTGATGTTCCCAGGTCCAGGCTTCCTGCTGCTGATATTCGCCAAAGCGTTCTATCTCACTCACCAGTAAACCCGATGCACCTGAGGGGCGCAGCCGCATATCCACTTCATAGAGTTCCCCTGAGGTGGTGCGGGTGGAGAAGAGGTGCAAAATGCGCTGAGCGAGTTTGAGATAAAAATGGCTGGTTTCGATTTGCCGCTCGCCGGTGGTGAGCCCTGTGCCCTGATGATTGTGCAAAAACACCAAATCCAAATCGGAGCCATAACCCAGCTCAATACCGCCGAGTTTGCCGTAGGCAATCACGGCAAAGCCCATCTGCCCGGGCTCGAGATGCGACGGAACCCCATGACGGGCAGCAACCTGACCCCATGCCTGATGTACCACCTGCTCAATGATGGCTTCGGCGAGGAAGGTCAGATGGTCGCTGACCTGCATAATAGGGAGTACCCCGGTGACGTCAGCGGCGGCAATCTTGAGTTGCTGGGTCAGCTTGAACTGACGCAGGGCTTCCATTTGCTGCTCCATGTCATCTTCGGGCACCCGCAGCAAATACTGACGCAGCTCACTGCCATAGTCGTCAAGGGAAGTAATGTCATAGAGGGCGGCAGGATCGATAAGTTCATCCAGCAGCATGGGAAACTTGGCCAGCTGATCGGCAATCCAGGGGCTGGCACAGCATAGGCTGACCAACTGAGCTCTGGCGCCCGGGTTTTCACACAGGAGCTCCAGATAGGTGGTACGTGTCAGTACCTGTTCAACCACATTAAAAACAGGGGCAAAGGCCGCCGATGGCGTGGGCATGGACACCAGTTCCCCCAACAGCTTGGGCATCAGACGATCGAGAGTTTCCCGCCCTCTGGGACCTATGGGACGGCGCGACATGGTTTCACGCCAGCCCTGAAGCAAAGGCCAGAGTGCCGGATCGTCGATGTGCTGATCTTTCAGCAGCGCTTCGGCATGGTCGTCTTCCTGCACATTCCAGAACTGCCAGGTCCAGTGCTCGTGATTGTCTTCGGCTTCTTCGCCGCCCACTGTGGCGCGAAAGTGACGGTGAATTTTGCCCATGGCCGCTTCGATATGGGCGCGCAGGTCAAACTCATTGGCCATTTCCAGGGCACAGCACAATCGCTGCCAATCCAGCGGGTTATCCGGTAGGGTTTGGGTTTGTTTGTCGTCGATGGCCTGAAGCAGGTTTTCAACCCTTCTGAGCAGCACATAAGCGTTTTTCAGCTCATCCACCGCCAGGTATTCCAGTTGGCCCAGGCTGTACAGGGTATCTATGGCGCCAAAAAGACTCTGGGTGCGCAGGCTGGGTTCACGCCCGCCCCGAATAAGCTGAAAGCTTTGCACCACGAACTCGACTTCACGGATACCGCCGGCGCCCAATTTAATGTTGTCGGTCAGGTGGCGGCGTCTCACTTCCTGGGCGATAAGCTGCTTCATGCGGCGCAGCGATTCTATCGCCGAAAAGTCGATATAACGGCGGTAAACAAAGGGGCGCAGCAAACTGTGCAGCTCATCGCTGTAGCCGCTCCAGGGGCCCAGCGCCCGGGCCTTGACCATGGCGTAGCGCTCCCAGTCACGGCCCTGCTCCTGATAATAGTCTTCCAGTGCACTGAAACTGACCACCAAAGGGCCGCTCTCCCCGTAGGGGCGCAGGCGCATATCTACCCGGAACACAAAACCATCGACCGTGACCTGAGACAGGAGATTCACCAGTCGCTGTCCCATGCGGATAAAAAACTGCTGGTTATCCAGCGATTTGCGCCCACCCTGGGTTTCGCCGTGCTCGGGGAAAGTAAAAATCAGGTCGATGTCAGAGGAGAAATTCAGCTCACGGCCCCCCAGTTTACCCATCCCCAGGATCATCAGGGGCTGAGGGCGACCATCCGCATCCGTGGGAATGCCGAGGCTTTGGCACATTTCCCGGTAGAGCCAATCCCGGCCCGCAATAATCAGGGCTTCGGCAAGGGAAGAAATATCCAGCAGTGACTCACCGAGCGGCACCTTACCGGTAAAGTCGCGCCAGGCCAGACGCGCCATCTGAAAGTTGCGATAACGCCTCAGTACGGCCTTGGCCTCCTCTTCGGCCGTGACAGACGCCAGCGCCTGATGCAGCTCCCGGTCAAATGCACTTCTGTCGACCTTGTCCAGCAGACCATCAAAGAGCTGACCGATGCGCTCGGGATGGCGCGACAGCTCTCTGGCAATAAAATCGCTCAGCCCGGCAACCTGTTCCAGTTCCCGGCGCTGCACCGAGTCGAGCCCAATCAGAGACTCAGGATGGTGCGCCTCCAGAGATGCCAGCCACAGGCTGCCTTTTTCTTTGATTTCTTTCGGTATTTCTGCCTGATGTTGCTGCGACATAGTGTTCCCTGACAACCGAGTATCGACATATTATGTCGAGAATGATATAGGTAGTGGGTCTGCATTCCCGCATCCCGGGGGCAAGACGCCGATACCCGGATAAGGTTACTATAAACCTCTGGGGATGACCTACGGGTTAACCCGATAATATTCCCTGAATTTTTTAATGCACTGCCCAAGGCGTTCGCCTGCGGTGCAGGGATTAACGGAGTGAAAATGGCAGGATGGCTAAAACGCATCTTTCTCCCGCTGGGAGCTGTGATGCTGATGCTTGGCCTGGGAGGCTGCGGCGACGATGGCGCGGCCCAGCAGGCAAAGGAAATCGAAAAATACCTCGCGCTCACAGAGAGTCGTATCAACACCCTCGGTGGTATGCTGGATAAGGGGGAAATCCGCAACGCGACCCTGATTGCCCAATATGCCGAGCGGCTGAAGACTCAGGATGCGTCCTTGGCGCCCATCATTGACGCCCTGTCCCAGGATGCGGCCCGGGGTCCTCTGTATCAAAGCCTGGTCAGACGCCGCAGCGACGCCCTCGCCCCCGTCAACTTTGTCGATGAAGACATGCGCCTTGCGGAGCTGGAAAACCTCTATCAGGCGGCCGACCCTATTCTTTATAACGACATGCTGTCAGACCCCCTCAATGCACTGGCGGACATGTCTGGCGGCACCCTGCAGCGGATGAATGCCATCAGCCGCGAAGCCGAGCTTGCCGCCAATGGCGAAGACTTCGGACCGGGCAGTCAGCTCGTCGGCAACCCCACTTATGGTCAATGGCAAACCGGCAGCGACGGCACTTCATTCTGGGCCTGGTATGGCATGTACGCCATGTTCTCCAACCTGTTCCACCGGCCTGTTTACTACGATACCTGGTCAGGTCGTCGTCATTACAGCTATTACAACGATGTGGGCCGTTATCGATACAGCTCCCCAAGGGATTTGGCGCGCCAGCAGCAGGTCTTTACCCAGGCGAAAAAACGCTTCGACAGCCAGGGCAAACGGTTTGATAGCCCCTATGCCAAAACCCGCAGCGGTGCCAGCGGCCTGTCGCGACAGAGCCAACAGGCACCCAGTGTGGCCCAGGCCGCCAAGGCCCGTACCGAAAAACAGAAATTCCGCTCCAACTATGCCAAGGACAGCAGTTTTCGCGATGCCAAAAACCGCACCAGCCGCAGCACCCGACGTGGCAAGTGAGCCCAGAAATTAAGGATCTGATGATGACACTGTTACAAGACTATGGCCTGACACAAGAACTGTTGCTGATCCTGGCCATCGACCTCACCATCGCCGTGCTGCTGCTCACTGCCATGCGTTATCTGCAGGGGTGGAGCGTCAAGGTCAACAGCAGCCATGAGTTGGCGGAAAAAGACAACGCCGCCTTTGGCATCAGCACTGCCGGCGCTGTACTGGCATTGGGCATTGTGCTCACGGGCGCTATCACGGGTGCTGCAGCACCCGATTACCTCACCGAAGCCATCGGCATGAGCGCCTATGGTCTGTTTGGTATGCTGCTGATTAAAGTCGGCCGGGTAATGCACGATAAAATCGCCCTCAACAACATCGACAAAAATGCTCAAATACTCAAAGGCAACTTGTCGGTGGCACTGGTGGACGCCGCTGCGGCTGTGGCCACGGCCATTATCATTCGCGCCAGCCTACTGTGGGTTGAAGACTTAACCATCAATACCTTTATTGCCATCGGCACCGCCTTTGTGGTGTCGCAATTGATGCTGGTCCTGCTGACACGGCTTCGCGAAAACCGCTACAGCACCCGTAATCAGGGCGCCTGTATGCAGGAAGCCCTTGCCAAGGGCCATACTGCCCTGGCCATTCGCCACGCAGGGCACATGCTGGCCATGGCCTTAACCTTCAATGCCGCAAGCCACTTTATCCTGTTCTCACCAACGGCCTATGTAACCAACCTCCTCGGCTGGCTGTGTTTCTCGCTGGTGATGCTGCTAACACTCTCGCTGCTGCTGAAGCTGGTCAAACTGCTGGTGCTGGCCCGAATCGACCTCGCCGATGAAATCGAGCGCCAACATAATGTGGGCCTCGCGTCAGTAGAGGTTGCCATCAGTATTGCCATTGCACTTATTCTCACCGGATTGATGGCCTAAGCCATGGCGCTGGCACAGGACCTGCCTCGGCCGCCAACCCAGGCCAAACATCTCGGCCGCCTGGATGATGCTCTGCTATTGGGGATCATGGCGCTTTTGGCCGGGTGTGGCCTTATTTACGAGTATCTGCTCAGCCACTACGCCGGGCGAATTCTCGGTGCCATGGAAGCCGCCATCTACACCATGATTGGCCTGATGATTGTGGCCATGGGGGCCGGCGCCTTCGCTGCCCGGGCTATCCGCAATCCCTTTGCCGGTTTCGCATTGCTGGAGCTGACAGTGGCCCTGCTTGGTGCCTCCAGCGTGCTGTTTTGTGCCGCCGCCATTGGCCTCACCCAAAGATTGCCACAGCTATTGGCCGACACCTTTGGTTTGCCGCCGGACCTCTTGCCAACCGGCGGGTTTCTGGGCCAGATACAACAGCTGATGCAGTATCTGCCCTATCTGGTGGGCACCTTACTTGGGCTGTTAATCGGTATGGAAATCCCGCTTATCGCCAGGGTGCGCCAGGCACTCTCCGACGAGCATCTGCTGCACAATGCCGGCACCATCTATGGTGCCGACTATCTGGGTGCAGGGGTTGGCGCCGCCATCTGGGTGGGTCTGATGCTGGCCATGGATATTCAGCTCGCGGCCGCCCTCACCGCCAGCGTGAATCTGTTGGCAGGTTTGGCTTTTATCCTGCGTTTCAGAACTCGCCTCAGACACTTTATGTGGCTATTGCTTGGGCATGTTCTGGCGTCCTTCGCCCTTATGCTGCTGGCGTTTAAAGGCCCGGCACTGGAGCAGGACTTCAATAGCCTGCTCTACAAAGACCGGGTGATTTACTCCCAGGCAACCCGCTTTCAGCAACTGGTATTCACCGAAAGACTCAGGGGCAAGGCGCCCCCCGTGTATTCCCTGTATCTGAATGGTCGTTTGCAGTTTTCCACACAGGATGAGGCCATATATCACGGCTTTTTGGTGTGGCCGGCTATGATGGCAGCAGCCAGACACGACAGGGTGCTGATTATCGGTGGCGGTGACGGCATGGCCGCCCGGGATGTGCTCCAGTGGCAGCCCAACGAAGTGGTACTGATGGACCTGGATGAACAGCTGGTTCGCCTGTTTCAATCACCGGCTGACGATATGCCACCACGCCTGTCCAACACGCTGCTGACGCAGAATGCCGGGGCACTGCAGGACCCAAGACTCACGCTGATGTTTGATGATGCCTTCAATGGCGTAGACAGGCTCATAGAAGCTGGCCGTCACTTTGATGTGGTGATAGTGGACTTGCCGGACCCAAGTCATCCGGATCTTTCCAAGCTCTATTCCGATCTCTTTTACCGCAAACTCAAAGAACTGCTAAGCCACGACGGCGCCATTGCGATTCAATCCACCTCTCCCTGGCATGCCACCCGCGCCTTCCTGAGTGTGGGTAACACCCTGGCGTCGGCGGGATTCAACATTGCCCGCTATCACCAAAACGTCCCCAGCTTCGGTGAGTGGGGCTGGACCCTGGGTACCCTATCGGGCAACGCCAAGACAAAAGTCATGGCGGCAAAGCCCATCCCCCATACCTGGCTCAGCAAAGAGATGATAAACGGTGCCTTTGCCTTTCCTCCGGGATTTGAAGAGCGGGCTGGGGCGGTGGATATCAACCGCTTCGGGTCGCAGGTGATTTATCAATATCATCAGGAAGCATGGCAAGAAGAGAGCGGTATCAATTTGTTTTAACAGGGAAAACCATTAAAACAGTTCACGCCGTAAAACAGGCTACACACAGGGCGGAAAAACGACCAAGATAACGCTTGACATATTATGTCCCGGTGTTATCTTGAACAACAGACATATTATGTCAGAGAGGACAACTATGAATATCCACGCTATCGCCAATCATCTCAATGGACTGGGTGACAACAGCCAGACCGGCTTCAGGTTTGATTGTTATCCCATCGAAGGTGATGTGGAGGTACTGCAGGTCAATATCGTAGGCCGGGAGGAGATCCCGATTTTTGTGTCGGTTACCGATAATCAGGTGCTCTGCATCAGCTACCTGTGGGGTGAAGACGAAGTCAAAACCGAGACCCGTGCCGAGATGTTTGAAACCATGCTGGAACTGAACATCCCCATGCCACTGTCGGCCTTTGCCAAAATCGACGACAAATATGTGGTATATGGCGCGCTGTCGCTCAAGTCCAGCATGGCTGAAATAGAACAGGAGCTCAGTGTCCTGTCAGACAACTGTCTCGAAGTTATCGCCGAAATGGCCGATTACCTGAATTAAGGAGCGCATTATGGGCATTCTCAACAAAATTCTGACCGCCTTTCGCGGTGGCGCCAACGAAATTGGCCAAAACATTGTCGATGCTAACTCGACCCGTATTTTTGAGCAGGAAATTCGCGACGCCGAAAAACACCTGACCAAAGCCAAGCGCGACCTGACCGACGTGATGGCCAAAGAAATGGCTGCCGCCCGTGAAGTTGACCGCTTGAAGCGCACCATTGGTGAGCATGAAGGCTACGCAACCCAGGCGCTGGAAAAAGGCAATGAGGCACTGGCTCTGGAAGTGGCCGAAAAGATTGCCCAGCTGGAGCAGGAACTGGCCGAGCAGCAATCCGCCAACGAGGCCTTCTCCAATAACGCCGCCAAGCTGAAAGAACTGGTGAAGAAAACCGAGCGTCAGTTGGCCGATTATCAGCGTCAACTGTCGATGGTAAAAACCACCGAAAGCGTGCAAAAGGCCACCGCCTCCATCACAGACTCTTTTGCTTCCAGCAACTCCAAGCTGCTGAATGCCAAAGAATCACTGGAGCGTATCAAGGCCCGTCAGCAGCAGTTTGACGACCGTATGAAGGCCGCCGAAACCCTCGAGAGCGAAAACAGTGACAAGTCACTGGCTGCCAAACTGGCTGAAGCCGGTATCGGCGAGCAAAAGAGCGATGCCAATGCCGTACTTGAAAGGCTCAAGGCACGTAAAGGTTAATCGCCTCGATACATACAACACCCGGGCCAAACGGCGCCGGGTGTTTGTGTTTGTTCTGTACCAGCCGTTATACACTTCATCCGCGCACGGAGCTCTGACATGAGTTTTTTTAAAAGCCTCTTCGGTGACAAGTCCGTTCCTCCCAGAGTCATCAAGCACCCCAAAGAGCTGAAAAAAGGCGACATTATCAGCCTGGACAATGACTTTGGCCTGCCGCAGCAACTGCGCGGCCAGTCGTTGGAAGTGATTGCGGTCAATACCTATGAGTTTGAGCGCAGTCAGGAAACCGAATGGCAGCTCAAAGGGGCCGGTGGCGATACTCTCTACATAAGCCTGGTGGATGACGATGAGCCAGCGCTGTGCTTCAGCCTGAAGATACAGCGCAGCGACGTGGAAACCCTGTTTGACCTGGATGCCTTCAGCGACATTTTTGAAGAAGATTGCAAAGCTAGTCTCTCGACGCAGCAGGTCCCATCCCATCTTGAGCAATGGGTTGCAAATCAATACCATGAAGTGGTGTTCGCCCAGTTCGGCTATTTCCATCGTGAAGACTACCGTGGCCTGAAACCGCCTCAGGATGCCAATGGCGCCACGGGTGAACCCTTTGAGCGCTATCTGCTGGAAGATACGAGCGAAACTTATTCGGTGGAAGTGGAAGTGTACGAAGGTGGAGAGACAGACGTGCTTGTCGGCCTGACAAAGCCCCTTGGGATTATTCGAGAGTACTGGCCAGGAACCCCATCATGACCAAGACCAAACACCCGCTGCCGGAAACCTGGCTGCAAAACCAAAAGGCCGCCAAGGCGACTCAGGTTGCCTTCGATTTGGATGAAAAGTTTCAGTACCAGATCCGCAAAGCCGCACTGGATGCCAATCGCAGCCCATCGGATCAAATTCGCTCCATCCTGGGGCTGCCGGTGGCCAAGCGGCCAACCCGCCCCAGGCTCACTGTATCACTGAGCCCTGACGACTATGTTCGCCTGGCCGAAAAATACGGATTGAGTGCAGACAGTCAGCTTGAAATTAAAAAGCGGGTACTGGAAGACCTGGTCAATTTTGTTTCTGAAGACTGAGTTACAGCCAAATCCAGGACTTGGGGGAGTCAGATGCCAGAACATACAAATGTGCACGTCAAGCGCATAAAAAGCCCACAGCCGATAGAGCTGGCGATGATGTTATTGTCATTGCTGGCGGTTATCGTGGTTCTGGTGATGACCTTTGGTCGCCTCGATGCCGAAACCTATCGACTGCTGTTTTTTATCGACACCAGCATTTGCACCATCTTCCTGGTGCACTTTTTTACAGGGCTTTTCAAAGCTGCCAATAAATGGCACTTCATTCGGGACCACTGGATTGACTTTGTCGCCAGCATTCCGGCCATCGAAACCCTCAGATTCGCCCGTCTGTTTCAAATTCTGCGGGTTATCCGTCTTATCCGTATGAGCCGCTCCCTTTTGGCTCAGGTCCTCAGGCAAAGACGTCAGGCAACGCTGGCGAGCCTTTTGGTGGCGCTGGTGACTATTCTGACCCTGTCTTCAGTGGCTATTTTACTGGTGGAGTCTCCAGCTGAGGGGTCCAACATACTCACCGCCGAGCAGGCCATCTGGTGGGCCATGGTGACTATCTCTACCGTGGGGTATGGCGATCATTACCCTGTTACTACCGCAGGGCACATAGTTGGCTCCATGGTCATCGTCTGCGGTGTGAGCTTTTTTGGTATTATCTCGGGTTATATGGCGTCGGTATTTGTGGCGCCGGACGACGAAGAGCGCCAGGAAGCCCAGGCTGAAAATATTCGCCATGAGTTGGATGCTGCGCTCAAACGCATGGAAGATAACCAGGCCACCATGCTGAGGGAAATGGCCGCTCTGAAACACGCACTTAAAGAAGCCAGGGATGCGGCAGCACCCAAGGAAAGCACAGACAACGGCAACACAACCGAGCAATGAATCTTTGTCCATACCCTGCTACGGCTACCCATAAAAAACGCCCGACTAGTTCGGGCGTTTTTTATGGGTGTGCTTGAGACAAGCCACCCGCCTTGTCGGGACATTAAGGCAAAGAGCAATGTTGTGGCTTTCAGCTCTGCCAATATGGCGGTTGGGCCAGTGCCGAGCGATGGCTCTGCTCCAGTGCATGCATCAGGCTTAAGGACTTATCGTCGAGCCACTCTTGCATCTCTGCCGCTGGGCCTGCCAGCTCACCCAGCAACAGGTAGGCTCTCAGGGTATCTATGCCGCGGCGAAGGTCTTGCCATGGCGCACGGTACTGACGCCTGGCATCGCTGCTGTACAGCTCTCCATAGGCAAGTCCCACCAGCAGCGCTTCATCCAGAGCACTGCCCAAACGTAAAAAATCGCGGGCGTTTGCGCCTTGGGCAGCGGGCTCCGGCATCAACCCCTGAATCGTCTCCCAGGACGCCTCCTGCAGTGCATCGGCCACCTGACGAAGACCTTTTTCAGCCACGGGCTTTGGTAACATCAGCAGTCGAACCAGTGCCAACTGCACCTGGCCGTATGCGGGCATGCGCCAAAGCGCTTGCAGTCGTTCGGTCGATACCTGAGCGCCAAGGCGTGCCTGCGCCTCCTGCTGCCAATGCAGTGCATCTTTGCGCCGCCCCAGCAACGAATCCCGGTTTTCAGCAATAAAGGTGAGTGCAATGAGTTCGTCCACAAACCCCATGGCCTGACGAATGTCGTTGAAGGCTGCCTCAAGCTCTGGCGTTAACAGATTAAACTGTCGGCAGCTGGCTTCGAGCAGCCCAATGCAGGTGCGCATTCTTAACCAAAGCGAGGCACTGCCGTTGGGATCGGCCACAGATTGCCACAGCAAATCTTCCAACAACTGCCAACGCTCAAGGGCGGTTTCAAGTAAGGTGGTCAGGGCCTCCTCGGCGCTGGCAGCAGGGGCAATCGGAATAGTTTCCAGCGCCTGAGGGGCCGCCTTGGATGCCATTCCCGCGAGTCGGTAGCCACGTTGCGCCTTACTGGCCTTGCCCAGCCGCAACGGGATGGTGTTGGCGAGCTCTGAAGCCAACTCGAGGAGAGCCATCGGCTCGCCGGCCATGAGTTCAAATTCGAGTTCACACAGGGGCTCTTCCTTACCCGCAGCGCAAATCAGCCCCTGATCCAGAGCGATTTCGATACGAGTTTTCCCCTCTTCCACCAACCAGGTGAGACGCCTGAAATCGGTATTGAAAATACAGGCCAAGCGCGTCTGGGTAGCTTTCAAGTCTGCGCCTTGTGGCCAAATATGCGTCGGAAACAGCGACAGTTCCGGTGTATCTGCCTCGATATCGACGTTATATTCGGGCCGGGTATGAATACCGCCGACGACCTTGCCGGCGGTCTTGATAGTTTGCTCGCGCTTGCCATTGCGGCCACGTACCCTGAGGCCCATATCCCACTGGCGCAATTGCATGTCGGGGGTATCAAAGTATCCGTTGCTCAACTGAGCATCGTCGCGGATACTGTGCGAAAATCTGTTATTGAGTGCCTGGATGAGGCTATCTTTATATTCGGGAAGGAAAAAAAGCTTGAGTTCTATCTCGGCTTCCATTGAAAAGGGCCCTGGAGTTCATCAAAAATTCATCAAACTGACACCTAAGCGTCATAATGTCATACTGTTGTCACAATTCTTCAGTATGATGCGCGCCGTGGGTTAGGTTATAACCCGATAGTATAAAGACTTGCGTTTTTTAGGTAAAAACACAGTTTCAATACGTGGACGCTTGGGTTACCATGCGCCCGCAATTTCCAATAGTGGAATAACCTACATAGGTAAACGGCTATGCCAGTAAACTCCATTTTGGGCGTGTTTGCAAAATCGCCAATCAAGCCGCTGCAAGAGCACATCGATAAAGTGCACGAGTGCGCCAACTTCCTCATCCCTTTCTTCGAAGCCACTACTTCAGGAGATTGGGATACAGCCACAGAGCTTCGCAAACAAATCAACAAAGCAGAAAAAGAAGCGGACGCCCTCAAGCGTGAAATCCGTTTGACCCTGCCTGGCGGTTTGTTCATGCCTGTGGAACGGACTGACCTGCTGGAGCTTTTGACCCAGCAAGATAAGATTGCCAATAAAACAAAAGACATCTCCGGCCGCATCATAGGCCGAAACCTCGTCATTCCTGCACCTATCCAGGAACCTTTTATGGCTTACCTCAAGCGTTGTCTGGACGCTGTGGCCATGGCCAAAGAAGCTATCAACGAACTCGACGAACTGCTTGAAGCCGGTTTCCGTGGTCGTGAAGTCGCCCTGGTAGAAAAAATGGTCAGTGAGCTCGATGCCATCGAAGAAGACACTGACGCACTGCAAATCACCGTACGCCGCGGTCTTTATGCCGTTGAAGAAGGCATGAGCGCCGTTGATGTGATGTTCCTTTATAAGATCATCGAGTGGGTTGGCGACTTGGCCGATCTCTCAGAGCGTGTCGGTTCCCGCCTTGAGCTGATGTTGGCTCGCGTATAACGAAGGTTATAAAAAATGGTTGATATATTTGTCACCTATGGCCCGTGGCTGATTGCCATCGCGGCCGCATTCGGTTTCCTGATGGCCTGGGGTATTGGCGCCAATGACGTAGCCAACGCCATGGGAACCTCAGTTGGCTCCAATGCCATTACCATCAAACAGGCGATCATCATTGCGATGATTTTCGAATTTGCCGGTGCTTATCTGGCCGGTGGTGAAGTAACCAGTACCATACGCAACGGCATTATCGATGCCGGCTACTTTACCGAAGTACCGCACCTATTGGTATACGGTATGATCTCAGCCTTGCTGGCCGCCGGTATTTGGTTGGTGGTGGCTTCTGCTCTGGGCTGGCCCGTGTCTACTACTCACTCTATCGTGGGCGCCATCATCGGCTTCGCCGCTGTAGGTGTAGGCTCTGACGCCGTGGCCTGGGGTAAAGTGACTGGTATCGTGGGTTCCTGGATTGTGACCCCCGCCATCTCCGGCTTTATCGCCTTCCTGATTTTCCAGAGTGCCCAGAAGCTGATTTTCAACACCGACAATCCACTGGAAAACGCCAAGCGTTACGTGCCGTTTTACATGGCACTGGCCGGTTTTGTGATGTCACTGGTGACCATCAAGAAGGGCTTGAAGCACGTAGGTCTGCACTTCTCAGCCCTGGAAGCTTACGCACTGGCCATCGCTATCGGTATCGCCGTTGCCATCGTAGGTAAAATGTTTATCGGCCGCCTGAAAATGGCTGAAAAAGCTGACCGTCACACTCAGTTTGCCAACGTGGAAAAAGTGTTTGCCGTGCTGATGGTGGTTTCAGCCTGTTGTATGGCCTTTGCCCACGGCTCAAACGACGTAGCCAACGCCATTGGCCCTCTGGCTGCCGTAGTATCTGTGGTAAACAGCGGTGGTGAGATTGCTGCCAAGTCTGCACTGGTATGGTGGATTTTGCCTCTGGGCGCCTTCGGTATCGTGTTTGGTCTGGCGATTTTCGGTAAGCGCGTGATGCAAACAATCGGTAAAAACATCACTCACCTGACCCCAAGCCGCGGCTTCGCTGCCGAGCTGGCTGCCGCGTCTACCGTGGTTATCGCCTCAGGTACAGGTTTGCCAATCTCTACCACCCAGACTCTGGTGGGTGCAGTATTGGGTGTGGGCATGGCCCGTGGTATCGCCGCCATTAACATCGGCGTGGTACGTAACATCGTTGTCAGTTGGGTAGTTACCCTGCCTGCCGGTGCCGGCTTGTCCATCATCTTCTTCTACATTATCTGGGGTGTATTCGGCGGATAAGCAAATAAACAGCTTAAACCACTGACAACAAGCCAAAAACAAGAGGGAAGTCGCGAGACTTCCCTCTTGCATTGGCGCCGCCAAATCCCTAGCATGGTGGCACACTTTTGCTGATGGGATGTAATCTGTGTTCAGACCCTTGTTTCTTGCCGGAGCCCTGCTCCTCTCCCCGGCCCTGATGGCTGAAAATCTGCCGCGCTATATTTCCGACGACATCTACATCTACCTGCATAACGGCCCGGGCAACGAGTTCCGCATTCTGGGCAGCATCAATGCCGGCACCCAGGTGTCTTTCACCGGTAAAACCTCAGGTGACTTTTCAGAAATTGTCGATCATCGTGGCCGCGAGGGCTGGGTTCGCACCGACGCGCTCAGCAGCGGCAAGAGCCTGAAGCAGCAGCTCGAAGAAGCTCAGCAAGCGCTGGAAGACAATCGCGCCGAACTGGCTGCCGTGCGGGAAGAATTCAAGGATGCCGATGGCACCATCCGCGGCCTGCGCGAGCAGCTTGCCAAGGCCGATGAACTGGTAAGAACGGCCACTGCAGACAAGAACAGTGCCGAAGCCGCCAGAGAACAAGCCGAATCTGAGATGCAGTCCCTGAAGAACAATGAGCGTTTCCGCCTGTGGCAAGAGGGAGGCCTGATTGCCGCCCTCGGTATTCTGGTGGGTGTCATTCTGGTTTACCTGCCCAGACCCCAGCGTAAACGCGCCGGCCGCTGGATGAATTAACCGTCAAATTCACCGTTGAAAATCATCAGGGCCCGGTCGATTTAAAACGCCCGGGCCTTGTCAATTGGGCGTTACGCACGCTTGTCCCAATCTAAATCAAACAATATTCACATTCCTCCCCCATCCAGTGTCGCCGATCACATTTTGCATGTATAATTTGCGCGCCCGAGACGTCAAATTGTATACAAAATGAAATAAAGGCGTCCGCCGGAGCGTCGGCCACCCCAAGCGAGCGTGCCCGATACCCCCTTAACCGGCCCAGATGGAAAGATAACTATGTTCAAAGCGAGTGAAGTACTGGCAGGTCGTTACGACAACGCCAATCTCGACGAATTGTTCAGTCTGATCAGTCAAAACTACATCGTTGATGAGGAAGCCTACCTCAAAGAACTGATTGCGCTGGTTCCGTCGAGCGACGAAGAAATCGCGCGCATCACCAGCCGTGCCCACGATCTGGTGGCCAAGGTTCGCCAATACGAGAAGAAAGGTTTAATGGTGGGCATCGATGCCTTCCTGCAGCAGTACTCCCTGGAAACCCAGGAAGGCATTATCCTCATGTGCCTGGCCGAGGCCCTGCTGCGTATTCCCGATGCCGAAACCGCCGACGCCCTGATTGCCGACAAGCTGTCCGGTGCCAAGTGGGATGAGCACATGTCCAAGAGTGACTCTGTGCTGGTAAACGCCTCCACCTGGGGCTTGATGCTGACAGGCAAAATCGTCCAACTCGACAAGAACCTCGACGGTACCCCGAGCAATCTGCTGAGCCGTCTGGTAAACCGTCTGGGTGAGCCTGTTATCCGTCAGGCCATGTACGCCGCCATGAAAATCATGGGCAAGCAGTTCGTACTGGGTCGCACCATCGAAGAAGGCCTGAAAAACGCCGCCGAGAAGCGCAAGCTGGGTTACACCCACTCCTACGACATGCTGGGCGAGGCTGCCCTGACCATGAAGGATGCCGACAAGTATTATCGCGATTACGCCAATGCCATTCAGGCACTGGGTACGGCCAAGTTCGATGAGAGCGAAGCCCCGCGTCCCACCATTTCCATCAAGCTCTCTGCCCTGCACCCACGTTACGAAGTGGCCAATGAAGACAGGGTAATGACCGAGCTGTATGGCACCCTGATCAAACTTATCGAACTGGCCCGTCGTCTTAACGTGGGTATTCAGATTGATGCCGAAGAAGTGGACCGTCTCGAGCTGTCTCTGAAACTCTTCAAGAAGCTGTATCAGTCTGACGCCGCCAAGGGTTGGGGTTTGCTGGGTATTGTGGTGCAGGCTTACTCCAAGCGCGCCCTGCCAGTGCTGATGTGGCTGACCCGCCTTGCCAAAGAACAGGGCGATGAAATCCCACTGCGTCTGGTGAAAGGCGCCTATTGGGACAGCGAGCTCAAGTGGGCCCAACAGGCCGGTGAAGCGGGCTATCCGCTGTTTACCCGCAAGGCTGCCACCGATGTGTCATACCTTGCCTGTGCCCGTTACCTGCTGTCTGAAGCGACCCGCGGCGTCATTTATCCGCAGTTTGCCAGCCACAACGCCCAGACTGTCGCTGCCATCACCGCCATGGTGGGCGATCGCAAGTTTGAATTCCAGCGCCTGCACGGCATGGGTCAGGAACTCTATGACACTGTGCTGGCAGAAGCGGCCGTACCCACAGTGCGCATCTACGCCCCGATTGGCGCTCATAAAGATCTGCTGCCTTATCTGGTGCGTCGTCTGCTGGAAAACGGTGCCAACACCTCATTTGTACACAAACTGGTGGATCCCAAGACGCCCATTGAGTCGCTGGTAACCCATCCGCTGAAAACCCTGCAAGGCTACAAGACCCTGGCAAACAACAAAATAGTAAAGCCCGCCGATATCTTCGGTGCTGAGCGTAAAAATTCCAAGGGACTCAATATGAACATCATTTCCGAATCCGAGCCATTCTTCGCGGCGCTGGAGAAATTCAAGGACACCCAGTGGAGCGCAGGCCCGCTGGTCAACGGTGAGACCCTGTCGGGTGAAGTGCGTGACGTGGTCAGCCCCTACAACACCACCCTGAAAGTGGGTCAGGTTGCCTTCGCAAGCGAAACGGCCATCGAACAGGCCATTGTCGGTGCCGACAAGGCATTTGCCAGCTGGTGCCGTACCCCCGTTGAGACCCGCGCCAATGCCCTGCAAAAGCTGGCGGATCTGCTGGAAGAAAACCGCGAAGAGCTGATTGCCCTGTGTACCCGCGAAGCCGGTAAGAGCATCCAGGACGGTATCGACGAAGTGCGCGAAGCCGTGGACTTCTGCCGCTACTATGCGGTTCAGGCCAAGAAGATGATGAGCAAGCCCGAGCTGCTGCCAGGCCCAACAGGCGAGCTGAACGAGCTGTTCCTGCAGGGTCGTGGTGTGTTTGTGTGTATCAGCCCATGGAACTTCCCACTGGCCATCTTCCTCGGTCAGGTAGCCGCTGCACTGGCAACCGGTAACACTGTCATTGCCAAGCCAGCCGAGCAAACCTGCCTGATTGGTTTCCGCGCCGTGCAGCTGGCCCATGAAGCCGGTATTCCAAAAGACGTACTGCAATTCCTGCCGGGCACTGGTGCCCTTGTGGGTGCCAAACTGACCTCTGATGAGCGTATCGGTGGCGTGTGCTTTACCGGTTCTACCACCACTGCCAAGGTCATCAACCGTGCCCTGGCGGGTCGTGATGGCGCCATCATCCCGCTGATTGCCGAAACCGGTGGTCAGAACGCCATGGTGGTGGATTCCACCAGCCAGCCTGAGCAGGTGGTAAACGATGTGGTGTCCTCCGCCTTTACCAGCGCCGGTCAGCGCTGCTCCGCCCTGCGGGTGCTCTATTTGCAGGAAGACATCGCCGAGCGCGTACTGGACGTGCTCAAGGGTGCCATGGATGAACTGACTCTGGGTAACCCAGGTTCGGTGAAAACCGACGTGGGCCCTGTGATTGATGCCGCCGCCAAGGCCAATCTGAATGCCCACATCGACCATATCAAGCAGGTGGGTCGTCCTATTCACCAACTGAGCCTGCCGGAAGGTACCGAAAATGGTCACTTCGTGGCGCCAACCGCGGTGGAAATCGACTCCATCAAGGTACTGACCAAAGAAAACTTCGGTCCTATCCTGCACGTGGTGCGTTACAAGGCTGCCGACCTGCAGAAGGTTATCGATGACATCAACTCTACCGGTTTCGGTCTGACCCTGGGCATCCACAGCCGCAACGAGGGCCATGCCCTGGAAGTGGCCGACAAGGTGAACGTGGGTAACGTGTATATCAACCGTAACCAAATCGGCGCCGTGGTTGGCGTGCAGCCATTCGGTGGTCAGGGCCTGTCCGGCACAGGTCCAAAAGCCGGCGGTCCACACTACCTGACCCGTTTTGTGACCGAGAAAACCCGCACCAACAACATTACCGCCATCGGTGGTAATGCGACATTGCTGTCTCTGGGCGACGCCGACTGATAGTCGACTGCCATCAAAAGCCGGGCTCTTGCCCGGCTTTTTTGTACCCCTTGCACGGCGGCGTCATTGGCTATACTTGATTAACCCCGATTAAGACCGCCATCAGAGGAACAGCCCAATGAGCGATAAACTGCTGACACTGGACGAAGTTGCCAAGCTGCTCGATAAATCTGCCGTCACCATCAAACGCTATGCCAGGGAACACCTGCTGACCAACGTGGGTGAAGGCGAAGAGCTTATGTTCAGGGAAGAAGAAGTCATGCGCTATTTGGAGTTTTCCAAACGCCTGGGTTAGCCAGGCCAGTCCGGCAGCGCCTGGTACTAAACGCCAGGTTCAAAGATAAAACAGGGCCAAATGGCCCTGTTTTTTAGTTTGCTGGTTTACTCACGACAGAGTGACAGTGCCCGGTACTCGGGATGCTGCGCCACCAGGACCTCGTGGCTGCCACTGGCACGCACCCGGCCATTTTCCAGAATATGGATAGCATCCATCTCCGTCATGGCAGTCAGTCTGTGGCTAATCATCACCAGAGTTTTGTCTTTGGCATGCTCAAACAGCAGCGCCAGCATTTGCCGTTCAGTGCGCCTATCGAGCCCTTCGGTGGGTTCGTCCAGCAGTAAAATGGGGCTGTCTTTCAAGAGCGCGCGGGCAATGCCGATGCGGCGGATCTCACCGCCTGAGAGCAAGCGTCCACCTTCGCCAATCCACAGCTTTAATCCATCGTCGCTTTGGGTCAAATAACCCAACCCCACCCGCTCCAGCACCTGTACCAGTGCCGCATCGGTGGGCGGTGTTTCACAGGCCATTGCCAGGTTGTCTTTGAGGGTACCGGCAAAGAGATGCACCCGCTGGCTCACCACAGTGATGGCGGAGCGCAGGGCTTTTTCCGTGACCTCCTGAATGTCTGTCTCTCCCACCCGAATACGCCCCGAGTCAGGGTTGTAGCCCCGGGTCAACAGGGTAAAGAGACTGGATTTCCCCACCCCTGTTTTGCCGAGCACAGCCACCCTGCTCCCCTGTCGAATATGCAGCGAAAACTGTGACAGCACCGGATGCCGGGATTGGTAACCAAACTCGATATCTTCGAAATAGATATCCCCGGCAGGCAGCTGCGCTTTCTCGCCAAACATGATATCGCTTTGCTTGTCGATAATGTCATTGACTCTGTCGCCCGCGGCAAGACACCCCGCCAGCTGACTGAATGCCCCAGCAAGGGGCATCAGCATTTCCATCACAGCCAGGCTGGCAAACAGCACCATGGCCGCCAATGGCCCGGGAGGCACCCTGTCGCCAACGCCGCCGGATGCCATGACCAACATCAGCAGGATGAGCACGCCATGTACCAGCACCAGCACTGCCTGCGATAGCCCCTGCAGGCTGGCCATGGTGCGCTGCGAACGCTGCCATTGCTGCTCGGTAAGGTCCAGGTCCTGGCGATACTTATCCAGCGCACCAAACAACCACAGTTCTGCTAAGCCCCCCAAAAACTCCAGGGACTGCACCCGGTAGCGGCGCTTTTGGTTCACAACCGCCACGGCGCTGCTGCGCCCAAGCAGATAAAAACTGAGGGGAATACAGCAAAGCGCCAACAACAAACCACCACAAAGCAGTATGGCGAGGCGCGTGTCAAACCATCCGATAAAGGCAAACAACGCCAGCAGCACAGCAACGAAGGCCCCCATAGGCACCAGCAGGCGCAGATACAGGTGATCCAGGGTATCGATGTCAGCGACCAAACGGTTAAGGAGTTCAGACTGCCTAAGCCCCGCCAAATCCTTGTCCGCCAGCGGCATCAGTGCCCGCCACACCTTGACCCTGAGCTCGGTCAGCAGTCTGAAGGTGGCTTCGTGGGTGGCAAGGCGCTCACCATAACGGCTCGCGGTGCGGGCAATGGACAAAAACCGCACCCCGCCTGCCGGCGTAAAAAAGTTAAAGGCCTGCGCCGTGGCAAGGCTCAGCCCCGCAACCGCAGTAGCAGACAAAAACCAGCCAGACAGCGACAACAGGCCGATTCCGGCCACCAGGGTGATAAAGGCCAGTAACAAACCGGTAAACATCATCAGCCATTGGCGGCGAAGCAGAGGTAAAAAAAGTTTAATCAAGTTCATGGCCTTACCTCCCCGTCAAAAGCCGGGGTGTCCAGGCTGCTCGCAAGCCCCGACTCAGACAAGAGCTCGGCAAAAAGGCCGTTGGCGTTGGCAAGCTCAGTCGCGGTTCCCGACTCCACAATGGTGCCGCCATCCATCACCAGTACACGGTCGAGCTGGGTCAGCGCTTCCAGGCGATGGCTGACCATCACCAGGCTCAGCCCCTCACTCTCCCGCATAATGCTCTCCATCACCTTGCGTTCACTGTCCACATCCAGACTGGCGCCGGGTTCATCCAGCAGGAAGATGTTGGGCTGACCTGCCAGGGCTCGTGCCAGCGCCAGTCGCTGGGCTTGCCCCACAGATACGCCGCCTCCACCTTCGGCGATGGCATATGACAGGCCATCGGCCGACCCGGCCACAAAATCCGCTATCTGCGCTTTGGCGAGCAGTTCATGGATTTGCTCATCGCCAAGCTCCCTGCCCATGGCAATATTGTCGCGAAGGCTGCCGTGGAAGAGATGTGGTTCCTGCCCAAGCCAGGCCACTGCGCCCCGCCACTGGGCCATATCCAGCTCGGTAAAAGGTATGCCGCCCACCGTCAGCTCCCCCTTGAAGGGCAAAAAGCCGAGCAGTGCATGCAACAGACTGCTTTTACCCGCCCCGGATGGACCAACGATGGCGAGGCGCTCCCCTTGTTTGAGACTGAATGACAGCGGCCCTGCCAGCAGTGCCCCCTGATGGCTGTAGATGCATACATCCCTAGCTTCGATATCGAGGCTGCCGGGAAGGGGCTCCTTGCCTTGCTGTTTATCGATATCGATAGCCAGCAGCTCAGACAGTGCCTCGGCGGCGGCCACCGCCTGCGCCTTGGCGTGGTAGTGGGTGCCCATGTCTCTGAGGGGCTGATAAAACTCAGGCGCCAACATCAGCACAAAAAGGCCGGTAAAGAGGCTGATACTTTGGCCGTAATGGCCAAAATCCAGGTGCCCCAGATAGCTGAAACCGAAATAAACCGCCACCAAAGCAAGGCTGACGGCGGCAAAAAACTCCAGTACCGCCGAGCTTAAAAATGCCATGCGCAGCACTGCCATGGTGCGGCTTCGAAATTCATCGGAGGCCTTTTCGATGGCCCGCCCTTCCGCTTCGGCCCGGTCGAAGAGCCGCAGGGTAACTATGCCTCTTAGCCTGTCCATAAAGTGCCCTGACAACCTTGAGAGGGCCGCAAAATGCTTACGGTTGGCATCAGCGGCGCCCATACCAACCAGGATCATAAAGAGGGGAATGAGTGGTGCTGTCCCCAGCAAAATCAGCCCGGCGGCCCAATTCAGCGGAAAAACACAGGCGAGAATAACCAAAGGGATCATGGCCGCCAGCGACAGCTGCGGCAGATAACGGGCGTAAAAGTCGTGCAGGTCTTCGATTTGCTCGAGCACCACGGCGCCCCAGCTGCCAAGAGGTTTACCCTTGATAAAGGCAGGTCCCAGTGCTGAAAGACGGTTTAGCACTTCGCCTCTAAGCTCGGTTCTAAGGCGGCGCCCCGCTTCAAAGCTGACCCGCTCACGGCCCCAGGCCACAATCGCCCTGGCAATAATAAGCCCCAGCAGGGCGCTTATCTCAGCCCCGACGGCTGAAATGGTTTCGCCCTGCATCACCACGGCGCTCAGCATACGGGCCAGCAACCAGGCCTGACCTATGAGTAACAAACCGGCGAGCAGCCCCAGGGCAACGCTCAGCAGCAGAAAAGGACCACAGGCAGCCTTGCGGGATTTAAGCCAGAGGGCGAGTTGTTTTTCGAGGGATTTGTCCATGTATATCCTGCGCCAACGCCCCTTGACCGGGGCCGGGAATTACGGCAGGGAGGCAGTATCTCAGTGTTTGCACGAGGAGGAAACCCAAGTCGATGGATTTGTTAAGGGATTCACAGAATTTGCGCTGGATCAAAAAAACGCTTAAGTCTGGGTTAAGCCAACCCCTGATGTGGCAGGTTGCCGGTGGCTTTTGAGCACTGGCAGGGAAATGATTTTCCATCAGGGGCAGGCATTCAGCTCACTGAATTGTCTTTGACTTTGTCTGTAGCAGCCGCATCACTGGCGTGAGCCCCCTGTACGGTTACCGATGCCTCAGAGCCATCTGCAGTGAATGCCCCTTTGTCACAGGTAGCCTCATTGCCAGGCCCGGGCTCGGCGTGAAGGTTTTCCTGCAGCGGCACCGAGTCATCATGCATAAACGATGGCTCGCGCTCTTCCCGCGCTGCGCCGTAACGCACCAGCAGGTGCCAGAGCCATTTAAGCTCGCTCATTACCTCGGCTTTATGACCCCGGGCGCGCCAGCGGGTTGGGAATCGGCTGACTTCACGGGCCGCAACACCGATGGCATAGGCGGTGACATTGCCATCGATGGCGAGCCGCTGCGCCAGTGACGGCATGCCTGCACCGCGAAAATCCCGCACTACATGTTCCACATCCAGACAGAGGCCCGAATGCCAGTAAAGGGCTATCTGATAACGCTCTGCAATCGCGCGCAGCACAGGTTCAATCTCTGTGCCTCTGAAACTGGGGTCGGCCACCAGAGCTTCCATGTCTTCAGCCAGCGAAAGCGGCCCGTGGATCTGCGCCTCGATATAGTGATCCAGATTGCCCGACAAACCACGCTCAAACCTGAGGGCTATGTCTTCACCCAGGGTCGAGACCAACCTTTCCACCAGTTTGGCCGGCGCCAGGCCATGCTCTCCCAGGGCATAACGGCGCTCGAAACTTTCAGTCAGCAAGGCCGCCATTACCATCTCAAAGGCATCGGCGGTGCCCTTGTCCCGGGGATTGCGGTAAGAATCATTAAAACAAAAGGTTGCCCGAGCCAGCACCTCCGGCTTGGTCAGAAAATAGCAGCTGCCAAAACGCGGCGCCGGGCCATTGGGGGCAAGCAGTAAATCCAGGGCTCCGTATTTGGGGCGGGCAGCTATGTCAGCGGTCAGCTCACGGAAAAATTGCCGCTCCCAGTGATCGCGGGCACCACCAATCTCAGGTGATAACAGACCGGACGAGATATGGGTTTCAAACTGACAACGGTAGCGACCGTCCTGCAACAGACCTTCGGCCACCATCAGACCACGGGAGTCGAACCTGTCAGGATGAAAGTGCAAGGCGATTCGTCCATGCATGGCCACGGCCTGCATAGCGGCATTGAATCGTCCCGGTGCTATGTCTGACATCTGCAGCACATTGCGGATAATCCCGAGTGCGGATTCACGCTCTTCCCGGGCATAACGACTCAGGCTTTCTATCGCCAGATACTGGCTGCTCGGCGAACGCGGCATCATGCTCCTTGTGGCTGGCCGGAAAAGGTTGAAAACACTGCAAAGATAGCAGAGCGGCCGCAGGCTCTCCATCTAAATTAACAGCCTTTAATGAGAAGTATTTTCTCGCCCTTCCTCAGTGAGTTATCTGTTCATTTGACGTTAACGGAAAGTTTTTTTCGTCAGTTGACTTTCATCAATTGCTTTTTCGCCCATGGCGATAATTTAGACACCAGAAAAGGATTATCAACACAAGGCGCCTCCTCTCTGGGAGGCCATAAAAACAATCACGCGATATCACAACCATGGAGTTTGGCATGAAAAACGAACAGCAATCTATCGAACATGGCGTGGACACCAACCGCAGACAATTTCTGGGCGGATCTGTGGGCGCAGGTCTGGTGGGTCTGGGGCTCGCTTCCGGACTGATGACCAGCCAGGCCAATGCCACCACTGCGGGCAACAAGACCAAAAGCGATCGCATGGCCAACTACACCGCCGATCAACTTGAGCGGGTAAAGCAAGAACTGGTGCCCCCGCCAATGGTGCCCAAACATGATCAGGTTGCCAGTGGCAAACCCAAGGTCATTGAAGTGCGCCTCGAAGTAGAAGAGAAGCAAATCGAGCTGGAAAATGGCGTGTTTGCCTGGGTATGTGCCTTCAACGGCAGCGTCCCCGGGCCACTCATCGTGTGCCACCAGCATGACTACGTTGAGCTGACTCTGGTTAATCCCAAGACCAATGTGCTGTCCCACAATATCGACCTGCACTCTGCCACCGGTGCGCTGGGCGGCGGCGAGCTGACCCTGGTAGCCCCCGGGCAGGAGGTCACTTTCCGCTTCAAAGCCACCAAGGCAGGTACCTTTGTGTATCACTGTGCCCCGGGCGGCATCATGATCCCCTGGCACGTGGCCATGGGGATGCACGGCGCCATCATGGTGCTGCCACGGGAAGGCCTGAGCGACGGTGATGGCAATCCGCTCCACTACGACCGCGCCTACTACATTGGCGAAGCCGACTTCTATGTACCCAAAGACGCACAGGGTAACTACAAGCGTTACAACCAACTGATGGAAAGCATGGAAGAAGTGCTCACCACCATGAAGACACTGCTGCCTTCCCACATAGTGTTCAACGGCGGCGTAGGCGCCCTCACAGGCAAGCACGCCATGCCAGCCAAAGTGGGAGAGTCTGTGCTCTTTATCCACTCCCAGGCCAACCGTGACACCCGCCCCCATATCATCGGCGGCCATGGTGACTATGTGTGGGCAGCGGGCTCCTTCGCCGACCGGCCACAACGGGATCTGGAAACCTGGATGGTGGCAGGGGGCAGCGCCGCTGCGGCGCTCTACACCTTCCGTCAGCCGGGGCTGCACGCCTACGTTAACCACAACCTGATTGAGGCCATCATGAAAGGGGCTGCCGCCCACATCAAGGTGGACGGTGAGTGGGATGACAACCTGATGGTACAGGTGAGAAAGCCCAGTGCCATCGTCTGAGCCTGAGCGCTGACAGAGCAAGTTGTGAATACCAGGGTGTAAACGCCAACATGTGAACCTCAGTCGTCTGCACCCTGCCACGCCGGGCCGCAAGGCCCGGTTAAGGAGTCTGATATGGGCAGTTCCCCCCTCGCCAAAGGGTTCCGGGCACGCCGGATTAGGGTGCCATGGCAAATTCGGCTGGCATGGCGATGTGCCTTTTTGTGGGCACTGAGTCTGCCGCTTCATGCCGGTGAGCCACTTAAAGACTACCGTTTGGAAGCCGCTGTGTATCAGTGGTATGGCACGCTGGACTCAGGCACCCTGTTTGAGTCCGGCAAGGGACACAAGCTGCCGTTCACTCTCCCTGAGTATCAGGGCACACAGGGCGGCGCCCACCACATACTGGCCATTACCCCGCTGCATTCTGACACACCAATACCAACCGCCGAGCCACAAGCGAACAGTGGCTCGCCGTTACGGGCTTCAGTGTCCCTGGAGTTTTTGCCTCCATCACCCGGCGACATGACCCGGGGACACTACCTCGAAGTCACCATGCACTTTGATGCGGCCCTGGCACTGACAGCGCTCACTACCGAAGCCCATGAACAGGATGACTTCGACTCCCGCTTTCGCCCCTCGGCCGATAGCAACCTTATCCGGGCACTGATTTATCGCTGGACGGCTCAGCTGGACTCACCGGACACGCCTTACCCGATGGGACTGCCTCCTTTTAGCCGAGACGCCAGCTTTATGGCCCCGGAAAAGGGCATAGACAACGCAGCGGATTACCTCGGTTACCTTGCGAGCCTGCAACATCAGTCCAGCAGGCGGGAAATCAAAAATCTGATACTGCAATCCAGCGCTGAGCCCGGGGAATACCGGGTGAGTTTTGAATACCAGTGGCGGGCACAAAACGCCCGCGGCGAAGAAGAACTGTCCCAAATTCAGGTCGATATGACGCTGGTTGTGACCAATGGACAGGCAGTGATTTCTGCGTATCGGGAGCGTTTTCTCCCGCCAGTAACCGACCTTGGCGCCGAAATCCGGTGCTGAACCCAGGAGAGCCTTATGATAACCAAGCGCCCACAAGCAGCGACCTTCCTCGGCAAATCTTTATCCATGCTGGCTTTGCTGCTGGCGTGCGCCGGTGCCCAGGTTCAGGCACAGATGCCGGTACTCAAGGGCATTGGCGGCGACTTCAGCATGCAAAGCAGCAAAGGGACTCAGGTCAACCTCAGCGACTTTCGCGGCAAGGTGGTGATGATGTTTTTTGGCTACACTAACTGCGCCGATATTTGCCCAACCACCATGGCCCATATCAGTCAGTTGATGCAAAAAATGCCGGCAGAAGAACGCGCCCGTATCCAGGTGCTTTTTGTCAGCATCGACAGCGATTACGACACCCCAAAACACCTCAATAAATACCTGAGCTACTTCGACCCCAGCTTTATTGGTCTGGTGGACGAGCGGGCCAAAATCGATGAAGTGGCCGCCATGTATCACGCCGATTACAGCAAACTCGCCGACGATAAGGTGACGACCGAGTACAAAAAGCTCAGCCTCGAACGCCAGGGCAGTTCCGGCAAAGGCTATCTCTATTCCCACACCGCCAAGATTTTTGTTCTCGACCCCGAAGGCCGGGTGCGGGGCTTCTTCTACACTGGCACGCCCCTGGACGAGATGCAGGCGGATATATCCTCCCTGCTTAATCCTCAAGCCAAAAGTTAATCAGACAGTGACGCCAAATCAGCTACATGAAAGGAAAACAAGATGACATTCAGCCTCAAACTGCTCCTCAAACCTGCCCTGCTGCTGGCGTTGGTCAATTCGGCCACGACCTTCGCGGGGGAACTCATGGTCCACGATGCCTGGGTCAGGGCCATGCCCCCCAATGCCAGAGCCGTGCCTGTGTATCTGTCGCTGCACAATGGCAGCGAAAAAGATATTGCCCTCACCGCCATAGAAACGCCTCTGGGGCGGATTGAGCTGCACCAGAGTATTCAGCAGGGGGAGATGATGAAAATGCAGCGCGTTGAGCGGATTGAGGTGGCCGCCCACGCCATGGTCAAACTTGCCCCCATGGGGTATCACGGCATGCTGCTGGACATGCAGGCGCCCCCGGCGGCCGGGGAACAAGTCGCACTGACACTGCACTTTGATAACGGAGAAACCGCACGGATAGAAGCGCCTGTAATAGCTGGGCAGGGTGAAATGATAGCCTCGGGCCATGAGCATCATCACTGATCTCAGCCTTATCCATCAAAGGCGATCCAGATCAATGATTTGAATAGAAATGTGACTTAGTCTGCCCTTCAGTAACCGAGCCGGGGGGCAGCATGATCACCGACATCCACACCAGTCAGATTATTCACCAGCACCATCTTTTCTCGCCCCTCGAACCGAGGCAATTGGAACAGTTGCTGGCGGGAGCCGGTCGCATCAGTTTGTCGCCCCAGGAACACCTGTTTCATCGCCAGGACCCGGCCAAACGTTTCTATCTGGTGCTCAAAGGTAACCTGCAACTCTATATCACCAGCGCCCAGGGCCAGCTCAAGGTACTGGAGGTAGTGCGGCCAAATCATTCGTTCGCCGAAGCGCTGATTTTCAATCAGGAACCCTTTTATCCGGTGTCGGCCCAGGCGGTACAGGCCTGCGAGCTGGTGAGTTTTGATGCCGAGGCCTACCTTGCTATTCTCAAGCAGAGCCCGGATGCCTGCATTGCCGTGATGGCTGCCATGAGTATGCGCCTGCACAAGGATATTCAGGAGATTGAAAACCTGTCGCTGCAAAACGCCGAGAACCGCCTGCTGATGTTTTTGCTCCGGCACAGCAAACCTTCCGGGGATAACAGCGGCATGCTGACTCTGGATGTGCCCAAACGAACCCTGGCGTCACGGTTATCGATTCAGCCGGAAACCTTCTCCAGGCTGATCAAAAAGATGAACAGCGAAGGCATGATTGAAGAGTCGAGGGGGCTGATTAATATTCCGGATCTCGGCCGTCTTTATGAAAGTATTCAGCAGCTTGAACCTGCCGCATGCGGACGTTGCCCCATGGCTATCAAAAAAGCAGCGTTGAAACGGGCTGAAGCAGCAAATAAGGCCAGCTTAAATTCCAGAGCGCTGGCGGACAGAATTCCCGCCAACGTGAATTGATGTTGGGCCGCAGTAGCGCGCCTTACACCGGTTTGGCTGATTAGGTCAGGTCCCTGCCGCTGTTTCGCAGCTGCCAATCAGGGTCTTGAAGTGTTGCCCCAGATCCTGACCGGCAAAGGCCTGAGCCTCGCTCGCCATACGCGCCAATGTTTGCGAGGCGCCTTCCAGCCCCTCCTGTTCAATCAAGGTCTTGGCATAGGCCGCCACATCGGCGCCCTGCTGCAATAGGGCCGCCGCATTTTGCAGGTCAAATTCCTGCTCCATCATCGACTGCACATTGACCAGCAGCTCCGCCACCCTGGCCGACTCCACCAGCGCCCCTTCCACCTTGACCAGCTCACCCAGAGGATCGTCGGCAAGTTTATTGGCCACACAGGCCGCTACAGAACCCGCCTCGGCGCTCATCACTACAGCGTCCAGCCCCTCGGCGCGAATTTGCTCAATCGCTTGCTGAAGCTCGGCATTGCGCGCGAGCCACGCTTGCTCCATTGCCGCCTTTTCATCTCCCCCAAACCAGCCGCAGCCAGACATCAACAGGGCACCCAATGCCAGTGTGAGAATTTTTTGTGTCATTGCCTTTTCCTTCAAATCAACTATCCATAAACAAGGCATGAATAACTGCGCTGCCCCGTGTTGCCACAGTGTTCCAGAAACGCCTTAAACGGGAATGAACGCGTAAAACCAACAAATAAACGCAGGTTTGCGGCCATTTACATGGCGGCATGCCCGGTGCTTTGGTAAGCTTGCGCCCCCTGTTACGGGTGGGGCCACCAAGCCCGCCCGAACACCTTTCCTGCAAGCAAGAGAAGACTGCATGAGTTTTGCCTCACTGGGCCTGTCGGCGCCCATCCTCAAAGCCCTCGATCATAAGGGCTATAAAACCCCGTCTCCCATTCAGGCCCAGGCCATTCCTGTGGTGCTTGAAGGACGGGATTTGCTCGCCGCCGCTCAGACTGGTACCGGCAAAACCGCAGGCTTTACCCTGCCCTTGCTCGAATTGTTATCCCAAACTCAAAAGGCCGGCCCCAAGCAGGTGCGTGCCCTTATCCTGACCCCCACCCGGGAGCTCGCGGCGCAAATCGCCGACAACATCACCGCCTACAGCAAGTACCTGCCGCTGAAGAGCACTGTGGTGTTTGGTGGGGTGGGCATTGGCCCGCAGATCACCACCCTGCGCCGTGGCATCGACATCCTGGTGGCTACACCGGGCCGCCTGCTGGATTTGCACCAGCAAAACGCCGTCAGCTTCCATGGTCTGGAAATTCTGGTGCTGGACGAAGCCGACCGTATGCTGGACATGGGCTTTATCCACGACATCAAACGTATCCTGAAACTGCTGCCTGCAAAGCGACAGAATCTGCTGTTTTCGGCCACCTTCTCGCCGGAAATCCGCACCCTCGCCCATGGACTGTTGCACAATGCCGCCGAGGTATCTGTTACCCCAAGAAACAGTGCCGCCGAATCGGTAAAACAATGGATAGTCCCGGTGGACAAAAACCAAAAGCCGGCCCTGCTTGCCGAGCTGACCCGTTTTTACCGCTGGCAGCAGGTGCTGGTGTTTTGCCGTACCAAACACGGCGCCAACCGCCTGGTCCGCCAGATGGATGCTGAAGGCATCAAGGCCGCCGCTATCCACGGCAACAAGAGTCAGAACGCCCGTACCCAGGCGCTGGCCGACTTCAAGCGCGGCGCCATTCGCATGCTGATTGCCACCGACATTGCCGCCCGCGGCATCGATATCAGTGAGTTGCCCAACGTGGTCAACTTCGAACTGCCCCACGTGCCGGAAGACTACGTGCACCGTATTGGCCGTACCGGCCGCGCCGGTGCCAGCGGCGAAGCCGCATCACTGGTGTCCAATGAAGAAGCCAAGCAGCTCAGAGACATTGAGCGTCTGATTAAGCAAACGCTGCCCCGCAAAGAATTTGAGGGTTTTGAGCCGGTTCATGGCCTGCCCCCGAGCGAAAATCAGGGCAAGTCCAAGCCAGGCAGTAAGCAATGCGCCAAGCCCGGCAATAAGAACCAGGGCCGTAAACCTCAGGGCCAGAGTCGCAATGCCCAGCCAAAACAGCGCCAGGGCAGCCGAGCACAGGAAGAGCGAAATCAGCAGGACAAAGCCCCAACCCGCAGCGAACAGCCGCGCAGCGAGCAATCCCGCAGTCAACAACCTCGTCGTGAAAGAAGCAGTAACGACCAGGCTCGCGCTGACAAGCCACGCACTGACAAACCACGCAGCGACAGAGCACGGGGCGACAACGCTCGTGGCGAAAGCGGCCGCAGCGATGCCCGCAGTGACAAGGCTCGAAACGACAAGCCGCGCACCGACCGCCCAAGCTCAGACAGAGCCGCCGGCAATAAGCCCCGCAGCGGCAATCGCCCCCAGGGACAGGGTCAACAGCGCGCTCAGGGTCAACAGCGCGCCCACGGCAATGCCAAAGGTAGCGATCGCAATCAGGCGTAATCTTGCCTGAGACAATAAAAAACCGGCCAATGGCCGGTTTTTTGTTTGCGGGAAGCGTCACCCAGGCGGCTTGTTATAACTGGCACTGCCTGTCGTTACATAACTCAGCACCTGAATCGGCTGACAGACCAGAGTCTGAAGCCTCACGCTTATTGACCTCACGCGTAAGCAGGGCGTCTTGCATCAGCAAGGCGCCTATCGCTTTACCGAGCTTCATATCTTCCAGCGGCCCGAGATGTTGCATCCGCACCCGCCCGTCCGCGTCCAGCAGCACCAGGGTCGGCGTGCCCTGAAATCCCCAGCGGGCCATAGTCTCGGGAATGCGCCCGGCCGGACGATCTATAGCAATGGGAAACCTGAGCCGATACTCATGCACAAAGGCCTGCAGCGCCTCCGGCCCCATCACCCCATGGTGCTCAAATACCGAGTGCAGCCCAATAATGGCAATGTCATCTCCGAAGGTATTTGCCACCCGGGCAAGTTGCGGCAGACCATGGCTGATGCAGGCGGGGCACAGCATCTGAAAGACGTAAATCAGCAGTGGCTTGCCACGAAAGTCCTCAAGGCTTAAGGGTTTTGGCGTATTCAGCCAGCCACTGGCGGCAAGCTCTGGAGCGAGTGGAAATTCGATGTGCGACATAAACGGCTCCTCAGTGATTCACCTTACCCGGCAGACTCAGGTCGCCAGAGGCCACATCGAACACATCCACCACGCAAAACAGCGGCGCATGCAGATTGGCGCTGACTCTAAGCCCCGACGTCACCCCATCAAAGCTAGCGGACGTTACAACATCGATATTGTCGAATGGCACCTTCACCTCGACTCTGTCGCCGCTCAGCAACGGGTCAAAGCCGGGGCTGTCGATATACAGGGGTAAGCCGGGCCAAGTCTTGGGCAGCTTGGGGCGCGCTCCTTCGGGTATATCCTTCACTTTGAGCTTGCCGGGGCCGCATGCGTCATCGGCTACCAACACCACCCAGTGGCTGTGCCAAAGATCGCCATCGTTGTCGGTATTGTTATCGCCGTTTTCATCAAACAGCGGCGTATCGTCAAAGTCCGGGTGGCTCGCCACCGCCAGCGCCAGAATGCCAGCCCCGGCGTCAAAGCCCACTTCACCACTGTCGATACTGGTCGGCCATACGTAGGCAAAGGCCGAAGCGCCCGCGAGCTTGCCACCGGCCTTGGGAATAAGGCTACCGGCTTCGCCGGCAACCCCCATGTGGAAGGTAGCCACATTGCCCTTGGTGGTGATTTTGGCATGCACTATGTCAAAGGCGGATTCTATCGCCTTATCGGTTTTGGCCTGAATGCCGCCCTGATGGGCGCCGTGGCCAATGGCGGCTGCGCTGAACAGCAAACCTGACAGGGTTGCAATGGCGAGTTGTGATGGTTTCATGGTGGATCTCCTTAATTGTTTTGAGTCGAAACAATTAAAACCAAAATGATCCAGCCTTGTCAATATAGTTTCGAGGCGATACAATTATTTCATGATCTCAGAAACCATCCAGATCCAGCAGTTGCTGGAACGCATTGCGGCGCTGCTGCGCGGCGAAAGGCGAAACAAATTAGTCGAGTTGGGGCTGCTTCCGGTGCAGTTCGATGCCCTGTGCTATCTGGGAGAATGCAACCGCTACTCGGACACCCTGATGGCTCTGTGTGAGTACCTGGGCCAGACCAAGGGAACCGTGTCGCAAACCCTGAAAGTATTGGAGAAAAAGGGGCTGATTGAGCGCCAGGCCGATGCCAAAGACAAGCGGGTGGTGCACCTCAAACCCTCAGGCGCCGGATTGGCACTGCTCAGCGAGCTGACCCAGTCTCCCCTGCTTTGTGCCTTGCACGCAGAGCATGGAGTCGACACCCGGCTGCAAGGCGCCCTCACTGAGCTGTTAAAGCAGCTGCAACAGGCCAATGGTGGCCGCGCCTTTGGAGTGTGCCGCCAGTGCCGCTACAACCAAAGCCCTGCCCAAGGGCATTTCCAATGCGGTCTGACCGGTGATGCTCTGTCTGAGGCGGATACCCGGCTTATCTGCCGTGAGTATGAAGGTAATGATTAGCAAATAAAAACCGGCTTTACGCCGGTTTTTACTGGAACAGTACAAGCTCAGTCGTTCGCCGCGTAGGCCAGCAGACCATCGTGCATCAGCGCTGCGGTGCCTTCACCGAAGCGGTCGTAAAACTGCCTGAACCTGTCGTCGGTAAGATACATGGCCGCCAGCATGGGAAGCCGCGCTCTGGGGCACTCGCCATTGGCGCTGAGCCAGCGATGCTGACGCTGCATAAGCGTCTGCACCTTCACAGATTCAGGCGACTCCCCCAATAAGCCGGCAAGCGCCATGGCAATGGCCTCACCTTCCGCGTCCAGCACCGCCTTTTGCGATGGCGTCAGTCCATCCCTGCCGCTGCCGCCTTTGGCAACCGATTCCTCACCCCACTTTGCTACTGCTTCTTTGCGCAGGGCTTCTTCGCTGCGCGCCTTGTCACTGAAGTCGCTGAAAAGCGCCGTTGCTGCATGTTTATCTGTCATCCAAGACTCCTGCGGCCCGTTCTCGAGCCTGTCGATGGCGAGCGCCAACATACCCCTCAGTTTTTCAAAGTGGGCGATGCGGCCGCCAAGCTGTTGAAATTGGTCTTTAAGGCAAGCGAGCATCTGTTGATCTGTGCCCTGCTCAGAGCTATTCCCAGGGCTGTGCATCAGCGCTTTGATATCGGCGAGTTTGAGCCCCAGCTCCCGATACATCAGGATTTGCTGCAATCGGATAAGCTCCCTGTCACCGTAAATCCGGTAGCCACCGGCGCTGCGACCACTGGGGTACAGCAGCCCGGTTTCATCGTAGTGATGCAGGGTTCGCACACTCACACCGGCCAATTTTGCCAGCTCGCTGACACTGTACTGCGCCACACGCTCTCCTTAAAAACCGTCCATACATCCGTGTTCTAACCGAACACCACAGCAAGTCTTGGGCCTCACGTAACGTGAGACGCAAGGGGAGTTTTACCATTTCAGGCGAATTTATTTGAGCCCCTTTCGAAAGCGCGCAGAAAAAGCACCGCTGTCGGGCGTTACAGCGTTAAAATGGCGTCATCCCGGGACAAAGCACCCTCTATCAGAGCCTCGGAGCCTAACGTGCATCCAACTAAAATTACCTTTTACGAAAGGTTCGAACCCATCATCCTCTCCGGCGACAAGACCATCACCATCCGTGACGAGGCCGAGTCACACTATGTGCCGGGCACCCGGGTTGCCGTCCATACCTATGAAACAGACCGCTGGTTTTGCGATATTGAGATATGCGCCGTCACGCCCATTCAATTCGATGCCCTGAACCAGGAGCACGCCCGCCAGGAGCATCTGTCACTTGAGGATTTGAAACGTATTATCCGCGACATCTACCCCGACCTGGACTCACTCTACGTGATTGAGTACCGACTGCTTTCCCGGGACTGAACCGGATAGTCCTTAAGGCTGACTTTCCGCGCTTCCATGCCATTAGGCAGGGACTTGAGGTTGACTCGGGGCAAACAAGCTGAAATAACAATACCTTGCATAAAAATCATTGAATTTTTTCTGGTTTTGCCTCAAGGAAGTCCCATGGAAATACCCCTGTATCAGGTCGATGCCTTTGCAAGTCAGGTGTTCGAAGGCAATCCGGCCGCCGTTTGTCCTCTGCCCCATTGGCCGGACGATACGCTGCTTGCCAGGATTGCCAATGAAAACAACCTGTCGGAAACCGCTTTTGTCGTGCCGGTAAACGGCGGCTATCACCTGCGATGGTTCACGCCCGCAGAGGAAGTGGAGCTGTGCGGCCACGCCACCCTGGCGGCAGCCCATGTGCTATTCAACCATCTGGGGCATGAAGGTAATGACATTGCCTTCCAGACGCTCAGTGGCGTGCTCACGGTGACACGCAGTAACGGCATGTACACCCTCGATTTTCCGGCCACTGTGCCAAACCCCACCGAGGTGCCTGCCGCCCTGATAGCGGGCCTCGGCACGGGCGCTGAAGCGGTACTCGCCGGATTTGATTATGTCGCAGTGCTCAAGGATGAAGCGAGCGTAAAAGCCTTAACGCCTGACTTTACGCCCTGGCACAGCCTGCCCCTGAGAGGCGTGCTGGTCACGGCGCCCGGGGATGAGGTGGACTTTGTCAGTCGCTGCTTTTTCCCGAGGCTCAAGGTGGATGAGGACCCGGTCACGGGCTCGGCCCACTGTGAGCTGGCGCCATACTGGGCCAAACGCCTCAATAAAACCCGGCTGACAGCCAGGCAGCTGTCGTCCCGTCCCGGCAGTCTGGTGTGTGAACTCGTCGGCGACAGGGTCAGGATCTCCGGTCAGGCCGTGGACTACCTCAAAGGCACTATCCAGCTGCCTGAGGTTAACGGATAACACGCCTACCGATACACCGGCGAACCGGCGTTGGCCCCGGTTCGCTTACTTTTTCCGGGAATTAACCTGGATCAAGGCGCGTTGATTCACCTCCCTTAAGCTTGCCAAAATCGCCCTTCACATCAACAGGGCGTCTTTGGGAGACTTGACCTTGTACGCCACGATTCTACTGCTGCATCTGCTGGGGGCCATTCTCTGGACAGGTGGCCATTTGGTTTTAACCTTAAGCATCCTGCCCGCCGCCCTGAAACACAAAGACCCTCGGCCGTTGCTGGATTTTGAATCGCGCTTTGAAAAACTGGCCATGACAGCTCTTGCGGTGCAAGTGACCACGGGGATGATGCTTGCGCGCCACTATTTGCCCAACCCTGCACTCTGGTTTGCTGAGGCTCAGCCGTTTTCGGTCATCATCAAGGCCAAGTTGATGCTGTTGCTGCTGACCCTCCTCACGGCCCTGAGCGCCAGATTCAGGGTGCTGCCACAGCTTGGGGCCGCCACTTCATCCAATGCCGGTTCGCCCGTCAAAACACGCCTGCTCTATACCATGGCAGCCCATATTCTGCTGGTTACCCTGCTGTCAGTGGCATTTGTCATCGTTGGTGTGGGCGTGCGTACCGGCTGGTTCTATTGATGATGGTGCTTGGTCTATAGTCAGTAGTCACTTGAATTTTAAGCCAATGACTGTAGTTTAGGTTGCACTGCCACTTCACCGGACTGTGCCATGCCCCAAGCTTACAATCGCCGTTTATCCAGATTTTTATTGCCATTGATAACACTCTGCCTCGCCCTGATTGGCACAATTGCCAAGGCAGAGAACCTCGTCACCATAGAAACTACCCTGGGTGACATGACCTTTGAGTTTTTCCCCAATGAAGCGCCCAAGACTGTCGCCAACTTTACACGACTGGCGCAAAGCGGCTGGTACGAAGGCCGGTCTTTCTACCGGGTCGTTAAGGGACATGTCATTCAGGCAGGCAGCCTGGATGAAAACAACGAGCCCATGGTAGAAGCCGAGTTCAACCAGCATCCCCATATTAAAGGCACTCTGGGGCTTGCCCGGGACGAAGACCCCAACTCAGGCTCAACTGAGTTCTACATCTGCCACGAGCCACGGCCACACCTGAATGGCCGCTATACCGTGTTTGGTCAGCTGGTTGCGGGCGAAGCGGTACTCGATGCCATCGCCAATTTGGAAGTGATTGAAAAATATTATGATGAAGACAAGAAAATCGCCTTCCACGAGCCCAAAACGCCAGTGTTAATCAAGGCCATTCGTCTGCATTAACCCAGATAAGTTCGCTCGGAATATCAGGCATGGCACCAAACCATCCCCTTGGACAGCGTTAGGCAAAGTCTCTTCGAAGAGGTCTGAGGCAAAACAAGCATTTGCAGAAGCGGATAAAAAAGCTGCCCTGAGGCAGCTTTTTTAGTGGTTTGAACCCGGTGTCTGAGGGGTTGATATCATTGGCCAAAGGCCGGTGAAATACAGCGTTTCACACTGTAGCTGTACCCCAAAGGAATACTGTCGTCCTTCTGGATCTCCAAGATTTCATAGTCGTTCAACTCCACCACCTTGCTGCCTTCAGCATGTTGGCAACGGGAGCGACTATCTGATTCATACACATAAATAAAATACGCCAGCATCGACTGCTGCAAGCTGTGATAGCGTTCGGCCCTGTCCTTCATCTCGCGTACCGGCATCGACGCCAGATTGGTCGTTTCTCCGTCACGGGTGATACGTACACCAAAGCTGCCGTCAGAACCTTCAGCCGCTTCAGTTACCGACTCATTATTCAAAGCCGCTTCGGTCAATACCGCTTTATTTCCAGCGCCTTCATTGATGGTGTCTATTAGCGCCTCCGCCGCAGCACTCGCCTTTGAATCATCAGCTTGTATGGGCAATATCCCGGTGTCTATGACCTGTTTTTGCACTTTTTCATCGGCCTCGAAAAATCCTTCGTATAAACCCGAGGTAAAGGCGCTGGAGTCTGAACCTACCCCGGTAAACGCCCCCAGCATCAAGAGTTGGATTAGCAGCGCAATACTCCAAAACCAGCGCACAAGGGCAGTGGTGAACACAAAACGGTAATGGGGTGGATGCCAGAGAGCATGAATACCAAAGGGCTTGAGCAGCAACAGCAGCAATAGATAGAAAGGCATGGCCACCTGGGCCAGCAATAACATCAGTAGCGAGGTAATAAAAAACCAGCCCGGCAAACTGAGCAAAATCGCGAAGTTATGGCTGTATGGCAGGCTGGATGCAGCCACCCCGGTCACCTCATTGACCATGCCCGCAGCGTTACCCAGGGCAAAGTTGGCCACAACCGCATAAAACAGCAAAATCAGCGCCTTACCCGGCAGACTGTGCCACAGGTGTAAAAAGCGTGGCCAGAACTCACTCACAAGGCCGGTCAGCACCAATAAACACATCAGGCCAAGGAACCAGGGCCCAAAATCCAGCATCAGCACGGTTTCAACCAGCAGCAACAAGGTAGCCGTCACATAGCTGCGCTGGGCAAAGTTAAGGCTGTGCCAGAATTGTTTCAGGCCGGAGAGCATGCGGGTGAATGGCTGGGTGAAGGGACGGTTAAAGAGCCCCGAGATTTTCATCTTTACCTGAGAAGTAAGTGCCGGTAATTCCATAAGTGATAAGCGTCGCACTGCGAGTAATCCATTGTGCCCACAAGATACTGGAAACAAATTTGTTACACCAGCATGTGGTGGCTTATCAGCGACCCAAAAGCCGATAGAGTTCGCCCCGGCGCACCTCGCTCTCGGCGCTCGCCAGGGTGCCATCGGCCAGCCATATGGCCAACTGCTCGGCAATGATGGGCGCGGTTTGGGTGCGGCTCATGCCCGCCGTAAGGGCATTGTGATACAGCAAGCGAATAAGCACCCAATCCAGAGGTGTAAGCAAGTCTGCTGCGGCTTTATCGTTGAATATCGAGGGGAACACGGCGTCGCTGTCGTTCGGCAACCCCAACACCTGAGTCAGCTCTTCCACCACGCAGGATACCAACTTGCCGTGCATTCTCGCCTGATCCACAGGAATAAACACCTGTGCCTTGCGAATGACGCCGCCAGGCGCCTCAAAATGAGCCAGACACACGGCCCCATGCAAATTGGCGGCGGCCTTGGCCCCGAGGCGACGCTTTACTTCGCCGCCCCAATCCCGCTGGCGGGTAAAAAGAATATGAAGATTGGCCTCTTTGGCACCAACTTCCCGGATAGTAAGCCCGGTGAGTTCACCCAGCTGCTTCAGGTGCATCAGTACCAATTGCCGCTGCACCGGCTCCTGCACCTGCTCTTCGATGGTAAAACGGATCTCGCCGACCCACTTGGACAGCGGGAAGCTGCCGGCTTCGTATTCACGGCCATGAACAACGGCGGCAAAGGCGCGCGCCACGTAGCCTGGATTGAGATGATTACCGGCTCCGGGTTCAAAATCTGTGGCAAGCGGCTTGGCCGATGCAGTGGCAATAATCAGCAGACAGCTCAGTACCAAGGCTGTTATTGCCAATCCGGCCAACGCCACGGCGCTTGGCTGCAAAAAGGCGGGTTGCCACATTCGGCAGTTCCATCCAGTCCTCACATTACATCCTTTTGTACTATTCCTTTTGGCATATGTTGAAAGCTTAGCATGTCCCATCAGGGCAGCGTTCCCCTTCCACAACCCGGGCTATGGCATCAGGGTGACGCCACACTAACGGCTGTGACATAATCGCCGCAACTAAATTAAGCGGGCAGTGGTGCCTGCAGCCGAACACTCCGGTTCCCACCACGCGGCCCCGACACAAGGATATTCAGCCATGGATGAGCAGTATCAATATCAGCAAAGGGACGTACCGGCTCGTCCCCATAAAGCCTTCCGACTCGGGGAAGGAAAAATCAGCGGCTATGCCAGTGTATTTTTAGGGGCGCTCTCCCTTCTGGCCGTACTTGCCTATCTTTATCCTTCCTACCTCACCACCACAGAACTCAGGGCGGTTTACGATGCCAAAGAACTTCAGCAAGTGCTGAAATATGGCATGTATTTTTCACTCTTTTTTGGACTGCTGACCTTTGTGCTGGGTGGCTATCGGCGCCTGGGAATAACTGGTATCGGCCTGACAAGCCTCGCATTTTTTCTGGGCGGCTGGCAAATCCCCGTAGGCCCGGTTGCGCCCAAAGCACTTTCACTCGGTGTCGATTGGCTTATCCTGGCATTTTTGGGGTCTGTGTTTGTTTTTATGACCCTGGAGAAACTGTTGCCAAGGTATAAAGATCAGGTGATTTTGCGCCCGGGCTGGGGGCTGGACCTCTGGTATTTCGTATTCAACCATTTAGCCATTTCAGCCATCTTGCTTTACGCCAATTACCATGTGAGCCACTTCCACTGGGCGGTAAGCGACGAGGTCCAGGCCTGGGTGCAGGCGCTCCCCCTGTGGGTGCAGGTGGTGGCCATTATCCTCGCAGCCGATTTTGTACTTTATTGGGAACACCGGCTGTTTCACGAAGTGGGCTTTTTGTGGCCCATCCATGCAGTACATCACTCGGTGGAAGATTTAGACTGGCTCGCGGGCTCCCGGGGTCATTTTATTCAGATGTTCTCTGAGCGTGCCATGGTGATGGTCCCCCTGTACCTGCTGGGACCGGACAAGGCCGCGCTGGACATCTATGTGGCCTTTGCGGCGCTGCAGGCCGTGCTTATCCATTGCAACACCCGACTGCATTTTGGCCCCATCAAGTACCTGTTGGTGACGCCCTGGTTCCACCACTGGCATCACAGCTCGGAAAAACCGGCCATTGATACCAACTACGGTGCCCACACCCCCATTTACGATTGGCTTTTTGGCACCCTGCATGTGCCTTCAAAGCACTGGCCCGCACACTATGGCACCACCAAGCCCCTGCCCCGCAGCTTTATGGGACAGCTCTGGTATCCCTTTGCCTGTTGGTTGGCCAGGCGCAAACCGCAGGGCTCTGACTAAGCCACGGGTGATGGGCCTTCGCCTTAGGTTTCCTCTTGGGCACAAACAAAACGCCCGGCAGATTTGCCGGGCGTTTTATTCAGATGACCTCAAACATCAATCAACCACGTCTGCGACTTCTGCGGCGCATGCGGCCTTCAATATCGCCTTTCTGCGGCCTGGGCTGTTCGGATTGCCCGTCGCTCAGCGCATCGGCGGACATTGCCGGGTCTGCAAGAACCTCATCGTCCGCATCGTCATCCCCGTCGACTTCTGCCTCCTTGTGCTCATCCTTCTTATCACCCTTGAACACGGACTTGAAGATACTGGTCACCGACGGCAGTTTAACTTTAGGCTCGTTTTTTTCAGCCTTTATGGAAGACTCAGCCTCAGGCGCCTTACTGTCAGGCAACTTTACTGACACAGTGGCGCTGTCCCCAGCCCCGGGCTCAGTGGCAGACGCCTTCACAGCCATGCCGTCATGGTCGAAGTCTTCGGGGGAGAAACCGAATAAGCCGTCTTTCCCCTGAGGGCGACTGGGCACAGGATCTGGCAAAGTGCTCGGCATCAGGGACGCGAAAAAATCGTCTGGGTTAGCCTTTACCGCAACCGGGTCCAACGACTGAGAACCAGCCTTTAATGCCCCAGTGGGGACAGATACATCACCGGCGGCTGGCGCCTCAGCAAACCCGTTATCGGTTGTGCCCTTGGCCGCTTCGGCAGCATCGAGGGAAGCGATAAAATCGTTTACCGAAATCATTTTGGGCCGCTTTACAGCAACAGGATCCCTGGGAACCGATGCAGGATCTTTTGCCGGGGTGGCAGCCTGGGGTGCAGTCATCCCGGACGCGCCTGTTTCAGGCTTAAAAGCCAGCGGCGTGGCCGCCTCCGGCTCAGTACTCCCGTCGGCGTCCTCATTGTCAACAGCCTCATCAGGCACGTCACTCTCATCAGGCTCGGTAAGGGAAGCTTCGTTGGCGGTTTCCTTTACCACTTGCAGCGGCTCCAGTGCATTGGACAACTCCTGCTCCCAGGCCAGCGACAGTGCCAAATCAGCGCTGAGACCCTCATCATCTTCCGGTAAAAGCAGCTCGTGTTCGGCTTCTGCTTCCACCTCGCCTGAGGCCACCGAGGCATCCTCAATGAGTTCGAGGTGGGTTACTGCTGACGGCTCATGCGATGGAGTCGCCGGGAGCACTGATTCAGCCTGCTCGAGCGCGATGGACTCAAACTCCAGAGGCGCGATTTCAATACGGGCCTTGGGTGTATCCGCGAGCAGCTCGCTATCGACTTCAATCTTGTCGCTGTCGACTTCAACTTGGCCACTTTGGGCTTCAAGCTGGTCGCTGTCGATTTCAGGCAGTTCAGGTTCGGCGCCAATCACGGGCACGGGCTCAGGCTTATGCTCAGACACGGAGTCAGATGCAGGGACTAAGGTGGGAGTGGAAACGGCAGCGGCTTCGATTTGAGGCGTAACAGCCAAACCGGCAGCCGCCCTGGCCACCAGCGGCTCACTCACAGTGCTTGCCACCGCAGCCTGACTTTCATCCGCTTTTGCCTTTCGCTCACGCAGACACAGGTCAAACCCGTCACTCACTTCGGTAAGTTCAATTTTGGCCATCGCCAGCGCGTAGCTGAGGTCGTCCAGTTGCTTGCGATACCGGCCTGCGTCTTCCTCAATACCCGCAATGCCCCGTTTGACCTCATCACTGAGCTTATGGGTCAGCCGCTTGTAGGTGGTAATTTCCTGCTCCAGCTCACCGAGCAACCTCTGGGTGACATTCACACTGGTTTCAAGGGTGGCAACCTGCTCTGTCAGTTGCTGACGTCGGCGACTGAATGCCGACGAGAGAGTTTGGGGCACTGTGGTCGCTACCGGTGCCGGAGCGGGGATTTGGCCAGTGAACTCAGGAATGTGACTCACAGGGAGCCACTGGGTGTAAGAAGGGTGCCAACCATAACTGTCGGGTTTATCCTGCAAAAACGCGATGGCCTCGGCATGGGTCAATGGCGCGCTCTGGGCACCATTATGTGAAAGAATCCATTTCTTCATAGTGATCATTCTTGTTCATCGCCAGGGCGACTGTGTGGAATGGGATTAGCCTTGTCTTACGGCAAAACCGGCCAGCTTTTTCTGCAACGCCTCATACTGCTCATTGATAGTGCGCAGGGTCTGATTGACCTCTTGATTCAGGCTCTGAGTGACCGTTTTGCTGCCCTTGATATCGGCTCCGAGTGCCGACAGGCTTTGCTGCAGTGACGTCAAGCTGGCGGCGATGGGTTCGAGCGACTGCTTTAGCCCTTGCTCCTTGGCGAATACCCGCTCAATCAAGGCCTGTGGCACGGCTTTGGGTGGCGGCGGGGGCGTTAGCTTAAGCTCAAACTCGTCGATGTGGCTTACCGGTACCCACTGGGCAAACGATGGCTCCCAGGCATAACTGTCTGGATGGGCTGCGATAAACAGATTGGCTTCAGTCAACCCAAAGGGGCCGCTGATCTCGCCCTGATGGGACAAATACCATTCCTTCATAGATCACCTCTTACCTTTTTGTATTGGTACTACTTTGGTTTTTTCATTGTTCAGGCGTGATGTTCTAACCGTTACAAGGGGCTATCTGTTCTCAGGGGAAAACCCATTGCAACAACCGGCTACATTAACCGATGTTTTTTTACAAGACCACCGATAAGGCGTAAATCCCGCAGAAAATTTAATCGTCGCAGATACGGAAAAAACCTTAATAATCAGTCTAAAGAACGACATCCATCTGCTGCAGCAAACACCTGCACTACCTTTTTACCTTTACATTTAGCCAGTAACGCCTTTGGCGAGACTGAGATAACACAAACCCGGTTAACACCGGCGAGAATCGGCTTGGCCGGAAAAAAGGAGGTTGAGAGCAGGCTGGATAAATGGGCAATAAAACAGCCGCTTCAGGCAATACATCAACAGGTTTACGCCGTTAGGATAATGGCGGCTGAACTGTAGCCTGTTAACGGAGGTTTTATGGCTGAAAACACAGGTATTGCGCAAAAGATATTTGGGGATTTTGCTCCCAAGCTTGCGTATCTCACCGATGATATTCTGTTTGGCCCCGTGTGGGGCGGGGAAGAGCTTTCGCAACGGGACCGAAGCTTAATCACAGTGGCTGCGCTCATTACCCAGCACAGGCCTGATCAACTGAGGTTTCACCTCGCCAAGGCGGTGGAGAATGGCCTTTCCCAAACAGAGCTCATAGAGGTCATCACCCAGCTCGCCTTTTATGCCGGTTGGCCGAGTTCCATGACGGCACTCGACGTCGCCCGGGAAGTGTTCGCATCGACTGAGAGTGCGAAGTAACGCCGGGTCATCAGTGAATTCCACTCACAGAAATTGAGTCATCTTAAATCGAATGTCCGGATTTTCAGGCAATCAATCCGGACCTTCATCCTTTCTTGTACGCGCCTGTTTTCCAGACAATAGAGCTCATATCCGCGCCTTCACAGACCACTGCGGCCGGCGCGGCAACCCTGTCTCTGATGAGGAAACGATATTGAAAACATCCATCACCACGCTGGTGCTAGGCACCTTACTCAGTACTGCAGGTGCGTCCCTGCCAATGGATGCGCAGGCACAAACAACAGAATTGCAACAGACACCATCCAGCGATGCCAATAATTTTTATCGGAGTAATCGGCTCAACATGCAAAAGGTCATCTTTAAAAATCAGTTCCATATGAATGTCACTGGCAACCTTTACCTACCGAAAGACATAAAATCCACAGAGCGCAGACCGGCTATCATCGTCGGCCACCCCATGGGAGCAGTGAAAGAACAAAGCGCCATGCTATATGCCCAGAAACTGGCCGAACAAGGATTTATCACGCTCGCCATCGACCTGTCGTTTTGGGGGGAGAGCGAAGGCAGTCCCCGCAACGCGGTACTGCCCGATATGTATGCTGAAGATTTCAGTGCTGCGGTTGATTTCCTCGGTACCAGCCAATTTACCGATCGGGAAAGAATAGGTGTGCTCGGGATTTGTGGCAGCGGCGGCTTCGCCATCAGTGCCGCTAAAATCGATCCGAGAATGAAAGCCATTGCCACCGTCAGCATGTACGACATGGGGGGCTTCAGTCGCCATCTCTACGGCAAATCCCAATCGATGGCACAACGCAAACAGATACTCGCGGATGCGGCAGCACAGCGCTATACGGAATTCACTGGCGGAGAAACCATATACACAGGCGGTACTCCCCATCAGATTGACGACAACTCTCATCCAATTGCCAAGGAGTTCTATGACTTCTACCGAACGCCCCGTGGACAATTTACCCCTGAAGGTTCCAGTGCTGAGCTGACAACCCATCCGACGCTGAGCAGCAACGTCAAGTTTATGAATTTCTACCCCTTCAATGACATAGAAAGCATCTCACCACGCCCCTTGCTGTTTATCAGCGGCGAGCATGCCCACTCGATTGAGTTCAGTCAGGAGGCCTACGCGCTGGCCGCTGAGCCGAAGGAGCTATATCTGGTCAAGAATGCCGGGCACGTGGATCTCTATGACCGCACGGGATTAATCCCATTCGCCAAGTTAACTGACTTCTTTAACAAAAACCTGTAGTCCGGACGGATTGCCAAAGTCGCCCGGTCTCGACCAAAAGCACCTGCAAAAAGTACCGGTAAGAAGAGTGTCGTGGCGCCTGAGCGCCACTCGACACCCAATCCGCCGTTTAGCCCATCAGGAGACAAGATGAAAACCATTGGATATGCAGCTCAATCCGCGCAAAGCCCCTTAGAGCCGTACGAATATGACTGTCGCGACCTCAGAGATGATGATGTTGCCATTGAAATACTCTACAGCGGCGTGTGCCACAGCGATTTACACACTGTGAAAAATGACTGGGGCTGGACCCTGTATCCCACTGTGCCGGGGCATGAGATTGTTGGCCGCGTGATTGAGGCTGGCCCCGGGGTCACCCAATTCAAAGCTGGCGACAAGGTCGCCGTGGGTTGCATGGTAGACAGCTGTCAGACCTGCTCTCACTGCCACAGCGGTGAAGAGCAATTCTGCGAGCAAGGATTTACCCAAACCTATAACAGCGCCGACAGGCACACAGGGGAAATCACCAAAGGTGGCTACGCCAGACACATAGTCGTGCGGCAGGAGTTTGTACTCCAGATCCCGCCATCTCTGGATCTTGCCAGGGCGGCACCACTGCTGTGTGCCGGCATTACCACCTACTCGCCATTGAGAACCTGGCAGGTTGGCCCGGGCAGCCGTGTGGCCGTGATAGGCATGGGCGGACTTGGCCATATGGCTATCAAATTGGCTGTTGCCATGGGGGCACATGTCACTGTTATCAGCCGTAGCGCCGACAAACGCCAGGATGCCATGCAGTTAGGCGCCAATGGGTTTCTCATCTCTACCGAAACACAGAGCATGCAGCAGGCAGTAAACCAATTCGATCTCATCCTGGATACCATCCCGGTAAAACATGATGTTACGCCCTATATGCCATTGCTCGAGGTCGATGGCACCCTGACGCTGGTTGGTCAGGTCGGCCCCCTCGCAGAAGTGAATACCGTGCCCATGATCATGGGGCGTCGGCGTATTGCCGCCTCCCTGATTGGTGGAATCGCTGAGACTCAGGAGATGCTCGATTTTTGTGCCCGAATGAACATCTTGCCCGAAGTGGAAATGATCACCATGGAGCAGATTAACGACGCATTCGAGCGGCTTGAAAAGTCAGACGTGCACTACCGCTTTGTAATCGATATGCAGGCGTCCAGGTTCTGATAAATCAAATAAGAGGCTCAGTTCAGAGCCTCTTTTCTATGACCAATTCGATGTCTTTGGCATCGGTTAACCAGGCGCAGTCGCCCGGTAGCCTGCCAAGTTTTATTAATCCCCTGGCGTAGCCAAAATCCCGATAAAAGAAGGCGAGGTTCCCCCAGGGGGCGTAGTAGCAGATATCACCTGTATTGGCCGCCGTGCCTGTGGGTGAGCCCGCTGTCGATAAGGCAGTATCCAGGTATGCGATTTTCTCTGTGCCTGCATAATCTGTGAGTATGAGACTCAGAGGCAACAAGGCGAAAAAATCCCTTGCCGCCGCAGAGTCATCAAGGCTGGCATGGATAACAGTGCCATTAACCAGCAATCGAATATTCATGTGCGCCTCCGGTGTATCTGACATGGCAGCAGTGGCTCACCGGGCCCCAGGCAAAGTTGTATTCAGGTACTGGGCGTCCGTCACCGCCTCAAGCCATGTCACGGCACTGCCGGATTTGCTCTCCTGAATGGCTATGTGGCTCATGCTGGTATAAGAAACCGCACCATGCCAGTGGACAACATTGGCCGGGATAGACACCAGATCGCCGGGTTGAATTTGTATACGTTCGCTACCCGCTTGCTGAACCCAGCCCATGCCGGAGGTGACAATCAAGGTTTGCCCAATCGGGTGCGTATGCCAATGTGTGCGGCTTCCCGCCTCAAAGGTGACATTGGCGCCCGAGCTTCGTGCCTCTCCCTGGGCACTGAACAGTGCTTCCACCTTTACCTTGCCGGTAAAAAATGCATCAAGACCCTGAATGGGCTCCCGACTGTCCAGAGAATCCACGCTGATGTGCACGCCGTTCTCGCTTTTTTGCGCCGCCTCGGGACAGAGGCTAATGAATAACAGGGGAAGAGCGGCAAAAACAGTCAGGTCTGAGGGTTTCATAGAATGTACTCCAATGCACGGGGCTAAGCTTCAGCGATGGTACCAAGCGAGTGGCATGACCCATTGTTCCAGCTCGCCTCAGGCATCCATAGCAGGATACTGGCAATTGATTGCCTATTCGTCCGAATCATCGTCTCGATTGGTGGTAACAACTTCGTATCTGCGTAAAATCATCGGGAAGCAGATTTCGCAAAAAGTCTTCCCCTGTTGGAGCCAAACATGCCTGAAAAAGAACGTATCGACAGCCTCTCGGTGGCCCTTGCCGGCGTGGTAGCAAGACGCACTGAAGGGGTGGAATGGGCGTCCACAGCAATCGAAGGGCTGGAGTTTTATCGTCAACCCTCACCGACGTCCTGCGCTATCTGCGTGGTAGAGCCCAGCATCGCCCTGGTGGTACAGGGGGCGAAAAGCATGACATTGGGTGAACAGAGTTACAGATACGATACCAACCGCTTTCTTATCACCTCTTTGGATTTACCGGCAAAAATGCAGGTGTTGGAGGCCAGTGAGGAACAGCCTTATCTGGGCATTGTCATCAAGCTGGATTTGGCCATGATGAGCGAGCTGATTTTACAGGCGCCACTGCATCCACATAAAAGTGCCACACCAGAGCACGCCATGGTGCTTGGCAATACGACTGCGTCATTTCTGGATGCCATTCAGCGTCTGGTGGCACTGCTCGATGAGCCAGAGTCCATTGCTGTGCTCGCGCCACTGATCAAAAAAGAAATTTTCTGGCGGGTACTTATCAGTGAACAGGGTAGCCGCTTGCGACAAATTGCATCGGCCGGCAGCCATGGACTGCGTATCGCCAGAGCCATCGAATGGCTCAAAACACATTATGACGAACATCTCAGTGTCGATGGGTTGGCTGAATTGGCACGCATGAGTAAATCAACGTTTCACCACCACTTTAGAGAATGGACATCCATGAGTCCGCTTCAGTACCAAAAGAGGCTGAGGCTGCTTGAGGCTCGCCGGTTAATGCTCGGAGAAAATCTGGATGCCTCTGCGGCGGCTTACCGCGTGGGCTACGAAAGCCCATCGCAGTTTTCCCGGGAATATTCACGCCTCTTTGGCAATCCCCCAAAACGGGATGTGATAACCCATTGGCAGTAACACAGCCAAATCCCCTGCCAAACGGGTGAAATATCGCTTTGCGCAAGCCATTATCAACGAGCTGCTGGCGCTTAAGATTTACGACTGGCCGGAAGAGAAATTCAATCACCTCAAGCGGCATCTTTGCGCCAACGATATTGAAGCATTGAAGGCAGCCAGCGCCGATTACGACAGTGAGCAAATGTAAAATTTAAAAGCTATTTATCAGCAACTTAATCTTCCTTTCGCACACAAAAAACCATTATCGGGTTAGCACAGGGGTGCAACCCGATAATGGGTAAACTGAGTGTCTTGAACTCAGTTTTACGCTCTAGCCTTGTGCGCCATGCGCCACGACTGCATCACCCGCACGACTCGCCTTATCAATCAAGATCGCGGGCGTCAGCAATTGCGGCAATACCTGCGGCTGTAAATTTCCCTTTCGATACCAAAGATACAAAGGCACACCGGAGCGCTGATGTTTGGCCAGAAATCGGGTGATATCCGGGTCGCCATTGGTCCAGTCGCCCAACATCACCGCCATATTGGCGCGGGCAAAGGCCGCCTGGGTCTCTTGCCGCTCAATGGCAGTCTTCTCGTTCAGCTTACAGGTCAGGCACCAGTCGGCACTGAAATACACAAACATATCCCGCTCACTGATAAGCGTTGTCAGAACGTCTTCATCGAAAGGAAGCGGCAATCTCGCCCCGTGTTCAGCAACTTCGGCTTGCAAAGGTTCATGCGATCGGGAGCCGGGAGAAGCTGTCATCAAAGTGCCTGTGATTACCACCAGCACCACAAGCAGCGGCCACCAGGGTCTGTCACGCCCCCCTTGCAGAAACAGTCCCATAAGCCACAGCACCAGACTCAGCAGCAGTACCAACAGCAGCGCAACAAACACATATTGGCTGTCAGCCTGCTGCATCAAAACCCAAACCAGCCCAAGCGCCGTCAGAAACATGGGAACCGAGAAACAGCGCTTTGCCGTAACCATCCAGGCGCCGGGTCTGGGCATGCGCTTACGCAGCGCAGGCATAAAGCCCACCAGCAAGAAGGGCAAGGCCATGCCCAATCCCAGCCCGGTAAACACCATCAGCCCAACACTGGTTGGCAGCACCAGCGCAGCGCCCAAAGCCGTTGCCATAAAAGGGCCGGTGCAAGGGGTAGCCACAAAGGCTGCCAACACCCCGGTCCAAAAGTCGCCCGCCACGCCTTGCTTTTGCTGCAAGCGACTGCCAGAACTCAGGGTACCGAGTTCAAACAATCCGGCCAGATTCAGTGCTATGGCCATCATCAGCAAAATAAGCACCACTATGATTTCTGGACGCTGCAACTGAAAGGCCCAGCCCACCTGATGACCAAACTCACGCAGCAACAGGATAAGCCCCCCGAGCAGCACGCACACCAGTACGGCCCCCAGGGTATAGGCCAGAGCACCGGCTCTGGCGACTCGCTCATCCCCGAGATTGGCCAGGCTCAACACCTTTAAGCTCAGAATGGGAAAAACACAGGGCATTAGATTCAGTAACAATCCTCCAAGAATCGCCCCCAGTACGGTCACCAAGGACATGACAAGCAGATTGTCTGGCTCTGCGCCTGGCAACCCAGCCCCGGTCGGGAACACCAGTGCATCCCCACTCACCTGGACTGCCTTGACCCTGATAGCCTGTGCATCATCCAGGGTCAGCACGCCATAAAAGTCGCTGACCCCAGCCTCGCCCGCCCCGGTTTGCATAAAAAGGCGATCGCCATTTCGCACAAAGGATTGCGGCGCCGTATTGGCTATCGGCCCATTGACCTCAGGGTAGAAATGAAGCGTCTTTGTGAGCGGCACAGATTCGGGAAATGGCAGCGACAACATCAATTGACCGTTTTGAATGCTGAAGTCCGCCATGGTCGCCACAGGTTTGGGAATGGCCCGTCGCCAATCGGAGAAGGCCTCAAGGGGCGCGCTTGAGGTGCCTTTGTCTGCCACTGTGAATTGGGTCTCAAGCCGCTGCTGCTCAGGCACGCACAGCTTGGGGCTGCACACCAGATAGCGAATATCCACCGCCAGGGTAAGCGCTGTACCGGGCGCAATATCCTCAGAAATGCTCAGAGGTGCCAGCAGGGCATAATCCCCGTGGTAGATGTAATTCATCAGGTCACTTATCACCATGGGCTCGGGGGCGGGATATTGCAGCTCACCCACCGTCACCCCATTCGGCAACAGCCATTGTGCCTGCAGCGGGAATCCGGCATCCCCCGGGTTTAACCAGTAACCATGCCAGCCTGCCTCGGGTGACATCTTTATTGCCAGGCCGGTGTCAGTTCCGGCGACTGGCGCGCTGGACTCCAGCTGCAGCGACGCCCTTATCTTATGCCCTGTGTCGTCACCCGCAGGTGCCGTGATGGCTGCGGCCGTCATCAGCCAGCAGCAGGCGATGAGTTTCAGCCCAAAGGTAATGATTTTCATGATATGCCCTTTAGTCCAAGCCGTTATTTGCTACATCATTGGCTGATATCAGCGCCGAGCAGCGACTGGAGACGCGGGATAAAGTCAGGGGCCTGCAGGCTGACCTTTTCGGTCACCTTGCCAGCCTCATCGATATAGACGATGGTCGGCAATTGGGTAACACCAAACTGACCAAACAGGCTACCTTGTTCGTCAAACACAATGGGCAACTGCGGTTTGTAGTTGGTTTGGTATTCGGCCAGATCGGCCTCAGATGACCAGAGGTTGCTGGAGATATGCAGCCACTGGGCGTTGCTTTCGGGTGCTTGCTGCTCGATCATCTCCCTCACCTGCTGACACGCCCTCGCGGTGGCAGGCTCAGACTCTGCCAGATACCACTCACACCAGGGGGCAAAAAACACCAGCCCGGTGGCTTTACCCGGCTTTACAGCCGTCGGCAGTGGATATGCATGGTTATCCAGGTCGGTTAATGTCAGCGGCACCAGGATATCCCCAAGCCCGTATCCAGCGACATTAACAAGCGCTGTTTCAGCGGTTTTTGGGGCCACACCGTCAGCACCAGCGACAGTTGCCGCTCGGGCGCCGGGGGCTGCCACAACGGCTTTCAGAGCCTGATGAAACGCTTCGTCGTCCTGATGCCCCACATAAGCAATACGCCCATCTCTGTCGATTAAAAAGTGCTGCGGCGTAACCCGTAAGTTAAAGGCCCGCGCCAGGGTGCCATCATCTATGGTCACGGGCATGTTAAGGCCGGTCTTTTTCACAAAGGCACCCACAGAATTGAGGTTATCGCTGATGCCGGTATTCACCGCAATCACTTGCAGATCATTGCCATACTGCTGATAAATCTTCTCAAATCCGGGCATTTGCTGACGGCAAGGCACACACCAGGTGGCCCAAAACTTCAGGTACACCGGCTTTTTGCCATAAAGCTCACCCAGGTTGAGGGTGTCTCCAGTCAGTGTTGTCAGCGACAATCCGGGTGCAGGCGTGCCCAAAAGTTCGCTGCCGGCGAGCTTGGCGCGTCTCTCGCCTTCGGCGGCAAAATCGTCTTTGGCCGAGGCCTGTCCCACCAAAGCAGCAGACAGCAGCAGCGCGGACAGGCCAACGCTCATCAATTTGGGCAGCAATTTGGAAGTGTTGAGGGGTAATGATGTCATACAGGATTCCCATAGGTTGTGACTGAAGGGGTAAGCCGCCCGGCGAAACTCAATACTCTGTTGCAGAGGTAAGTACAAAGAGACTGTGCTTAGAGAACGGCTGCTCTAAGGCGGCTGGAGGCATGGTAGGCCATGGGGGAAAATGCAAATTGTAGATTTTCGACATTCGATTAAGATGCACTGAGGGCATCTGGGTTTTCACCAAATCTTGCTTTGATATACTGGCTCACCCCGCTTTTGGAGCGTTTTGCTATGTCGACACTGCCGCATCTTGGTTTTCAGCGCTACCAGCCCTGCGCCCTGCTGCAGCCCTATGTCAGTTGCTACTGGCAAATCTTCCGCCCCGCAGGCGCCGAGTCACAGTCGACTGAGTTTATGCACCCCGAAGGCGGCACAGGTATCGTGTTCAATTTTGGCGCGCCCATTCACCTGGATGGCTGGCAACACAGGGCACAATGCCTGATCACAGGTCCCACCAAACAAAGCACCAAACTGGAACTCTCCGGCAGGGTTGATGCCCTGGGTATTCGCTTCTGGCCCGGCGCAGGGCGGGTATTTTTAAAGTCACCGCTGTCAGAATTGTTGGGACAACACCTGACACCGGGGGATCTGTCGCTGGCGCTGTTAAGCGATGAACTGGCCGAGCGCTTAGCGCTGCTGCCCACGGCACCAGAGCGCATTGCCCTGCTCGAAACCCGGCTGCTGCAATATCTCATCGCCCACGAATCCCAGGCTCAGGCAACCGAGCCCAGGATGCAGTACGCACTCAGGTGGATAGCCGCGCAAAAGGATCAGGGTGAAATACGCAACCTGCTAACCGAGATGGACATCAGCCAGCGCCAACTGGAGCGCCTGTTCCAGCAAAATGTGGGCATGTCCCCAAAAAACTACAGCATACTGCAGCGCACCGGCTTCGCCCGGGAATTGCTTAAACGCGACACTGCCGCCCCACTCACCGATATCGGCTATCAGGCCGGATTCTACGATCAGGCCCACTTTATCCGGGAATTCAAGCACGTGATTGGCATCACTCCAGGGCAGTTCAGAAGTAAGGCATTGCTTCGGCGCTGAGGTCAAATTCGCCCCTGCCATGGGCGGGTTTGGAAATCGGCAAACAGCTGCGCCGCAAGGAAGTAACGCCTGAGCCGGACTGATACACCGATTACTCCGCGTGGCGTCCTGCGGGAAACGCTTATCCGGTGAAACTTTTCATCGCATAGTCTAACGACACGCTAATGCCCTTTCGGAGCCACCGAGGACGATGCTGAAAGATGCCATTACCCTTGCCAAAATTCGAATCAACCCAGTTTCCGGTATTCCTTCGGGCTCATTCCTACCTTGGCTTTGAATAGCTTGCTGAAGTGTTGTGGATAGGCAAAGCCCAAATTATAGGCCACTTCCGTGACTGACAATTGTGTACCAAGCAAGCTGTTTTTGGCCCGCTCCAACACAAAGAAGTGAATGTAATCCGATGCGGTTCTGCCGGTTTCCTTTTTCAACAGGTCGCTCAAATAATAGGGCGAAATCCCCATTTCTTTACCGCAATAGGCCACTGTTGGCAGGCCCAGTTTTTCATACACTTGGTTCTGATAATAACGCTGCAATAGCTGCTCAAACTGGCTGGCAATATCTTTATTCAAATTGGTGCGGGTATAGAACTGCCGGTCGTAATAGCGGGTGCAATAATCCAACAACAGCTTGATGTTGGACACGATCAACTCCTGGCTGTGGCGGTCAATATTGCCTGAGTATTCAGCCACAATTTTATCGACTATGCCCCTGAGACAGGCCTTCTCAACCTCGGAAACATGTAAGGCCTCGTTGGCCTCGTAATGGAAAAATGAATAGCTGCCGATGCAGCGTCCAAGTTCCGAACGGCGAATAAGGTCAGGGTGAAACAGCAGGTTCCAACTCTCTTTTTCATTCGCCACTCCTTCGGCCCCCGAGTATTGCACCACTTGGCCCGGTGCAATAAATACCAAGGTGCCATTTTGGTAATCGTAAGCGTTGCGGCCATAAATACAGGTGCCGGAAATACCGGCTTTTAAACTGATGGAATAGAGCTCTGAAACTATGGGCGTATCTGCTAAATCGTTGAGCCTTTGACTGTCAAAAGCCCCCACCACAGACACCAAGGGGTGCCCGGGTGGCGCAAGACCAAAAGCCTGATGAACCTGGGCAATCGATTTAATGAGAAGCGGCGCTTTCATTTTTCTTTAGCTCTTTCTCGTAGGTGCTCATAATCACCTTATCAAAGATCCGGTCACTTAGCAGGCTACGTAAACACAAGATTGTACGACTCATGTAGCCCGCTATATATCGGGTTCTGGGACTATTTGATGCCACTATCCGTACAACCAATTCGCCAATGACCGCCGGTGAAGACATGCTCTTGGAATTGCTGTAAATCGCTTTATAGGTTCTTGCCACCGCAGTCGACATGGCCTGATAGGCTCCCCCCTTGGCACGTTCCACCAGTGGCTGGTACAAGACATCACCGAACTCCGAGCTGATCCCACCCGGTTCAATTATCACTACATTGATATTAAAAGGCTTAAGCTCCAGTCGCAGACAATCGCTCCAGCCCTCCAGCGCATGTTTGGAGGCGTGGTACCAGGCACCGAGGGGGGTGTAAATTTTGCCACCCACCGAGGAGGTATTGATAATGGTGCCCGACTTTTGTTTGCGCATAGTGGGCAGCACGGCCTTGGTCATCTCGGCGAGGCCAAACAGGTTGACCTCAAACTGGCGTTTGGCATCTTCGTAAGATACATCTTCCACCGCACCTGTAACCGAGTAACCCGCATTATTCCAAAGCACATCAATGCGACCCTGCTCTGCCACAATCTGAGCCACGGCACGCTCAATGGACTCAATAGAGGTTACATCTGTTTCAATGGCAAAACCGCCAGCCGCCACCAACTCCGTCATTTGCGACACTCGCCGAGCCAGACCATAAACTATATGGCCTTCTTTAATCAGTTTGAGTGCCCCGTCTTTCCCCATACCGGAAGACGCGCCTGTCACCACACATACCTTTTTCATCGTCACACCCCAGTGCTGTTTACCAGGCAAGATTGTTTGCCAACAGCACTAATCTAGCGGGAGCTGCCAACGGCTTCTTATACGCATTGCGGAAAAAACAACACCATTTAAGGAATCATCTGAGGGTGTATATGAATAGAGAATTATGAGGAGACAGAGCCGTTCAAGGGTATTGGACAAGCAATACCCCTTGCCCGGGTGTGGGTTGGAGACCCACGACTTTGTGCCGCTGGCACAGCGGCTATCTCTTGCTTCAACTGCAACTTCCGACATCGAATGCCGTTAATCATCAGCGGTGGGCTTTCGCACTGCCACTCCCGACGTCAATTCAAGATTCGGGGAGCCGAGGATTTGTTAAACAATGGAAATCAGTTACAGAGGCTGGAGCGCCTTTTTAGCATCACGAGCCTTGATTCAAGGGCTCTGAATTTGAGATGGGCAGCGTGTCGTAACTCACCTTTTCGCTCAGCAGCTTCGGCAAGTACTAATTTCATGCCTGTATCATCCACAGCCTTAGGATCGCTGTAAGCGTCACCGACAAGCAGCAATCCTTGGTTTGATTGGCTCAAAGCCGTTTCATAGTCTCCATCTGAAATAGCTTGCTTTGAATCCGACCAATAGACCTCAGCTTGCTTGTAAATTAGGGCGTCATTGCAATCTGCAATGGCGCTGCACCCAAACATTAGCAGCGCCCACGCAGGTGCTAATCCAGCCAAAATCGCCCTTCTGAAGTTCCTTAACCAGCCCGTTGAATCTAGCATCTGTCATCTTCCATTGAATAATTGCCGAGCTTAGTGTCAATCGAATGTAATGCATGCCGGGAGAAATCCTAATCTTATTTCTGAACCCTGAACAGTTTAGGCAGCAAATATCTCAGGCCAGATGCGAATAGAAATAAAAAAACGAGTGCCGAAGCACTCGTTTTTTAGTGTCTGACCGAACCAAGGCTCAACCGGACCAACAATGGCGTTACTGCCGCAGATAAGACAAGGAAACCAGCTGTTTTCGCCGCGCAGTTTACTCATGTAAATGAGCAGCGAAAACAGTGGGGTGACGCCGTATTATCCAGGCTAAGTAGCCATTTACTCGTAGTCACTCATCGGTACACAGGCACAGAACAAATTCCGATCGCCATACACGTCATCGATACGGTTCACGGTTGGCCAGAACTTGTTGGCACGCACTGACGCAGTCGGGAACACCGCCAGCTCACGGCTGTATGGGCGGCTATCAAACGCCGGGTCCATGATGTCATCCATGGTGTGCGGAGCATTGGCCAGTGGGTTGTTGTCAACCGGCCACTCGCCGCTTTCCACGCGGGCGATTTCGCCGCGAATGGCGACCATGGCCTCGATGAAGCGGTCCAGCTCAGCCTTTGACTCAGACTCAGTTGGCTCGATCATCAGGGTACCGGCAACCGGGAAGCTCATGGTTGGGGCGTGGAAACCGTAGTCGTTCAGACGCTTGGCCACGTCCATCTCAGTCACACCAGAGGCTTCCTTCAACGGACGCATGTCGATGATGCACTCGTGGGCGATACGATCGTTACGGCCACGGAACAGCACCGGATAGTGCTCAGACAGCTTCTTGGTAACGTAGTTGGCGTTCAGCATGGCGGTCTGGGTAGATTGCTTCAGACCCTTGCTGCCCAAAAGCTTGATGTACATCCAGCTGATTGGCAGGATACCGGCGCTGCCGAATGGGGCAGCAGAGACGGCGCCATTGTTGTCGCTCTCGATACCTTGCTTAACCACAGCGTGACCGGCTACGAAAGGTGCCAGGTGCTTCTTCACGCCGATTGGGCCCATACCTGGACCACCGCCGCCGTGAGGGATGGCGAAGGTTTTGTGCAGGTTGAGGTGCGATACGTCGGCACCGATAAAGCCAGGGGCAGTGAGACCTACCTGAGCGTTCATGTTGGCACCGTCCAGGTACACCTGGCCACCGTGCTGATGAATGATGTCACAGATTTCACGCACGGTTTCTTCGTATACACCGTGGGTAGAAGGATAGGTGATCATGATGCACGACAGGTTCTCGGCCACTTCGGCAGCCTTGGCGCGCAGGTCATCCAGATCTACGTTGCCTTGCTTGTCACAGGCGGTCACCACCACTTTCATGCCAGCGAGCTGGGCAGAGGCAGGGTTGGTGCCGTGGGCAGACTGAGGGATCAAACACACATCGCGATGGCCCTCGCCACGGGACTCGTGGTACTTGCGGATAGCCAGCAGACCGGCGTATTCGCCCTGGGCACCAGAGTTGGGCTGCATGCACACGGCATCGTAACCTGTGATGTCCACCAGCCAGTCAGACAGCTCACCAATCAGCTGGGTGTAACCCTGGGCCTGCTCAGATGGGCAGAAGGGGTGCATGTTGGCAAATTCAGGCCAGCTCACCGGGATCATCTCAACGGCAGCGTTGAGCTTCATGGTGCAGGAACCCAAGGAAATCATGGAATAGTTCAGTGCCAGATCCTTGCTCTCGAGGCGCTTGATGTAGCGCATCATTTCGGTTTCGCTGTGGTAGCTGTTGAAGGTTGGGTGAGTCAGGAAAGCTTCTTCACGTACCAGTGCAGCAGGGATAGAGCTTGAACCCTTGGCAAGGATGTCGGCATCAATAGCTGCCACATCCAGACCATGACCGGCGCCCAAGATGATGTCGAACAGTTCGGCAACATCGGCACGGGTAGTGGTTTCGGCCAGACTCACACCCACAACGCCATCGGCGTCGTAGCGCAGGTTCACACCGGCAGCCAGGGCGCGGGCACGTACGGCGTCCACATCAACCTTGAAGCTTAAGGTATCGAACCATTGCGTGTTCAGTACAGTCACGCCCTTGGCGGCAAGACCGGCGGCCAAGATGTCGGTCAGGCGATGAATGCGCTCGGCAATCACCTTCAGACCTTGTGGGCCGTGGAATACGGCGTAGAAAGAGGCCATGTTGGCCAGCAGCACCTGTGCGGTACAGATGTTGGAGTTGGCTTTCTCGCGGCGGATGTGCTGCTCGCGGGTTTGCATGGCCATACGCAGGGCAGTCTTACCACGGGTGTCTTTGGACACACCGATGATACGGCCGGGCATTGAACGCTTGTGCTCGTCTTTGGACACAAAGAAGGCAGCGTGTGGACCACCAAAGCCCATTGGCACGCCAAAGCGTTGGGCGGAGCCGAATACCACGTCGGCGCCCATGGCACCAGGGCTCTTCAAGAGCACCAGCGACATGATGTCAGCGCCCACGGTCACAATCACGTTCTTGGCGCGCAGCTGGGCAAACAGCTCGGTGAAGTCGGTCAGTTGACCCTGACGGTTGGTGTACTGGAACAGGGCACCAAAGAGGTCATCATGGTTAGCGGCATCGGCAGCTGGACCGGTCACAATGTCAAAGCCAAAACACTCGGCGCGGGTCTTTACCACGTCCAGGGTTTGTGGGAATACGTCATCGGCTACGAAGAACGTATTGGCTTTCTTGGCCTTGGATACACGCTTGGCCAGCGCCATGGCTTCAGCAGCGGCAGTGGCTTCGTCCAGCAAAGAGGCAGAGGCCAGGTCCAGACCGGTCAGGTCAATGGACAGCTGCTGGAAGTTCAGGATGGCTTCGAGGCGGCCCTGGGCGATTTCTGGCTGATATGGGGTGTAGGCAGTATACCAACCTGGGTTTTCCAGCACGTTACGCAGGATAACGTTAGGCACTTCGGTGCCGTGGTAGCCCATACCAATGTAGCTCTTGAACACCTGGTTCTTATCGGCCAGCTGGCGGATGTAGGCCAGACCGGCGGCTTCGCCATTGGAGGCTCCCACGTTCAGCTCGCGACCCAGACGGATAGACTCGGGTACGATTTGGGCGGTCAGATCTTCCAGGGACTCGGCACCAACGTAGTTCAGCATGGCTTGCTGTTCGTCGGCATCGGGGCCAATGTGACGGGTCAGAAACAGCTCGTGCTGTTCCAGCTGGGTGAGGGTTTGCTTGGTCATGATAAACCTTTCAAATTACGCCGATCTCAATTGCGACCGATCTGCTTTATGTCGGATAAAACAAACGAAGCCCCGGGGGGCTTCGTTTTTCCTGGCGAGGATTATTCCTCGTCGATAACTGCTTGATAACCTTCGGCGTCGAGCAGGCTGTCCAGCTCAGACTCGTCAGAAGGCTTGATGCGGAAGAACCAGCCGTCACCGTAAGCATCGCTGTTTACCAGCTCAGGAGAATCTTCCAGAGATTCGTTCACGGCAATCACTTCACCGGAGATAGGGGCATAGATGTCAGAGGCGGCTTTTACAGACTCGGCCACGGCGCAGTCTTCACCGGCAGACACAGTGTCACCCACTTCAGGCAGCTCAACGAATACCATGTCACCCAGCAGTTCCTGAGCGTGCTCAGTGATACCTACGGTGTAGGTGCCGTCATCTTCCTTGCGGATCCATTCGTGGGAAGAAGCATACTTGAGTTCGGACGGGATATTGCTCATTGTTCTTGTTCCTTAATCGGGTCTTTTAAAATGCTTGTTTTCCGTTGCGTACGAAGCTGGGTGCAATGACACGCACCGTCACACGCTTCTTGCGCATTTCCACTTCGGCAGTATCACCGATGGCGCCGGGTACGCGAGCCATCGCGATAGAATAGCCCAAAGTGGGTGAGAATGTACCGCTGGTGATCACGCCCTGGTGCTCAACGCCATTGGCGTCGGTAAAAAACACTGGCATATCATGGCGCAGAACGCCCTTCTCTTCCATCACCAGACCGACTAATTTGTCGCTGCCCTTGGCCTTGATGGCTTCCAGTGCTTCACGGCCGATAAAGTCGCGATCCGCAGGTTCCCATGCAATGGTCCAGCCCATGTTGGCGGCCAGTGGGTTGACGCTTTCGTCCATGTCCTGACCGTAGAGGTTCATACCGGCTTCAAGACGCAGGGTATCACGGGCACCCAGACCACATGGCTGCACACCGGCATTCAGCAGCGCTTGCCACAGGGCTTCGGCTTCGGCTTCAGGCACGATGATCTCGTAACCGGCTTCGCCGGTGTAACCTGTGGTGGCAATAAAGAGGCTGCCGGCCTGCTTGCCGAAGAAAGGCTTCATGCCTTCGATGGCGGCGTTTTGCTCGGCGGTAAATACGGTGGCGGCTTTGGCTTTGGCATTGGGGCCCTGCACGGCAATCATGGCCAGCTCAGGACGCTCTGTGATGGTCACCTCGAAGCCTTTGGCTTGCTCGCCAATCCACGCCAGATCTTTTTCGCGGGTCGCAGAGTTAACTACCACGCGGTATTGGGTATCGCTGAGATAGTAGGTGATGAGGTCGTCGATAACGCCGCCGTCGTGGTTCAGCATGCCGCCGTAGAGGGCTTTGCCGGGGACGGTCAGTTTGGCAATGTCGTTAGCCAGCAGTTTGCGCAGGAAAGCGCGGGCGTCGGCACCTTCAACGTCCACCACTGTCATGTGAGATACGTCGAACATACCGGCGTCACGGCGCACGGCATGGTGCTCTTCGATTTGGGAGCCATAGTTGAGGGGCATGTCCCAGCCGTGGAAGTCCACCATCTTGGCGTTCGATTCCAGGTGCTTGCTAAAGAGTACAGTTTTATTAGCCATTATTATCCCTTCTATCCGGGGCTTTGGTGCCAAAAATAGAAACGGCACCTGGTTAAAATGCGGCGAAATTATACCTTGCGTCACAAATTTGTATACAAGAGAATTTTCTAATCCGAACAACCAAACATTAGTTTTCCTAATGAAAAAGCCAGAAAAAACTAATCTTCAGAGGTCGCTTTACAATTTTCCGCCGCCAATTGTTTGATATTTGCTGCAAAAATCGCCTTTATCGGCTGCCTGGCCGGCAGCTGTTATCAAATATTTCACAGAGACTGTTTGCTTATCTGCCCATGGCCTGTTTGATGAACACTGTTTTCAGTCCAGGCAACTTATCCACCAGATTCAGTCCCAGATCCCGTACAGCCTGCTTGATAGGGTTATTGCCTTCGAAGAGGCGTTTGAAGCCTTCCATGGTGGCGATCATTTCCTGAGCGGCGGCCTTACGTTCGCGCTCCAGCGGCCTAAGCAGGCGGTAATCACCTATGTCTTTGCCGTCGGCTTTCAGGCGACCAATGGTATCGATAATGGCGGCGGCGTCCTGAAAACCCAGGTTTACGCCCTGCCCCGCCAGCGGGTGTATGGTGTGGGCCGCGTCTCCCGCCAGCAGCAGGCGGTGGCGGGCAAAATGGCGGGCATAGCGCATCCGCAAATTAAAACCAATGCGCTCACTCTTTACCCGACACAGGCCCAGACGGGCATCGAAGGCGGCGGTGAGGGATTTTGAAAAATTTTCATCATCCATGGCCAGCAGTGCCTGCGCCTTGGGCTCAGCCACAGACCAGACGATGGAGCAAAGATTTGCCTGATACAGCGGCAAAAACGCCAGCGGGCCGTCCGGCAAAAACACCTGGCGGGCACAGCCCTCGTGGGGCTCGGCGGTTTCTATGGTGGCAACAATGGCGGTGTGGCCATAGTCCCAGAAAGTGAGCGGAATATTGCACTGGCTGCGCACCCAGCTGTTGGCGCCATCGGCGGCAATCACCAGCGCCGCCGAGAGCATGTCGCCCTCTTCCAGGGTCAGCCAGGCTTCCTTTTCACCAAAGGCGAGGCGGCTTAAGCGCACGCCTTCCCGGTAATCCAGGTTATCAAACTCACTGGCGCGCTTTGCCAGTGCGGCGGCAATGTTGTCGTTTTCGATGATGGTGCCGAGACTTGTCTCACCCAGCTCATTGGCATCAAAGCCAATCTTGCCCATGCCGTCTTTGTCCCACACCTGCATACGGCCGTAGGGCGCCGTGCGCTGACAGTCCATCAGCGCCCAGGCACCCAGAGACTGGAGCAAACCTTCGCTGGCGCGGTTGATGGCGCTGACCCGAAGACGGGGCTCACCTTCAACAGCGCTCTGGCTGCCCGCATCCAGAACTGTCACCTTAAGCCCGGCCTCGGCAAGGCCGATGGCGGTTGCCAATCCCACCATGCCGCCACCTACAATGGCCACATCACAGCTTTGGGTTGTCATCATCTGTCAGTCCTCGGACAAAATAGTTACAGGTTGGGCGTCAGGCGGACACCACGGCGCCAGCCCATGGCCCGGCTTGCCAGCGGCGCCTTGAGCGGCGGACACCAGGACAGCAGCCGAAGCCCCAAACTGCGCCCGGCCACCAGCGGCCAATATTGATTGGAAAAGCCCCGAACCAGGGATTCGATGGCCAGCAGGGTCTCGCGTCTGTCGTGCTCGCGAAGTGCCAGATAACGATGCAGCAAGCGAATATCACCCACATCCGCCCGACTGTTTTCACTCAGGGCGCTGTGCAATACCCTCGTCAGGTCCACTATGTCCCTGAGACCCAGGTTAAAGCCCTGACCGGCGATGGGATGCAGGGTTTGGGCGGCATTGCCAACAAATACGCAGCGATGGTGAATGGGTCTTGGCATCCAGGAAAGCTTCAGGGGATAACGCTGGCGATTACCGGCACCAAGGAAGACGCCGGCCCGATTGCCAAAGGCCTGCTGCAATTGACTCACAAAGCGTTGCTCATCGCATTCTTGCAGCACCTTGGCTTGTTCGGGAGCCAGCGCCCACACCAACGAGAGCCGTGACTCTCCATTGATGGGCGCCATGGGTAACAAGGCCAAAGGCCCGGTGTCGGTAAAGCGCTCCCAGGCCCAGTGTTCGTGGGGCTGCCGGGTTACCACATTGGCAATCACCGCTTCCTGGTCGAAGTCCACCTGCTCCAGGGGTAAATTAAAGTGGCTGCGCACGGCGGAGCCCAAACCATCGGCAGCGACCACAAGCTTGGCACTCAGCCTTTTACCCGATTCGAGCAGCAGTGTATGTGCATCCTGACCGGCCTCCATACCCACCATGCCATCGGGACACAGCAGTTGGATACGGGTCTTGGCGATGGCATCAAACAACGCCTTGCCCACGGCCTCAAGCTCAACCACCTGCCCAAGGTAGGGCAGGCCAAAGGCGCTGCTGTTGAGCTCGGTCATGCCGAAATGACCACGGTCTGAGACGTGAATATCGGTAATGGGCGTGCCGAGCCGGCTTAGGTGTCGCCACACACCGAGGCGCTTGAGCTCCTCAATGGAGCCTTCGGCGACGGCGATGGCACGGGCATCGAAGCCAGGATGTTCGTCGCCCGGCGCCCTGGCTTCAATCAGGGCGATGGAAAGGGAAGTACCTGAGGATTTGCAGAGCTGTTCAAGGGCCAGCGCCAGGGTTGCACCGGCCATGGCGCCGCCCACTATGGCGATATCGACAGCCTGGCTTGCCTGAGATGCAACGTCAGGCGCATCGTCAACGGCAGTTGGGTTAGTGTGACGGGTGTCGTCCATGGTGCACAGCTCCTCGAAGTCCCGCCAATATCAATGCAGATTATTGCTGGGCTGTATGGCGCCGCCGCCATCCTGGGGGCCAAATTCCTGGTAGCAATGAATGGCCGCCATACGCACAAACTCAAGGATTTCGACATAGGCGGTTTCAGACTCTTCATCATCCACTACATCGAATTCGACCTGGGCCACGGCGGCGAGATCGGCAATCACTTCGCGCACATCTTCCGAGGCCTGATTAAGCCCCGGCTGGATAATGGCAAGCCCGGTCAGAAAACTCTGCACCCACAGCGACAGGGCTTCGACTCGGTCACACAGGGGCTCTTCTTCTTCGGGCAAAAGCGGCATAAAACCAAAGTCGATTTCCCCCAGACGGGCCTGGGTGTCCACAAACAGCTCTTCCACCAGGGCTTGCAGCTCAGCGGGCAATGATTGCCCGTCGTTCATCAGCTCAAGCAGGGGCTTAAGCCAGGCCCCCCGACCCTGCTCTACGCCACCGGCAATCAAGCCGACCATGGCGCCGTGCACTTCCACCGGATGCTGACCAATTTCAGCCGCTTCCAGCGCGCCGAGCAGTTTTTCAATTTTGAGGGAGGGTGGGGTTGCCATAATTGAGTGTCCAGAGCCTAAACGCAATGTGCCAATGCTAACAGACGCCAGCGGTAGTGACCAAGTTTGCAAACAGGGGTTTGTGGCAATTTTGCGTGACATTGGCTCAATAATCATCTTTTGCCTCAGGCCGTTGCTCACGCAAGCAGCAAACTCGTTTTCAGCGCGGCCTCAACGCGGCTCCGGCCTTGCACTTTTGCAACCCGCCTTATATAGTCCGCCACATAAAGACCACCACAGGGATAGCCCATGAGCAGTAGCGCCATTGATATCATCCTCCTTGGACGCACCTACTCCATCGCCTGTCCAGTCGGACAAGAAGCGGCACTGAGGGCGGTGGCACAAAAGCTTGAGCAGCAGCTGACGTCACTTCGTGGCCGCACCAGCAATCTGAGCCGGGAAGATCTGGCCATGATGGCGGCATTAAATCTCGGTCACGAGTTGCACGAAGAACAGCGAAAGAATCAAGACTATATGCAGCAAATGGACGACCGAATCCGCCTGCTGCAGCGAACGCTCGAACAAGCTTTGGTTGAGCGAAGCCACAAGGAAGATTAAACTGATTACAGGTTTTGCGCCGGGTACATTCCCTGTGTAACACCACCAAATTTGCTCCCTGGGTTGTGCGCCAGCTGGTAATGTCCCTGTGCCGATATTTTTGACTTTAGGGCAGGTGTTTTACCGACATTGAGCAGGCTCGGCTCGTACCGAGAAGCCTTAGGAAGTAATCGCAGGCCCGCCTTGAACCTACGGTTCAAGGGCTACACCGGCAGCGGCATTCCGGGGAGCATCTCAACTTATGACGGTATCCGTCACATCCAACGCGACTATCGCCCAACGTGCGAAAGCACAAGAAGGCTTAAACGCCGATGCGCCAATTAGCTCAAGTACTGAAGCACTGGGCAACATGAGTGCTGAAGCTCTGGCCAGCATAAGTGCGAATGCGTCGCGCAGTACCATACGAAAACACGTTCGTGCCCTGAGGCGCGCCCTCAGCGGTGATGTTCAGGCATCGGCTGCCCTCCAGGCAGCGCAGCATCTGTTGACTGAGCTGGATGGCGCCCGCGCCATTGCCCTTTATCTTGAAAACGACGGTGAAATCAGCACCCGTCCCCTGATTGAAGCCCTGTGGCAACAAGGGGTCGACGTGTATTTGCCCGTGCTGCATCCCTTCGCCGAAGGCCATTTACTCTTTATCCGTTACGATAAACACAGCAAGATGCGCGACAACCTTTACGGTATCCCCGAGCCCGTGATGGCCTGCCACCGCCTGTGCCCGGCCTACCGGCTCGACGCCATCATCACCCCTCTGGTCGCCTTCGATGACAGCGGCAACCGCCTCGGCATGGGCGGCGGCTTTTACGACCGCACCCTGTCTCATCTGCCAGACAGTACCCGGGTAATAGGCCTTGCCCACGATTGTCAGCGCCTGCCTGCCCTGCCCGTTGAGGCCTGGGATGTGCCGCTGCCAAAGATAATCACCCCCTCAAAGGTGTTTAACTTCAGCTAACACTCACCTTATATTCCACCTTGCGCATTCCACATAGTGGCGAGGCGTTTTTGCGCTAACCCCGATGCAAAGGCTCATCAAGTCCGGGGTGAAGATTCACTGGCTGTCTTTCTGTCGGTCTTTCTGTCGGTCTTTCTGTCGGTCTTTCTAGCTGTCTTTCTGTCGGTCTTTCTAGCTGTCTTTCTGTCGGCCTTTCTTGCTTTGGGACTTTCAGGCGCTCGCCCCCTTTGGGTAAGATAGAGTTACCCTTAGCTGAATTAGCCCCTTATGCCGCCAAGACTCGAACGCGCAGGTAAAATCGACAGTGCCAACCGTGCCCGCGCCAAACTGGAAATGATGGAAAATGCTTACCACGCCCTGAAGCAGCGACAGTCTCCTTATAAGACATTGCTCGGCAGCCTCCTGGGGGCGGTATTGGCGCTGATGGGCTTTGTGATGATTGCTGCAGCGGACACCGGCATGGTGTTTTTATATCTGCTGCCGCCTACTCTGATTGGTCTTGGTGCCAGGATTGTCGGCCAATGTTTTGAATGGCCACTGCTTTTAATCCCCGGCGCCAGTGCGGCCTTCGTGTATCTGACTGTTTTTGGTTATGTGTTGCCCTTTCAAAGTGCCGACTTGATAGTGGTACCACTGGGTATCGCCCTCGCCGTTTTCCTCGCCCGAAGACCCCTTTCTGACCTTGAGAAAAACGCTCTCTGGCAAGCCAGGTTGGGCAAGTTTGACTGAGGGGCTCGATACAGCTGTCCGCTCCAATCGCTTTTAAGCATAAGCCAAGCCAACTTTTTAACTTCCAAACCCATTTCTTAACAAAGCTTGCGCCAACGCAAGCTTTGCGTCCCTAGCAAGAAAACAGCGCCTTAAACTTGATTGCGATCAAACATCTGCATCATCAAGTCTTCATACTGAAGCCATCAAAAAGCGGGCGTGAAATAAGCCCCCTGTCCATGACAAACCTTCAAAAGGAATTCGGTTATGAAATCAGAAGTCGTTGTTCTGCTCCTTGCAACCCTCGCCCTGGTCGTGGCACTGGTAGGTCATATTGCAATCGGCTTTATGCTGAATGTCAGCGCCTTGGGTATGGTGGCAGCGCCCGTGCCCTTTGTATTGATGTTGGTGGCCGTGATAGCGGTGAAATACGCCGCCGCCCACGATAAACCCGCTCATCACTGATTGGCGAGTACGCCGGGTTGTAGCTACGTCTTTCACAAAAAACGCAGTGCCAGGCACTGCGTTTTTTATTGCCCGAAAAGCCATCACTCCCCTTCTCGGCCAAAGATTTTTATGCTCTGTTGCCAGAGCTCAAGACATTCTGCCGTCACCCAGGACGCCGATGGGAAGTACATAGTGTTTGCCGGAGCAAAGCCACAAAACTGCAGGGTAAACCGGTCCAGCTGCGTCACGACAGATACAGCCTGCTCCTCGGCAAAGTCAGCTGGCGCATCCATGGTGAACATCAGTCGCGCGGTTTTGCCCTGCAGCAGCGGGATAGCAGCCTCGTTATTAGCGTCATAGCGAAAGGCAAAGCCAGGCAGCAGACTGCGGTCAAGCAGCCCTTTAAAGGCCGCGGGCAGGCTGCCCCACCAGATAGGGCTCACAATAACCAGATGCCCGGCCCAGCTGAGCGCCTGCTGAAAGTCCTCCAGGCAAGGCTCCAGTGGCTGCATCCCATAACCCTCTCTCAGGTTGGCATCAAAGACCATCTGTGACAGGTTAAAGCGCCTTACCCTGTGATACTCCCGCGCTTCGACTTCATACATATCCGCCAAATGTTTGCACAGACTGTCGGCTTTCGGATTGGCATTTACTATCAGAATATTTTTCATCCCCGTACTCCTTATCAAGGTTAACGAGGACGATTCTAAAGTCTCCCCTTAAGGGCAGAGTCAAGGGCTTAATCGCTGAGTCCCGGGCAATCGTCCATAGCCGAAAGACACTTATCCACCGTCGCCAGTTGCTGTTCCAGCCTGAGCTGCTGCGCCCGGATGTCCAGTTTAATGCCCTCGAGAAACCGGCGTATTTGCGGCCAGTCGAGGGTCTCGCCCCGGGCAGGCACCACGGCCGTGAGCTTGGTCAGTGGCACTCCCAGGGCTTTGGCATCGCGAATAAGGCGCAGCAGTTCGAGATCCTGTGACGAATAAACCCGATAGCGCCCATGGCGCTTCGGTGCGGGCAACAAGCCTTTTTGCTCATAAAAGCGGATCGCCTTAATGGAAAGTCCCGTAACCCTTGCCGCCTCACCTATGTACATCTTCGCTCCTCATCCAGACACTCCTTAGCCAATGCATGCCCTATCCACGATCCCCGAATCACAGCGTCAACCCGGCAGCGAGGTCCCGGGTAAGCTCTGCCGCCGGAACATCGCGGCAACCTGAGGTGTTTTGCCCGCACCACAGGGGGGAAAAGTCCCCCTTACCCTGCTGCTCCGCCGCCTGTCGCAGCAGCCCCATATCGATGGAGGCAAAGGGAAATGGCGGCGCAGCCTCATGCAAGGGGCCAAGCTCTGCCATGGCGCGATTGACTATGCCCCGGGCCGGTCTGCCGGAAAAAAGCGTGGTGATTTGAGTTTGCAGCGGTTGCTCAACGATGGCACGGCGATGGATAGCAGAGGTTTTGGCTTCATCGCACAATAGATACGCCGTGCCAATCTGCACCGCATCGGCCCCGGCTTTAAACGCAGCATTGATGTCGGCGGAGCAGCCAAGGCCACCGGCGGCAATGACGGGCACCGTCAGTCTATCCTTAACCAATGCCAGCAGCGCATGCAGCGGCTGCTGAGTACCCAACTCCATCGACAAAAACATGCCTCTGTGGCCACCGGCTTCAAGCCCCTGCAGTATAATGCCGTCGGCGCCGTTAGCCTCAAGCCACAGCGCCTCATCGAGGGTGGTTGCCGAAGACAGCACCCTGGTGCCCCAGCTTTTTACCCGCTGCAACAAGGCCTTGTCCGGAAGCCCAAAATGAAAGCTGACAAAGGCTGGCCGCGCCGCTTCTATCACATCGGCTACGTCGTGGCTGAAGGGTTGGCGACTGGCCTTGGCCGGACCTGAAGAAGCGGTCACACCAAGTTCATCAAAATAAGGTGCCAGCACCGACTGCCAGCGCTGACGGATGAGGTCCGGGTAATCACTTACCCTGTGACAAAAGAAGTTGAGATTAAAAGGTGCTGACGTTGCCGCCTGAATACGATGAATTTCAGCCTGCAGTACCTCATTACCCAACATACCGCAGGGCAAGGAACCCAAACCTCCGGCGTTGCATACCGCAATGGCAAGGTCACTGTCCTGCACCCCGGCCATGGGGGCCTGGATGATGGGTAAAGCTGTGCCGAGAAACGGCTGTAATTTGTTGCTCATTTCCACTCCCTGTGGTTACTTGCTGCAAACCCGGAGGTGACTCGGGCCTGGTCGACGACCGCCCGAGATACCAGCTGCCGCTTAGTCACTCATCCAAGCGCCTTGGGCAGGCGGTCAAAAGGGCAGCCAAATGGCAATGAATCAATTTGCCTTGGCGGGTTTAAACTTTGCAATCAAGGTCATCACGAGCACGGCCACCGCCCCCGCGGCTATGCCAAAAAGCAGATTCAGCACACTCGGGGTAAAGAATTCGAGCACAGGGCCTATGGCCTCAATCGCCCCCACCCGCGCCGCCGCCGCATTGATGCCGTCGTGAAGCACGTGGATGCCGTGGGTAAGGATGCCGCCCCCCACCATAAACATGGCTGCCGTGCCCACAACAGATAAGAGTTTCATCAGTTTGGGGGCCGCCGCCAGCAGCAGGTTACCCAACATCCGGGCAAGCTTAGCGGTTTTACGCGACAGCCAGAGCCCCAAATCATCGAGTTTGACTATCCCGGCCACCAAACCATAGACACCTATGGTCATCAGCACCGCAATGATGGACAGGGTCGCGACCTGGGTCATAAAGGTTTGCTCGGCCACCACTCCCAGGGTGATGGCAATAATCTCGGCCGAGAGCACAAAATCGGTGCGTATCGCCCCCTTCACCTTTTGCTTTTCATACTCTTTGGGGTCCATGCCCTTTGGCACCAACGCCTCGTGGGCATCTTCCCCATCCACCGGCACATGCTTGGCTCTGGCATGCCAGAGCTTTTCAAAGCCTTCGAAACACAAAAACAGGCCGCCGAACATCAAGAGGGGCGTCACCAGCCAGGGGACAAAGGCGCTGATAAGCAGCGCCAGGGGAACCAGGATTAACTTATTGAGAAATGAGCCCCTGGCAACGGCCCACACCACGGGCAACTCCCGGTCGGCATTGACCCCGGTTACCTGCTGGGCATTGAGGGCCAAATCGTCCCCCAGCACACCGGCGGTTTTCTTGGCAGCAACCTTACTCATCACAGACACATCATCCAGAATGGTCGCAATATCATCCAGCAGGGTGAGCAAACTGGCTCCGGCCATAACAACTCCTTGTGAAAACACTTAAATCGGTTGCGGTTATCCTAATCTATCCCTTTGGCAAAACGCACCCCTGGGATGCAAAAGTGTCAGAGACGTGGCAGCACAGGCAGGATTTTTGTTAGCCAACAACCACTTTTATAGCCACTTGCAGGTATAATAAGGGCAATTTTTTTGCATTAAGTCGTTTACAGGACCTCACCATGACTCAAGACGAAATGAAAAAGGCCGCCGCCTGGGCTGCACTCAAATACGTAGAAAAAGACAGCATTGTTGGCGTGGGCACAGGCTCTACTGTGAACCACTTTATCGATGCGCTGGCTACCATCAAGGCGGATATCGAAGGCGCAGTGTCTTCTTCTGAAGCCTCAACCGCCAAGCTCAAGGCACTGGGCATTCCGGTTTACGACTTGAACAGTGTCGACCGACTGTCTGTTTATGTGGACGGCGCCGATGAAATCAACGGCCAGATGGACATGATCAAGGGTGGTGGTGCAGCCCTCACCCGTGAAAAAATTGTCGCCGCCGTGGCCGACAAATTTATCTGTATCGTGGACAACACCAAAGAAGTAGCCATCCTCGGCGAGTTCCCGCTGCCGGTTGAAGTCATCCCCATGGCCCGCTCCTACGTAGCCCGTGAGATGGTAAAACTGGGCGGCGACCCTGTGTACCGTGAAGGCGTGGTTACCGACAACGGCAACGTGATCCTGGATGTGCACAACATGAAGATCATGGAACCCAAGAAGCTGGAACAGCAAATCAACGGCATAGTAGGCGTAGTGACCAATGGTCTCTTTGCCCATCGCGGCGCCGATGTGCTCTTGGTCGGCACCCCTGACGGCGTCAAGACTGTCACCGCCTGATAAGCGAGCCGTTCAAGACAAAAAAAGCCACCCAAGGGTGGCTTTTTTATTAACTGGCGTTTCGTTAACAGGCGTCCGGACTCATTTGGCTTCGATTTGCTCGACAAGAAGCTGCAGGCTTTGATTGCCACGAAACTCGTTCACATCGAGGCGGTAGGCAAGCTGCACATGGCGCACCGTGGCATCGGGCCAGAGTTTAAGGTCCACATTGAAGGCGATGGCATCCAGCATCAGGCGGCCACACTCGGTTTCCACCAACATCTTCAGATGCTTTTCGCCCACGAGGCGCTGCTGCAATAACCGGAAATGGCCATCAAACAGCGGTTCTTCGAAGCCCTGCCCCCAGGGGCCGCTGGCGCGAATAAGACTCGCGGTTTCCAGGGTCAGGTATTCCGTGGGCAATTCACCATCGGAGAGGATTTCACCGGTGAGCAGCTCTGGTGCCAGCAGCTCCCGCACGGTTTCATCAAACACTGCCTGAAACTTGCTCACATCGGCTTTGGCAAGGCTCAGGCCTGCCGCCATTGCATGGCCACCAAACTTGGGAATAAGCCCGGGATGGCGGCTGGAAATCAGCTCCAGCAAGTCGCGCATGTGCAGGCCCTTGATGGAGCGGGCTGAGCCCTTAACCTCGGTATCCGACGCTTCGGCAAAGGCAATAACGGGTCTGTGGTATTTGTCTTTGATACGTGAGGCCAGAATACCTATCACCCCCTGATGCCAGTCATCCTGATACAGGGCTATGCCCCAGGGCAGTTGCGACTCTTCCAGCTGCAAGCGCTCGAGGCTCTTCAATGCCTCGGCCTGCATGCCGGTTTCCAGCTCGCGGCGCTCCTGATTCAGGCCATCCAGTTCGGCCGCCATTCTGCGGGCATACATGATGTCTTCACACAGGAGGGTTTCCACCCCAAGGGACATCTCATCGAGGCGCCCTGCGGCATTGAGCCTGGGCCCCACGGCAAAACCAAAGTCGGCAGCAACCGCGCGGGCGGGATTACGCTTGGCGACTTCGAGCAGCGCGGTAATTCCGGGCCTGCAACGTCCAGCCCGGACGCGCTTAAGCCCGGCATCCACCAGAATCCGGTTATTGGCATCCAAACTCACCACGTCTGCCACAGTGCCCAGCGCCACTATGTCCACCAGCACCGCCAAGTTGGGCTCTTTTATGCCGAGCCTTTCAAACCAGCCACGGCTTCTGAGTTCAGCGCGAAGGGCCAGCATCAGATAAAAGGCCACGCCCACACCGGCAATGGATTTGCTGGCAAAAGTGCAACCCTGTTGATTGGGGTTAACTATGGCATCGGCGTCCGGCAATACCTGCCCGGGCAGATGGTGGTCGGTGATCACCACCTGCATCCCGGCGGCTTTGGCCGCCGCCACACCTTCGATGCTGCTAATGCCATTGTCCACCGTGATAAGCACCTCGGCGCCCTTTTCCACCGCGAGCGCCACCAGGGGCACGCTGAGGCCATAACCATAATCAAAGCGATTGGGAATCAGAAAATCCGCCCCCTGAATACCCAGCATCTTGAGCGCCAGCAAACACACACTGGTGGAGGTGGCACCATCGGCATCAAAGTCACCAACAATCAGCATACGCTTTGAGGCCATTGCGGCATCGGCCAACAGAAACGCGGCCTTATCGAGCCCCAGCATGGTCTCGGGTCGCAGCAGACGCGACAACTCCTGCTCGCAGTCATCGGCCGCCACCCCGCGGCGGGCAAGCAGCTGCTTTATCAAAGGATGCAGGTGGTTTGGCAGGTGGGAGTCATCCACCGTTTCACGTCTGGTGAGTTTGTACTTCACGCAGTGACTCCTTGCTTGAACCTTGGGGAATACCAATACAACAAAAAGGTGAGCCTGGGCTCACCTTCTCTTGGATGCAACACGCTGTTACTGCTTGACCGCACGACGCTCAAGCACATCAAACAGCGCTGAGGCAGGCTGATAACCGGGGATCATAGAGCCATCTTCCAGCACAATGGCAGGAGTGCCATTTACGCCGAATGAGCCACCCAGATTGTACTGGCCGGCAATATCCGCATCACACTTGGCGAGGCTGATATTTTTACCGGCCTTGGCATCGTCCATAGCCTTGTGAGGGTCTTTGGCACACCATACGGCTTCCATCTCGTCGGCATTGGGGGAAGGCACACCCTGACGGGGATACGCCAGATAACGCACAGTGATTCCAAGGTCGTTATAGTCTTTCATCTCACGATGCAGCTTGCGGCAATAACCACAGGTAATGTCGGTAAAGACAGTGACTACGTGTTTTTCGTCTTTGGCTTTATACACCAACATCTTGCTTTCAAATTCTTTGAGCATGTCCAGACGCGGGCCTGCCAGGGCTTTTTCGGTCAGGTTGTTCATCTGGTCATTCAAATCATAGATGTTGCCATGGAGCAGCTTGCTGCCATCGGCAGTGATGTACAACACACCACGGTTGGTGATGGCCTGATACAGCCCCTCAACCGGAGAGGCTGTGATGCTGTTCACTTCCAGGCCAAGGGTGCTTTCAATTTTCTGCTTCAACATGTCGTTTGATGTAGCCGGGGCAGCCATCAACATGGGTGCCAGGGCCAGCGAGCCCAGAAGCGTCAGGGTACGGGTGAATTTCATCTTGAGTCCTTGAATACGACTGCGGGTATAGTCTCTTGAGTATAAGACCCGCGAATGGCCTGAAAAGTTACCGTCTAACGGTAACAAAAGCAAATTAGCCGGGACTGAATTTGTATCAGTTGGTGTTTTCACCAAACTCTCACCCCCTGGGGTGATGTTTTTCATGGAGATCCGCAAGGCGGGTTCTGGCCACATGGGTATATATTTGGGTCGTCGATAATGAACTGTGCCCCAGCAGAAGCTGTACCACCCTGAGATCGGCGCCATGGTTCAGCAAATGGGTGGCAAAGGCATGCCTTAGGGTGTGGGGTGACAGCTCAGTGGAAATGCCTGCTCTCAGGGCATACAGCTTGATGCGGTGCCAAAAGGTTTGCCGTGTCATTTGCTGACCACGGTTGGATGGAAATACCACCTCGGTGGCGCCTTGCTTGAGGAGCATCTGCCTCGGACCTGCAAGAAACTGTTCCAGCGCGTCCTGGGCCACTTCCCCCATGGGCACCAATCGTTCTTTACCCCCCTTACCGATAATACGTACCAACCCCTGACGCAGCCCCAGCTCCGACATGCCAAGCCCAACCAACTCGCTCACCCGCAGCCCGGTGGCATAAAGTAGCTCCAGCATGGCTTTATCGCGGCACTCCACAGGGTCTTCGCTGTTTGGCTCCGCCAGCAGCAGCTCCACCTGCGCCTCAGACAGGCTGCCTGGCAGGGATTTGGGGAGTTTGGGCGATTCAATCAGGGCGGTTGGGTCTTCACTGAGAGTGCCGGATACCAGTTGATGGCGATAGAAGCGGCGCAGGCTTGAGAGCATGCGGGCCGTCGAGGTTTTGGCCATGCCCTGCTCAAAACGGTACGCCAGATAGTCTCTTAGTGTCAGACTATCGAGGGCGAGCAAACCCATACCCTTGGCTGAGAGAAAGGCATCGAACTGACACAAATCGGTACGGTAGGCACTCAAGGTATTGTCAGACAGACCCTGAAGCGACCAAAGCTCATCCAGAAACGCATCTATCAGTGCCATTCCGGCAGCACTGGGTTTCAGTGGGGCACCGGATTTCTCCGAGCGCTTGCCACCCTTCAGGGAGTTATTAGCTTTGGCGGACAAAAAAGACTCCAACAGAAAACAAAAAAGCCGGGCGAGCCCGGCTTTTCTAATGCGTATTGCTATCAGGCCGCGGCCGGTGTGCGCTTACCGATAAAGAGGCAGATTACCATGGTCACTGCGGTTGGCAACAACCAGGCCATACCTTCGGCGTAAAGCGGCATAAAGCTCAAAGACTCCATGTTCATCCCGGCAGCCTTGAGGCCATCGATGGCACCAAAGAGCAGCGCCACTGCCAGCACCAGTCGATGGCTGACTTTGGGATTGGGCAGGTATTGGGTTATGAAGGTCACGGCCACCAGCGCAATCACCACGGGGTAAACACTCACCAGCACAGGAATACTCACGCTGATAAGCTGGGTCAGCCCCACGTTGGCCACCACGGCGCAGATGATCGAAAACAGGATCACAAACTGACGATACTTAATGCGCGGGAACAGCTCATTGAAATAGTCAGAACAGGCACTCACCAGTCCAACGGCCGTGGTCAAACAGGCCAAAGACACGACTGTGGACAACAGCAGCGCCCCCAGGGTGCCAAACTCACGGTCAACATAGCGGGTCAGGATCTGCCCGCCGTTTTCCGCGCCCTGGGCGATATCTCCGGCAGTGGCACCGAGGAAGAACAGCGAAATGTACACAAAGGCCAAGCCTGAGGCGGCGATAAAAGCAGCACGTACCAGTGCCCGGGTTTGATCGGCCGGGGCATCAACGCCTTTTTTGCGCAAAAGGTCGATAATCAACATACCGAACATGAGCGACGCCAGGGTATCCATGGTGTTGTAGCCTTCAATCACCCCCTTGATAAGCGGGCTGGACACATAATCTCCCACCGGCGCTGAAACATCACCGGAAGGCAGCATAATCACAGAAATGGCCAGCGACAACAGCAGTACCATAAGCACAGGCGTCAGTACTTTACCGACACTGTCCATCAATTTACCGGGGAAGAGGGCCAGCAGCATGGTCACCGCGAAGAACCCAAGGGTAAAGATAAGCTGGGCCACGTTCAGACTGATACTGCCAAGCGCCAGGACGGTACTGGTATCGCCCAGGAAGGGTTTCGCGCCAATTTCAAAGGCCACAAGACCGGTGCGGGGCGCGGCAAAGGCCGGTCCAATGATGATGTAGATGGCCACGGCCAGTGCCGTAGCTGCCACCGCTGGCAGGTACGCCATCACCTTACCCTGGGTTTTGGCAACGGCAATCAAACCCACCAATGGCATACCCACGGCAGTCACCAAAAAGCCCATCATGGCCAATGGCATGTTCTCACCGGCAAGCATGCCCGCAAATGGCGGGAATATCAGGTTACCGGCCCCCAAAAAGAACGCAAAAGTCATAAAACCCAGACTTAAGGTGTCTGAGAAACTCATCTGCTTGTTTTGCACAAGAAGCCCCATCTTATTTATTAGTGTTTTTCGAACAAACTTAAGTGATTATCTGTAACTTGGCTACCGAAGAAGGACTGAGAAAGCCCCCGTGTAACGCCATAATTACAGCACTGGAGAGGTAAATTTGGCGTTGCGCGCCGAAAAAACCACCTGCCTCGAGGTGAATTTTGGCCAAAAACGCCACCGAGGGGCCCGAAGTCGCAAAAAATGGCTACGGGAAAGGGGGAAACTAATACCAAAGCCCGGACAGCAGCGCAAGCAGACTGGCCTCTCTTGCACAAAAAAGTGCCCCATGCTGCATTCGCGCTAACAGCATGTTGCGCCGGATCACGGCTCATGGGCGTTTTCGGGCCGCAGTCATCACATTTGGGCAACAGCGGCCCCAAACAAGGTCAGACCAGAGGTCAAGAGCCGGCGCCTTTTTACCGGCAAGCCAGGGGCTTTTCTGGGGACAAACGCGGGATTCTGTTACCATGCCGCCACAGGAAAGTGATTGTTCATTTGGCTCAGACACCATGGGATTCAGTTTTAAAGCATTTCACGTGGACGATTTCGGTTGCGGTATGCCCGTCAGCACAGACGCCGTGCTTCTGGGGGCCTGGGCCAATCTTGATGGCGCCAATGCAGTGCTCGACCTGGGCGCCGGCAGTGGCCTGTTGGCTCTGATGGCGGCCCAGCGCTGCAAGGCGCCCATCACCGCCGTCGAAATAGACCCTGTGGCCGCCAGTGCGTGCCGCAGTAACTTCAGCGCCAGCCCCTGGCACGACAGAATAAGCCTGATTGAAGCCGATGCCACTGATGCAAAGGCGCTGGCAGGCAAAGTGTTCACTCACATACTCTGTAATCCGCCCTACTTTGAAACCGGGCCATTGTCAGAAAAGCCCGGCAGAGCTCAGGCAAGACACACAGGCAGCCTTGGATTTTTGGCACTGTGCAAGCTAATGGCAACCCACTTAAGCGCCCAGGGCGTTGCCAGCCTGGTGTTGCCGGTGGAAAGTGAGTCAGCCTTCATGCAAGCGCTCACTCACGCCGGGCTCGGCATCCAGCAAAGGGTTGAAGTCAGTACGGTTGAAGGAAAAGCGCCACGGAGACTGCTGCTCGCGGTCAGCCACAAAGAGGACAATTATCAGCATGAACACCTCGCCATCAGGGATGTTCAAGGCTGCTACACTGAGGCCATGACGGCCCTCACCAGGGACTTTTACCTGAAACTGTAACTCCTGGTTTCAGTAACCGAGTAAAGCACCTATAATACCGCGCCTGTTAGAGTAGGAATGCCACCATGCTATTTGAAGATTTCCAATTGGACCCCGAGCTGCTGGAGTCCCTGAAAGCCATGGGGCACAACACCCCCACCACCATTCAGCGTATGACCATCCCCCTTGCCATGGAGCAAAGGGATATTCTGGCGCGCGCTCCAACAGGGACCGGCAAGACTGCCAGCTTTTTGCTGCCTGCGCTGCAGCACCTGATAGATTTCCCCCGCCGTCGTCCAGGTCAGCCCCGGGTGCTGGTACTGACTCCCACCCGTGAATTGGCCAGCCAAATCCATCGCTACGCCAGCCATCTGGCCACCAATCTGGAGCTGGACATCAAGCTTATCACCGGTGGCGTGCCCTATGGTCCACAGGAAGAGATGCTCAAGAGTAACGTCGATATCCTGGTGGCAACCCCGGGACGTCTGCTGGAGTATCTGGACAAGGGCCATTTCAGCGCCGAACTGGTGGAAGTCCTGGTTATCGACGAAGCCGACCGCATGCTGGACATGGGCTTTGGTGAAGTGGTGAAAACCATTGCCGTAGAAGCCAGTGGCCGCAAACAGGCCATGCTCTTTTCCGCCACCCTGGAAGGTGGCGGCGTGGGCAACTTTGCCCGTGAGCTCCTCAACGAACCTGTATTCGTGGAGTCTGAGCCGCCCCGCAGCGAAAAAGCCAAAATCCATCAGTGGATACATCTGGCCGACGACAAAGACCACAAGTTCGCCCTGCTGACCCATTTGCTCAAGCAGGAAGAAGTGAAGCGAGCCATCGTGTTCTGTAAGACCCGCGACGTGGTGGCTTCGCTGGAAGGCCAATTGCAACAGGCCGGTATTGCCTGCGCCTTTATGCGCGGCGACATGGATCAGAAAAAACGTTTCCAGGCACTGGGTCGCTTTACCAAGGGTGAAGTGAACGTGCTCTTGGCCACCGATGTGGCCGCACGGGGTATCGACATTGAAGACATCACCCATGTGATCAACTTCGACATGCCTCGCTCAGCCGACACCTATGTGCACCGCATCGGCCGCACCGGCCGTGCAGGCGCCAAGGGCACCGCCATCTCCCTGGTGGAAGCTCACGACATGCGGATTCTGGGCAAGGTCGAGCGTTACATTGAGCAGCCGCTCAAGCGCAGGGTGATTGAAGAGCTGCGCCCCAAGCACAAAGAAGCCAAGGTGCCCACCAAGAAAAAGGTCAAGGCCAAGGATGCCAAAGCCAAGGCCAAAAATCCTAAGCCCAAGGCTGCCCCAGGCCGCGGCCCTGCCACACCAAACGCCAAGACTGCAGACAGCAGGGGCGGCGACAACTTCCGTTCTGGCGGCAGAGCATCGACGCGCCATACCGGCACTGATGATAAGGGTGACGGCCAGGAAAAACATGAGCGCAGAGGCCATGATAAGCAGGAACGCAGAAGCCACGACAGAGCCGATGCGGGACGCAGCCAACATGGCCCACGTGACCGTGCCGAAGGCCAGGGTTACGCCTCCAGAGACGGCAATGCCCGCAGTGCCAAGCGCGAAGTGGGTGAAAAAACGCCCCATGGCCGTGGCGACAAGCGTCATCAGGATGCTGGCAGCCAAAGCGGCAGAGGTTATCAATCCGCCGAGCGCAGCCCGGCTCGTGATCGCGCCAATACTGAAGGAAAGCCGCGGCACAAGGCTGAAGGCAAGTCAGCTTACAGCGCCGAAGGAAAGTCAGGTTACAGCGCCGAGGGAAAGACCCGTAACAGCGCCGACGGAAAACCCCGTTATAACGCCCAGGGCAAAGACGGTAAACGCAGTGATAAGGGCGGCGACTACCGCTCATCGGCGCCAAAAGGTGCCGGCGGCAAAAACCGCAAACCCTCAAAAGCAGAGTAACAGCACAAAATGCGGATAAAAACAGGGGCCTGATGCCCCTGTTTTATTTTGGCGCCAAAAGGTACAACACCCTGCCCACACAGACCACCCAGACAAGATCAATCCACCTCTTCGATAAAAATCAGATACATTTCTGTTACAAAAACTGATTGGTATAGCAAGGCGCTTTTGGTACCTTAGGCCCCGTTACCTGTATATGGACAAGCGGGCCACTATGAGCACTATTTTAAGACGTACCCTCCCCCTTATCATTCTCGCGCTATTTATCCTGGCCGCCATGTTACTCATGGCCACCAAAGAAGCTCCCGAGCAGAAGGCCGAAGAAGCCAATATGCCGATTATTGAAGTGGCTGAGGTGAAGCAGGAGACGCTGTCGTTGAATCTGCCTTCCTACGGGGTAGTGATGCCACGGCACAAAACGCAACTGGTGGCCGAAGTTCAGGGGCGCCTGACCAGCGTATCGCCCAATTTTGTTGCCGGCGGCGTGGTGAAGGCCGGTGACCAACTGGCAGTGATTGAACCGTCAGACTATCAGGCCGACCTGATGCAGGCGGAAGCCTCACTGGCACAGGCAACCGCCGCACTCAATGAAGAAATCGCCCGTGGGGAAGTGGCAAAAACCGAGTTCAAGGGATATGACAAGGGCGTCCCCCCGGAGCTGGGGTTGCGTATTCCGCAGCTGAAAAAAGAACAGGCCAACGTCAAATACGCCGAAGCCGCCCTGGCCCGCGCCAAGCGTAATCTGGAGCGCACCGTTATCCGCGCGCCGTTTGACGGCATAGTCAAAACCCGCGGTGTCGACCTGGGGCAATACGTCACCCTCGGCACCAAGCTGGGTGAGCTTTACGATACCAGCGTTGCTGAAATCCGCCTGCCACTGGCCAATGCCGATCTCGCCTATCTGGAGTCTGTGGACAACCCCGACACCGAAGTGAGCCTGACAGCCTCCCTGGCCGGTCGCGAAGTGGTATGGACCGGCGCCATAGTGCGCAGCGAAGGGGTTATTGATGAAGGCAACCGCATGGTCTATCTGGTGGCGGAAATTCCCGACCCATACCTGCGCAAGCATAAAACCCAGGGCCAACTGCCGCTGAAGTACGGTACCTTCGTCAACGCCATCATCAAGGGTCGCACCGAGGACGGCATAGTGCGTCTGGACCGCCATCTGGTGCGTGAAGGCAAGGTGCCGGTCGTTCGCAGCGATAACACCCTGGAGCTGCGTGACGTGAATGTGGTGCGCTCAGATCTGAACTACGCCTACATCAAGGACAGCCTCAAAACCGGAGAGCGTGTTTCCCTGACCAATACAGGCACCCTGTCCACCGGTCAGGTGGTGAAAATCCGCGGTGAAGAAACCCCAAACAGCACCAGGGACAGCGAGGCGCCCACCGATGAGCGTCTGGCACAGGCAGGGGACAAGTAATGGACACCCACAAAGGCATAATTGCGTGGTTTGCCCGCAACAGTGTGGCGGCCAACCTGCTGATGATAGTGCTGCTGGTTGGCGGCCTATTCAGTACTCAGCTGATTAACAAAGAAATATTCCCAAGCTTCGAGCTCAACCTGCTCAGAATTTCCGTTGCCTACCCAGGCGCCGCACCACAGGAAATCGAAGAAGGGATCAACATCAAAATCGAAGAAGCCATCCAGGATGTTATCGGCATTAAAAAGCTGACTTCTGTGGCCAGCGATGGTGTGGGCAGTATCACCATCGAAGTGGAAAACGGTGTCGACGCCAAAACCGTGCTGGATGAGGCCAAGCTGCGTATCGATGCCATTTCCACCTTTCCGGCCAACATCGAAAAACCCAATATTTATCAGATAAAGCCTGAAAACAACGTGATTTGGCTGTCTGTGTATGGCGATATCAACGCCCACGAAATGAAGGAGCTGGCCAAAAACATTCGTGATGAAGTGGCTGCCCTGCCCTCGGTGACCCGTGCCCAGGTAGCCGGTGCCCGCAACTATGAAATCGGCATCGAAGTGTCGGAGAACAAGTTGCGTGAGTATGGCCTCACCTTCACCCAGGTGGCCATGGCGGTGCAAAACTCCTCCCTGGACCTGCCCGGCGGTGCCATTCGCGCCAAAGACGGCGATATCCTGCTGCGTACCAAGGGCCAGGCTTACACCGGCGAAGACTTTTCCAGCATAGTGGTTGCCACCAGCAAAGATGGCAGTCGCATCATGCTGCCGGACGTGGCCACCATTAAGGATGAGTTCGAAGAGCGCCTCGACTACACCCGCTTCAATGGCAAACCCGCTGTGATAGTGGAAGTGCTGAGCGTGAAAGATCAGGACGCGGTAGCCATCGCCAAGGATGTGAAAGACTACATTGCAGAGCGCAAACTCAGTTTGCCCGCCGGCGCCGAGCTGGATTACTGGGGGGATTTGACCCACTACCTCAACGGCCGCCTCAATATGATGCTGTCGAACATGACCATGGGTGCCCTGCTGGTGTTTGTGATCCTGGCACTGTTCCTCGATCTGAAACTGGCATTCTGGGTGATGGTGGGCATTCCCGTGTGTTTCCTCGGCACCCTGCTGCTGATGCCGGTGGAACCCTTTGCCCTTTCCATCAATATGCTGACGCTGTTCGCCTTTATTCTGGTGCTGGGGATATTGGTGGATGACGCCATTGTGATTGGGGAAAGCGTCCACACCGAGGTGGAACGCCACGGTCACAACATGGATAACGTCATTCGCGGTGCCCAGAAGGTGGCCATGCCCGCCACCTTCGGGGTACTGACCACAATCGCGGCCTTTATTCCCATGTTGATGGTGGATGGCCCCATGGGGATCATCTGGAAATCCATCGGTATGGTGGTGATCCTGTGTCTGGCGTTTTCTCTGGTGGAATCCAAGCTCATTCTGCCGGCGCATCTTGCCCATATGAAGCCAAACACCAAGGAGCCCTCAGGCCCACTCGGCCGCATGAAGCTGCGTTTCAATGAGCGGGTAGCCCACTTTATCCACCACAGCTACAAGGCGTTCCTAGAGCGTGCCATTCACAACAGATACAACTGGCTGGCCGGCTTTACCGGGGTATTGATCCTCTCCATCGCCCTGGTCGCCAGTGGCAAGGTGCGCTGGGTGTTCTTCCCCAGTATTCCCTCAGACTTCGTGCAGGTGCATCTGGATATGGAAGAAGGCAGCTCAGAGGACAACACCCTCAAGGCGCTGCAGCAAATCGAAGATGCCCTCTACCGCATGAACGGTGAAATGGAGCAGAAGTATGGCGAGCCTGTGGTGAAGCATAGCTTCTTCAACATGAACTCCCGCACCAGTGCCTTTATCTTTGCCGAGCTGACCAAAGGGGAAGACCGCGAGCTGGATGGCAACGCCATTACCGACGCCTGGCGTGACGCCCTGCCGGAAATGGTGGGAGTGAAGAAGTTGTCCATGAATGCCACCACCAACGATGCCGGTGGTGATGTGGCGTTCCGCCTGTCGTCCAACGATCTTGAGCAGCTGTCGCTGGCCGCCAAAGAGCTTAAAACCAAGCTGGCAAGCTACGAAGGGCTGTACGACATCGCCGATAACTATTCCTCCGGCAGCCATGAAATCCGCCTGAAAATTCGTCCCGAGGCTGAAGCCCTTGGTCTGACGCTGTCAGATCTGGCGCGCCAGGTACGCTATGGCTTTTATGGTTACGAAGCCCAGCGCATTTTGCGCAACAAGGAAGAAGTGAAGGTGATGGTGCGCTATCCGCTGGAGCAGCGTCGCACCGTTGGCCATCTGGAAAACATGCTTATCCGTACGCCCGATGGCAGCGCAGTGCCCTTTGCCAACGTGGCAGAAATCGAGATAGGCGACTCTTACTCGGCCATTACCCGGGTGGATGGTCGCAGGGCTATCACCATCACGGCCGCCGCCAACAAGGACAAGGTCGAGCCGGGCAAGGTGGTCGCCGACATTCAGAAAGACTTTATGCCGGTACTGAAGCAAAAGTACCCCCATATCGACACCTCCCTCGATGGTCAGAGTCAGGAAGAGGCCGACGCAATCTGGGGGCTGTTGCAGGGCTTGTTCTTTGCGCTCTTCACCATCTATGCCCTGATGGCCATTCCGCTGAAGTCATACAGCCAGCCGATGATCATCATGTCGGTGATCCCCTTTGGCATGATTGGCGCCATCATAGGTCACCTGCTGCTGGGGTTATCCCTCAGCGTCCTGAGCCTGTGCGGTATTATCGCCCTGGCTGGCGTGGTGGTGAACGACTCGCTTATCCTGGTGGACTTTGTTAACCGCGCCAGGGCTCAGGGTTTTGCCCTGCGTGAAGCCGTTGTAAATGCGGGCTGCTTCCGTTTCAGGGCCATTATCCTGACCTCACTGACCACCTTCTTCGGTCTGGTGCCCATCATCCTTGAGCGCAGTTTGCAGGCGCAGATTGTGATCCCAATGGCCACCTCGCTGGCATTCGGTATCCTCTTCTCCACCGTGGTGACTCTGATACTGGTGCCGCTGCTGTATGTGATACTGGCGGATTTCGCGAGCATCGCTCGCCGCCTGTTCAACTGGTGGTGGCAACCAAATCAGGGGCACCATGAGCATGGCGCCGCTGCCGGGCAGGTCACAGAGCAAGGTGCATCGCTGTCGCAGTCCCTCGAAGGGGCAAAACACGACTGACGCAGGAGTGTTGCCTGTATCCCAAAAAAGGGAGAGCCTCGGCTCTCCCTTTTTGATCCCGGGAACATTTTGAATAAACAGCCTCTGTTACACTGCCCCCACATCGCCCCCATGCCCTAACCGGGCACAACACCATGAATTCAATGGACGCCACTGCCGCTAACCACACATCCCCAAGCGCCACTCTCGTTTACGATATTCGCCGCAGCCGCTACCTCAATATCACCGGCCGCTGCACCCTCAGGTGCGGCTTTTGCCCCAAGCAACAGGGCAGTCGCCAAATACATCAATATCAGCTGGCATTGGACAAACAGCCCGGGGTCGATGACCTCTTGCCCCTGCTCGGGGATGTGGGCAGCTTTGATGAATACGTGTTTTGTGGCTACGGCGAACCTACGCTGAATCTGCCCACCCTGCTGGGGGTTGCCCGCGCCATCAAGGCGAGAGGCGGTCGCGTTAGGGTCAATACCGATGGCCTTGGAAACCTGTTTCACCGACGCAACATACTGCCCGAACTGGCCGACTGCGTGGATGCGCTCTCGGTGTCCCTCAACGCCCAGGATGAACTCACCTACCTGGAACACTGTCAACCCAAGCTGAAAGGTTCCTGGCAGGCAGTGAATGACTTTATCCGCATGGCACCGGCTTACATCAAACGCGTGGAGGTTTCCGCCATCGATGGCCTGCCCGGAGTCAATATCCCGGCCTGTCGGGCACTGGTGGAGGCGGCGGGCTGCATCTTCAAGCGTCGCAAGCTGGATATCATGGGATAAGTTTGTCCCGTCAAACTGAGGGAGCAGGCCTGTACCGGCGGGGGAATCGTGTTAACATGATGCCCACTTTTAGCCCATATTTACCGCTCGCATGCTCAAACCCAATACCGGATTATCGTCGCTTTCCTCCCTGCTGACCGATGAACAAAGCGTTCGCTGGTCACATCAACGTATGCTGGCCATCGCCAGTCAGTTGGCGATGCTGGTGATAAGCGTAGTGTTGGTGATCAATGTCATCATCACCCTGGGCGAGCGCAGATTGCAGCAGGAATGGGCGACCCAAAGATACAGCGAGCTCCAGTCTGTCGGCACCATGATTGCTGACAAGGTCACCTTCCAGCAGTTCCGTACCCAAACCTTCGCCCGTGGCGAACTGCTGCGCCAGTATCTCGACAGCGGCGATGAGGGCCTCAAGGAAAAACTGCTGCTGCAATGGACAGGCCTGCAAAAGAACATGCCGGAGCTCATGGGCATTGCCCTGTTCAATGCCAATGGCGAGTTCCTGTTTGCCTCCACCGATGTGTTTGGCCGCCAGACCCTGCCGCCATCACTGCTGGGTGGCTCCCGCAACATGGGGGGCAACGAAATCTACAGCTCCCCCATGGAGTTCTTGTCAGTCAACGGCGACCTCGAACCCTATATGTATCAACTGGCGTGGCTTGAAAACCCCGATCAGAGCGTGCGGGGTTATCTGGTGACCTATAACTCCATGCTGCGTACCCTGGACATGGTCAAACCCGCCCTCAGTGCTACTCAGCAACCCATGATGATGTTCGATACCCAGGGACTCATGTATGCCGGCCCCAGCGATGCCCCGCTGCCGAGGCTGCCCGAGGGCTTGAGTGGCAGCCTGCGTCAGAGCTACCCTGCACTGTGGCGCCAAATGGCCATGAGCAACTTTGGCCAGTTCCATGGCGATGATGCCACCTTTGTGTATCTGAAAGTGGACCTCACCACCCAGTATGAAACCCGCCGTGAATACTTTTTGGTGTCTTATATCCGCAACGATGACATTGCGTCACGCTTCTCCCAGTGGCAAACCATTCTGGTCATAGGGGCCATCATACTGACACTGCTGGCGGCGGCCGTGGTCATACTCACCCACCTTTACCGTCTCGAGCAGCGCGCCCGTCACAACAGTATCCAGCTGGCAGCCGATCTCTTTACCGGCGAAGAAGGTCAGCTGTTGGTGAACGATAAGGGCCGGGTTCTGAGTGCCAACCCCAAGGCTGGCAGCTTGTTGAATCTGGCGGCCAACCAACTGACAGACCGCAGCCTGCAGCGCTGTTTGCAGCTGGATGACGACAGCTTTGATAAAATCATCGCCACCGCCAAAACCAAGGGAGAATGGCGCGGAGAAGTGAGCCTGGATGAACGTCCCGGCGCCGTGATCCGGGTCGTACTGCGTTACACCCGTGCCAACACAGAGCGCCAGCGTTATTTCCTGGTTGGCCTCAATGACATCAGTGAACTGGCCCAGAGCCGCCAAGAAGAGTCACTGCACAGACTGCTGGCCGACAGCGCCGTGGCCACCGCCCTGACCCGGGCCGACGGTACCCTGCTTAAATGCAACAGCGCCTTCGAACAGCTGCTGGAATACAACGAGCCCCTGGGGGCCAATCTGGCTGATCTCCTTGAGAATGACCTGGGTAATCAATGGCCACGCATTACGCAAATGGTGGCCATGCAGGGCAGCTGGCAGGGGCAAATTCTGTGCACCAACAATGCCAGCACCTGTTTGCAGGCCACCCTAAAAGGCCACCTCGACGATGAGGGGGATATTGAGTATTTGGTGTGTACCCTGGAGCAAGCCAGCAGCCGCAATCGTGGCCGCGAGAACAGCCAGCTCATTCCCAACCGCAGCACCATCCTGGCCAATCTGGAGGATCTGGCGCGCTACTATGATGCGCTTGGTGAGCAGAGCCGCAATCACTCCTGCCTGATGCTGATGGACATCAGCCCCGCCGGTATGCTCAGCCATATGAGCGATATAGGTCAGCTGGAAAAACGCCAGGAGGAAGTAGAGACCCTGCTGCTCAAAGAGCTGCCGTCCAACTCACAGATTTCCCATTGGCAGCTCGGTAAGTTGGTGGTCATACTGCCGGGCACCGACAGCAATGCCGCCCACAAGTATGCGGTGGATGCGCTGGACTCACTGAACAGCCTGGGGCTCGGCGAAGGCATCTCCATTGGCATTGCGGCCCATCAGTCCGGGCAAAACCTCGAAGCCTTTATCAGCCACGCCGAAATTGCCCTGAAGCGCGCCAAGCAAACCGGCGATCAGAAGATTTGTCAGGCCTTTACCCGCTGACACCCAGCAGCTGTTCCGGCAGGGATTTTTCACTGACGCTGATAATCCCGCTGCGGTTTAAGGTCACCTTGTATCTGGCATAACGGGGAGCTTTGCGGCCTTCGCGGTACACCAGCACTACGTTGATTTGATACCGGCGTTCGGCGGTTTCGGCGCAGATCCCCTCTTCGGTTTCACGGAACACCTTTACCTTGCCCCGCTCCAGGTAGCGGACAAACGGTACCAGACTAAATGACACCTGTTCTGAGAGGGTGTCATAACCGGCTAAAAATCCCTCGTCATTCACCTTGGTCGAAATACCATAGTGCAGGTATTCCGCCTCCAGGCGGTTTTGCTGATGGCGTCGGCTCAGAATTTCTGTCACCGCCAGCGGTAAATCCTTGCTGCGAACAAAGTCCAGCCACACCTGCTGGCGGGCCACCACCTTCTGGCTCGAGGTGTCGCGCAGCAATCGGCTCCAGCGGGGACGGCCGCGCTGGATAACCCGCCACATGGCGTTACGTATGTCTTCTTTAAAGATTTCCCGGAAGCCGTAGATCACCGCCAGGGTCAACAGCAAACTCATGGTTACGCCGCTGAACACCCCCTGGGCCTTGATGATAAGCGCCGATACCACCAACATCACCAGACCTGTGGCAAGGCCGGTGACAAATTTCTTCAAGCCCACGCCCAGGGGTTTCAGTTCTTCTTTAAGCACCACCCCCTGCTGGATAAGCCGTCTGAGCAGCAGCATCTTGTTGGAAATTCGGTTGTGATCCGATTTGGTTTTTTCCGAATTGTAATGGCGGCCGTCACGGTAGAGCGCCTCGGCGCGGCACAGCGACAGCACGGCGTCACGCACGGTATTGGGGCCTTCGGCATCGTCGGTGGGAATGTCCGGTGCATGCATGATGAGCTGCAGTAATTTTTGCTCACAGTGCCACGACAGATAGTTGTCGGCATGCTCAAACCAGGGTTTCCATTTGGGCTCTGTGGGCTCACTGCGGCGGAACTTCTTCAAAATCGCGCCCACCTGCTCCCCCAGTTCGCCCAGCCGGGGGAAAAACTCCTCGGCGGTTTTAAGCTGCAGCAGCTCCTTGGTGTCGTTTTCCATGGCCACGGCAAACTGGTAGGCAAAGAGGTTCAGATAGAGCCTGAATTCCTCCATGGTGCGCTTATTGAGGCTGACAAAGCGGCTCTGCACCAATGGCAGGTGCAGGCCGTCGGAATAATAGGCCCGCCGCCCCAGAATGGCGCTGTGGAAATACTCTTCTTCATCAAGGCTTTCGGGCCCAATGCCCATTTCCTTGGGCAAGGCAAAATAGAGGTCCAGCCGGCAACTGTCGTTGGCGCCGAGCTGATGGGAAAATTTAATGGAAAGTGCGTCTTCTTGCTTGAGTTGAATATTGGCCACAGGGCTCCTCTATGCCAGACTGGTGAAATACCTGCGATTTCTGCCGCCAGCCCAACAGACTTTACTCGCCCAGTTTGCCAAATCCGCCCTCAGTGGATCAACCGGCAACCGCAAACCGTATTACTTGGCTGAAACAGCACTATGGCATAGTCACGGGCCTTATCCAGCTCCAGGATCTCCAGCTCCATCTCGTGAAGCCCCTTGCCGGACAGATTCAGCCCGCTGACGTAGGACACGTAGTTCATGTGCATGGGGTTGGGCGCACCATTTTTGGCCGTTTTCTCTTCTTTGCTGTGAATGGCAATGCTGTATCTGTTACCGGCCCCGGCGGAGGTTTTAAGCTCACCCTCCATACTGATGCTGCCCGCCAAACTGCCATCGAGGTTGAAGTAACGGTAATGCATCTGCGCCCGCTTGCCCTTGGTGACAAGGTCGACCAACAGATACTGCTTGGCCTGGGCGCCATCACTGGGCTCGTAGAGTTCCGATGAGCAGTTCAGCAAGGTGGTTTCGGCGCCACGGGTTAAGCTGAAAATGGTGCCCAATGCCAGCATCAGCAACAGTAAAATGCACAGGTTAATGCTCCAGATCCAGGCTCTAGTCACAGATGTCCACCTCTCTGAGCCAGTCCGGGCTGATAAAGCGTCTTGGGCTGCGGCCATCGCTAACCTTCAGATTACGTACCACTGCCTGCCCCAAATAATCGCCCCTCAGGGTGAGATTCAATACCCGGGAGTCGTGACTTAACGACATAAAAACTTCGCGCCAACGGGAATGGCGACAATCACCGAGTACAGATGCCAGCTCGGACGCTTTTTCAAGCAACAGGGTATTGTTACTGCGGGAATGGGCATAAAGCACCAACTTGACCATCTGACCGTCGGTCTGCACCACCGACTGTACCTTTAGTGGTGCTGTGGGGGACATTTCCCCCACCCGCAGCGCAAAATAGCCACCGGCAAACAGGGATGCCAACATCAGCAGCGCCGGGATCCAGATGGGCACAGGTCCCAAACGGCGGGTTGGCAACCGCCTCTTTGCCGGTACAGGTGCTGTCATGGGGGTCAGGTGCAAGCGATACCCCTGCCCCTTGACGGTTTCAATCAAGAGTTCGCTGCCGGGGCCCAGGAAGGAGCGGATCATAAACACGGCCCGCGCAACCGATGAATCACTGAGCTCGCCATGTTCATCGTCGCCCTGACGCAGCTCGGCCTTGGAGACCACCTGATCGGCCTGACTCAGCAAGAGTCTCAGCACCTGCGCTTCTGCTCTGGGCAAATGCCAGACGTCGCCGGAGGTGCGATTAATCAGCTCCCCTTTGACATCATTAAACCAGCAATTACCCAATTGCATCAGGATCCCTCACTCAAAATACCCGGCCATTTTACCCTGTGGCTGAGTAAGGGACTGTGATCTGGATTAAGTGACGCGCCTTTGCCAAAAATGAGATAAATCTTAAAAAATGTGATAATGAACAATATGTTGAATGAATGAATGGCCAAATGTAAATGCCATTGAATGCCGCTGAATTTACATGAATGTTACAAATAAGGTGACATGACACCATTTCTGCCCGCTGCAACCAATCAAGAAAAAGTGCCTTAATCGACCAGACCTTTTATCTCCAACGGATTTCGGCGGCTGGCTTCAAGCGCGCCAAATCACAGTCTTCCTTTTCGTGCCCGACATACTGATGCCATGGCCCCAGGGGCCCTTGTATCACAACACCCTTGAATCACAACAAGAGGAAAAACAGCATGAAAATCGACAGACGACAGGCGCTCGGACAAATTATCGGACTGGGCAGTGCAGCAGGACTTGGTCTGGTCAGTACTTCACTGATGGCGGCCACCGACGAGAATGGTAACTATCAGCTCGCCCTCGGTGAAAAACTCAAATATGTACCGCTGGACCCCATGGCCACCGCCAAACTGGCCTATGAGACGGGTGGCGGCTGTATGCACCAGGTATTCCATGCCACTGTCACCATGTTGGCCAATTCTGCCAGTGTGGATGCCGACAAGTTCAAGACTATTCCCACCGCTCTCGCAGGTTATGGTTTTGCCGGGGTAACGGGTCAGGGCACCCTGTGTGGTAACCTCAACGCCATAGGTATGCTGGTCAATCTGCTGGATGATATCAACGGCCAGAACGCCGCCGTGATTGGCGCCGCCTTCCGTTGGTATGAAAACACCAAACTGCCACTGGATACTGCAGAATTTATTGCCGGTATTGGCTCCACCGCCGAGAAAACCGAACTGGTTGTCAGCTCATCGGTAGCAAACAGCGTATTGTGCCACTCCTCCATCAGTAACTGGTCCAAGGCATCGGGCAAAACCTTCAGCCAGAAGGGCGAGCGCTGCTATCGCCTGTCGGCTTCCATGGCCTACCACCTGGTTGAACTCCTGAACCGCGCCTACAAGGGCGAAGTCATTGCCGGTGTCCCTGAAGCCAAACCATCCGAAGAAGCCCAGCGTTGTCAGACCTGCCACGGCAGCACAGAGACCATGGGTCCAGCCGCCAGCGTTAAGACCGACATGGAATGCACCACCTGTCACACCGGCCACTTCAATTAAGGGGGCGCCATGAAACCAAGACTTCTCTACCCGCTGCTTGCGACACTGCTTTTGGGTGCCTGCGGCAGCGACAATGACCCGCAGGAGCCCATCACACCCGAGCCACCCGAGCCACCGGTGGCGGAAGTAGTGCATGTGGATGAGGCCGAAACGATTGCCCTTGAAGTGGTCAGCTTTGAGCCTCTCACCGGCGCCGTGGAATTCACCCTCAAGAACGAGGCAGGGCTTGCCATCACAGGCGCCAGTCAGTATGAGCTCATCTATTTCGGCTTACCGCCTGAAGAAAATGCCTCAAACAATGCCAAAGCCTGGAAGCGCTGGCACGTTTCCCAGAGTTTCCGCTGTGGTGAAGATGCTTCTGCCTGTGAGGGTGTATTGACAGAAGGCGACACCAAGGGACTCTACCAGTTTGAAGCACAGGGACTGGATTGGAGCCAGGATGCGCCGGAAGGCACCCTGAGCAGATACCGGTTGGCCATCACCCTCCAGGGCGCCAAAGCCAGCAGTGACATGCAATTTGTCGCAGACGCGCCGTAATGCGATAACGGGGGTCAAGTCCGCCTCACGCCCCCGACTTTTTTTTCCTTACAGCGGATAGTGTACAGGCGCTATCCGCTTTTATGTCGTTAAGACCAGATAAGCAATACCAGAAACACCGCCAATATGCCGAGACAGGCAAGGGCAAAACAATGAATCCAGGACAAGCCTCTGACAGGCCTTGAAAAAAGCCGTGCTATGGGACGCATTCCAGAGTGCAGTAAATAGCCCTCATTCCCCACCTCTTCGAGCAGGTAGCGCCAATCGGGCCCCATCAGCGCTCCCAGCGAGCGCATTTCCCGCTCCAATTTACGCTCATTGGCGCCCACTTGTTTGAGGGCACCACGCAAGCTTGAACGTGACACCACTCGCCCCCGCTCGGCACCGAGCATCAACAGCAAGGCCCCCTGAGCCTGGGTCAGGGTATGACGACGCCCATCAGTGAATTCGAGTGTCAGGGTGCTGGCGGTGAAATGGGCCTCACCAATTTGCATGGGTTGCGTATCCGAAAAGTAACAATGCGCTCAGTATAGAGAATCCGTTGTCCCAGAGGTGTGATCCCGTCTAAGCCCTGAACAGGAAAAGCTGAAAATGTGAACATCACCGGATTACAAGGGATACAAACACTTACCCTTGTAATCCGATATGATTAACCGTCAATGAAAGGTTGCGGCATTCAGCCACATGTGCACCAGGATGCTCGCGGCGTACCCCAGGGCAATCACAGGCGTCCACTTGAGGTGAGTGCCGAAGGTGTATATCCCACGCGCCTGCCCCATGAGTGCCACACCGGCGGCGCTGCCAATGGACAGCAGGCTGCCGCCCACTCCGGCGGTCAGGGTGACCAGCAGCCATTGCCCCAGTGCCATATCCGGATCCATGGTCAGTACGGCAAACATCACAGGGATATTATCCACAACGGCGGACAACAGGCCGACCGTGATGTTGGCATAGGTGGCATCCCAATGGGTATACATGGCTTCAGATACCAGGCTGAGATACCCCATAAAACCCAGTCCACCAACACAGAGCACCACCCCGTAGAAGAACAGCAGGGTATCCCATTCGGCGCGGGCTACCCGGCTGAACACATCGAAGGGAACCACGTTACCCAGGTAGGTCAAACGCTCCCGATTTTTCTCGGCTTCGGCCTTGGCAATGGCCTTGGCAACCGAGTGGTTGAAGGTTTTGCGAAGGAAGAAGCCAAAGAATTGCAGGAATCCAAGGCCGGTCATCATCCCCAGCACAGGTGGCATACCCAGCAGCGAATGCGCCAACACCGCTGAGGCGATGGTCAGTAAAAATAAGGCGACAATGCGCTTGGCACCGCGGCGCATAAATACCCGCTCCGATACGGCGGCAGGACGCTCGTTACCGATAAAAAAGCTCATGACCAGCGCCGGCACCATAAAGTTCACGACGGCAGGAATAAAGAGGTCAAAGAACTCACCAAAGGGCACTATGCCCTTTTGCCACACCATCAGAGTAGTGATATCACCAAAGGGACTGAAGGCGCCGCCGGCGTTGGCAGCAACCACAATATTGATACAGGCGATGCCAATAAAGCGGCGATTCTCTCCCCCCACCTTCATCACCACAGCGCACATCAGCAGTGCCGTGGTCAGGTTATCCGCCACCGGTGAGATAAAGAATGCCAGAATGCCGCAGAGCCAGAACACCTGCCGCAGGCTGAAGCCACGACTCACCATCCAGGCCCGCAAGGCATCGAACAGGCCGCGCTCTTCCATGGCGTTGATGTAGGTCATAGCCACCAACAGGAACAGCAGCAGCTCGGCATATTCCAGCAGATTGTGCTTAAAGGCCTCTTCAGCCACCTGAGGCATGCCATGCTGCGAATAAACAAACCCCAACATGCCCCAGATGATCCCGGCGGCCACCAGCACTGGCTTGGACTTGCGCAGGTGCAGCTTCTCTTCCAGCATCACCAGGGCATAGGCCAACACGAAAATGGTGATGGCAAGGTATCCCACTGTGGCACCGGTCAAATCGAGCCATTCGCCACCGCCACCGCTGCTCGCCAAAGCCATAGGCGCAAACAGCGCCAACATGAAAGAAATCGCCATCCCTGCGATACGATGGACTCCCCCATTCAAATGCTTTGCCTTCATAGATTGCCTTTGTTGTTATGATCTGCGCTGAAATTAGCACGACACTCACGGCCAGAATCTTGACTGAGCGCAACTTTCATTGAATAAGCTTTATCTGAATCACGTAAAAATTCATTATTTTTTTACATTTACCCACAAGGTGGTAATAAAAAAGCGCCCATTGGGCGCTTTTTTATGAACGGCTGAATTTTAGAAAGAATACAGCAGTGTCATGTTGGTTTCTGTGTCTGTGCTTTTTTTACCATCCAGCGGCTCGCTGTTGTAACGCACGATCACAGCAAATTTCATTGCCAGTGCACCGATGATATTGGCGGTCAGCGAGGTTTCAGAGCGCGCTTCCAGCTGGTCGCCATAGTCGGCAACGATGAGTTGCTTGAACTTGGAAGAATCACTGATCTTGGTTTCAAAGTTCAGCACACCGTGGGCTACCACGCTGTCTTCTGAGCTGTAACCCAAAAGCGCACTCTGCTCGTCATCCAAACGGCGATACTGGTAACCGGGACCCACTTCCATGGCCAGAGTGGTACTTTCGGTGTCGATAAAGCGATGACCGTAACCCACGGCGCCGGTCAGCTTGTAGTCATAACCGGTAAAAGGGTCCTGTTCATAGTTGGCGTTGGCAAACAGGTAGTTGCTGTCGTCAAACTTATAGTTGCCCTGGGCACCGGCAAAGTAGCGCTCGGCGGTCACTTCGTCAGTGTCTTCCTTGTAGAGCGCTTCCAGAGTGTACTGGTTTTCCCAGTTACCCAGTTCATGCTTGAGCCCGAGACGGCCCTTGAGTGAGGTGGTGTCTGTATTGCCTGTGGTCAGAGTGGCGCCCAGCTCGGCTTCACCGGCAAAGGTTTTGTCGCCTTCCACGAAGTCGGCACCGGCCATGGCGGCAAAAGGTGTCGCCGCCGTCAGGGCCGCGGCAATCAGCAGTTTGTTCATCATTCTCTTATCCTTATCAGGTGTTTTCGCTCCCAAAAATCGCCGCACATGGTACCACCTGAGGCCGGAAATGCGAAATACACCACAAAATCCGGCATTTGACTGAACAAATTACTGGGGGAAACTTCACCCCCATCAGGTGCCACAAAATGTACGGAAGGGGCCGAAATCTTCCGGGGCGCCCAAAGCATAGGCCTCATAGCCCGCCCGTTCTTCATAGGGACGACATACCACCTCCAGCAAGCGCTCGAAAGGCCCCATATCCCCGGCTTCGGCGCGGTCCAGCGCCCCCTGCAGCAGATGGTTGCGGGGGACATACACGGGATTCACGCCTTGCATCAACGCCCTGGCATCCGGAGCAAAGTCGGATTGGGGACCATATTCGCAGCCAAGCCTCTCATGCCAACGGGTCAGCCAGGGGGCGAGTTTGGCACTGTCGTCGCTCAAGGCCTCAATGCCCGCAGCGGATGTATCGCCAAGGCTGTTCGCCAACGCCCGGAACGCCCGGGTAAAGTCGAGTTTCAGCTCACCGAGCAGGGTCAGGAAGTCCATAAAGAGTTCAAGGTCACCATCCTGTGCGGTTTTCAAGCCAAACTTGGCGGCAAACACAGCCAACCATTCGTTGGTATAAACCTCGGCAAAGCCATCGAGCACCGACTGGGCATGGGCCAGCGCCTCGGATTCATCCTCAGCCAGCAGCGGCAACAGGGCTTCGGCAAAGCGGGCCAGATTCCAGCGGGCAATGCCGGGTTGATTGCCATAGGCGTAGCGGCCATCGTGATCGATGGAGCTGAACACGGTGCGGGCATCGTAGCTGTCCATAAAGGCGCAGGGCCCGTAGTCGATGGTTTCACCGGAGATAGTGACGTTATCGGTATTCATGACCCCATGAATAAAGCCTATGCCCATCCACCTTGCCACCAGCTTTGCCTGTGCCCGGGACACCGCATTGAGCAGCGCAAGCGCTGGCGCTTCATCGCTCATAAGCTCGGGATAGTGGCGCTTCAGACTGTAATAAACCAGTTCACGCAGCCCTTCATGGTCGCCGCGCGATGCAGCGTACTCAAAGGTGCCCACCCGGATATGGCTCGATGCCACCCGTGCCAGCACAGCGCCGGGCTTGATGCCATCACGGTAAATGTCTTCGCCGGTGGTCACGGCCGCCAGCGCTCTGGAAGTGGGAACACCCAGGGCATACATGGCCTCGCCCATCAGATATTCGCGAAGCACGGGCCCAAGCACCGCCTTGCCGTCACCGCCGCGGGAAAACTGGGTGCGCCCCGACCCTTTAAGGTGCAGGTCGCGGCGCCTTCCATGAATATCCGTGATTTCTCCAAGCAATAAGGCGCGACCATCCCCCAGCCTCGGTGAGAAGCCGCCAAACTGGTGGCCCGCATAGGCCATGGCAACGGGCTCGCTGCCTTCGGCGGTCAGCATGCCACAAAAGAAAGCCGCAAGACGGCTGTCTTCCATGGCATCTGCATCCATCCCCAGCTCGTCGGCGAGCTGTTGGTTAAAGCACACCATGGCCGGCGCTGGTACCCTCGCCCCTTGCCAGGGCTCAAAAAAGCCCTCCATGTGCCGGACAAAACTGTTATCGAACTGAAACGGGGAAAACACCTTGGACATCCTCTGCTCCGACATAACGGCAATGGGCTAATGCTAACCCGTTTGTCCGGCGAGCATAAGCAAAAGCGCACATTTACCCGCTTACAGGAGCCAGCCAAATAAAAAGCCCGCGATTGCGGGCTTTTTCAGTTCAGCGAGATTAGAGATTGATCTTCGGGTCCAGCTCGCCGGTCTGATAACGCTTGTACATGGCCTGCAGTGACAGCGGCTTGATTTTCGAAGCCATACCGGCACAGCCAAAGGCTTCGTAGCGCTCGGTACAGATATCGGCCATGGCTTCCATGGAGGCCTTGAGGAACTTACGTGGGTCGAACTCACTTGGGTTCTCGGCCAGGAACTTACGTACCGCGCCGGTGGAGGCCAGACGCAGGTCGGTGTCGATGTTCACCTTACGCACGCCGTGCTTGATGCCTTCAACGATTTCTTCCAGCGGCACACCATAGGTCTCAGGGATGTCACCACCGTATTGGTTGATGATTTCCAGCCAGTACTGGGGCACAGAAGAAGAGCCGTGCATCACCAGGTGAGTGTTGGGGATACGGGCGTGGATTTCTTTGATGCGGTCGATACGCAGCACGTCACCGGTAGGCTTGCGGCTGAACTTGTAGGCACCGTGGCTGGTACCGATGGCAATGGCCAGGGCATCCACGTGGGTGTCGGCCACAAAGCGTGCGGCTTCTTCGGCGGTGGTCAGCAGCTGGTCGTGGCTCAGTACACCAACGGCGCCGATACCATCTTCTTCACCGGCAGTACCGGTTTCCAGGCTACCCAGACAGCCGATTTCACCTTCAACAGACACACCACAGGCGTGGGCAAATGCCACAGTCTTGCGGGTCACGTCTACGTTGTAATCGTAAGAAGCCGGGGTTTTACCGTCGGACATCAAAGAGCCATCCATCATCACCGAGCTCATACCCAGCTGGATAGAACGCTGGCACACGTCGGGGTGGGTGCCGTGGTCCTGGTGGATACACACAGGGATATCGGGATACTGCTCGAGGGCGGCGTTCATCAGGTACTTGAGGAACTGAGGACGGGCGTACTTGCGGGCACCGGCAGAGGCCTGAACAATCACAGGGCTGTCGGTGGCTTCGGCCGCCTGCATGATGGCGCGCATTTGCTCAAGGTTGTTCACGTTGAACGCAGGCACACCGTAACCATGCTCTGCAGCGTGGTCCAGCAGTTGACGTAGGGAAATAAGGGCCATTTTTTACTCCATTAATAGGGTGACATCCATGCTGAACTTGGGTCACCGAGGTCGCTATCGTTTGGACTGATTTTTATACCTCCCGGTCTCCCGGGAGGCGGTTTTTTTAATAATAGTAATTTGTTGCAGTGTTACGCCTTGGCACCACGGGCGGTGAGCATGGCTACGGCTGGCAGCTCCTTGCCTTCGAGGAACTCAAGGAAGGCGCCGCCACCGGTAGAGATGTAAGACACCTTGTCGGCGATACCGTATTTATCTACGGCCGCCAGAGTATCGCCGCCACCGGCGATAGAGAAAGCAGAAGACTCGGCAATCGCCTGGGCGATGCGCTTGGTGCCTTCACCGAACTGGTCGAATTCGAACACACCCACAGGGCCATTCCATACGATGGTACCGGCGTTCTTGAGGATGGCGGCCAGGGCCTCGGCGCTGTCTGGACCGATATCAAAAATCATATCGTCTGCGGCAACATCGCTCACATCTTTCAGGGTAGCAGCGGCTGTTGGGCTGAACTCTTTACCCACCACCACATCGGTCGGCACAGGGATATCGCCGCCGCGGCTCTGGGCATTGGCTACCAGACGCTTGGCTTCATCAATCAGGTCGGCTTCATACAGCGACTTGCCCACCTGATTACCGGCTGCGGCAATAAAGGTGTTGGCGATACCGCCGCCGACAACCAGCTGATCAACGATGCCGGAGAGTGACTCGAGCACGGTCAGCTTGGTTGATACCTTGGAGCCACCCACAATGGCCACCAGCGGGCGGGCTGGGTTGTCCAGCGCCTTGCCAAGAGCATCTAGCTCAGCAGCAAGCAAGGGACCGGCGCAGGCGACAGGGGCATAGAGACCCACGCCGTTGGTGGAGGCTTCGGCGCGGTGCGCGGTTCCGAAGGCGTCCATCACGTAGACGTCACACAGGGCTGCCATCTTCTTCGACAGCGCCTCGTCGTTCTTCTTCTCGCCCTTGTTGAAGCGCACGTTTTCGAACACAACCACTTCACCAACGGCCACATCAACGCCATCGAGGTAGTCGCTGACCAGACGCACGGGGCAATCCAGCGCGGCAGTCAGGTAGTTCACCACAGGCTTCATGGAGAACTCTTCGTTGTACTCGCCTTCGGTCGGACGGCCCAGGTGAGACATCACCATTACCGCAGCGCCTTTTTCCAGCGCCAGCTTAATGGTGGGCAAAGAGGCGCGCAGACGGGCGTCACTGGTGACCACGCCGTCGGCCACAGGCACGTTCAGATCTTCACGGATAAGCACGCGCTTGCCGTTAAGATCCAGGTCTGACATTTTGATAATTGTCATGGTATTGCTTCCTTATTTTTAATCAAAAACAAATTCTTGTGAGAAAAGCTTGTCCCTGCTCTTCTTCATTATCCTGTAGGGTCAATCAGCCTGTGTGGCGGCCATGGCCAGGGCAGTATCGAGCATGCGGTTGGCAAAACCCCACTCGTTGTCGCACCACAACAGCATTTTCACCAGATGCCCGGCGCTGACACGGGTCTGGGTGCCATCCACCACGCTGGAGCGCGGATCATGGTTAAAGTCACATGATACCAGAGGCTCGTCGGTATAGCCCAGTATGCCACTGGCGCTGCCATCGGCGGCGGCCTTGAGTGCGGCGTTGACGGTGTCGATGTCTACCCGGGTATCCAGGGTCACCGAAAGGTCGATAGCGGTGACATTAATGGTAGGCACCCGTACCGAAATCGCCTCAAACTTGTCTTTCATCTGCGGCAGAATGCGCTCAATCCCGCGGGCAAGCTTGGTGTCCACCGGGATAATCGACTGACTGGCAGCGCGGGTGCGGCGCAGGTCGTCATGGTAAGCATCAATCACCTGCTGATCGTTCATGGCCGAGTGAATGGTGGTGATGGCGCCGCTTTTCACACCGAAGTGACGGTCGAGCACGTCGATGACCGGCACCAGACAGTTGGTGGTGCAGGAGGCATTGGAGACAACGGTATCTGTGGCTTTAAGGCTGGCATCGTTGACACCATAAACGATGGTGGCATCGACATCGGCAGAAGACGGGTGGCTTATCAGTACCTTGCGGGCACCGGCATGAATATGGGCTTCGGCGCTTTGCCTGTCATTGAGGGCGCCTGTGCACTCAAACACCAAATCCACATCCAGCTCCTGCCAGGGCAGCGCGGCGGCATCTTCAACGGCCAGCAAGCGGATGGCGTCATCTCCAAGGTGCATCATGCCTTCATTGAGGCTGGCACGGGTATGGAAACGGCCGTGGGTGGTGTCGTAATTGGTCAGGTGAACTATGGCCTCGGGCTTGGCCAGTTCATTAATGGCGACCAGCTGCATCTGGCCCCGTTTTCCGGACTCATAAAGCGCCCTCAGTACGGAGCGGCCGATGCGGCCATAACCATTGATAGCAACACGGATCATAGTGGTGAGCAAATCCTCTGGGGAGGGTGAAAACCCTGTCGGCTCCCCTGCCGACAGAGGCTGACCGGCAACGCCGGTCAGACCGGTGGCAGCCAGGCTGCCACCTTGCTCGCGTCAGTATTAACCCAGCAGCTCTTCGGCGGCGGCAACCACCTTGTCGACGGTGAAGCCGAACATTTCGAACAGCTGATTGGCTGGCGCTGACTCGCCGAAGCTGGTCATGCCTATGATGCGGCCGTTCAGGCCCACATACTTATACCAGTAATCGGCAATACCCGCTTCCACGGCCACGCGTTTTGTGACGCTGGCAGGCAGTACCGCTTCTTTATACGCAGCATCCTGCTTATCGAACACGTCGGTGGATGGCATGGACACCACACGTACCTGCTTGCCCTTGGCGGTCAGTTCGGCCTGGGCCTTCACAGCCAGCTCAACTTCAGAGCCGGTGGCGATGATGATGAGCTCAGGCGCCGCAGCGCTGTCTACCAGCACGTAGCCGCCCTTGGCGACATTGGCCAGCTGCTCGGCGCTGCGTGGCATTTGTGCCAGGTTCTGACGGGAGAAGATCAGCGAGGTTGGGCCGTCTTTGCGCTCGATGGCGTATTTCCAGGCCACGGCAGACTCAACCTGGTCACATGGGCGCCAGGTGCTCATGTTCGGGGTCACACGCAGAGAAGCGATTTGCTCTACTGGCTGGTGAGTCGGGCCGTCTTCACCCAGACCGATAGAGTCGTGGGTGTAAACCTGAATGTTCTGCACCTTCATCAGCGCAGCCATACGCATGGCGTTACGGGCATATTCCATAAACATCAGGAAGGTAGCGCCGTATGGCACAAAGCCGCCGTGCAGGGCGATACCGTTGATGATGGCGGTCATACCGAACTCACGCACACCGTAGTGCAGGTAGTTACCGCTGGCGTCATCACCTGTGATGGACTTGGAAGCCGAGTACATGGTCAGGTTGGATGGGGCCAGGTCGGCACTGCCGCCAAGGAATTCAGGCAGCATGGCGCCAAAGGCTTCCAGGGCGTTTTGCGAGGCTTTACGGGAAGCAATGTTGGCAGGGTTGTTCTGCAGCTTCTCGATATAGGCCTGGGCTTCTGCGCCGAAGTTGGCAGGCAGTTCGCCGTTCACGCGGCGCTGGTATTCTGCGGCCAGCTCTGGGTAAGCAGCGGCGTAAGCGGCAAACTTGGCATCCCAGGCTTTTTCAGAGGCGATACCGGCTTCTTTGGCATCCCACTGGGCATAAATGTCAGCAGGGATAACGAATGGGTCGTGCTTCCAGCCGAGGAATTCACGGGCAGCTGCGATTTCAGCATCGCCCAGTGGCGCGCCGTGACAGTCGTGTGAACCGGATTTGTTTGGCGAGCCGTAACCAATGATGGTTTTGCAGCAGATGAGGGTTGGACGTGGATCAGCCTTGGCCGCCTTGATGGCTGCATCGATGGCGTCGCTGTCGTGACCGTCAACACCGGCAATCACGTGCCAGCCGTAAGATTCGAAACGCTTTGGCGTGTCGTCGGTAAACCAGCCTTCAACGTGACCGTCGATGGAGATGCCGTTGTCATCCCAGAAAGCAATCAGTTTGCCCAGACCCAGGGTGCCCGCCAGGGAGCAAGCCTCGTGGGAGATACCTTCCATCAAGCAGCCGTCACCCATGAACACGTAAGTGAAGTGGTCAACGATGTCGTGACCGTCACGGTTGAACTGGGCAGCCAGCACTTTCTCAGCAATGGCCATACCCACGCCGTTGGTGATGCCCTGACCCAGAGGACCTGTGGTAGTTTCAATGCCTGGGGCATAACCGTACTCAGGGTGGCCTGGAGTGCGTGAGTGCAACTGACGGAATTGCTTGAGGTCTTCAATAGACAGGTCATAACCGGCCAGGTGCAGCAGCGAGTAGTGCAGCATGGAGCCGTGGCCATTGGAGAGGATGAAACGATCGCGATCGGCCCACTGTGGATTGGTGGGGTTATGCTTCAGATGACCGCGCCAAAGGACTTCGGCAATATCTGCCATCCCCATGGGGGCACCGGGGTGACCGGAGTTGGCCTTTTGAACGGCGTCCATGCTGAGTGCGCGGATAGCGTTGGCGAGTTCTTTACGAGACATGCTCTCTCCTGCTTGTATTGAGGCTTTTCGGGCAATTGTGGGCACATATTTTCCCTTAACAGGGCTTGTGGACGCAAATTTAAATTTCCATATTGACGGCTGGCAAAACCAGTGAGGCGCTATCAGGGGGTTGTTTCGCTGGTCGCATACAAAAACGCATGGAATAAACCACAGCACATCAGGCCTTTATCACCCTGAATTTGTTAAAGTAATTGATTTTCTCTATAAAACAGCCCCCTTCCCCAGTCCTATCTTGGTCACAATTGGCACTAAATTTTCTGATCCGGGGGATGATCGTGAACGTAATTTCAACTAAAATGGCCGTCTAGATGTAGATGCTTCTACACGTTTAACGCTTAAAAAGTCGAGATTTTCCAAACATGGCAAAACACTTGTTTACCTCTGAGTCGGTCTCAGAAGGTCATCCCGATAAAATTGCAGACCAGATTTCCGATGCTGTGCTGGACGCAATCCTGGAGCAGGATCCCAAGGCCCGCGTAGCGTGCGAAACCTACGTGAAAACCGGTATGGTGATGGTCGGTGGCGAAATCACTACCTCTGCCTGGGTCGATATCGAAGAACTGACCCGTAAAACCGTACGTGAAATCGGCTATGTGCATTCAGACATGGGCTTCGATGCCGATTCCTGCGCGGTACTGAGCGCCATTGGTAAGCAGTCTCCTGACATCAACCAGGGTGTTGACCGTGCTGACCCACGTGAACAGGGCGCCGGTGACCAGGGCCTGATGTTCGGCTACGCCAGCAACGAAACCGACGTGCTGATGCCAGCCCCAATCACTTACGCTCACGCACTGGTGAAGCGTCAGTCAGAAGTCCGTAAAGACGGCACCCTGTCCTGGCTGCGCCCCGACGCCAAGTCTCAGGTGACCTTCGCCTATGACGAAGGCAAGATTGTGGGTATCGATGCCATCGTACTCTCTACCCAGCACTGCGACTCTGTGTCTCAGTCTGATCTGGTGGAAGGTGTGATGGAAACCATCATCAAGCCTGTGGTACCTGCCCAGTGGCTGAACAAAGACACCAAGTTCTTTATCAACCCAACCGGTCGTTTCGTTATCGGTGGCCCAATGGGCGACTGTGGTCTGACTGGTCGTAAGATCATCGTTGACACCTACGGCGGCATGGCCCGTCACGGTGGTGGCGCTTTCTCCGGTAAAGACCCATCCAAGGTTGACCGCTCAGCTGCCTACGCCGCCCGCTATGTTGCCAAAAACATCGTGGCCGCAGGTCTCGCTGACCGCTGTGAAATCCAGGTGTCCTACGCCATCGGTGTGGCCGAGCCAACGTCTATCAGCATCGAGACCTTCGGTACCGGTAAGCTGCCAGAAGATAAGCTCATCGCCCTGGTACGCCAGCACTTCGACCTGCGCCCATACGGCCTGACCGAAATGCTGAACCTGGCACGTCCTATCTATCAGGCCACTGCCGCTTACGGTCACTTTGGCCGTAACGAGTTCCCTTGGGAACAAACCAACAAGGCAGAAGCGCTGCGCGCGGACGCGGGTCTGTAATCAGACGCTCGCCCATAAAAAAACCGCCTTTCGGCGGTTTTTTTGTTTCTGGCTCACCCCGTAGGTACCTCACACCGACACAACTCAGTCAGTGGCTGTGGTCAGACCGAAGCAACGGTCTGTTGGTGGCCGAGGTCAACTAATAGCAGTGGTCGAAGTGCGCCGCCTGCACCAATAAAAACCCTAACTGGCTTTCGGGCACTGCTTCCAACTTCAGAGGCTCCAGAGTGCCACCCGGCGAAATGTCCCACTGCCAAGCCGTATCCACCGAATGAACAGTGCCGCAATGCACATAGCCTTCGGGCACTTGCAGCCAATAAGCCTGAGGCTCACCGCCTCGAAAGGCCTTAACTTCGACGCCCCCATGCACGCAGAGGCTGTACCCGAGGCGCAATCTGTCCCAGGCGCCAAGCGCATGTTGTTGGTAAGGCATTAACAGCTGTTGAATATGTTGCATAGTGTCAGATGATGTCCAAATCGTTAGGGGTTATTTTGCCATGATTGAGCGCATATTCCATTGCCTGGGCTTGAGGCAATGCCTTGGCAAACAACCAACCCTGGACATAATCCACACCGGCATCACCGACGAAGCTCGCCTCCGATGGGGTTTCGACGCCCTCGGCCACCAACTGGAACCCTAACGACTTACACAGCTGGCAAATTTGCCGGTAAAGCACCCTGCCCTGATCGGTATCGGTTTTGCCAAGGATACTCCGGTCAAGCTTGATGCCATCTACCGAAATCTGAGTCAACAGACTAAGACTGGAAAATCCCGTGCCGAAGTCATCCAGCAAGAATCGAAACCCCAACGCCTGCAACTGGGCGATGGCGCGGTTGATGCCTTGCAGATCCCGCATAAATGCCCGTTCGAGGATTTCCACTTCAACCTGATGGGCAAATTCCCCCAACGTAGTGCGCAGCCTGTCGAGCATCAGCACATCGTTTAAGTTGTTGGGATCGAGATTGATACTGACCTTGGGCGAAAAGCCCGCTGCCTGCCAGCGTCTCAAATCCTCCGCCACCGTACTAATCACAAAACGGTCTATCACGTGGGAGTACCCGGCACGCTGAAAATGATCAATAAACCAGGGGCCCTTTATATTGCCGTCGGCATCCTTAAGCCTCAAAAGCGCCTCGAAACCAACCACCTCCCTGCCAGGCAGCTTGAGTTTTGGCTGGTAGTGCACCAGCAGCTCACCGCTCAGTACTTCGCGAACCGTCCGCTCCAGATTGCGACTGGCAGCAAGGGTTTCTGACTGATTACGGCTATACTGCCGCTCGGACATGCGCTCAATATCCTTTTGTAACTCGGTACGTTTAATGAGCTCTCTATCGTACTGATTGGCATCGGTGAAGGTGCTGTACTTACGAATAAATGGCCGGTAAATGAATACACCAACCGTGACCAAAAAGAGCTGCAGCGCCACCACGGCAAAACCGCCCGACGCAATCCAGCCATTCAAAAACAGTGGCGTCACCCAGGGGAAGGGTTTGCCATCAAAACTCAAAAAGCCTGCGGAAATCGCCATCCAGGCAATGAGCACATTCAGGCAGGGCAGCAGCACAAAGGGAATCGCGAGGCGCAGGTTAAAAACGATGGGCAAGCCGTAAATCAAAATTTCATTGATGTTTACCACGGAGAAAGGCACGGCAATTTTGGCCAGATGCCGGCTCTGCTCGTCGCGGCTTTCCAAAAAGATGGCTATCAGCAATGGAATGGTGGCACCACTGCCGCCCAGCAGCACAAAAAGATCCATAAACTCGCTGAAGGTCAGGTTGGGTGCCAGGTATTGCAGACCATTGTCATCGCCAATCAGCAGCAGAAAGGCATTATCGCCATGTACCCCAAAACACCAGAGTATGTGTGTCAGCAGCACCCTGAAAATAATCTGTCCCATGGGGCCGAACTCACCCACCGCATCCACCATGGGAGAAATACCCAGCACCAACAGCATGCTCATGGCCTTAAGGATGAGAACCACCAGCGTATAAGTCAGCACCATGGGAATAATCAGGTTCAGGTGCTGACTCAAATACGCGCTGATTTCGGCACTTCGCACCATATGTAACTGGGGGAACTTTAAGAAGTGCCGCATGATGTAGGCGGCCAATATGGGGGTAATCACCATGCGCGGGTCACCCAGTACCTCCAGCAAATAATCGCTGAACACCAGCCCACCACTGGTGTGCACATGCAGCGAAAAGATGATGCAAAGGGACAGGGTGGCCGAGGCCACCGCCGAAATATCCAGATACTTGGCAAAGTGGTACGACAGCGACAACATCGCCAGCAGCGGAAAAAGCCGCCCGAGCGTATCGCTTATGCCTTCAAACCAATGAAAGGCATCATATACCGACAGTTCAGGAGCCAGCGCTGTGGCAAGTACAGGAAAAAGCGCCAGCAGCGCATTAATAAGCAGAAACGGTAACAGCGCAATAAAGGACTCGCGCACTGCCAACAGAAAGCTGCGATCAAACAACTGGAAATTTACCTGCATAGGCCGTCGTACAGTATGGCTGCTCGTAACCTAAACTTAACCTATAAATTGCGGCTGCGACAGTCCGTGGAGTGAACGCTCATTCGGGGCACTTCAGTAGATAAAAGCCTCTTCCCCCATCCTCAAAAAAGTCCAGGACCTCCATCCCGGCGCGCTTCACATGGACGTTCAGCGAGTGCTGATTCTCTTCAGCAATAAAGGTAAACAGAGGCGAGTAACGCCCGTTGGATAGTTCCAGCACCTTGTCAAACAGGGCACCGAAGACGCCCTTGCCGCGATAGCGACTGTCCACCCACACAGGGCCATAGCAGCCTGCGGCTGAGTGTTGTCCCGCGCCGCCTCGTTGCCCAGGGTTTGACTGCTGATAACTTCCAAGCCGCTGAAAAAGCTTGCGATAAAAAATCTGCCCCAGATAAAAGCCTTCGTCGGCAACGATGGCATAGGCCATGATTTGCCCCGCATCTTCTGCCACGACGACCAAATGCTCTGCAATCAGAAGGGTAAACTCCCGACGACCATTGAGCTGCGCCTCCAGACGGGCATCATTATCACCCAGTTCATCCCGGCCATAACGCTGTTCAAGCCGAACCAGCTGGTCAATATCACCCGGGGTTGCCTGCCGTATCTGCATCTCTGGTTCTCCTTTGGAAAGCAGTCATTATACAGGGAGTTAGCCCTAAGAAAGCCAACAATCAATATCGACCTTTAATTTGCGGTTCCTGCGGTTCGCGACCACACTGTATGACAGTTCCCTGTGAAAGGTACTGCCTTTATGTTGCCTGAAACCATCAATCCCCATGCCAGCCTGCTGGAGTCCGACAGCCCCCAGGTCAATCTGGTTCGTTGGATGCATCAGTGTGAGCTCATCAAACGCTATTACGAAGCAGACTATGTGTTTGTGGTGCAGAGGGTGTCGCTCGGTTTTGAAGTACTCGTCAGTGCCATCGCCAGCCTGCCCCACTTTACATCAGGGCAGATGTTTGACCGGGACACGCCGCTGTTTCTGGATTTGGTCAATGCCATGCCCGATGGTGTATCACTGGATTTGTCCAAATACCATGCAGGTGACTTACCCACCGATTTTGACAGCTGTCTGGGACTGCTTGCCCGCCCCATTCTCTGGCCCGATGGCTCAATCTTTGGCTGTTTGTGCGTGCTCTCCCACAAGCGGGTCGAAAACCAGACCATTAACAGTCTGATGTTGGAGCCGTTTCAAATCCTGTTACAGCAAGACCTGGCGTTGCTGTGCCAAAGTCACAGGGTGGAATCCCTTTCAATGCGGGACAGGGAAACCGGCATGTTAAACCACTACGGTTTTATCATGATGGCGCCAAGACAATTGAATCTTGGCCGCCGTTTCGGGGCTCATGCAGGCATATTGTTTTTTGAGTTGCAGCAACAAAGCCCCGACGCCGATCTCAACGAAAAACATCACCGCCTGCTCGGCGGCATCATACAGCACACCATCCGCACCGCCGACATTGCAGCCCATTACAGCGATACCCTGTTTGTGGTGCTGGCGTTTTTGGACAATGAACGGGATCTCAACCATATAGTGCAGCGGGTTGAACGCCAACTGGCCCAGCAGGAGCCGACTCTTAAACTGGATTACAGTTTTCGATTTTTCTCGCCGGATTCAGGCAGCAAGCTCGGCCCTATGCTGATGTTGGCCAAAGAAAACCTGCAATCCTGGCAACGAGAGCAAAAGGCAAAGGCCGCAGAAATTCAATTGGCGACCCTCACCCAATAACCAGCTTTGCGGCCAGACTGGCTTTTTAAGCGATTCGCGACTAACGTATTACGGAATAACAACAATTACACATTTGAATACCCTATGTCTGAACCTGTAACCTGGTTATTTGATTCTCCCAACACTGCCATCGATGAATCCCGATGGCAGCACTTGACGCAGCTGTTGTGTCAGCTGTTTAAAGCCAGTGCCTGCGCCATAGTGCAGTACCAAGCTGGCGACGCCAAAATCCTTACTCTGAAACAACATAAAAACCTCGGCCTGACCCTGGGCGCCATTGAACCCATAGACAACCTCAAACAGCGACTGTCCAATACTGAGCTGCCCGATGAAGGCATTTGGCATCACGGACTGATTGAGTTTTCCCTGAGCTGGCCCGGTGGCAGCCCCTTTGGCGCAGTGCTGCTGGTGTGTGACAAATTACCCCCCAACATCGACAGCGGCCGGACGCTGGCAGAGCCCATGCTGTCGCTGCTCGAGAGTGAATTGAATGTGTTGCGCCAGATGAGTCGCCTTGAACATATGTCGCTGCAGGATGAATCCACGCAGATGCTCAATGACAACGGCTTTAATTTGATGGCCCCCAGACAGCTCAATTTGAGCCGGCGTTTGGGCTCCCATGCCGGGCTGGTGGTCATGGAAAATGGCACTCAGTACGAGGCCGAAGAATCACAGGAAAAACTGCGTGCCCTGGCACAGGTGGTATTTGAAAACCTCAGGGAAGCGGACGTTGCGGCCCGAATCGGGGAACAAATCATCCTGCTGGCCTTTGTCGACAGTGAAGCCAACCTGGACTCTCTGGTGACCCGGCTGCACAAACAATTCGGCCGCAAACTGGAAGATCAGCGGGTGATGACGGGGCACAAATTTTTTACCCCGGATTCGCATCTTGAGCTGGCGCCCATGCTCGCAGAAGCCAGGGACGAACTGGAAAAAGTCCGCAGTCGCCTGTATCCCAAACCCCAAAGTAGCGAAGACACCACACCTCCCGACGCTTAGTCTCCTGAGGAAAGCGAAAGAGCTTTCGCACCTCAGCTGCTTGATTGTCCCCTGGCCCACTCGATTACGAGCACAACCGGAAAAGGGGACATCAACACCAACCCCAGCCCCAACAGAACTGACGCCCACAGCATACCAGTGACCTGCGCTGTCAGCTCTGTACCCAGATAGAGCCAAACTCCGCCAAGTACCATGGTCAGACCAAGCCAATGCAGGATTTTCAGAAATTTCATTACACTTTTCATCTGTTCCACCACATAATCGCCCCTGAATGGCGGCATGCCGACGTCGCCCGTCAAAGTACAGTATGGAAACCCGCATGATCAAGAAATTTGCCCTGATGGCCGGCGCACTGGCGCTGGTGGGCTGCCAATCATCCCCTTATTCTGACGCTGTTGAATTCAATTTGCTCGGAAGCTGGCACATAGAACAGGTGAAGGATCGCCCTGTCATCGACTACAGCCCCGCAAAACTGGTATTTGAAGAGGGCAATAAACTCCTTGGCAACAACAGCTGCAATAACTTTTTTGGCAGTTTTGAACTGCAAGGCAATCAGTTGCTGCTGACCCCTTCGGGCACCACCCGCAAGGCCTGTGTCGATGCCCTGATGGATCAGGAAGCCAGAGTCGCCGACGCCCTGCCCAGGGTCAGAAAGCTGGACGAAGCCGAAGGTAAGTTACGCCTGTTCGACAGCGAAGGAAAAGTGCTGCTGATTTTAAGCCGCCTCTGAGCGCCCTGCTGGCCAAACGTCATTGACCAGGCCCAATTAACAAAGTCTGCCAGACGAATGTACGCCTCAGCGCTCACAGCAAAAAGCCCCGCTCAAGCGGGGCTTTTGTTATGCATCAACTCTGCTCAGTCAATCAGGCTTCTTCCCGTGCCTGTGCCATTTCGGCGCTGGTTTCCATGTCGGCATTATAGTGAGCGATATCAATTTCCCCTTCTGAGCGGGCAATCACAGTGGTGGCCACCAGGTCGCCGGACACATTCACCACGGTGCGGGCCATGTCCAGAATCCGGTCGATACCGGCGATAATGGCCACCCCTTCAAGGGGCAAGCCCACCGTGGTCAGCACCAGAGTCAGCATCACAAGCCCGGCTCCCGGTACCCCGGCAGTGCCAATGGATGCCAGGGTGGCAGTCAGCACTATGGTGAGGTAGTCCACCCAGGTTAAGTCCACACCAAAGGCCTGCGCCACAAAGAGCGCTGTCACCCCCTGATACAGGGCCGTGCCGTCCATATTGATGGTGGTGCCAAGGGGCAGCACAAAGCTGGAAATCTTCTTGTTTACGCCAAGATACTCGCTGGCGCACTTCATGCTGGCAGGCAGGGTGCCAGCGCTGCTGGAGGTGGTAAAAGCCACCGCCATGGCGTTACTGATCCCTTTGAAAAACTGGATAGGATTGAGTCCAGCAACCAGCTTCAGCACCAAGGAGTAGAAGCCCAGAATATGCAGGGCACAGCCCAGATACACGGCAACAATCACCTTAATCAGCGGCAGCAACATATCTATGCCGTACTCGCCTGCAACCCAGGCCATCAGACCGAATACACCATAGGGGGCAAGCTTCATCACCATGTCGGTGAGTTTATACATGGCTTCGGCAAGGCTCTCGAACACCTTGATGGCTGGCTTACCATGGTCACCAATCAGCACCAGCGCCACCCCCAAGGCCACGGCGAAAACAATCACCTGTAAAATCTGACCACTGGCAAGGGCCGCCACCGGGTTGGTGGGCACTATGTTGATAAGAGTGTCCATCACTGAGGGGGCCGTTTTCACTTCCGCACTCAGGTCATGACCTTCAAGGCTCAGACCCGCGCCAGGCTCAAGCAGCCAACCCACCATAAGGCCCACCGAGATGGCAATGGCGGTCGTGGCCAGATAAAAGGCAAAGGACTTGAAACCGATGCGCCCCATGCGGGCGGTATCCTGCATCGAGGTAACACCCACAATCAACGAGCAAAATACCAAGGGCACTATCAGCATTTTGATGGTGTTTACAAACAGGGTGCCTATGGGTTTCAGGGCACTGGCGTCGGGTCCAAGGACAAGGCCAACACCAATACCGAGCAACATACCGGTGAGGATTTGCAGCCACAGGGGCACGGCGCACCAGCGGCGCCACAAATTAGCGGGTGGAGTAGCAGACATACAGAACCTTATGTAACTTGCCAAAGGGGCACGCTAAGCATCCTTCCCGGCGCGCTCGGCATCAGATAGCCGAACGCGAATATTAACATTTGCTGTGGCAAGGCGTGAGGATCGGCCTCACAAGTTAGCAGGCCTCAGGCATCAAAAGTCCCGCGCTGCCCGGCATTGAATCTTTGAGGATACAGGGCCGCCGGCGGCTGCTCACGCTCAATCAGATAACTCCAATAATCATCATCGAAGCCCGTGAGTATGTCGCGTTTGCCCTGTTGTTTAAGGATAAGATACCACCACACCAGGCCCCACAATCCGAAGGTCGCCAGCGTCAGGCAAAAATGCAGAGGGTGCTGAACACCCGGCTCTTCTTGGTGGTATAACGAATTATCTATTTGATGTGACTTAGAAAAAAACTTGGGACGCGCAACACGGGTACGCTTGGCCATAGGATCCCCCGAAATTCACACCTGTCTCAGACCTTAGCTAAGTGTAGTCGCATTCGACTTTAGTCGAATGCAGGGCAGCCGACATTTTTACCTTCATGGCCCAGCTCACCGTTTTCGATTACATCAGGCGGAACTCTTGGTTATCAGACATAACTCTCCGTTATCAGGCGGAGCTCTCCGTTATCAAGCCGAAGTGTCCGTTCCTTCTCCCGCAGGCTGCATAAGCGGGTGTCCCTGTGCTAGATTAGCGGCTCTAAAACAATAACAGGAATGACCGATGAACATACGCAAGGCTGTGGCGGCCGACTTAACCGATATCGTCAACTTTAACCAGGCCATGGCCATGGAAACCGAAGGATTGCAGCTCGATACAGCCACCCTCACCAAGGGCGTCTCCACCCTGCTGGAAAACCCGGCCAAGGGCTTTTATCTGGTGGCCGATATCGATGGTGAGATTGCCGGCTCCCTGATGGTGACCTTCGAGTGGAGTGACTGGCGCGCCAAAGATTACTACTGGATCCAAAGCGTCTACATTCGCCCTGAGCACAGACGCAAAGGCATCTACAGCCGTCTTTATCAGGCGGTTAAAGACATGGCCGCAGCCGAAGGCGGCGCCGCCAGTTTCCGTCTCTATGTGGAGCAGGAAAATGCCAATGCCCAGCGCACCTACGAGGCCCTTGGCATGGAAAAGAGCTATTACCTGATGTACGAAGAAAAGCCAAAGAGCTGATAACCGGTTAATTTTATATAAAAAAGGCCATCGTTGATGGCCTTTTCAGTTTAGTCACAAATGCTGGTGACCTTGATGGCAAGGCCGCCCAGGCTGGTTTCACGGTACTTGGCGTGCATATCCTTACCGGTTTCGTACATGGTGGCAATCACCTTATCGAGGCTCACCCGCGGGTCTGATGTGCGCCGCAGCGCCATCCGCGCCGCATTCACGGCTTTCACCGCCGCAATGGCATTGCGCTCGATACAGGGCACCTGTACCTGACCGGCCACCGGGTCGCACGTCAGTCCCAGGTTATGTTCCATGGCGATTTCGGCCGCCATACACACCTGCGCCGGGCTGGCGCCCATGAGTTCAGCCAGGCCCGCCGCCGCCATGGAGCAGGCGACACCCACTTCACCCTGACAGCCCACCTCGGCGCCAGAGATAGAGGCATTGCGCTTATACAGACTGCCGATGGCAGCAGATGCCAGCAAAAAGCGGCTGTATTCCTTTTGCCCAAGGGGCTGAATAAAGCGGTCAAAGTAGGCCATCACCGCCGGAATAATCCCAGCCGCGCCATTGGTGGGCGCCGTCACCACCCGGCCACCGGCGGCGTTTTCTTCACTCACGGCCAGGGCAAACAGATTCACCCAATCCACAATTTCCATGGGATCGGCGCTGATACGGCCGCTGGTTTCCAGCTGCTTAAGCAGCGCCGGGGCCCGGCGAGGTACCCGCAGCGGCCCGGCAAGCACACCTTCGGTATGGCAGCCTCGGTCGATTGCCTGCTTCATGGTCAGCCAGATATCGCGAAATCCGCGGTAAATGTACTCTTCACTGTGGCAGGCCTTTTCGTTGGCCAACATCAGGGTAGAAATGCTTACCCCTTCGGCGCGGCAAAGCTGTACCAGCCGCTCGGCATCCTCGAAAGGATACGGAAACAAGGTCCCACCGACCTGAGCCTTGCCAAAGTCGGCCTCTTCCACCACAAAGCCACCACCGATGGAGTAGTAGGTGTTGGCTGCCAGCAGCTCATCCCCTGCAAAAGCGCTTAAGGTCATGGCGTTTTCATGCAGTGGCAAAGCATGGGGATGGAACACCATGGCATCACGGGCAAAGCGCACTGGTCTGCCACTTTCAAGCCACAGGGTTTCGGTCTCATTCACGGCGGCTATGGTGGCAGCAATCGCATCGATATCCACGCTTTCAGGGCTGTTGCCCATCACCCCCAACAAAATGGCGATGTCGGTGTGGTGGCCCTTGCCGGTGAGCGACAGCGACCCGTACACATCGGCTTTCAGGCTATCGACCCGGCCTGAAAGATTAAGATTCTCAAGCATATCCACAAAGGCTTTTGCAGCCTTCATGGGCCCGACTGTATGGGAACTCGAAGGCCCGATACCAATCTTGTAAATATCAAAGGTACTGAACATGGAAGGCTCCAAACGCAGAGGCGACGCCATGGGCCGCCCTTGAATCAACTCAGGCCGCCAGACCGTAGAGGATGGCAGTCATCGACAGCAAACCGGCAACTATCACGAAGATGTTGCTGATACGGCCACGGTAGGCCTTGAGCGCCGGCACCCGATACACGGCGTACATGGGCATCAGGTACAGGATGGCGGCAATAATGGGGCCACCGAGGGCTTCAATCATGCCGAGGATACTGGGGTTAATCACGGCAACCGCCCAGATGGTCAGGAACATAAAGCCCAGGATAAAGCGGTTCAGTTTGGCTTCGTTGACCGGCTTGCCCTTGCCTTCGAGCTGCTTCTTGATAATGCCACTCATGCCTTCGCTGGCACCCATGTAGTGGCCGAAGAAAGAGGACACTATGGCCACAAAGGCGATGAAGGGGCCAAAGTAGCTGACGAAACCACTGTCGAACACGTTGGCAAGGTACGACAGAATCGGCAGGTTCTGGCTCTTGGCCTCGGCCAGCTGCGCCGGGCTTAAGGACAGCACGCAGGAAAACACAAACAACATCACAAAGCCCACCAGCATCATGGCGGTGTTGCGAAGTATGATATCGGCCTTGCGGGAAGCATTGCTGCCATGGTCTCGCTTAAGCGACACCGCGAACTGACTGATGGCGGGCGAGTGGTTAAAGGCGAAAATCAGCACGGGAATGGTCAGCCAGATGGTACCGAGGAAGTCTCCGGCGGCAGGCACTTCGCTGACGGCGGCCAGGTTCCAGTTGGGCATGAGGTACAGCGACATAAAGGCGAGAATCGCCACCAGCGGGTACACCAAAAACTGGGTCACCTTGAGCATTATTTTTTCACCGGCCACCATCACCGACATCATGCCGAGGATAAGCACGCCTGAGAGCAACCAGCGCGGCAGCGACTCCATGCCCAGCTGGTTCACCATAAAGCTGTCGACCACGTTGGTAATACCCACGCCATAGATAAGCACTATGGGATAAATCGCGAAGAAATACAGCACAGTAATGGCTTTACCGGCGCCCTTGCCAAAATGCTCTTCCACCACCTGGGTGATATCGCTTCCGGCAATGGATGAAGAGCACACAAAACGCGACAGCCCCCGGTGGGCGAGGTACGTCATGGGGCCAATCAGGAGCGCCATCATCACCAGCGGCCAGAAGCCGCCCATACCGGCATTAATGGGCAAAAACAAAATGCCTGCGCCCACGGCGGTGCCAAACAGGCTCAGCATCCAGGTGGTATCCTGCGCCGTCCAGGGCATGGCATTGCCGGGCATGGCTTTGTTGGGCTGTGAAACTGTGGAAGAGATGCTTGCCTGCGTAGCAGGGGCAGTGATGGTTTCGTTGGACATGGGCTCAACCTTGGCACCAGGGGTGCGATAAACGTTGGGGTCTGAGTCGTGATAGACGCTGGTGTATGAGTGCGACTCAAAATTCGCGGCAAGGATAGTCAAAAGGCAAGAGCCCGCCTTTGATCGACGGCCATTTTTCGTAATTAAATTTCACCAAGAGCTGATACTGGGATCGCGATCCCGCATATTGCGTAATTTATTTTCAGTTAAGTTGCCATCTCTTAACCCGCACTTAACCGCTGGCAACCAAGCCGATACAAGGGCGCCTGTGAGCAGGGCCTGGCAAACAAAAACCGGCCCTTGGGGCCGGTTTTTTTCTGTGCAGTTTACTGCAAATGTTAACGAATGCTGTCGCCCGAAAGTTCCAGCGTCTCTTTTACATCCGCCGCAATATCGGCTTCAGCAAACAGGAACGGACGGAAGCGCTTCTGGGTAGAATACAGCAGCGTCTGGTCGGCAAATTCAGGCCTCAGGATATTGCTGGTTTCCGAGTAAGTCAGAATGCCACGGGCATCCACGCCGGTATCGGTAAAGTTCACCGCCATCATCCAACTGGAGCCATAACGAATTTGATACCCCTTGTCGGTGAGCCCTGAGCGCAGTGGCTTGCCGCTGAGCACATCCAGGGATGGCGCATAGCTGTGCTGTGGGATAAGGGTGTCATCACCGCTGGTGCTGGTGGAAAACACGTTAAAACCGCCCTCGGCGTTGTGACTGCCGGGCCATGGCAAACGCTGTCCGCTTGGCAAACCGTTGGGCAGCGAGCGCTCCACAAATTGCACATTGCCCAGAGGGGCATCCACGGCAAAACCGGCGTTCTCCAGGTTCAGTGCCGCCAGCGCCAGCGCCCTGAGGGCACTGCCATCGGTGGCCAGGGTATTAGGCGTAGATGCCGCAGCCGTGAAATCAAAGGGGACGGTCAGCATGGTATCTTCACTGAAGTTATGGGCAAACTCACGCAGGAGCGCCCCACCAATGCTGTCGTTATCCTGTTTGCCGTTCCAGCGCGTCAACGCATCGCAGGCAGCGCTGATGTCTTTGGACACGCCCTCTGCCAGCATCACTGGGGTGGAACCCTGGGCATCACACTGGGCCAGCAATTCCGGCAACACCATCTCGGCCAGGTAGCTGTGGTTACCCAGCACCGCGGCTTCCAGCTCGTCGAGGTTGAACTTGCCATCGCTGCCACCGGCCTCAGCCATCAGCTTAAGCCCCATGCGGGTACGCAGGGTTAAGCGGCCACGCTCCGGACCATACATGGGCGAGAAGAACTCCAGTGGTGACGCAAGGTTGGTTGACCAGAAGGAGTTGTTGGAGTTTTGCACAAAGTCGCTGCGCTCCAGCTTGGGTGCCCTGTTGTATGGCATGGGACCATCGAAGGCAAACAGCGAAGTGTTCCCCGGCAATATGGTAAAACCGGCCTGAGCGCGGGCATCACGAATGGCCTGCTCGGTGCGCAGCAACATCACTGCAGCATCGGACAAGCCGGGCACAGTGGAGTCGTCGATGTAGAAGGCGTTACCCTCTTTATCGGCGTACATGGTGTTGTTGAAGATGACACCATCGTGGTCTTTGAATGCCTGCTGGAACTCATCCTTGTTGGTAGCCAGGTTCATGGCCAGCCAGTGATCCAGCGGATCCATATTGGCCATGTTGGCATCCTTGAGCATAAAGGCCTGGCCATCATCCCAGCCAAAGGGCGCGAGATTGGCAGGGGCCTCTATCATCACGGCATCATCTGTGTAGTACACCTCTTTTTCCGCCACCAGAATGCCCGCAGGTCCGGCATTCACCAGCACCTGCACGGTTTCCTCGTGAACATCTTTGGCTTCACCGTCCACCAGATATTGCATCCGGTCACCTGACTTAAGCTCCAACTGATACACAATAAAATGCTCGGCAGTGGAGAAGGTGTGCGTCCAGGCAAGGTTTTCGTTAAAGCCAATGTTGATGGGACCCGGCATGCCCACCAAAGAGCCGCCCATCACATCCAGATGACCGGGGATGGTGGCATGTGATTGCCAGAATCTCAGGTTACCCGTGTGGGGGAAGTGGGGGTTGCCAAGCACCATGCCACGGCCGTTTTCGGTTTTATCCTTGCCAAGGCCCCAGCCATTGGACCCCAGATCCCTTGGGTTGGTGTCCGGCGTTTGAATGCGCGCGGCGCGGGCAATGAGGCGCTGGTTTACATCATCCGCAAACGCCTTGGTGGCGGCCGAAGCAGGCGCCGACTTGGCAGACGCGGTAACAGCGGCCGGCCCCACGATACGCGGCAGGTATTCGGTGCCATCGCCGGGGTTAGCGTAAAAAATCAGGTCGAGGAAGTTGGCGGCACCGGGCAAGAGGGCAATGGAGAAGAGATAAGTCACCACATCTTCCGGTACTATGGGCTTCACCCAGGGCTGACCTGCACAGAAAGGTTCGGCCTGCTCTTTACCTGCTTCAACGTCACTGAGGTACTGGTTATAACCGGCAACAAAACCCGAGATCAGGGCGCGGGAATTGTCGCTGAAACTGGGCCACTTGGCCTCCGCCAGCGCCCTTATCTTCAATGCCTTATAGGCAAAGTCACTGATAAGATTGCCATTATCTTCAGATTTCGGCATCCCCGTGGTGAAGTCCAGGCTGGCATGTGGGCCAAAATACAGCGAGCGCTCTGAGTTGGCCTTGATAAAGCCATCCGCCAGAATGCAGAGGTTATCCTGTGCCTGCACATAGCCATTACCGAAGCCCAGGCTCTCGAGGTTGTCGGCTTTGATATGGGGAACCCCGTAAGAGGTGCGGCGGATATTAACTGAGAGTTTTCCATCTGGCGCGAAGGCCTGCAGCGACGTGTCGGAAGGAGGTGTCGTCACAGCGTCGTTGTCGCTGTCGTTACAGCCGGTCAGCAAAATCATGCTGCCCAGTCCCATGGCGATAAAGAGTTTGTTGAATGTCATAATTATTAGTCTCGTTAGAATCCCCTTCCCTGCGACAGGAACCCCTGTATCCCTGTAAAAAGGAACGCAAAAAAGAGGAGCATATGTCGTATCCCGAAGGGTGCTTGCCCTGACTCGCCGCTGACGCCAAAATAGCGGTCCGTTTCGAGCAAAAACACCTCGGACCATTTAAACAGTCATTTAAACAAACGTCTACATGTTGGAAATAATTAACACAATGACATTAACAAACATCAAGGTGCTGGTCGGCTCCAAAAACCCCATCAAGGTTGCCGCCGCCAAAGGCGCCATCGAAGCCCTGTACCCACAGGCCGAAGTCGAATGTCACGGTGTATCCGTGCCATCCGGCGTACCGGACCAGCCCATGAATACCGCTGATACCCGCCTTGGCGCCATCAACCGTGCCAAGGCATGTCACGAACTGGGCAACGCCCACTTTTACATAGCCATGGAAGGTGGCGTCGACGAACTGGAAGATGGCCCTGCCACCTTTGCCTACGTGGCCATAGTGACAGACTCGGGTGAGATGTCGGTGGGCAGAAGCAGCCAGTTACCCTTGCCAAGGCAGATTTATGCCGCCCTTCAGGCCGGTGAAGAACTGGGCCATGTGATGGATAGAATGTTCAATACTGTGAACATCAAGCAGGATGTGGGCGCCATCGGCTTACTGACCCACAACGCCGAGAGTCGTGGCAGCAGCTATCGCCAGGCCCTGATCCTCGCCATGGCGCCACTGTTGCACCCTGAGCTGTATCGATAATAACAACCGCACCTCTTGCCTAAGGTTAAAAAACTGTTAGATTGGTTGTAATTCGCAACCAAACAAACCACAACATGGTCAGAAGCACCCAAGTTCAGGAATCCCAGGCCCGTGAAGTCCGCCAGCTTTCACGGCAACTGATACGTCAACTCGGTATGTTGGCGGGCGCCGTTGGCAAACTGCCCCTAAGCCCCGTTCAGGCCCACGCCCTCATTGAACTGGGGCAGCAAAGCCTGTCCATCAAACAGCTCGCCCAACTGCTGAATATCGACAAATCCAACGCCAGCCGTGCCGTGACTCATCTGGTGGAAAAAAAGTTGGTGGAAACCCGGGTACATCAGCGGGACAGCCGCAGCCTGCAAGCCAGTTTGACTGCCAGGGGCCGAACTATGCTCGAGCGTCTCGACGAGCAGCAGGACAACTATTTTCTACAGGTATTGGCCCAGCTGACTGACGAAGAAGCAGGACAAATCGCCCTGGCATTGGGGCGTTTTCAGCGAGCCATAGTGCAGGCCAAGGCCCAGGACGGCATTGAAATCCGCCCACTCACTCCCGAGGACGATGCCGCCATTGCCGCAGTGATCCGCGAAGTATCAGCGGAATACGGACTCACGCCGGACAAGGGTTACGGCGTGGCCGACAAGACCCTGGATTGCCTCAGTGAGGTCTACAGTGTACCCGGCGCCGCCTACTGGGTGATTTGTCAGGATGGCCAGGTGCTGGGGGGCGGCGGCATTGCCCCACTCGCCAGTGAACCCGGGGTGTGCGAGCTGCAAAAAATGTACTTTTTGCCGGTGATCCGTGGCAAGGGCCTTGCCAGGCGCCTTGCCAACCACAGCCTCGCCTTCGCCCGCCAGGAAGGCTACAGGGAGTGCTACCTGGAAACCACGGCCGTGCTTCACGAAGCCGTAAAGCTCTATGAATCATTGGGCTTTGAACACCTTACGGCCCCCATGGGCAACACAGGCCACGATGCCTGCGAAATCCCCATGCTCAAGCGCCTCACCCTCTGACGCAATTTTGTGCAAGCGATAAGACAAGGCCCTGTGCTGCCTTGCTTTATCAGCCAGACTTGATAGCTTCAAACTCATAACGCCTATCATGCTGAGGATGTTTTGATGGAATACCGCCGCCTGCCCCACTCCAATCTGGAGGTCAGCTCTCTGTGCCTTGGCACCATGACTTGGGGCGAACAGAATACCCAGGCCGACGCCTTTGCCCAGCTGGACTGCGCCATTGGCCGGGGCATCAACTTTATCGACGCTGCCGAAATGTATCCTGTGCCGCCCCGCCCCGAGACCCAGGGGGCCACAGAAGAGATCCTCGGCAACTACCTCAAGGCCCGTGGCAATCGCGATGAACTGGTGATCGCCACCAAGATTTGTGCCCACGGTGGCAAGGGCGACTATATCCGCCCCAAGATGGCACTGGACTGGAACAACATCCACGAGGCCGTGGATGCGTCCTTAACCCGCCTGGGCATAGACACCATCGACCTGTATCAGCTGCACTGGCCCGACAGAAACACCAATTTCTTCGGCGAGCTGATGTACAAGCGTGACGATGCCGAGCACCAAACCCCCATTATTGAAACCCTCGAGGCCCTGGCCGAGCTGATTAGGGTAGGAAAAATCCGCTACATCGGAGTTTCCAACGAAACCCCCTGGGGCATCATGAAGTATCTGCATCTGGCCGAAAAACATGGTCTGCCACGCATCGTATCGATTCAAAACCCCTACAACCTGCTTAACCGCAGCTTTGAAGTGGGCATGAGCGAAATCAGCCACAGGGAGGAGTTACCGCTGCTGGCCTACTCGCCACTGGCCTTTGGCACTTTAAGCGGCAAATACCTCAATGGCGAATGGCCGGAGCAGGCACGTCTGACCCTGTTCAAGCGTTTTGCCCGCTACAGCAGCGACCATGCCAAAGCGGCCACCGAGGCCTATGTCAATCTGGCGCGGGAGTTCAGCTTGAGCCCGGCGCAAATGGCACTGGCCTTTGTGAACAGTCGCAGCTTTGTGGGCAGCAACATCATAGGTGCCACTTCGGTGGAGCAGCTGAAAGAGAACATCGACAGCCTGGATGTCAGCATGCCCGACGCGCTTTTTGAGCGCATCAACGCCCTTGGGGAAATCTACCGTTTACCCTGCCCTTAAGTTACGGGCTATAGTTACGGGCTGCAGTGACGGGCTGCCAATCCAGATCAATTATTGCTTCAATTCCTGTTTCAATCCCGGCGCGGCCTTGCAATGGCCGCGCAAATCCTTAAAGATCAACTCAATCCCTTTTCGGCTACTGCTTTGACAGCGTTTTAATGAACATTCCCAGCCTTCGTAACCAGTTCCCTGCACTTGACCAACACATTGGCGATTATCCGCTGGTGTATCTGGACACGGCCGCCACCAGTCAAAAGCCCCGGCAGGTACTGGATGCCATGGCGAACTTTCTGACCACAGACAACGCCAACGTGCACCGTGCAGCCCATACCCTGTCGGGTCGTGCCACCGCAAGCTACGAAGCCGTGCGGGATAAGCTCAAAGCCTTTATCCATGCCGTACGCCGGGAAGAAATTATCTTCACCCACGGCACCACAGAGGCCATCAATCTGGTGGCCAATGGGCTTAAACACCGTCTCAATCCCGGCGATGTCATCCTGGTTGACAGCGCCGCCCACCATGCCAATCTGGTGCCCTGGCAGCAGCTTGCTGCGCAAACCGGTGCCAGGGTGGAAGCCATTCCCCTGACGGCAGAGCTGCGTTTGGATATAGCTGCATTCGAAGCTCTGCTTGAAGCAGGCGCCGCTGTGGTGGCGCTCGGTCATGTATCCAACGTGCTGGGCACTGTGAATGACGTAAAAACCCTCTGCGCCAAAGCCCGCGCCAAGGGTGCCCTCACCCTGGTGGATGGCGCCCAGGCAGTGGCACACCAGGCCGTGGATGTGGCCGATATCGGCTGCGACTTTTACGTGTTTTCCGGCCACAAGATGTATGCACCCGATGGCGTGGGCGTGCTCTACGGTCGCTTCGAGGCGCTCGATAGCCTCACGCCGCTGCTCACCGGCGGCGAGATGATAAAAACGGTAAGCTTTGCCGACACCCAATTTGGCGAGCTGCCAAACCGGCTCGAGGCCGGTACGCCGCCCATCGTCTCTGTTATCGGACTTGGAGCCGCAATCGACTTTATCAATAGCCTCGACAGGCTTGCGCTGCAGGCCCACGAGAGGGAACTCATGGCCAGGCTTCGCGCCGGGCTTGAGACGGTGCCGCAAATCCGCATTCACAGCCCCCACGATGACACGGCTTATGCCCCCAACAGCGGCGCCATTGCCTTCAACCTGGGGGATCAACATCATCAGGATGTGGGTATCTTATTGGATCAGCAGGGAATTGCAGTTCGCTGCGGCCATCATTGCGCCATGCCGCTGATGAGCCTGATGGGCGTAAAAGGCTGCTGCCGTGCCTCCATAGGCCTTTACACCACCCCGAATGACATTGACCGTTTTCTCGCTGCCATCAAAGAAGCGGCCGAACTCTTATGCCCATGATCTGCTGCGAGGAAACCATGGAACTACGTCCCACCCCCACCGAGTTTTTAAGCCGCCATCAAGACAGCAGTGCCCCGCTCGCGCAGCTGGTTAGTCAGGTGCAACAAGCCCCCAACTGGCAGGAAAAGTACCGCGCCCTGATGCTGGGCGGTAAAGCCCTGGCGCCCCTGGCGCCTGAGTGGCAAACCGAGGATGCCAGGGTGCGCGGCTGCGAGAGCGCCGCCTGGCTGTATCATCATGGCGAGCAGGGAAAACACTATTTTATTGCCGGCTCCGAGGCGCGCATTGTCACCGGCCTGATAGCCCTGCTGCTGGGCGCCTGCTCCGGTAAAACCAGTGAAGAGCTGGCTGCCTTCGATGCGGCGGCCTATTTCAGCGCCCTGGGTCTGGAGGGGCAGCTCAGCCCATCACGCACCAACGGCGTGTATGCCCTGGCAAACCGCATCAAAGAATTAAGCCACGAGGATACCCCATGACCAATCTTCACCGGCGCAGCCTGATAAAAGCCCTCGGCGCCAGCGCCCTACTGTCGGCCCTGCCCACTGGAGTGCTTGGTGCCAAGTCACTGCGACCTCTTTATATAGATGGCCTGTCGTTTTTACCTGACTCCCTGGACGACCTCGCCGCCTCCGGCCTCTCGGCTTACCTGTGTGATATCTCCGCCATTGAAGAAGTAAAACAGGAAGACGGCACCCTCAACTACAAGCGCACCTACAACGCCTGCATCAAATCAATTACCGAAGCCGGAAAGCGCGTAAGCGATAACCCCAAGCAGCTGCTGCAGGGGCTTTCAGCCAAAGACATACAAAGCGCCCGTGAGTCGGGGCGCACTGCGGTGTTTTTCCAGATTCAGGGGGCAGACTGTGTGGAAGAGCGCCTGTCCCAGGTGGATGAGTTCTACCAAAAGGGCCTCAGGGTACTGCAGCTCACCCATCACTATGGCAACAGCTTTGCCGGTGGCGCGCTGGACAGCGATGAGCGCGGCGGCCTGAATCTCCCCCTCAGTCCCAAGGGCTATGCCCTGGTGGATAAACTCAACGACAGCGGCATTCTCATCGACCTGAGTCACTCCAGCCCCCAAACCGCACTGGACACCCTAGCGGCCTCCCGCATGCCGGTGGTGCAAAGCCACGGCGCAGCCCGCGCCATCGTCAACCACGCGCGCTGCTCACCGGATCAGGTGATCCGCGCTATTGCAGACAGCGGCGGTGTATTCGGCACCTTTATGATGAGCTTTTGGCTGACGACCAACAGCACACCCTCGGTTGAGCACTATCTAGCACAGCTGAAACACGTGGCCAAAGTAGGTGGCGTAGACGCAGTGGCCATTGCCAACGACTATCCGCTGCGGGGCCAGGAAAATCTGCTCAAACTCAACAATGACAACGCCGAAGGGGTGAAGGAGTATCTGGACTGGTGGCACAGCCTGCGGGCCAAAAAGGTACTCGGCTTCGACCATGAGCCGGTGCACGTGGTGATCCCCGAACTCAATCACATAGAACGCATGAGCCGTATCCACAATGCCCTCAAGGGCGCAGGTTTCAGCGCCGCGGACACCGATAAAATCATGGGTGGCAACTGGCAGCGGGTGCTTGGCGCCGTGCTCGGCTAAGCGCTGAATTTCAGGGATTGCCCACACCCGCTCAAACGACAACAGGACCGCACCGGCGGTCCTGTTGTGTTCAGCAATACCGCTTTTTCAAGCCATTGGCATCAGAGGCTCAGCAGGGCTTCAAACCCCGGCGCCGCCTTGGATGGCATAAACCGGGTTATTTCCATATTGGCAATACCGTAACGAAAGAAGGGGTCTTCATTGAGAATGGCATCCAGTTGCTCGCGGCTGTCGAGGTGCGACAGAATAACGCCACCGGTACGCGGTGACTTGGGGCCGGATGCCAAAAAGTGCCCGAGGGCGTAGTGCTTATCCAGATATTCCAGATGGGCCTGCAGGTGTTTTTCGACTTCGGCAAGCTCAACCAAATAGGTCAGAGAGACAATAAACATCATTCAACTTCCTGTAAGAGATTCCATGTACGGCAACGCCTGAGAAACCAGATTAGTATAGTCTGCGACGGCTGAAAGCAGGCAACATCATGCATCCAGCAACATTCGAAAAAGCAATGCCTCCCCATCACTGCTCGGCTGAAGGCAGCAAGCGCCTGCTCTTACGGGCCCACAACAGGATTACCGTGAACACAGCCGCCACCAGCACGACGGTCAGTATCGAGTCTTCCGGCCCAACTGTGCCGCCACTGAGCCAATTGGGGCCATGGTAACTGCTCTCAAGGGGGGCTACCGCACGCCAATCATCGAGCCCGGACAGCGGCAAGCCGGTCAGCAGCACGGCAAAGTTCCAGGCTGCATGATGGGCGGCCACCACCCAGATATTACGACTCTGCACAAAAAGCACTGTCCAGAATGCTCCTATCAAGGTGCCCGAAATCACGGTGACCACCAGTTCTGGCGTGCCTAAATTGCTGTCCAGGTTGGCAATATGCAGCACCGAGAAAATCAGCGATTGCAGCCAGAGGGCAGGCACTGTACCCCAGGCGCTTTCCAATGCCTGAAACATCACGCCGCGAAACACCACCTCTTCCAGTGTGGCCGCCACCAGGATGACGCCTGCCACCCCAAAAAGTGCGCTGTTAAAGCCCCGATATTCATTGAGCTGATACACACCACAGGCAAAGAGCACCGCCGATGCCAGGGCAATCATGGCAACACCCAGCAAGGCACTCAGGGCTATGCTGCCGGGCTTTATCCCAAGCTCTGTGGGATGGCGCTTTTCAGCAAAGTGCACATAGCCCCAATAACCCAGCAGCAGACACAACAGAATACCGCCCCGGCGCACAGCGGCAAGCTCACTCTCACCGAGGGACAAGAGCTTGCCCAGAAGCGGGAGCAGTCCAAATCGAAAAAGCGCTATGGCACCACCGATAAAGAGCGCTGCGATGAAAAGCTTTAGCAGCACGCCCCTTAACTGTCGTACATGTAAAGTCAGCGTCCGTGTTTTCTCATCCATAAGTACATCCTGTTAGCCAATTCCCGGTCCGCATCGCTGACACCAAGGCAATAAATAGCGCACGCTATGCGATACAACCTCAAAATTAATTGATTATCTACAGTAACTTACAGCCACATCGTTTGGCGAGTTAAAGTTAAGCAATAACTGATGGAAGTCTGTGGCCTGTACGGATGGATGCCGGCACTGACATCAGTTAAAACCCCGACTCAGACTTTCACTCAGTTACCTACCCCGCCATCAAAGTAAGGCGACAGCAGCCGTGAAACCCGTGCAAACCAGCCAGAAAAAGCAAAAAGCCCGCTCTCGCGGGCTTTTTGGTATTCGTTGCCGATGTTTATCACAAACCGAATCAGTGGCTCGGTTTACCTTCGCCCAGTTTCTCGATAATCAGCACCAGAACAATACCCACCAAGGCGCAGACGATGGCGAAACCCAGCTGGGATGACTCGCCGGTGAGCTGCTCGAAACCCCATGGCGTGAGGTTTTGCTGCGCCAGAGGTACCTGCTCGCCGTGGGAGTTGGTGCGCCAGCTTAAGGTTTCTTTCCAGGGCCAGATTTTACCCAGGGTTCCCAGCATCAAGCCGGTGAGGAAGAAAATGGTGGCGTCGTGAAATTTGCGCAACAGCATCGACAGCAGGTGGCTGAAACTCAGGATGCCGCAGACAGCACCAGCCGCAAAACAGGCAAGGATATCCAGCTGCAGGCCCTTGGCGGCGGCGAGCACTGCTGGGTAGAGGCCAAGCAAGAGCAGGATAAAACTGCCGGAAATGCCCGGCAAAATCATGGCGCAGATGGCGATGGCGCCGCCGAGGAACACATTAAGATAGGTGGCGGGTATTTCGGTGGGGGTGAGTACAGTGATACCCCAGGCCACCACAGCGCCCAGGATAAAGAGCGCAATCCGCCCGGCATCGAAGCCCTTTACCTGCCGCAGCATATGCCACACCGACACCAAAATCAGGCCGAAGAAGAAGGACCAAACCGGAATGGGGTGATGCGCCAAGAGGAATGAAATCAGCTTGGCGAGGCTGAAGATACTGGTAAGAATTCCGCCAAGCAGACACACCAGAAAGGTGCCATTGATACGCGCCCAGGCGGCCTTGCCGCCCTCCTCCCGTATCACCTTGATGAGTGAGGGATTTATGGCGCGGACACTGTCCAGCAGTTTGTCCAGAATGCCGGTAATAAAGGCGATGGTACCGCCAGATACACCGGGCACCACATCGGCCGCGCCCATGGCGAGCCCTTTAAAGTAAGTCAGTAAGTTGTTCACCCAATTCCCCAAAAAATACCGGCACTTGGCCGACACTGTCCTTATTGTTGCCGCCGATTATATGTCGGCTTGGCAGCGGCTGAAAATGAACTTTGTGTTAGACGGGCTCGAAAGCCACCGGGCTCCCCCCCACAACGCCATCACAAAGCGAAGCCCTCTTGCAGATGGTTAATGCCATGTTACACTGCGACAAAACAAACAGGCCAGACCAGTTGAAAATTTACAGCAACGCAACCACTGCGCCCGGATAACAAGATGCAGCACCCACAGACAGGAAGCAAAACCATGGCAGGCAAACCCAACAAGGTAATGGCCCTTTACCAGAAGCTCATTCCCTATCCCTTTGGCAGAGTTATTTTTTCCAAAATGGTGGCCCGCATGGCGCCCTACTTTGGCACCATTAAACCACTCATTACCGAACTTCGACCCAACTACTGCGAATGCTTTATCAAGAAGCGCAATGCCGTGCATAACCACATCAAAACGGTGCACGTGATAGCCATCTGTAACGGCCTGGAAATGGCCATGGGCGTGATGGCCGAAGCCTCAATTCCGCCACATCTGCGCTGGATCCCCAAGGGTATGAGCCTGGATTACACCGCCAAGGCCGGTAGCGATATCCGCTGTGTGGCTGAAGTAAAACCGGAAGACTGGCAGGAAGGCGATTTGCTGGTGCCCGTGACCGCCTACGACAAAGACGGCGTGGTGGTGGTAAAGGGCCATATCAAGCTTTGGATCTCCCTTAAACCGCCCAGGGCCTGAACCGATTCCCCTATCCGGGCGTTAAAAAGAAAAAGACTGATATTTCAGTCTTTTTCTTTATCTTTTCAGAGGCGTCTGCCTTCATTCGTTTGGCGACTCGACGCCTTGCAGGCAGGCCAGCTTTTCATCTTCAGTCAGTGGTCGCCATTGCCCGGGGGCAAGCTCTGGGTCCAGCCTCAGGGCACCGATGCGGTTTCGGTGCAGTCCAACAACCGGATTTTGAAAACGGCCAAACATGCGCTTGATTTGGTGGTACTTACCTTCACACAGCTCCACCCTCGCCTCGCGCTCACCAAGAATGACAAGCCTGGCAGGCAGGGTGGTGATGTTTTCGGTCTCAAAGTAAAAGCCGCGCTCAAAAGCGGCGACATAATCTTCTGTGAGCTCATTTGCCAGAGTCACCCGGTATTCCTTGGGCACATGGGCACCGGGCTGCATCATGGACTCGGACCAGCGGCTGTCGTTGGACAAGAGCACCAGCCCCGAGGTATTCAAATCCAGCCTGCCGACTATATGTAAGCCTGTTCTGAGCGCCTCAGGGATAAGGTCGAGCACGGTTTTATGCTCTTTGTCTTTGGTGGCCGATACCACGCCCACGGGTTTATGCAGCATCAGGTAGCGCGGTGTTTCAGCGCGAAGGGCGGTTTCGTCTAAATAAATCTGTCTGAAGGGCCCGATGTGCAGCGCCATCTCCAGCGCTGCCTTGCCATCCACAGTCACCCGCTCGGCTTTGAGCAGTTCGCGCACCGCTTTTTTGGGGATATTGAGGGTTTTGGCCAGAAAGCTGTCAAGCCTACCCCGGGGGGAAATCATGGTTCTGCGCCTTATTCGGCAATGGCCGCAGTGATACGATAGGCGCAGCGGCGCGCCCCTTCAATGATGTGCTCGCTGCGCTCCACTGAGACACCTTCACCCAGCAAACGGCGAAACAGCATGAGCTCCGAGCGGCAAAAGCTCTGGCAGCTGGTTGCGGCGGCGCAAATGGGGCAGTGATTCTCGTACAGCCACCAGACTTCGCCCTCATTTGCCACGGTCGCCATATAGCCTTCTTCGCTGCGAATGGCCGCCAGTTGCGCAATGCGCCCGGCAAGGGTGTTTTCGCTGGCCATACGCTCGAGGTACGCCTGCTCAGAGGCCGCTTCGCGGTGACTTATCAGGGCATCCATACCCGCATCGCCAAAAATCACCTTAACCGAATCAATCAGCCTTAAAGTCAGTTCGCTGTGGCGATCGCCAAAGTGCTTTTGCGCCGCATCGGTAAGTGTCCAGTAGCGTGCCGGGCGGCCGCGGCCCTCGCTGATGTCTTCATAGGCGAGATTACCTTCGGCTTCCATGGCCTGCAGATGTTGCCTCACTCCCATGGAAGTCAGCCCCAGCGATTCGGCCAGACCGGCGGCGGTCATGGGCCCTTGCTGTTTCAGCAAATCGAGGATTTTTTGGCAGGTTTTCATGGTTTCATCCAATACATAAACGCGGCTGTTCTGGGCTCTATTATGGATAACAAAAGTATTAAGTAAACTTTTTTGTTTATTTTTAGCTTTACATAATTAAGTAAAGCATTTACCTTACAAATTAATTTAGAAACAAAAAACTTTACTAATAAGGAAAGCCACCATGAAACTCAGCATCATCAACGGCAGCCAGCGCCAGAGTTCACAAAGCGGCAGGGTAGCCGAATTCATCAAGGCGCAAAGCCACAGCTTCAGCGACGTAGAAGTGATTGAATTGGCTGAGTATTCACTGCCTTTCTGGGACGGTGACAGCCGCGAAAGCAAGGGCGAAGACTGGGCTGTTATCGAGGCCAAACTCATTGCCAGCGATGCTTACGTGCTCATTACCCCGGAGTGGAGCGGCATGGCCACACCGGTGCTGAAGCAACTGTTGATGAATGCCAGCGCGCCTGTGACCGGCCATAAACCCGCGCTGCTGGTGTCGGTTTCATCCAGCCTCAACGGGGTGTTCCCACTGAGTGAACTCATGGTAAGCGGCAATAAAAACAACAAGATGGTGTTTATTCCCGCCAACGTCATAGTGCGCAATGTAGAAGAGGTGCTCCACCCGGTGGCAGAAGCCGAACAAAGCAGTCGCGATAAGGCCATCCGCGGGCGCATTGCCGAGTCTGTGGCCTTGCTCGGCCACTACACCGAGCTGCTGTTACCGATGCGTCAGTACCGGGATCCCTTTCAATACGGCATGTAACCACACCGACAGACACAGGAGGCAAGATGAGACTGAATCAAATCACCCTGAGCGTGACCGATATGGCTGCCGCGGTGGAGTTTTACCTGACTCTGGGCGCGATACAGATAGTGGATACACCGCACTATGCCCGCTTCGCCCTGCCGGAAGGTGACGAGAGTTTTTCCCTGCACCTGCGCAAGGAGCCGCCCTCCCCGGGTCACTGCCTCTACTTTGAGAGTGAGCGACTGGACGAGTGGGTGGCAGAACTGAAAACCAAGGGCATATCTTTTAAAGCAGACCCGGAAGATAAACCCTGGCTGTGGCGTGAGGCCGAGCTGACCGACCCCAGCGGCAATACCATTAAGTTGTTTTATGCCGCCGAAAATCGCCTGAATCCCCCCTGGCGGGTGGAAAAACGTAAATACTGAAACCAAATATTCGCAACTAACCACGACAAGGAACGCAATCATGGTACATCTGGAACACATTAATCTGGTCGTGCATGACCTGGAAAAGAGCCTGAACTTTTACAAAGCCGCCTTTCCCCATTGGCAGGTTCGGGGTGGCGGGGATGGCAGCTGGTATGGCAAACCGCGCCAATGGCTGCACTTTGGCGATGATTATCAATACATTGCGTTAAATAATGATGGAGATGGGGAGAGCCGGGATCTCACCGGTCATCAGCCGGGTCTGGCCCACTTTGCCTTTGTGGTGTCGTCGCTGGATGCCCTGATTGCCCGCCTCGAAGCCGCCGGTTTTGCCATTGCCAAAGACGGTGCCCCTGATTCGGGCCGACGCAACGTGTACTTTATCGACCCCGATGGCATGGAAGTGGAGTTTGTGGAATACCTCAGCGATCTGCCTGAAGTTCGCAATCAGTATCCTCAGTCTGTTTAGTCACAGGTGTCGGTTCGGGATCCAGGGGTTCGAGAAAGAGCCCCACTGTACTGCTGACATCGACGTTGCTTTCCTGCAGGCTTTCATGGGCAAACACATTGAGTCTGAAACGGGTATCATCGGTAAGCAGCTTAACGCAGTAACACTTGCCCGGGTGAGTCATGGCCCTGTCGTTGGCGCGCAGATGCACCTCAATACCGGGCTTGCCATCTGTGTCGCCAAAGCCCTGCCACAGCAGCTCGCCTTCAACCACCTCGATTTGGCTGTAGAAGCCATTTCGGGTACGATGCTGCGACAACAGCAGCTCAGGTATATCATTACCGCCGAATATCCGGGTGGAACCCACTGGAACATAATTTTTCGGTATCAATGCCATTGGCGCTGTCTCCGGTTTCACCTGAATTTAAGGCTGCTTTGGGAACATATCCCCAGCCACCAAACTCTTGAGCATCGCAATGCCGACAAGTTTAAACCACCAGCACAGTTTTATCCTGAATCGCGCCCATTTTGAAGAGTGCTTCGATGAATCAGTCACTCCATTGACAGGCCCCAAACGCCATATCAAAACCCTTGGATTTGGCCTGATGACCTTTGCACTGCTGGCAAGCCCGCTGCCATCCTACGTGGGATGGTTTTTCCTCGGATTAACGGTACTGGAATTTTTAAGCGTGCGGTATCAGCGCACCTGGTGGCTGTGGCGACAACTCATGAGCCGCGCCGCCGGCAATGAAGTCACCCTCACTATGACCGACACCCTGCTGATAACAGAATCACTGGGGCAAAAGCGCGAGCTGGCCTGGGGCAGCCTGGATGCGATTACCCCAACGGCAAGAGGCTTTTTATTGCAGCGGGGCCGCGCCCGCCAGTATTTGTCTGCCTCCGGGTTATCGCCGGAAGCGCTGGCTTTCCTGACAAACTTTAACAGTGCCAATGACGCGGAGCAGACCGAGCAATAGCACGCGCCTGGCCGAATGAGCACCGGCCTTATCGGCACAAGTTTCAGCCGAAGTCGCGGCAGCTGGCCATCAAAAAGGCATCCACGTATTCACCGCCCCGAAACGCATAGCCTATAGCCTCACCTTCAATCACAAAGCCGTGACGCTTGTAGAGTTTGATGGCGGCGTGGTTGTCTGTGTACACCTCAAGCTCGATGCGCCTTACCGCCAGCCAGTTATGGGCCAGTTCCATCATGGCGGCCAGGAGCGCCGAGCCTACACCTATTCCCTGATAGTCTTCACTCACGGCCATACCCAGATTGGCAACATGTTTTCGTCTTGGATTAGCGAAGACTTCCATGCCGGCCTGCCCCACTATTTCACCATCGATTTCGGCCACCAGGCTGTAGCAATTGTCCGGTAAATCCCCCAAACGGCGCTGCCATTTCTCCAGTGATGGAAAGGGATGCTGCAGCGTATTGGCAAAACAACTGGGCTGACTGTAAATGGCGCGAATGGCACCTATGTCATTGGCGTCGCTGTGGCGCACCTGAATGCGGCCATCAGTCGTTCGGTAGATGCTGGGCGATTGCGCACTCATTGCTTCTAATTCCATGTAAGTTAAAGAGATTACTATGCCATCCCAGGTGAACACATCACAAGGGGAAGCGTTACAGCACCAAGGAAAAAAAATCTTTCCGACACCACTAAAATCTCGCGATATCCAAAGACTAAACTTACTGTCACAATAGCGCCGCCTCCGGGGCATTGTAAGGATGCCGAGCGGTACCTTGGTCCCGGTTGTTCTAACCCCTTGAAGGAACCCAAAATGCGCACCCCCTCAGCTATCCTCACCAAAGTCGCCCTGGCAATGGCGCTTGTGGTTAGCTTTGCCGTACCCGCCGAAGAAGAACCGACTCTCGACCTTCCTCCGGCCCCCAGTGAAGATGTCAAACAAATCAAAGAAGTCTGTCTGGAGCTCATCACAGAGCAGGAAATCCCACTCGAAGAGCAGGAAAGCTATTTGCTCACTTGCGTAAACGATCAGTTGTTCGAGATGGGCTATTTGGCGGTGGTGCAACAAGATCTCGACTGAACCAGTCTGAAGTCGAAAAAACAAAACGGCCCAAGGGCCGTTTTGTTTTTCTCGAGGTAGTGACTATTTACTGCCGGGCTTCAGTGCCAATGGCCGCTGGGCGTCCATCCCCATGGCAATAAGTCTGGTGTCGACTTTTTGCCCCTCACTGAAATCCGACTTTTGTTGCCAGCCAAACCAATGGCAACCAATGAGACTCTGGGCCACAGCGCCGCCAAGGGTGGTGCCAGGCCCCAGTATCATCACCCTGTCCGGGGCAAATTCTTTTACCGCCACCTGCACTGCGGTGGTGAAATCATAGGGCTCGGTGACCTGATGTCCCAGGGTGTAATCCCAGAGTTTTTCAGTGTCTGTGCTGTACTGGGTCCAGATGGCGCCGCGGCCATCCACCATGGGTACCTTGGGCGAGCTAAAGAGGCTCTTTGGCAACAGGCTTTTGCCCTTGGTCGACACCTCGGTTAACAGGGGCGAGTGGAAGGCGCCGTGGTTATAGAGCCGCATGGGGTAACGCTCATCGATTTTCGGCAGTCGCTCTTCGGCCAGCTTTAGCCCCGCTTCGTTGCCCGCCAGCACCCTGAAGCCGCCGAGGCGAATCGATGTATACAGGGCGCAGCCGTCGGTGGCATCAGCCTCGGCGAGCAAGGCATCCAGCATTTGCGTGTTGGCAGAACTCGGATGCCAGTTATCATCCATCTCGGGATAAATCATCTGCCCGCCAATTAAGCCATCCTGCATCATGGAGCCCATGGTGTTAATCACCCCGATGGCGCCCTCTTCATCCAGCGCCCCGGCGCAGGCAAGGGCGATATACCAGCCCATGGAGTTGCCGGTCACGGCCACTATCTCGAAGCGTTCCCGGTCGATATCCATAAAGTCGGCCATGGCGCAGGCGTAGATGAGTGCCGACGCATTCTCACCGGGGGTATGCAGCTTGAAGGAGTACTTATCCATGGCATCGAGTTCGGCAATGGATTTTTGCCCCTCGTGGCGCCTGAAGGCATCGATACCGGCGATAAAGTCGCCCTTATCGGCGTGGAGGCGCTGAAGATACCCAAGCTCCTCTTTGTTGTAGCAGCCGCGGCCCGGGGCTATCACTAACACTCTTTCTTTCGTCGTGCTCATGCCGATGCCTCCAGTCCAATCACCATGCCTGCATCACTGTCAGTGCCATTATCAGTGCCAGCATCTTTGCCCTGCACCAACTTGAGTGCGCAATCGACTATGCTGTCTTTACCCGGCAGCGGCAAGGTGGCAGCATCCGCCAGCGGAATAAAGCAGTCTTCGGCGTTGAGCCGTGCCACGGGAGGGCAATCATCGCCAAGCCGTTCGTGCAGCGCCGTGACTATGGCCTCAGAGACTGAGCCCGAGCGGCGACACTCATCCACCACCAGTACATGGCGGCAGTTGGCGGCGATATCACAAATGGCGGCTTCGTTGAGCGGCGCGAGATAGCGAAGATCAACCACGGTGCAATCGATGCCCGCCTTCGCAAGCTCCTTCTCGGCCTGACGGCTTAAGTAGTAACCATTGCCATAGCTAATAATGCACAGATCCTTACCTTCACCGAAGCGGCCGGGCTCGCCAAAGGGCAGCGGCTTGGCAACACGCTCGGGCACATATTCCGCCGCCCACAGGCTATCGCCGGCCTCATGCAGGTCGCGGGTCATGTAAAGTGCGATGGGCTCAAGGAATATCACCAGTCGCTGCTCTTCACGTGCAAGGCGCACACACTCCCGCAGCATGCCCTGGGCATCTGCACCATTGGATGGGCAAGCGAGGATAAGCCCGGGAATATCGCGAAACACGGTGAAGGAGTTGTCGTTGTGGAAGTGACCACCAAAGCCCTTCTGGTAAGCCAGACCCGCAATGCGGATCACCATGGGATTGGTGTACTGGCCATTGGAGAAGAACGGCAAGGTGGCCGCCTCACCGCGAATTTGGTCTTCGGCATTATGCACATAGGCCAGAAACTGGATTTCGGGGATGGGCAGCAAGCCGTTGTGGGCCATACCGGTGGCGAGGCCCAAAATGGAGGTTTCATCCAACAGGGTGTTGATAACCCGGCTGGGGCCAAAGCGCTCCACCAGGCGCGAGGTCACATGGTACACACCGCCCTTTTTGCCCACATCTTCGCCGCAGATAACGATATTGTCGTTGCTCGCCATCAGCTCGGTGAGGGTCAGGTTAATCAGCTTACCCATGTGCACGGGTTTGCCCAGCGACTGCTTGTCGGCGGCAAAGAGACTCGCAAAAGCGTCATATCCCAACGTCTTCACTGCACGGGGATTGGCAAGCTTCGGTGGTACCACGCTCGCCATGGCATCAACCGCAGTTTTCAGCTTGGGGCGAGTGGCAGCCACTCTGGCAATCGCAGCAATCCTGTCTTTTAGCTCCTGATACATTGCGAGGATTTGCTCTGCGCTCAGTACGCCTGCTTCTATCAGCATGGCGGCGCTGCGAAGCAAGGGGTCCAGGGCTTCGTTTTCAAGGATTTTCCCCTTGGGCAGGTAAGCAATTTCGGCATCACTGCCGGCATGCCCCATCAGGCGCACTGTGCGCACATGCAAAAACACCGGCTGGCGATGGCTGCGACACCAATGGGCCGCTTCTTTGGCCACCTTGTAGGTGTCGAGCAAATCCAAACCATCGCAGCAAAAATACTTAAGCCCGGGCCTTTGGCTGAAATTGGCGCCAATCCAGCCCTTGGGTGTGGGGGTAGAAATGCCTATGCCGTTGTCTTCACAGACAAACATCAGCGGCATGGGAATATTCTGAAACGCCGCCCAGCAGGCCGCATTGATGGCGGTCTGGGCGCTGGCGTGGTTGGCCGAGGCATCGCCAAAGTTACACATGGCGATGGCATCAGGGGGCAAAGCCCCTTCAACACCCAGACGCTCGGTGAGGGGAATACTCAAGGCCACCCCAACTGCCTTGGGCAGATGGGAGGCAATGGTGGAGGTTTGCGGCGGAATATTCAGTGACTTGCTGCCCAGCACCTTATGGCGGCCGCCGGATATGGGGTCTTCGCATGAGGCCGCAAACGAGAGCATCATGTCCCACAGCACGGTCTCACTCGCCTTATGGCGACTGCGCTCCACCATAAAGGCGCCACTGCGGTAATGCAACAATGCCATGTCGCTGGTATTGAGCACAGCGGCAATGGCGGCGTTACCCTCGTGGCCCGAAGAGCCGATGGTATAAAAGCCTTCATTGCGCGCCCGCATACGGCGCGACTCCAAATCAAGTAGACGACTCTTTAGCTGGGACTCGAAAATCCCCACAAAGTCGGCATCACTGAGCCCGAGGCGGCGATGATCCCAGCCCTGGGTGTGTTCGAGAAAGGCCTCGATGCGGCCGCTCTCCAATGCTTCGATAAACTGCCGTTCAACGGCAATAGCCCTGTCTTCCATGGTTATCCCTCACTGGGTGAACGATACAAAAACGGAGGCACCCGGCCCCCGTTTTCCCATCAGCAAAATGCCTGCAGATAGGTCTGGGCACGGCCCAGGATCAGGGCATGGATGTCGTGGGTACCCTCGTAGGTGTTCACCGCCTCGAGGTTCATCACATGGCGGATAACATGGAATTCGTCGCTGATGCCATTGCCGCCGTGCATATCGCGGGCGATGCGGGCAATGTCCAGCGCCTTGCCACAGGAGTTGCGTTTAATCAGTGAGATAGCCTCTACCGGCAGGGCATCGGCGTCCATCAGGCGGCCAGCCTGCAGGCAGGCAAACAGGCCCGTGGTAATTTCGGTTTGCATATCGGCCAGTTTCTTCTGATACAGCTGATTGGCCGCCAGCGGCCGGTTGAACTGAATACGGTCCAGACCATACTGACGGGCCGCATGCCAGCAGAATTCAGCGGCACCAAGTGCGCCCCAGGCTATGCCGTAACGTGCCTTGTTAAGGCAGCCGAATGGTCCCTTGAGGCCTTCAACATTGGGCAGCAGCGCATCTTCACCCACTTCCACATTGTCCATCACGATTTCACCTGTGATGGAGGCGCGCAGGGAGAACTTGCCTTCAATCTTGGGCGCCGACAGGCCCTTCATGCCCTTTTCGAGCACGAAGCCGCGAATGGCACCATCGAGCTTGGCCCACACCACAAACACATCGGCAATGGGTGAATTGGTGATCCACATCTTGGCACCGGTAATGCGATAACCGCCGTCGATACGCTCGGCGCGGGTCTTCATGCCGGCGGGATCTGAGCCCACATCCGGCTCGGTCAGACCAAAGCAGCCCACCCACTCGCCGCTGGCGAGCTTGGGCAGGTACTTGCGCCGCTGTGCTTCGGTGCCATAGGTGTAGATGGGATGCATCACCAGGGATGACTGCACGCTCATGGCCGAACGATAACCGCTGTCGACCCGCTCGATTTCACGGGCCACCAGCCCGTAGCTCACGTAGTTGGCATTGGCGCAGCCGTATTCTTCAGGAAGCGTCGCACCAAGCAGACCCAGCTCGCCCAGCTCGTTCATGATTTCGCGGTCGAAGTGTTCTTCACGGTTCGCCATCAGCACCCGCGCCATCAATTTATCCTGGGCGTACTCGTGTACCATGTCGCGGATCATCCGCTCTTCTTCGGTCAGCAGGGAGTTGAAGTTCAGCGGGTCTTGCCAGTCAAATTGCACGCGGGCCATAGGGTAGTCCTTTATTGAGTCTTATTGTTTGAACGGGTTTGCAGGCGGCTTGTATGGCCAATACCAGAGACCAGAACGCCACTTGTGATTTGCACTAGCATAGGCATAATCAATCATTAGGAAAAATATTCTTTTTCTCTTACATCCATAGTATTTTTCTATATCTTACGCACAGGGAAAGATGAACCTTAAGGCATTGAATTACTTCGTCGCAGTCTTGGAGAGAGGCAGTATCAGCGCCGCGGCCAAGCACTGCTACATAGCACAACCCTCGATTTCGGCGGCCATTGCCGCGCTGGAGTCTGAGCTCGGGGTGCAGCTCTTTGCCCGCCACGGTAAGGGCGTTTCAGCCACAGAGGCGGGCATGCGCTTGTACCCCCTCGCCAAGCGGCTCCTGAACGAATCCAAAGCCATCCAGTCGCTGTTTTCCAAGCCTGAAACCCAGGTGCCGTTCAGACTGGGGCTCATCCGCTCCCTGGGCGTGGCCCGAATGAGTATGCTGCTCAAAGACTTTACGGCCGCCTGCCCGGACATGGACCTGACCCTGGTGGAACCCAGTGAAGAGTGCGATGGCCGCATCATCACCACCGCCGACTTGACCCCCAATGAAAGCTTTCAGGCCATGTGGCACGACACCTATTTGCTGGCAATCCCCCCGGCACTGAGTCTGGCGCTGAAAAGCAGCATCCGGCTCGAAGATTTGCAGGGGCAGCCCTTTATTCACAGGGCGCCCTGTGAGGCACTCACCAGCTTGCAGCAACTTTTGGATATGGAAGGAATAAAGATGCAGGTACGGGCCCGTATTCAGACCATAGAATATGCGGTGGGATTGGTGGCTGCTGGATTGGGCATTGCCCTGGTACCTGCCATTCCGGCACTGCTGGACCAGCAGGACATAGTATTCCGGCCGCTGGCAGACATAGATCTTAAACGTACCGTGGGCCTTGCCCTGCCTCTGGGGCACCCACCCACGCCTCAGCAACGGCAACTGGCCGCCCTTTGCCGGCAATGTCACTAGCGCCGCAAGAACTTACAACGCTTTGTGTTTTGCAAAGTACAAGTATCAAATTGCAACAGTCAAAGTTTGGCCACTGCTGCACCGACATTTACATGCTAATCTGTTGCAACCTTTGTTAACGGACAACCCAGATCGCCACCAAAATGAAGTCATCCTTTTTTGGTTTTTTACTCAGCGTCATACTCCTGTCACCCGGCATGGTGATGGCTCAGTGCGACGACACCACGGACTGCATTGAAAAAAACAGCTGGGATCTGGGCATTGCCTTTGGCTATGGCCAAAGAACCAATCCGCTCAAGGATTACGAAGACATCCCCATCTATGTGCTGCCCACCATCGCCTATTATGGCGACAACTGGTTTTTTGATAATGGCGCCATAGGTTACACCCTGACGGAACAAGAGCGCTTTACTGTCAATCTGATCACCGGCTTTTCCAGTGACAGGGCATTTTTCTATCGCTGGGATCCGTCCAACATCTTCCTGGCCGGTACCTCCCGTGGGTTCAGAGAGTCTGAGCTGAACGGCATCACCAGTTTTGCAACCCTGGACACCATAGGCGAACTCGAGTCCCGCAACTTTACCTACCTCGGCGGTATTGAGACCTATATCTACAACCGTTTTGGCACCTTAAGGCTGGCGCTGCTCCATGACCTGCTGAATGTGCACCAGGGCACAGAAGGTCAAATCAAGTGGAACTACCATTGGGGTCATAAAGACTTAAGTGTTGATTTTGCGGTGTTCTTTGACTGGAAAAGTCAGGAAGTCGTTAACTATTACTATGGCGTACGCCCATCGGAAAGTGCATACTGGCATGAGCATTACCGCACAGAAAACGGCTGGAATCGGGGGCTTGAGCTCACTGCCCGCTACAGCCTAACACCTGCATGGGAACTCCTGATGACGGCTCGCTACACCCAACTCGCCGATACCATAACGCAAAGCCCTCTATTGGACGAAGACGACAGCTACGCCTACCTCATTGGCGCTGCCTATAGGTTCTGATGCCGTTGAAGACCTGTCGTCGACTGTTGCTGCTGCCTTTGATAAGCCTGCTGGGACTCCCTGCGGCCAAGGCCGACGACACGTCCAATTCTTTCGAAGTGACCCCCAGTCTTTGCCTCAGCGACAAGGAAAACGGCCGCTGTGATATTCGGGTAACCCTAACCTGGTATGCCGAAAACCCCATATGTATTGAGGTAGATTTACCCGACTTGCCCCGTTGGTGTATACGCGATGATTCCCAGGACTCACTGACCCTGGATATCAGTACCGATAAGGACCTGCATTTCGTGATGCGGGATGAGAAGAGTAACCAACCGCTGGCCGATGCGGTGCTCAAGGTCAAACCCCTGAGTGAGCCACAGACCCGGCGCCGCTTTCGTAACCCGTGGAGTATTTTCTGATGACGACTCAAGTACCACACCGAGTATTGCTGGTTGAAGACGATGTGCGTCTGGCAAACCTTATCGTGGATTACCTGAAAGCCAACGGTATGCATGTGGAGCTGGAGCGCCGCGGCGATACAGTACTGACCCGCCTGCTCAACTACAAACCCGATATCATTCTGCTGGACATCATGTTGCCCGGCATGGACGGCCTGACACTGATTGAAAAGCTGCCCGACTACTTTGCCGGCCCTATCCTGCTGATGAGCGCACTGGGCTCCAATGAAGATCAAATCAAGGGGCTGGAACTTGGCGCAGACGACTATGTGGTTAAACCGGTCGACCCGGCGCTGCTGGTAGCCCGAATCAACAACCTGTTACGCCGCCACAGCGCGCCGCCAAAGCAGGAAAGCCATTGTCTAAATTTTGGCAAGCTCAGCATAGATCCCCACACCCAAACCATACGCCTGAACGACCAGCAGGTGGACCTGACCAGTCATGAATTCGAACTGCTGTGGTTGCTTGCCTCTCAGGCCGGTCAGGTACTGAGTCGCCAGTATATTTATCAGTACCTGCTCAATATCGATTTCGATGGCAAGGACCGTAAAATCGATGTGCGCATCTCGCGCCTGCGTAAAAAGCTCGACGACAACCTGGAAACCCCGTTCCGAATTAAGACCGTCTGGGGTCAGGGGTATCTGTTTGCACCCGAGGCCTGGGCAAGTTAACCCGTGAAACGCCTCTTCGTCAGCCTTTATCTGCTGCTGAGTCTGTCCATTCTGGGCATTGGCTGGACCCTGGATAGCCTCTGGTACCACAATGTGGACGACTCCGCCGCAGAAGACGCGCCCTTTCTGGCACTGGCCAGCCTGCTGTCTGAAATGCCCGAAGCCGAGCGGGCAAAACACCTCGCCAAATTCGAAGAAGACAAGACACTGCCCCTGTCACTCCTGAGTGCCAGCCAGGTGGCCCTCTCCAACAACGAATCCCTGAGCAGCGGCCGAGTGTTTACCATTGCCCTCGATGACGATAAGGAAATGCGTCTGGTACGGGTGGGTGAACAGGTGCTGATGGCAGGCCCCATGGAGATTGATCCCAGAGAAAACCTGCGCGGGCTCTTTACGCTGTTTTTCTATGGACTGCTGGCCGGTGTCGCCCTGCTGTGGGTGTGGCCACTGTCGCGGGATATCCGCATACTGCGGGAAGCCACTGAAGCCTTTGGCCGGGCAAAATGGGATACCCGTATCGCCCTGTCGAAGCGCTCTCAGGTAAAAAGCCTGGCCGATACCTTCAATGAGATGGCGCGCCATATCAGCGCCCTGATTGAAAACCAGCAGCACCTGACCAATGCCGTATCCCACGAAATCCGCACCCCGCTGGCCCGGCTCAAGTTTGCCCTGGCGCTGCTGCCGGGTTATTGCGGCAAAGACAATGACGACGAAAAGCTCACCCAATTTCTTGCTGATATGCAGTTGGATATCAAGGAGATGGAACAGCTGCTCTCAGAGCTCTTGACCTATGCCAGCCTGGAAGCCCCCAAGGAAGGGCTGAAGTTTGAAACCAGCAACCTCAGCGCCCTCACCCGCCAGGTGGCGCAGCGACTGCAAAGTTTAAGTCAGGTGCCCATCGAGCTGCATTTGCCGGAAAAGGATGTCCAGGTACCGGCGGACCCCTCCCTTATCGAGCGCGCCCTGCAGAATCTCATCACCAATGCCATCCGGTTTGCCCACACCCGCATTGGTATCGAGCTGGTACGGGCCGACAATGAATGGCGCCTGTCGGTAGAGGACGATGGTGAAGGGATCCCGCTTGCGGATCAGGGCAAGATTTTTGAGCCCTTTTATCGGGTGAGCAGCAGCCAGAACGGCAACAAGGGACACGGGTTGGGACTGGCCATCATCAAGCGCATTATGCAGCGCCATAAGGGCAAAGTAAGCCTTGAGAGTGAACCGGGGAAAACCCGCTTTACTCTGCATATGCGAGCACGCAGTTAGTCATCCTGAAGGGTTATTTTAGCGATACAGTTCAGCGCGGCTGATATTCAGTCCAGACTGAAATGGCCAAGATCCAGTTCGGTATCATTGTTATCGTTTGCCTGCTCATCTTCCAGCGCCAGACGCCCATTGGCAGAGGCGCGCTCGGCATTCAGGGCCTCCAGCCTGGCCTTGTGCAGGGCATAGGCACGGCGGCGCTTGCGGTCACGACAAAGGCGAATCACTTCAGTCTTTTGGGCGTCATTCAAATTTTGCCAGTGGAAGCGTTCGTCACGACTGCGAAAGCAGCCCAGGCAATAGCCACGGTTGTCACTCTGACACACGTTGATACAGGGGCTGGGAATTTCGAAAAAGACTAACTGTTCCATGGATTCGAGACACTGAACGCTGTCCGCTAGGTATAACATCAAACCCTGAAAAAGGCGAAATAATCTACAGCCTGCAGGCTTGCCATGACCATCGCCAAGGCGCAAAGTAGATAAAAAACGGGAGAATAACCATGTTGAGAACCCTTATCCTGACACTCGCCCTGTTATCGCTTGCGGCATGCCAGAGCGGCCCGAAAACCGATTACGACCCCAACACCAATTTTGCGGCAATGAAACACTTTGCCCTGCAAACCCCGGAACAAACCAATGACCCCCTGAGTTCAGAGCGTATCGCCATGGCGGTGACACAAACCCTGATGGCCAAAGGCATGAGCCAGAGCGATACCCCGGATTTCAGAGTGACCTGGGTGTTTCAAACCGGCACCAAGCCACCGAGCTCTGGTTTGTCCATTGGGCTTGGCACCGGCTCCTGGGGGCATTCGGGGGGCGTCAGTGTAGGTACCAGCGTTGGTCTGCCCCTTGGTGGTGAGAAACAATATCAACAGATTCAAATTGATATATTGACGGCCAGCGGCGATCGCCTGTTGTGGCGTGGCAGCGACAACTTTGAATTCAGCGATGGCGGTGAAGACAAAGCCGAGGCCACCCAAAAAACCGTAGCCAAGATACTGGCCGCCTTTCCGCCCACGCCAAGGTAACGCCCACGCCAAAGTAACGCCCACTGACAGTACCTGCGCGCATACGGCAAGGCTCGCTGCCATAAGTGCCGCTGTGTAAAAAGCCACCCAATGGGTGGCTTTTTCACATGCACTGTTCACATGCACTGTTCACATACACTGTTCGCATGCTCAACTCACATGCTCAGCCTCTGGTGGTCCGGCAGGCTAATCCAAATGGGCATTCACTGTGCGGCCCTTTGCCCAGGCCCTGAGGCTATCGATTTTCTCCCGCATCACCACAGACAGAGGACGGGTGCGGGACAGCTCTTCCAGGATAATGGCCTGATCCACCGGCTGGCGTCGACTCGCCGCCGAGTAGATAGCTGAAATCACTGACTGCTCAATTTCGGCGCCACTGAACCCCTGACTGGCTCGGGACAAGAGTCCCAAATCCATGCTGGTTACATCGACGCCCCGCTTTTTACAGTGAATAAGGAAGATGGCTTTACGGATTTCCTCGTCGGGTAAGTCGACAAAGAAAATTTCATCCATGCGTCCCTTTCGCATCAGCTCAGGGGGCAGTGCCTGAATATCATTGGCGGTGGCCACCAAAAACACATCGGATTTACGCTCTGCCATCCAGGTCAACAGGGTGCCCAGAATCCGCTGTGAGGTGCCTTCGTCACTGCTGCTGCCGCTGATGCCCTTTTCAATTTCGTCCACCCAAAGCACACAGGGCGCCATCAGGTCGGCCAACTCCAGCGCCTGACGCAGATTTTTCTCGGTTTCCCCTATGTATTTGTTATAGAGCGCCGCCATATCGAGGCGCAGCAGTGGTCGCTGCCAGGCACCGGCCACGGCCTTGGCGGCCAGGCTCTTGCCACTGCCCTGCACACCCAGCAGCATGATGCCTTTGGGGGGCGGCGCACTGCTTTGGGGCGAGAGTTCGGGGGCGCGGGCCTTGAGCCACTCTTTAAGATTATGCAGGCCGGCAATGTCGGAAAAACTGCTGGTGTCGTACTCGTACCTCAGCACCCCATCCATGTCCATCAGGCGGAACTTGGCCTGATTGACCCGCTCCACATCATCATGGGTGATGGCGCCATCATCCACTATGGCCTTATGAATAAGGCGGCGGGCGTCATCAAAGGTCACGCCACGCAGGTTATCGGCCAGGCGGGCAATGGCAGACTCATCAGCCACCAGCGGCAAGCCCTGACGGCGCACCTTGTCGATTTCATCCACTATGAGATTTTCAAGCTGGTTGCGACTGGGTAAAGACAGGCGGAAATGGGCGCAGTAGCGGCGGATTTCCGGCGGGATCTCAAAGGCATGACTGACCAGTACCAGGGTGTGCTTCAGTGCATCGTATTCGAGTGCGATTTCTTTCAGTAGCCGGACATTGCGCGGCGCATCCTGCACAAAGGGATGAAAATCACAGAGCACATAGATGCCCTGTTGTTGAGTGGATTTGATTTGCCCGAGCAGCTCAGCGGGATCGGTATTGAATTTTTGGGTACCCATGTCTTTATCGACCCGGGATAAGCCCGAGGTGACCGACCAGGTAAACAGGGGCTGATACAGGGTCATGGCGACCCGTTTCAGCAACTCGATAACCCGATATTCTTCGTAGGTTTCAATCACCACTATGGGAGTATTCGATCTGAGTACTGCTGTTAAATCCTTGATATCCTGCATCTTGTCTTCCGGCTAACAAAAGAGGCCCCTGGGGTGGGCCTCTGGATTATGCATGGATTTGCTGAATCTGGACAGCGGCTTGCTCTAGTGCCCTTCGCCGAAGAGGTAGTTGAGCCAGCCCTGCATCCGAAGCAGTACTTTTCGCATCACAGCAACATGAGAGAAGTGGTCTGTGTAGATGGCCACCTGCCCCGCCACCCCGGCCGGGAAGGCCTGTATCTCGTCAGAGCGTTCAAACTCAATCATCACCAATACCCTGCCCCGCTGGAACATTCTGGCGGAGGATTGCAGCTGACCATTGGCCTGTACTTCGCCCTCAGCCATGGCGGGCAGAACCTTGGCAACCCGGCCTTTAAATACCTGCCCCGGGGCCGCATCCAGTATCACTTCGGCCTCGTCACCGGCCTTGAGTCTCAACATGGAGTTTTGCCAAAACGCGCCCACAAAATAACGCTGCTCGTTGGGGATAAAACTCATCACAGGCCTGAGTGGCATGGGCACCACCACCATACCGGGGCGCAGCGCCATGTGAGTGACAATGCCATCGGTGGGTGCACGGACCACAGATTGCTCAAGGTCGAACTCAGCTTTGGCAAGCTCGGCCCTGGCCGCAGCGACCTTGGTATTCACCCCGTCGATGTTGGACTCATAGGCATAGCGAACCCGCATTTCCTCGGCCTTGGCGGCAGTGAGCTGCGCCTCGGCAGCAAAGTATAGCTGGCGCTTGTTATCCAGTTCGAGGGCGGTAAAAGGCGAGTTGGCACCGCCCTTGCGACGCCCCGCCTCATAGCGTTCATACTCAGATTTACTTCTGTCTCTGTCGGCCTGGGCGCGCTCCACGCTGGCCTTGGCGGTTTCCCACGCGGCCTCAAGCTGAGGCACTTCCTGCTCCGCCGCTTTCAGTGCCGCCTGTTTCTGGATTAGTGCCGACTCAAAGGGTCTGGGATCCAGCCGAAACAGCACCTCACCTTCCCGAATTGGCACGTTGGGCATCACGGCCACTTCCACCACCTTGCCGGTGACCAAGGGATTAATGGGTACGGTAACAAAATACTCGCGGGCAAAGCGGCTGTAAGGATGGTTGTAATTCATCAGTAGCAACAAGGTGCCCAAAAGTACAATGCCGCCCAATACTGCCGTGGGCACAGTCCATTTGTTGAGGGGGATTTTGAAGACTTTGAATATCACCACACAGATGGCGGTATAGGTCAGGATAAGCAGTAAATCCATGACTATTTCTCCTCATCCCGGGATTGAACTTCAGCGCTTTGTGCGCCGCCTGACTCCAGCAACTGCAGCCGACTCTCCAGCGCCTTCAGGTCGGCACTGAGCTCCTTGACCTTTTCTTCCAGTTCAAGCTCACGCTTGACCACGGTACCAAAGCCCCAGCCCCGGTCTTCACGATAGAGGGTGGCCCAAATCCACAAAAAGGGCCAAAGCACGTGCAGGGTAAAAAGACTCACCCAGCCGGCAATATGCAGCGCATCCTGTTGGGGATGATTACGCTTTTTGGCAATTTCGTATGGGATGTCGTGGATGGCGATGATGCCGTAAAACATCACTACCACCACAAAAATTAAGACTACCAATGCAAAGTAATCGAGAAACACAGATACCTCCGTTTAACCTGCTTCACAAAATTTGTTAACAAATAGTAGCGTAGTTTTGAAAAAAATAACCGTGAGGCCGCTTGAGAGTTTTGCAACTCCTCTGTTGATTTTGCCCACAATTTTCCAACTTTATTGCCTGATACTGGCAAATTCCGGGTTATGATTTTTGACATTAAACAAGAACGAGGAATAACAGCCATGATAGGCACCCCCTACACCCAGGGCGCTACCCGCGCCATGCTGCTTGGCTCAGGCGAGCTTGGCAAAGAAGTGGCCATTGAACTTCAGCGTCTCGGCGTTGAAGTCATTGCGGTTGACCGTTATCCCAACGCCCCTGCCATGCAGGTGGCCCATCGCAGCCATGTCATCAATATGCTCGATGGTGAGGCGCTCAAGGCACTCATTGCCAGTGAAAAGCCCCACTTGGTGATCCCGGAAATTGAAGCCATCGCCACCCAAACGCTGGTCGAGCTGGAAGCCGACGGGCTTAAAGTCGTACCCACAGCCCGAGCCACCCGCCTGACCATGGACAGAGAAGGCATACGCCGCCTCGCCGCCGAAACATTGGCGCTGCCAACCTCGCCCTATGTGTTTTGCGATAGCCTGGCCGAGCTGCAGGCCGCCCTCGAGGTCACAGGCATTCCCTGCGTGGTGAAACCCGTGATGAGCTCCTCCGGTAAGGGACAAAGCGTTATTCGAAGCCTAAGTGACGTTCAAAAAGCCTGGGATTATGCCCAAAGCGGTGGCCGCGCCGGTGAGGGGCGCATTATTGTCGAAGGCTTTATCGACTTTGATTACGAAATTACCCTGCTAACCATCTCGGCGGTGGACGGCATTCATTTCTGTGCCCCCATAGGCCATCGCCAGGAAGATGGTGACTACCGCGAATCATGGCAGCCCCAGGCCATGAGCAGCCTTGCGCTGGAGCGGGCACAGCATATCGCCAGGGAAGTGGTGCAAAACCTTGGCGGCTACGGCCTCTTTGGGGTTGAGCTCTTTATCAAAGGGGATGCCGTGTATTTCTCCGAGGTGTCACCACGCCCACACGATACCGGCATGGTGACCCTCATCAGCCAGGACCTGTCTGAGTTTGCCCTGCATGTACGCGCCATTCTGGGGCTGCCGGTGGGGACTATAGTCCAGCATGGCCCAAGCGCGTCGGCAGTGGTTTTGGTTGAAGGGGAATCCAGCAATATTGGTTACTCGGGCCTCGCCGATGCCTTGGCGCTGCCAACTACTCAGGTGCGCCTCTTCGCCAAGCCGGAAATCCATGGCAGACGCCGACTTGGGGTCGCCCTGGCCCGGGGTGCCAGCATAGATGAAGCCCTGAAAACCGCGCTTGCCAGCGCTGCCTGTATCAAGGTGCACTTTAACTGACCAGTGAGCTGAACAGAGAAGCGCTTTAACTGGCTCCATCGCCACGTCACGGAAAATCCGAGCTTCCGGGGCGTGGCCTATTTCCCCTGTCGCGTTTTGCCTGAGAACGGGTCGGTAAATCCCTCCATTTGTGCACATCTTCCCTCACTGCCGGGGTTAATCGGAGCATTCGACTTGAGGGTAAAGGCTCCCGCAACACAGCCGTTGTAAACATTGTAAATAGTCTTTTGGTGAGAATTACTCTCAATTAGATTTAAGCCATTGTTGTTGAGCACCTCCCTGTCGGGAGTCACGGTTTCCCTATGTCTGTATCACTGCGCCCCTCCAAAAAGGCGCTTTCCATCGCCAGAACGCTCCATGTGTATGTGTCGATGGCACTCTTGCTGCTGATGCTGTTTTTTGCCTTTACCGGCATCACCCTCAATCACCCTGACTGGTTTGGTGCATCCAACGCCAGCAGCCATACCGAGTCCTTGGCGTTACCCGACTTCCTCCTGCCCATTGCCGCCGATGACCAAGATTGGCAGGAGGCCGCCGCCCATTGGATGGCAAGCCAGTGGCAGGGCCAGCGCCAACAGATTGAGGTGAGTGTCGATGAGCTGGTGCTTGTTCAAAAGGGGCCCGGTCGTTACCGCACCATACTGCTGGACACAGAAATGGCCGAAGTGCAGGTGGAGAGTCTGGACTATGGCCTGGTGGCCGTGCTTAACGATTTACACAAGGGCCGCAACAGCGGCGGCATCTGGGGCCTGGTGATCGACGCCAGCGCCATACTGATGCTGCTGTTTTCCCTGACCGGTGCCTTTTTGCTGCTACCCCAGAGCCGCAGACTCAAACGTTCCCTTGGCTATATGGGCGGTGTTACCGCCGCCTGTGTGGCCATCTATTGGTTATCGATTCCCGGATGAAAGCCTGATGAAACTGAAATCCCTGCTATTGGTGAGTGCCCTGTGCGGCATCAGCACCAGCACCTTCGCCCAGATGCAGCTCGAACTGAGCCTTAAAGAAATCACCACGGGCCAATACCACAGGCCCTATACCGCCGTGTGGGTTGAGAACAGCCGCGGTGAATCGGTAAAGACCCTGGCGCTGTGGGTACAACACGATGGCCACAAGTGGTTTAAAGATATTCGCCGTTGGTGGCGCAAGGCCGGTCGGGATAATCCCGCCATGGTCGATGGAGTGTCGTCGGCCACGCGCCCCGCAGGCAAGTATCACCTCGACTGGGATCTGTCCTACGATGAGGGGAAACCGCTGGCCGAGGGTGACTATCAGCTCTTTATTGAGGTCGTCAGGGAACATGGTGGCCGTGAGCTTATCCGCCATCCCTTCAGCCTGCCCGGCAATGATTTCAACGTTAAGCTGCCCGCCACCAGCGAAACCGGCGAGAGCCAAATTCACTATTCCCGCTAAGCCAAGGAGCCCTATGAAACGTCTTATTCCACTGACAGCACTGCTGTTTCAGCCCCTTACCCAGGCCCATGATCGCTGGATACTGCCTACTCATTTCAACGTGTCTGCCGAAGACGGCAAAGGGGTATGGATAAGTGCCGACGTCAGCGCCAGCAATCAGGTATTTGAGGTCGATAAACCCTTCGGCGCCGAAGATGTGCTTATCATCACCCCCGAGGGTAACACCGACAGGCCGAGTTCCAGCTACCGGGGCAGTCGCCGCAGCGTGTTCGATTATCAGTTAACGGATGAAGGCACCTACCGCCTGGAGAAAGAGGCCAAGCCGCGTTATTTCTCCCGTTACAAAATCAAGGGGCAGGACAAGCCGGTCAGAAGTAACCTTGACAAGGCTGCTACCCACGCCGCTATGCCAAAGGATGCGGTGGAGCTCGAAGGTGCGCTGTATTTTTCCCGGGTTGAGTCTTATGTCACCCTCAATAAGCCCTCGGACAAGGCCTTTACTCCCAAGGGCGAGTATCTGGAATTGGTGCCTGTTACCCACCCGGCTGACTTTGTGGAAGGCGAGCCTTTGAGCCTCAAGTTGCTGTTTAACGGAAACCCGGCGCAAGGTGTGAAGGTGAATGTGGTCGCCGATGGCACCCGCTATCGCAATCAGATTGAAGAAATGAGCCTGGTCAGCGACAAAGATGGTCTGGTGCAGTTTACTCCCGCCAAGGCGGGTCGCTTTTTGCTGCACGCTGAGTACGAAGAAGCCATGAAAGACACCCGCCTTGCCGATAAGACGGTGAGCGAAATCTTTTTAACCTTCGAAGCGTCCCTGCAGTAACAGCCTCAGCAGACATAAAAAACCGGGTCAATCGACCCGGTTTACGTTTTCACCACGGCTGAATGCCCTGAGGTTTTCAATCGCAATATCCAGCAGCCTCTGCCTCGCCTTAACGGTAGCCCAGGCATTATGGGGAGTGATGCTGATATTGGCGGCATGGAGCAGCGGGTTATCTGGCGACGGCGGCTCGGTAGAGAGCACATCGACCCCAGCCCTGACGCGCCCGACGTTGAGCGCTTCCGCCAGTGCAGCTTCATCCACCAGGCCGCCACGGGCGGTATTGATAAGCAGGGCACCCTGTTTCATCAGTGCCAGGCTTTTGCGATTGACCATGTCCCGGGTGTCGTCGGTCAGCGGGCAATGGAGCGATAACACATCGGATTCGGCAAACAGGGTGTCCAGTGCAACAAACTGCGCTCCCTCAGGTAAATCCAGGGGTTTACTGCGACTATGCACCAGTAACTTCATACCAAAGGCCATACCAATTCGCGCCATTTGCCGTGCTATGTCACCAAAGCCCACCAGACCCAGGGTCTTGCCGGACAATGACTCCAGCTGCCCCAGAGTAAAACAAAAGTCGGCCTGGCCGCTCCATTGCCCCTGGATAACCGCATCATGGTGGGCACTCACCCGGGACATGTGATGCAGCACATGGGCAAAGCCCATTTGTGCTACCGCGTCCGGACCATAACCGGGCACATTGGTGACCGCTATCCCAAGGCGTTTAGCGGCCGCTACGTCCACCACATTGGTACCCGTTGCCAGCACCCCTATGTATTCCAGCGCCGGTAAGGCCTCGAGCGTGGCAGCATCGAGCACGGTTTTATTGGTCAGCACAAAGCGGGCACCGGCGGCGCGGCTCAGAATAAGCGCTTTCGGTGTCCTGTCATGGACCCCAAAGGGGCCTATATCAGCCAGGGGCGACCAATCCAGATCGCCGGGATTAAGGGTGAAGCCATCCAATACACAAATTACTGACATGATTAGAACCTGAAACTGACGCCGACGTTGGCCTGCCCCTGCCACATCAGGTCGGCATTCACCTGCCACAAACAGTTATTGGCATCGCAAAAGAGGCTGTTTTCGCTGTCGATGAAAGTGGCGAAGGCACGAATGTCGGCCACCAGAGCAAGACGTTCACCGAGGCGATATTCGGCGCCAACGCCAAGCCCCAGCGAAAAGCGGGTTTCGTCGCTGTAGTCGTCCCCCGGGCGCATCTGGGTCAAGCCCATGGAGGCGGTGACATAGGGCAGAAAATCCCCGCTGGGGAAATACAGGCTGCCACCCACGTGGGCGTAGTCGAGTTTAAGGGAGGTGATGCGCTCGTTTGAAAAGTTGCCACCCGCTATCAGGTCGGTACTTTGGGACGAATAAAGCACGTACATATTGCCGGGATGATTGGTGGTGGTTCCCAGTATGATGCCGTAATGGGAGGACTCTTCGGCACTGACGCTGCCATTGGTATCGAGCCCGTCACGGTTGGCATCCAGACTGCTGGCGGCAAAACTGTAACCGGCAAAGGGGGTAACATACACCTCGGCGGCCACCAGCGGTGACACCGACAGTGACGCGGCAAACAGCAAACTGAGCGGGTATTTCATGGCTCTCTCCCTGAAATCAGCGCATCTTTCGCGCGGCCTTGACCGCCTCATAGGCGGCCTGGATATCCTGAGCCTTGCGCTTGGCGAGTTCCATCATTTCCTCCGGTAAGCCCTTGGCCACCAGTTTGTCGGGATGATGTTCATTCATCAGTTTGCGGTAGGCTCGCTTAACGTCCTGATCAGTAGCAGATTCTTCTATGCCTAACAAGCCGTAGGCATCCTTGAGCGAGGTCTTGCCAGCCCCGCCACGACGGCCAAAATTCACTTCTGCCTGCCAGCGGCCAAGCAGCATTTCCAATGCATCATCCCGGAAGCCCAGCTCCGATGCGACCACCTTGAGGATTCTGTGCTCGTTGGGGTGCAGCTCGCCGTCGGCCAAGGCCACCTGGATTTGGATCTCCAGGAACATCTGCAACAATTCGTTACGGCCCATGGATAACAGCCTGAACGCCCTGAGATTACCCTTGAGATCGAAATCACCTGCCTTGCCATCCCGAAACGCCTGCTGCGCCTGACGGCGGGCTTCGCTGTCGAGCCTCAGCTGATCCATCAGATCCGATGCCAAACGGATATCGGCCTCGGTAACCCGGCCGGATGCCTTGGCCACATGCCCCATCACCGCAAAGGTCGTGCTGAAAAACACCTGTTGGCGCTTGCTGCCTGAACCCGCGGCGCCGGCAAATCGTTTATCGAACCAGTGCCCAACCACCAGGCCAAGCAAGGCGCCAAAAATCTTGCCGAACATAAAGCCAATCAGAAAACCAAAAAACTTGCCTTTGTACTTCATAAACGGACGTTACACTCCAAGCGCCATAAGTCGTTGATTGAGGGCATCGAGCCTCTCGGGTGTGCCCACATCGCACCAATATTGGTCAAAATGTTCGCCGCGAATGCGCCCATTTTTCATTTGTTGGCACAGCAGCGGCCCCAGCGCATGACGCCCGGGTGCCAGCGCGCGAAAGAGCGCCGGATGATAAATGCCGATACCGGAGAAGGTAAACTTCGGACTTCCCTCAGCGCTGAGTATGCCCTGTTCGAGCGCAAAATCCCCCTGGGGATGCTGTGGCGGATTGTCCACCATGTAGAGATGCGCCAGGGTATCCCCCGACAACAGTTCAGGACTGGGTGCAAGCCGGGGCAAGGTATCGATATAGATATCACCATTGACCACCAGAAAAGGGGCATCCCCCAGCAAAGGCAAGGCTTTAAGAATACCGCCCGCGGTTTCCAGCGCCTCGTCTTCATGGCTGTAGTGGATAGTCACACCAAACCGGCGGCCATCTTCAAGGGTTTCCACCAACTTGTGCCCGAGCCAGGCGGTATTGATGACCACCTCACGCACCCCAATAGCCGCGAGCTTTTCGAGGTGATATTCAATCAGGGGTTTGCCAGCGGCTTGCACCAGAGGTTTGGGTATTGTGTCGGTGAGCGGTCTTAAGCGCTCGCCCCGCCCGGCGGCCAGGATCATGGCTTTCATGCGCTCGCCTCCAGCGCCGGCATGACCCGCCCCATGATGAACTGGGCAAAGTCGCCGAGTTCCTTATAGCGAACCGCCACATCGCGAATATAGTGCATGGTCAGCGGGATATCCTTGAGGTAACCGGCCTTACCATCTCTGTGATTGAGGCGGGCAAAAATACCGGCAGCTTTGATATGACGCTGTAACCCCATCAGCTCAAACCAACGTCTGAACTGCACCATATCTGTGTCTGGCGGCACCAGTGCGTGCTCGTGGGCCAGCACAAAGAACTCCACCAACATGTCATCCACCAGATCTTCGCTCCAGCGAATGTAACAGTCCCGCAGCAGCGACACCGCATCATAGGTCACAGGTCCAAGCACAGCGTCCTGAAAATCCAGCAACTTAAGCTCGCCATCTACCACCATCAGATTGCGACTGTGAAAGTCTCTGTGCATGCCCACCCTGGGTTGCTCCAGGGCGTTTTCGGTCAGCATATCGAAAGCGTCGGCAATGATGGCTTTTTCGTCGCTGGTTAATTCCAGCTTGAGATGGGTGCCAAGCAGCCACTCGGTAAAGATGCCAAGCTCACGGCGCACAAAGGCATCATCATAGTCGGGCAATGGTCCCAGCGCCGTTTGGGTTACCGCCGCAATGCCCGGCAAGAGTGCCAGCGCTGTGGGATACCATTGGCGCACGCTTTGGCTATTGAGCAGCGACAAAAGCTGCACATCGCCAAAGTCCTCCAGCGCCATAAAGCCCTGCTCGTCGTCTTTGGCGATGATGGCCGGCACCGGCAGACCGGCTGCTGCGTAGGCATCACGCACCGCCACAAAGGGCTCAGTGGGGATAAGGGCAACCGGGGTGTCCATGATCACCATGGCACGACCCTGATGCACTGCGCGAAAGTAGCGTCTGAAGCTGGCATCGCCGGAAATCAGCACAGGGGAAAGTGGCGCTCCAAAGGTGTTGGAAAGCCAATGATTAAGGGCAAGAAATCTCGAGTCTGACACGGTCGTTCCATGGCTCTTGGCAAAAAATTGCTTTATTATAGCCAGCATATTTAATGGAAACAGCCAATTCGTTGATACAGTCCTATTGGCTTGATTGTACTGGAGACGAGTGCAACTTTTCCCTCCTCTCAGTTTCCAGCTAAAGCCCGGATAGTGAAATCCAGATAACGAATATCAAACTGAATACTCTTAAGATGCAGATCCGTTACATATTGGCCCTCGGCCTGCTTCCTTGTCAGGCCATGGCCAACGATGCCGTGCCTGAGCCCGCCCCGGATCAATGTCTGGTGGCGCCTCCCATTCCGTTGCCGAGTGCACCGAAGTCAGCCACGGCAGAAGAGCAGGTAGAAATCCGCTCTGTGTCCTCTGACGCCGTGATGAATCAAAACGCCACGTTCGAAGGCGACGTACAATTCCGTCAGGGCAATCGTTCCATCTCCGCCGACCGTGCGAATATGGATTACGAAAAGCAGCAGTTGGACGCCGAAGGCAACCTGGTATTTCAGGACAGCCAGTTTACCGTTACCGCCGACAATCTCAGTGCCAAAATCAAAGACAACAGCGCCACGCTGAGCGGCGCACAGTATTGGCTGCACGGCCAGCAGGTTCACGGTAATGCCCGCAAGCTTGAGATAACCAAAGACAATAATCTCATTCTCAATGGCACCGACTTTACCACCTGCCCGCCGGGTGACAGCTCCTGGTTGCTGGAAGCCGAAAGGATCAAGATTGACTCCAGCGAAGAATGGGGCGAGATCTGGAATGCCAAGATGCGCATTGCCGATATCCCCGTGTTCTATGTCCCCTACATGACAGTGCCTGTCTCAGACAAGCGCAAAACCGGTTTTCTGTTCCCCCAATTCAGCACCAGCACTACCAACGGCGTGGAAATCGCCACGCCCTGGTACTGGAACATTGCCCCCGAATACGACCTGACTCTGACGCCGCATTACATGTCGGCCCGTGGGCTTTATGTGCAGAGTGAGTTTCGTTATCTCGCGGGTGATGCTCAGGCCGGCCGGGTAAACCTGGAATACCTCGGCAGCGATCGTCTGCTGGAAAACAGCGATGACCGTTACCTGTATCATTGGGAACACAGGGGTGCCATCGATAAACATTGGCGCGTCAATGCAGCCTTCACCGATGTTTCCGACAACAACTACTTTAACGATCTGGATTCTGAAGTCGCGAGAGCCACAGACAACCAGCTGTCCCGCATCGGCGAAATGAGCTATTTCGACAACGACTGGAATATCAGCGCCCGGGTTCAGGACATCAAGGTACTGGGTGAGGACGAAGTGCCTTATCAGGTGATGCCACAGTTTAGCTTTAACTACCGCAGCCAGGATTTACTCAACACACTCGAGTTCAGTTTCTTCGGCGAAGCCACCAACTTTGAGCACAAAGAACAAGACCAGGTCACAGCCACCCGTTTGCATCTGCAGCCAACCCTGACTCTGCCCATTCACGGGCCCGCCGGTTCGTTAACCAGCGAGTTAACCCTGCTGCAAACCAACTACTGGCAACGTAACACAGATTTGATGCCAGACTCGCAGCTGAACAGTTCCGTCAGCCGTACCCTGCCAAGGGCCAAGGTGCACGGTCAAATCAATCTGGAGCGCAATACGCAGTGGCTGGGTGAATCCTACCGTCAAACCCTGGAGCCTCAGGTCCAATATCTATACGTGGGCTACGAAGATCAGGATGATATCGGTATCTACGACAGCGCCAGATTGCAGGACGATTACTATGGTCTGTTCCGGGCACGCCGTTTTTCAGGCCTCGACCGTATCGCCGATGCCAATCAGCTGACACTGGGTTTGACCACCCGCTTCTTCGATGATCACAACCAGGAACAGTTCAAGTTCAGCCTTGGCCAAATTCTTTATTTCTCAGAGAGCAAGGTGTCCCTGACCGAAGGGATTGCCGAAGAGCGCCCCAGTTCCTCGGCCATTGCCGCCGAATTGGATGCCCATCTATATCAGGACTGGTATTTCAGCGGTGCACTGCAATACGATGCCCGCACCCGGGATAATAAAAAGTCTGAATTCACCCTGGATTACCGCCCCGGTGGCGAAAAACTGGTGCAATTCAGCTACCGCTATGTGCCGGATTTGGTGAACACCAACACCAATGAAGAAGTCGGCATCAGCCAGGCCGGTATGCGCACCACCTGGCCTTTGACCGATAGCCTCTACTTTGTGGGCAACTGGTACTACGACCTCAACGAAAGTCGTTCGGTAGAAGCCTATACCGGTTTCCAGTATGAGAGCTGCTGCTGGGCCGTGCGTTTGAGTTATCACTACCGGATAAAGACCAACTACGATGACGATTTCAATCCGGTGCAGGATAACCGCGAACTCTTTGAAAGCGGTGTGTACCTGAATTTCGTGATAAAAGGCCTTGGCGGCTCAGGCCCCATGGGTGTCAGCGACATGCTGGATGAAGGGCTGTTCAACTACAGAAAGCCGCTTTATCTGAGGAATTAACACAGAAATGTGGTAGATTGCGAAACCACATTCAGGACGCGTTGTCCAAACAGGTTAACACTGCCGGGTTTTCTGTGCCGGTGAGTTGGAAGAAAACCGAAAAACGCCAAGGATTTATTTGGATGAAACCCTGTAAGAAACTGATTTTTGCCGCTCTGGCCATGACCATGGGCTTCCAGAGCTTAGCTGCACCCCAACCTTTGGATCGCGTTGCCGTGCAGGTGAACGACGGTATCGTACTGGAAAGCGAAATCCAGAATATGATGGATACCGTAAAGAAAAACGCTTCAGCGGCAGGCCAGACTCTGCCTTCTGACGATGCCCTGCGCACCCAGGTCATTGAGCGCCTTATCCTGACTCGCCTGCAACTGCAGATGGCCGAACGCGTCGGTCTGCATATCGGTGATTTGCAACTGGATCAGGCCATCGAAAACATCGCCCGTGAACAGAAAATGACGGTAGCCCAGATGCAACAGGCCATTCAGGCCGAAGGCATGAGCTTTGCCCAGTACCGCGAGCAGCTGCGCGAGGAAATCACCCTCGGTGAAATCCAACGCATCCAGGTACAACGTCGTATCCAGGTTTCTCCTCAAGAAATCAATAACCTGGTGAAGATGATTGAAGAACAGGGCAACAAGGACGTGGAATACCAGATTGGCCATATCCTGATTGAAGTACCCAGCAACCCCACCAGTGCCGAGCTTGAGTCTGCCAGCAAGCGTGCCCAGGCCGTTATGGACCGCCTGAACAGCGGTAACGATTTCCGTTCCATCGCCATCGCCGCCTCGTCCGGCCCCAAGGCACTGGAAGGTGGTGTTTGGGATTATATGAACATCAACGAAATGCCCACACTGTTTGCTGAAGTGATTGGTGATGCCAAGAAAGATGCCATCATAGGTCCTATCAAGAGTGGTTCTGGTTTCCATATCCTGAAAATCATGGATATCCGCGGCCTGCAAACCCGTGAAATCGAAGAAGTACGTGCCCGCCATATTCTACTCAAGCCTTCGCCCATCCTGTCCGAGGAGCGCGCCAAGGCCATGCTGGATCAGTTTGTGGCCCAGATTAAGAGTGGTGAAGCCAAGTTTGCCGATGTCGCCCGCCAGTACTCTGAAGATCCCGGTTCTGCCACCAAGGGCGGTGAACTGGGTTGGGCCGAGCCCAACATCTATGTGCCTGAATTTGCACAGATGCTGGGTCAGTTAAGCCTGGACGAAATCAGCGCACCGTTTCGCACTGCCCATGGCTGGCACATAGTGCAGCTGGAAGAAAAGCGCAAAACAGACGCAACCGAAAAGTTCAACACCAACCGTGCACATCAGCTGATTTTCCGCCGTAAATTCAACGAGGAGCTGCAAGGCTGGCTCGATGAAATTCGCAGTGAAGCCCATATAGATGTGTGGGAAGCCGAAGCTAACCGAGGTTAATCACAGTGACAGTGAAACGCATAGCCATCACCCCCGGAGAGCCTGCCGGTATAGGCCCAGATCTGGTTATCCAGCTTGCCCAGCAAGCCTGGCCGGTAGAGTTGGTGGTATGCGCCGATCCTGAGCTGCTTCACAGCCGGGCCCGTAAGTTGGGGCTGCCACTGACCCTGGAGCCCTATGACGCCAGCCAGCCTGCCAAACCTCAGGCGGCGGGTACCCTCACCCTGGTGCCCTTCAAACTGAACGCACCGGCCGAGTGCGGCAAGCTCAATGAGCAAAACGGCCGCTATGTGGTAGATACCCTGAGCTTCGCCGGTGAAAAAAATATGACCGGTGAGTTCGATGCCGTGGTCACTGGGCCCGTACACAAGGGTATCATCAACCAGGCGGGCATCTCGTTCAGTGGTCATACTGAGTTTTTTGCCAATCAGGCGGGTTGCCAGGATGTGGTGATGCTGCTGGCCTGCCCCGGTTTACAGGTCGCGCTGGTGACCACCCATATTCCACTGGCGTATGTGGCCAAAGCCATTACGCGGGAAAGATTACATAAAATTATCAAGATCCTGCATCAGGATCTGGTCAGCAAGTTTGGCATTGCTTCACCCAAAATTTATGTCTGCGGCCTCAACCCCCATGCCGGGGAAGATGGACACCTGGGCCGCGAGGAACTGGATGTCATCATCCCTGCCCTCAATGAACTCAGGGAAGAGCTGAACTTTAATATCGTCGGCCCGTTGCCTGCCGATACCCTGTTCCAGCCTAAGTATCTGGATGATGCCGATGTGGTACTTGCCATGTATCACGATCAGGGATTGCCGGTACTGAAGGCACAGGGCTTTGGCAAATCCGTCAACATTACCCTGGGCCTGCCTTATATTCGCACCTCGGTGGACCATGGTACCGCCCTGGAGCTGGCAGGAACGGGTCGCGCCGACATCGGCAGTTTTGTTTGTGCCCTCAACAAGGCCATCGAGCTGGCTGCCAAGACCAACTGATAGAGAGTCATGAGTAATAAAGTCCACTTGGGCCATACGGCCAGAAAACGTTTCGGTCAGAACTTCCTGACCGATGGAAACATCATCAACCGTATCGTTGGCGCCATTTCGCCAGACGATGACCACGTGATGGTGGAAATTGGCCCGGGTCTCGCCGCCTTGACCGAGCCCGTTGCCATGGGCATCAAAAACCTCACGGTTATCGAGCTTGACCGTGACTTGGCCGAGCGCTTGAAAGTTCACCCCAACCTGAAGGATAAACTCACTATCCATCAGGGCGATGCCATGAAGTTTGACTTCAGCCAGTTGGTAGAGCCTGAGCGCAAGCTCAAGGTCTTTGGTAACCTGCCATACAATATCTCAACCCCGCTGATGTTCCATCTGTTCGAATTTGCCGAGCACATTGAGAACATGCACTTTATGCTGCAAAAAGAAGTGGTACTGCGCCTCTCTGCTTCTCCGGGTACAAAAGCCTATGGCAAACTGACCGTCATGGCCCAGTACTACTGTCAGGTAGTGCCGGTGCTGGAAGTGCCACCCGGCTGCTTTACCCCGCCGCCAAAAGTGGATTCAGCCGTGGTACGCCTGGTGCCGTATGCTGAAAAGCCCTGGCCATGTCATGATGTGGAAATGCTGCGCAAGGTGTGCAACACCGCCTTTAACATGCGCCGTAAAACCCTGCGCAATAACTTAAAGCCGCTTCTTCAGGACGCCGACTTTGACGTTCTTGGCATAGATGCAGGTTTACGCCCCGAAGACATCAGCGTGGCCCAATACGTGGCCATGGCCAACTATTTGTGTGAAAAGCGGTAAACTCCAGTAACAGGCAAACAATCCGGAATGACGATGACCGACGTAGATCCCGCAATCAAGGTTGAGGTGAATACCGAATACCTGGAAGAGCAATCCACGCCCGCAGAGCACAAGTACGTGTTCAGCTACACCATCACCATCATTAATCTGGGCGACAGAGCCGCCAAGCTGGAGAGCCGTCACTGGATAATCACTGATGCCAACGGCCACATAACCGAGGTGCAGGGTGCCGGCGTGGTGGGTGAAACCCCCACCATACCTCCCAACACCGCCTATCAGTACACCAGCGGCACTGTGATGGAAACCCCGGTCGGCTTTATGGAAGGACGCTACGGAATGGTCTGGGAAGACGGAAAGCCATTTCAGGCCGCCATTCCCACCTTCCGCCTGGCCGTGCCCGGCGTACTGCATTAATTCTCCGCCATGGCGCGATACTTTGTCGGCGACATCCAGGGTTGTTATGAAGAGCTGATGCGGCTGCTCCTGCGGGTAGATTTTCATCCGTCGCGGGATGAACTCTGGGCCGTGGGCGATCTGGTGGCAAGGGGCCCCGAGTCCCACAAGGTGCTGGGCTTCTTCAGCTCATTGGGTGATGCCGCCAAAGCCGTGCTTGGCAACCATGATTTGCATCTGCTTGCCATACAGGCCGGGCTCAAACGTCCCAAACCCAGCGACAAACTTAAAAAGCTGCTGGAATCCAAACACCTGCCTGGGTTTATCCACTGGGTACGCCACCAACCCCTGATGCGGGAGCTGCCCGAACACAAGCTCATCATGACCCATGCCGGAGTGCCTCCCCAATGGGATCTGGCCACACTGCGCGAAGAAGCGAGCGAAGTGAGCAAGGTACTGATGAGCGACACTTATCTTGACCTTATAGGCAGCATGTACACCGAAGAACCGGAGAGCTGGGATCCGGATGCGTCCGGATTTTTCAGGCACAGGTACTGTATCGACGCCCTGACGCGGATGCGCTTTCTGTACCTCGATGGCCGCCTGGATTTTGCCTGTAAAAAGCCTCCCACCGACTGCGATGGCCTCGCCTTGAAGCCCTGGTTTGAATTCCCGTCTGAGTTGGACGACTATACATTGGTATTCGGCCATTGGGCCGCGCTTATGGGTAAAACAGATAATCCCAGGCGCATAGCCCTGGATACAGGCTGCTGCTGGGGAGAAGACCTTACGCTCTGGCACCTTGAAACAGGGGAAAAAATTACCCAAAAGAAGTTAAAATAGGGTTAAACTAAAGCGCAAAGAAGCCGATACAAAAGAGCCGCGCGTCAAAGCTCCATACTGCTTTCTGATTCGGGAAAAAAACTAAAACATCGCCGGAGTGTCCTATGAAAATCAAAGTCGCCACCAGAGTCATTGGCGGGTTCAGTTTTGTTACCCTTCTGTTGGTCATACTCGGTGGCGCCTCGCTGGTCACCAACAACAATCTCAAAGACAGCACCGCCATTATGCAGGACCTGAGTATGCCTGCACTGGAGGCCACAGGGCACCTTTCCGAAACCCTCAGCGAACAGCAACGGCTTATCCTCAAAGCTTTCCACAGCAAAAATGCTTCGGCCGTGCCTGGTCTTGAAAAGTCATTCGATCAACTCAGCAGTGGCTTCAACAACCAATTTTCCATGCTTTCCGGCCTGCTCAATAACCGGGATAACTTTCAGGGACAGCTTAGTGGCCTGAAGAGCAGTTATCAGATGCTGGAAAGCAACAGCAAGGCCATGCTTAAGGCCCGCTTTGACTCGCTCTCGCAGCAGGAAGAATTGCTTAAGTTGCGCGAGAAGCTGGAAAACAGCGCCGACGATTCCTCCTCCAATCTGTTCGATCTTATCGATTTGGAAAGCAGCCAAAACCAAACTGAGCGTGAGATTGCCGCAGCCGCCGGCGCCATAGATACCACCATGACGGGTATCATCACGACGGTTTACGATCTGGTCGCCGCCGAAGAGCGCAGCAAGTATGAGCTCATCGCCAAAGAGCTCGACTATATGCTTGGCGAAGTGAAAACCAAGATGGAGTACATCTCCCGCCACGGTGAAGGCATTATTGATGCCGACCTGGTCGGCACCCTCAATGAGGACAGCACTAAAGTGCTGAAAATGCTGGAAGGTAAGGACACCCTGGTCACCCTCAAATCCCGTCAGATTGACAGCACTCAGCTGGCCTCTGAAAAATTGACCCTGGTGGAAAAGAATGCGGCGACTGTGACAGAGCAGATGAAGCGTCTCGCTAAAGACATCGAAACAGTTACAAACGACATCAGTAATCAGGCCCTGAACGACATCAATAATGCCTCGCTCAGAACACTTATCCTGGTGGTGATTGCTATCGTTGTGGCCGTGGTCATCAGCTTTGCCGTGGTGAGCCCCCTGAAACGCTCATTGGATGAGGTGAACGGTGCCCTCAATGTGTTGGCCTCTGGCGACCTAACCCACAAGCTGGACGACACTGGCCACGATGAATTTGCCGAGCTGTCCCGCAACTGCAACCGTCTGGTCGACAGCCTGCGCAGCCTGATTGCCGGCATCCTCGACCGCTCGAATCAATTGGCTGCAGCCGCCGAAGAAACCTCTGCCATTACCTCGCAAACCACCATAGGTATTCAGGAGCAGAAGAGCCAGGTTGACCAGGTAGCAACGGCTACCACTGAGTTAAGCTCCAGTGCCCATCAGGTGAACATGAGTGCCGATGATGCCCTGAGCCAGATTAAGCAGGCTGACGAAGAAACTCAGCACATGCGCACCATCGCAGATGAAAACAAGCGCACCATTTTGTCGCTGGCAGATGAAGTGGCCAAGGCCAGCACGGTGATCAACAAGGTGCATTCTGACAGTGCCTCCATCGGCTCAATTCTGGATGTTATCCGGGGCATTGCCGAGCAAACCAATTTGCTGGCACTCAACGCCGCCATTGAAGCCGCCCGTGCGGGTGAGCAGGGACGTGGGTTTGCCGTGGTGGCCGATGAAGTTCGCAGCCTGGCATCGCGCACCCAGGACTCCACCCGTGAAATTCAGCAAATGATTGAAGTACTGCAGCAAGGCACTCAACAGGCCGTGGCCGTGATGCAGCTGGGTCAAAACCAGGCACAAAGCTGTGTGGAGAAAACCGAGCAAGCCAACCAGGCGCTGCAAACCATCAGCCACTCTGTGCATAAGGCCTATGATGCAGGCACTCACATTGCTCAGGCGGCACAGGAGCAGAACCTGGTCAGCCAGCAAGTGTCTGAGAAACTGGAGCACATTGCCGCCATCTCTGAAGAGACAGCCTTGGGTGCAGAGCAAACAGCCAAGTCCAGCCACGAGGTGGCCCGCCTTGCCGAAGAGCTGCAAAGCTCGGTGAAAGAGTTTAGAGTGTAAGTCACTCGAACACAGGCCCTTTTGAAAGCCCCTGCATGGGGCTTTTTTATTGCCACTTTAAAATAGAGCAAAAGCCTTCTGCCGCACTGGGGGAGTGAAGTGCGACAACTCAAGGCTAGGACTAGGGGGAAGTGAGATAAGCCGGTTCCACAGTGCTCAGCACCGGTTAAGTCTAAGCTCAGGCGTGGCCGGTGACGGAAAATAACAGATAGCGGCAGTTACGGGCAGGTGGCGTCGGGATACTTAACGGCAGTAAAAAGCCGGGCAAAGGCCCGGCTTTTATGACTGAAGCGGTAACTTAATCGTCGGACTCTTCACCACCGCCAGACAGACGCTCTTTCACCGCAGCCGTGATAGGGCTACCGCCGTGACCGTTTGCTTCGGCCCATGCCACAATGGTCATGCCATCAGCTTCGGTAGCACTCAGCTCTGTAGCCGACAGACGTTTGGCAACAAACTCACCCACATCATTGGCACCGGCACCCATGGCGGTACGCAGCAAGCTCATGCCATCACAGTTAACACCCGAATAGATGTTGCGCAGTTTTACTCGGCTTTCCTTGAGTTTTTTACGAAGACGATTCTTGTCGTTCGCTTTCACATAGTCACAAATACTCGCCACCAACGGATCTGTATTTGCCATGGCGGGTGAAGGGAGGAAAGAAGCAGCAATGGCAGCTGCAAGGGCCAGGGGCAAAACACGCATCTCATACTCCTCGGATTGTTTTTTATATTTATCAGTAAAATCGTATTTTCGAATTTACTTTTAGGGCACGTACTACGGCGGTTAATTTAACACTTTTTTACCAAGGTGATAAAGCGATATTGAAGGCCTTTGTCTGACACATGTTCTGTGGATTCAACCGTTTCCCAGCTGCCATCATCCCAGGCTGGAAAGTGGGTATCCCCCTCAACCTCCAAAGCTATCTCGGTTAAATATAGCTTATCTGCCTGGGATATCAGCTTTTGATAGAGTTGCCCACCGCCGATAACCACCAACTCCTCACAATCACCGGCCAGCGCCACGGCCTCTTCAAATGAAGACACCAGACTAATACCTTCGTGGGGATAGTTGCTCTGGCGTGAAATCACAATATTGTGACGCCCAGGCAATGGACGGCCTATGGACTCAAAGGTTTTACGACCCATCACCACGGGTTTGCCCAGCGTCATGGCTTTGAAATGCTTGAGATCTTCCGGCAAATGCCAGGGCATTTGGTTATCTTTTCCTATCACCCGGTTATTGGCCATCGCGGCAATCATGGCGATACGCATAAAAACTCCCTCTTTGAGTTGTGTTTATATGATGGGGCGGGTACGAAAATACAGCAGGCTCGGCAGCGCCAGGCCCACTGACAAGGCGCCGAGGATAAAGACGGTTTTCAGGCCATTACTTATCACGGCGCCGGTCAGCTCTGGGCTGACCTGAGATTGCGCTGTCAGCTGTACCAGGGCAATCACGGTATTAAAGGCATAGGTCCCCGGGATCATGGGGATAGTGGCGGCCACAGCATAAAGCAAGGGGGGCGCCAAATGACGTTTGGCAAAGCCTATGGTCACAGTCCCCACCAGGGCCGCCGCAGCAAAGGTTGCCCACTCAATGGGTAACCCGAAATGCAGAATTAGGGTACGGAAACTGTGCCCCAGTGCGCCGGCGAGGGCACAGTAGGGTAGAAAACGCTTTGGCACGTTGAATACCATGGCAAAGCCCACGGCGGGAATGGCCGAAAAGAAAGCGTCGTTGAGCAGAGTAAGCGCTAAATTCACAGAAATTTGCCCCCCAACTGCATCGCTATGGTGATACCTATCACCGAGGCAACCGTTAACAAGGTGGCATGTCCCCAGCGTGAAATTCCCACGTTCATATGCCCCTTCACCATGTCGGAGATGGCGTTAATCATCGGAAACCCCGGCACCAGCATCAGCACACTGGCCGCCATGGCAAGCTCAGGGGTTTTGGTCAGTGGGCACTCGTAACTGAGTTGTGCCACCGCCGTGGTAACAAAGGCGGTCAGGGAAAAAATCACCAGCGGGTTAAAGTGCCTGCGCGCCAGCGACAGCCGCACACTCATGCCTATGGCCGCCGCGATAAAGGTGATGATAGATGACATCCAATCGCCGCCAAACAGATGGCAAAAACTGGCACAGGAAAGACCAATCATGGGTATCACCAGCGCGGCGGGGTAACTCTTGGGGGTGATGCGGGCCACCCGCTTTCTCACTTCGTTGGGGCCATAGAGGCCTTTCTCAGCTAGCAGGCAAATACGTTGCAACTCGCACACAATCCGCATATTGATGCCGTGCTCGCGAATACGACGGGTGGTGGTGATACAGCGGCCATGTACCAAGCTGGTCAGTACGAGGGAATTTGAAGAGATGGACAATTCGACACTGGCCAGTCCAAGGGCCCTGCCCAGGCGCTGACTGATTTCTTCGACCAAATCAGACTCTGCGCCATAGGCCAGCAGGAGCTGCGCAACGCGCACCACCTGCCGGGTTATGTCATTCTGGGTATCTGCGTACACCGCTATCCCCGATTGAAGGCTTATCTCTGGTAAATGACTTCCACGTCGTAGTCGTCATCGTCGAAATCATCGTCATCATCCGAATCATCGAAATCCGGGTTCAGATCGTCAAGCTGAGCCTTGTGGTAATTGTCCCACTTGAACTCCACTTCCTTGTCAGGATCGGCGGCAGCAGCTTCATCTGGCAAGCTCTTGATGAAGTCGAACAGCTTTTCAGCCAGCTCTTTGGTCCCTTCACGGGTCGCGGCAGACATGGTGTACACATCGCCTTCCCAGCCAAGCTCGGCCACAATGGCGTCAACACGCTCCTGCAGCTCTTCTTCCAGCAGCAGGTCGGTTTTGTTGAATACCAACCAGCGCGGCTTGGCTGCCAGCTCAGGTGAATACTTTTCAAGCTCGGCCACAATGGCGCGGGCGCTTTCGGCAGGGCTTGAACCATCAATGGGCTCGATATCCAGGATGTGCAGCAATACACGGCAACGTTCAAGGTGCTTCAGGAAGCGAATACCCAGACCAGCACCTTCGGCGGCGCCTTCAATCAGACCCGGAATGTCGGCAATCACAAAGCTTTGACCAGGACGAGGGTTCACCACACCGAGGTTTGGCACCAGAGTGGTAAAGGGATAATCAGCCACCTTTGGCGTTGCGCGGGACACCGCACGGATAAAGGTCGATTTACCGGCGTTTGGCATCCCCAGCAGGCCCACATCAGCCAGCAGCAGCAGCTCGAGGCGCAGCTCACGAACCTCACCCTTGGTACCCAGGGTCTTTTGGCGTGGGGCACGGTTTACACTGCTTTTAAAACGGGTGTTACCCAAACCGTGGAATCCACCCTTGGCCACCAGCAGCTTTTGCCCTACTTCGGTCAAATCACCCAGCACTTCATCGGTATCTATGTCTACGGCACGAGTACCCACGGGAACACGCAAGGTCAGATCGCTGCCACCTTTACCGGTACAGTCACGACCACGGCCGTTTTCACCGCGCTCTGCAAGGTAAAAACGCTCAAAGCGGTAATCAATCAGGGTGTTGAGGCTGGCGTCGGCCACCAGATACACACTGCCGCCATCGCCACCGTCGCCTCCATCGGGACCACCGTCTGGAATGTATTTTTCACGGCGAAAGCTTACGCAACCGCTGCCACCGTCACCGGCCTGAACCTTAATGACCGCCTCGTCGACGAACTTCATATCAACTCCTCACCACAGAATGGGGCAATTATACCGCCTGCAGCGCGGCAGACCAAAATCTCTATCAAACATAGGGCAAAGCCCCAGACAAAACAAAAGCCCCACCAGAGGCGGGGCTTTATCAGCTTAGCTGTTTCGAAGCTTAGTCTTCGATGCTAACAAACTTACGGTTGTTAGGACCTTTAACTTCGAACTTAACTTTGCCGTCGGTCAGAGCGAACAGGGTGTGGTCACGACCAATACCTACGTTCACACCGGCGTGGAACTTGGTGCCACGCTGACGAACAATGATGTTACCAGCCAGAACTGATTCGCCGCCGAAGCGCTTTACACCAAGACGTTTGCTTTCTGAATCGCGGCCGTTACGAGTAGAACCGCCAGCTTTTTTGTGTGCCATGAGTCAGACTCCTATTAAGCGTTGATAGCAGTGATTTTAACTTCAGTGAACCACTGACGGTGGCCCATCTTCTTCTCGTGGTGCTTACGACGACGGAACTTCTGGATAGTTACCTTTTCGCCGCGGCCGTGAGCAACAACAGTAGCAACTACTTTGCCGCCAGCAACCAGTGGAGCACCCACTTTCACGTTTTCGCCATCAGCAACCAACAGAACCTGATCGAACTCGATGGTTTCACCAGTAGCAACTTCGATTTTTTCCAAACGTACAGTATGGCCTTCAGCAACACGGTGTTGCTTGCCACCACTTTGAAAAACAGCGTACATAGCTATTTTACTCCGAAAAATTCTGACGCTTCGCTCTGAATCCCCTCGGGGCGTGTGCGATGCGCCATAAAAAACTTTAATGACAATGGGCGCGGAGTTTACGCTAAGAATGCCCAGCTGACAAGCCCTAATTAGCAAAGATTAAAAAAAGACCCGCATAACTCCCACATTAACCGGGCAACTGCTGCCATCGTCATTATTTTTAGGTAAGATCGCGACTATTATAACACTTATGCCTAAATCAGGGCTTAGTTATGCCCAGTCCTGACAATCAGAGTCTATCTATGGATTTGAATGCCATTCGACAGCTGGCCGACGCCGATATGCAGGCAGTCAATCAGCTGATCTACAAACAACTGGAATCCGATGTTGCCCTCATCAACCAGCTGGGCTTTTACATTATTAACGGAGGCGGCAAACGTCTGCGCCCTCTGTTATCGGTATTGGCCGCCCGCGCCGTTAACTATAATGGTGAAGGTCATCTGAAGCTCGCCGCCATTATCGAGTTTATTCATACGGCCTCGCTGCTCCACGACGACGTAGTGGATGAGTCTACGTTGCGCCGGGGCCGCGAAACCGCCAATGCCCTCTTTGGCAACAGCGCCAGCGTACTGGTGGGTGACTTCCTTTATACCCGCTCTTTCCAGATGATGACCGAGCTTGGCAGCATGAAGGTGCTGCAGGTGCTGGCCGACGCCACCAACGTGCTGGCCGAAGGGGAAGTGCTGCAGCTGATGAACTGCAACGACCCCAATACCACCGAAGAAAGCTACATGCGGGTTATCTACTGCAAAACCGCCAAGCTGTTTGAAGCAGCTACCCGCCTGGCCGCCGTGCTGGCAGGCAGCGATGAAAAGGTAGAAGAAGCCCTTGCCGACTACGGTAAGTATCTGGGCACCGCCTTCCAGCTGATTGACGACTTGCTGGATTACACCAGTGACGCCGAAGAGCTGGGCAAAAACATCGGTGACGACCTCGCCGAAGGCAAGCCTACCCTGCCACTGATTTACGCCATCGGCCATGGTAATGAGCGGGAGCAGGACCTGATTCGTACCGCCATTGAAAAAGCCGATGGCACAGGTGCCATTGAGGAAATCCTCACTGCCCTGCATCGCTGTGGCGCGCTGGATTACACCCGCAGGCGCGCTGAGGAAGAAGCAGATAAGGCCATCTCAGCTCTCAGCGTGCTGCCGGAAGGCGACTTTAAAGTGGCGCTTGAGTCACTGGCCAGAATCGCAGTCTCCCGCAGTAACTGATAGCCCGCAGTAACTGATAGCCCGCTGACAGCCATCATGGCCCAATAAAAAACCTCGCCAATGCGAGGTTTTTTTATTGGCCTGCACTCATAAGCGCTGCGCGAGTTACAGGCGCCAGTCGATGGGCTCGCCGCCCTGCGCCTGTAATAACTGATTGATTTTTGAAAAGTGGCCGCAACCAAAAAAGCCACGGTAAGCCGACAAGGGCGATGGATGCACACCCGACAGCACCTGATGCTGAGTAGCGGTAATACCCTTGCCCTTCTTGATGGCATGGCTGCCCCAGAGCACAAAGACGATGGGGGCTTCACGGTCATTGAGCAGCTTAAGCGCAGCGGCTGTAAAGGTTTCCCAGCCCGCCTTGGCGTGGGAGTGGGCCTTGCCCTCCTCTACCGTGAGCACGGTATTGAGCATCAACACCCCTTGTTTGGCCCAGGGCAGCAGATAGCCATGTGACGGGGTGTCAAAGCCGGGAATATCCGTGCTGAGCTCCTTATACATGTTCACCAGCGAGGGCGGCGGCTTAATACCCGGCTTCACCGAGAAACACAGCCCATGGGCCTGACCGGCACCGTGGTATGGGTCCTGGCCAATCAGCACTACCCGCACCTGATCCAATGGCGTGTGCTCAAACGCCGCGAACACCTCTTCTTCGGGAGGATAAATGGTTTTGCCACTTTGGCGCTCGGCAGCAACAAATTCGGTGAGGGATTTAAAGTAGGGTTTCTCGGATTCGGCGGCAATAAAGTCCTGCCAACATGCAACGGCCATGGGGCTCCCGGGCTGAATGATTCACAGCAAAGCAGTGTATCTTATCGGCCATAGCAAATCAGCCTCCATGCCCGATTGCCTCAACCGCGTCACGACCCAGATCCCAATCGGGACGAAAGCCTGTAGTCAGCCGCGTGGATTTGGGTAAAATCAGCAAAGATGAAAATACAGGACGCAACCATGTCAGAAAACGCCAACAGTCTGTTCGAACTCGCCGATAAGTTTATTGCGCTGGCCAACGAGCTCACCACCGCCGAAGGCGATGTGGGTAAAGTGGGTACGGCGCTGCGTTTTGCCGCTGCCCGCTTCAATGCCTTTGAAGCCGCCATCAAGTCGGCCGATCTGCAAAACGAAAAGGCCAACGCCCTTAAGTGGTTCAGCGATGATTATCAGGACATGCTGAACGATAACCTGGACGATCATATCGCCAACCCGCCAGTAGCTGCAGCAGCCGAGCCTGCCGTTGATACGGCAGTGCAAACGTTCAAGCTCTGAGCCACTCAAAAGCGCAATAAAAAGGCCGCATCATGCGGCCTTTTTGGCTCCTGCAAGGGTTCATTACAAACCTTGCCACAGGGTCCAAATCACCCGGAGACCAAGCAGAATGAGGATAGCGCCGGACAGCTTATCGATAATGGCCGCCTTCTCACGTAGTTTAGGCAGCAGTCTTGGGTGCGACAGCATCAGTGCCACTATTGTGTACCAAAGACCATCCACCACCAGCGGCGTCAGCACGATAATCGCCTTGCCTTCGAGGGTGGATGACGCCATAACAAACTGACTGAAAAGCGCCAGAAAAAACAGCAAAATCTTGGGGTTGAACAGCGATATGGCAATACCGTCCCGGGCCGCTTCTGAAAGAGTGGAAACCTTGCCCGCCGCGAGTTTCTCCTGCATCCCGCCTTTCGAGTTAAGCGCCCCCCACCCCATCCACATCAAATACAGGGCGCCAATCAGGGCAATGCCGTTAAATACCAGCGGCGCTTCTTTCATGGCGAGCGCCAGCCCCAGCAGGGTGATAAGCGCATACACCCCAATGCCGAGGGCATGGGCCCAGGCACAGGCGATACCTGCGCCTCTGCCGCCCCCCAGCGTGTGACGCACCACCATGGCCAGACTCGGTCCCGGCGACATGGCCCCCAAACAACACACGGCCAGCAGCGCCAGCCAAACACTCAAACTCATACTTCCCCCAATTTACTGCGAAATCCTGTTTGTCTTTTTACTGCCGGGCAAGGCTTACCACGATTCTCAGCGGCACGAATAAGCAGACACCTGAGTGCCTGAGCGCAGCACACAAAATCTGAGGTTGCCACTATACTGCAGCCCCATCAAAAGGTTGAAGTAAGAATTACAGCCTTCCACCCGAGGTCCAACTCATGGCCTGGCTCAGCCCCCTCATCACAGTCTGTTTTGGTCGAAGCGCAGTACACGCCCATAGTTATCACGATATTTCGTGACTTAGTCAGCAAAGTTCCCTCCTGAGTCCATGACGCCCCGACAGGGGCAGGCTATACTGCCGCCATGAATCAGCCACAGCCCCGACCAACACCCATGCCGACACAGGAAAGCTTTTTACCGGAGAACCGCCTGCTGCTGGATGCCGTCAGCGAAGGTATCTATGGTTTTGATTTGGATGGCCATGCGGTGTTCATCAACCCAGCGGCCGAGCGCATGACCGGCTGGAAGGCAGACGAACTGCTCGGTAAAACCATCCATAACTTCCACCATCACAGCCATGCCGATGGCAGCCACTATCCCCATGAAGATTGCCCCATCTATCAAACTCTGAAAGATGGCAAGGCGCGGGAGATCAGCAACGAGGTATTCTGGCGCAAGGATGGCAGCAGCTTCCCGGTACATTACAGCTCAACTCCGGTATGGCAGGACGGCAAGCTCAAGGGCGTAGTCGCGATATTTCGTGACATCAGTTTACAAAAGCAAACCGAACAGTCACTGCGCCAGGCGCTGGAGCAGGTGCAGGCGCTCTCGGAGCAGCTCGCCTCTGAAAACTCCCTGCTGCAGGCCGAACTTGAAGACAAGCGCGGTCCGTCGCAAATCACCGGCAGCAGCGACTGTATTCAAGACCTGCAGAAGCAAATTCGCCTGGTGGCCAACACCGACAGCACGGTATTGATACAGGGCGAAAATGGCACCGGCAAGGAGCTGGTCGCCCGGGAGCTTCACCAGCTCAGCAGCCGCCGTGATAAGCCGATGATCTCGGTTAACTGCGCCGCTTTCTCGGCGTCACTGCTAGAAAGCGAGCTCTTTGGCCACGAAAAGGGCGCCTTCACCGGTGCCAGCAGTCGCCGTAAAGGCCGCTTTGAACTGGCCCACAAGGGAACCCTGTTTTTGGATGAAGTGGCCGAGCTCAGTCTGGAGGCACAGTCCAAGCTGCTTAGGGTGATTCAGGAGCAGGAGTTTGAGCGTGTGGGTGGCAGCGAGCGCATCAAGGTAGATATCCGCCTGATAGCCGCCACTCACCACGACCTGCAAAAACGGGTCGAGCAGGGGCTGTTCAGGATGGATCTCTTCTACCGCCTGAATGTGTTTCCACTGAAAGTACCGCCACTTCGACAGCGTGCCGGGGACATTCCCGAACTGGTGCAGCAACTGCTGAAGAGTCTGTCTCAGAAGCTCGGCAAGCCACTGGCAGGGGTCGATGCCGCCAGCCTCAAACGCTTGCAGCAATACAGCTGGCCCGGCAATGTGCGCGAACTGCAAAACCTGCTGGAGCGTGAAGCGATTCTCACCCACCAGCCAATTCTGAAAATGAGCTCCATCCCCGGCAGCCAGGCTGCACCGGTTGCAGGAAAAACTCTGGCCGAGGTGGAGGCTAGTCATATTCTCTCGACTCTGGAAGATTGCGACTGGCGTATCTCGGGCCCCGGCGGTGTGGCGGCAGTACTGGGGCTACCACCCAGCACCCTGAGATCCCGGATGCAAAAACTCGGGATCCGCCGACCTAAGTAGCCATCGGCACTCTGACGGGCTTCTTCTCAGACGCACTTCTTGATGCGCCTACAGCACTTCAAGTGACTACAGCGCTTCATGTGACTACAGCCCCAGCTGTGGCTGTGGCTCCAGCTTCGCCTGTATCTACAGCTCTTGCCACCTATGTAAAGTCACGAAATATCGCCAAGTCACGATATTTCGTGACCACACCTTATCCAACACAAAGGAGGATATCAATAAAATCATATAGATAAATTAAAATTTCAGCTGGCACGGCTCTTGCCATTAGGCCCCTGTGTGAGTCATTCAGGAACAACCAAGGTGCAACAGAGCAATCAATCCCAGCAAAGCATTCCCGTTACTTTCATCCCCTCCAGCGAAGAGCCTTCAGCGCACAAGGAGCCTTCAGCGAAAAAGGCGCCTTCAGCGAAAAAGGCGCCATCAGCGAGCGGAGAGCCCTCAGCGCATAAAGATCCATCGGCCTCCAAAAAGCCGTCATCAAAATCGGCAGCCAAAAGCGGCGGCAAAATCCAGTTTCGAAGCCAGTCCGGTCTGTTTCAGCGTTGGCGCAGTGCCACCGGAGCTGGCCTGATAGCGCTGTTTTTTCTGCTGCCTTTTATCAGCTGGCAGGGGCGCCAGGCCATTTGGTTTGATTTGGGCAATCAGCAGTTTTACTTCTTCGGCACCAGCCTGTGGCCCCAGGATTTTACTCTGCTGGCCTGGGTGTTTATTGCCGCGGCCTTTGGTCTCTTTTTCGTGACCCTGTTTTGGGGCCGGGTCTGGTGCGGTTTTTTATGCCCACAAACCCAGTGGACCTTTATGTTTGCCTGGGTCGAAGAAAAGTTTGAAGGCAGCCGCAATCAACGCATCAATCTCGACAAGGCGCCCTGGAGCTGGGAGAAACTCACCAAACGGCTTGGGAAACACAGCAGCTGGTTGCTGATGTCACTGCTGACCGGCTGTGGCTTTATCGCCTACTTCGTACCGGCGCGGGAGTTGTATCCTGCCATCTTCAGCTTCAGCGCAGGATTCTGGGACACGGCCTGGGTATGGTTTTTTGCCATCTGTACCTACCTCAACGCCGGGTGGATGCGCGAGCAAATGTGCCTGCACTGTTGCCCCTATGCCCGCTTCCAATCTGCCATGTTCGACGAGTTCACCAAAACCGTGACTTACGATGCAGCCCGTGGCGAAAGCCGTGGGCCACGCAAGCGTAAGGCCGCCACCGACCTTGGCGACTGCGTGGACTGTAATCTGTGCGTGGAGGTGTGCCCCACCGGCATAGATATCCGCAACGGCTTGCAGTACGAGTGCATCAACTGCGGCGCCTGTGTCGATGCCTGTAACCAGACCATGGCCAACTTCGGCTATAAGCCCGACCTTATCGCCTTCACCAGTGAAGCGGGACTCAATGGTAAAACGCCGCCATTGTGGCAGCGCAAACGCTTTATCGGCTATGGTCTGGCACTGCTGGCCATTCTCGGCACCATGGGACTGGACATGGCGAGTCGCAGCAGTATCGAGCTCAACGTACTGCGCGACCGCCAAAGCCTTTACCGCGAAACCACGGGCGGCCAGATTGAAAACACCTATCTGCTTAAAATCCGCAATAAAACCCAGCAACCAAGGGAGTATCGGCTGGCCGTTTCAGGCACCCTGCCACTGTCGCTGTCGAAAACAGAGGTAAGCATCGCCCCCGGCGAGCAAGTCGAACTGCCACTGACGCTTACGGCGGCACCAGCAGACATTCAAACCAGCCGCAGTAAGCTCACCTTCACTGTCTCTGAATTCGTGTCTGCATCAGGGACTGCGTCAGGGGCTGATGAGGAAGCAGAGGCTGTCAGTCAGGATTCGGTGTTTTTCGCCCCCTGATGATTTTCCCCGCTGGAAGTTCAAGCGGCAACTGCCTCGGTGGCGTGAGGCAGGTTTGTGGGCCAGCTCAAACTCCGCTGCAGGAGTTGGCCCCTTTCACCTTGGATTAAGGGCGCATCATTATGCTGAGTGGGTATTTACGAAAGGAATGACCCATGATCCTCACTCTCAGCACCCTGATGACCCTGCTCCTCGTTGCCGCCGTGGTGGCGCTGCTCGTCGCCCGCAGCAAGGGGAAAGCCATCCCTCTGGCGGTTGTCCCCGTTATCGGAATGATGGCGCTGATGGTGGGTTCGGCCACCTACTTCGTGCACCGAGCCAGCGAGCAGCAGGACTATCGCGAGCTGTTATGGCAGCCACTGGCTGCGGATAAAATTCCCATGCTGGTGCAGGGTGGCTATACGGTGTTTGTGGATTTGCATTCCGACTGGTGTATGGCCTGTCAGACCAACCGCGTTGGTGTGCTGCATCGCCCCGAGGTGGTCAGCACCCTGCTTTCAGGCAAGGTGGTGTTAATGCAGGCCAACTGGAGCCAGGAAGCCGAGCGCATTGCGCCCCATTACGGCAGGGTAGCAGCACCCGGCTCGCCTTTTAACAAGGTCTACGGCCCGGGAATGCCAAGGGGACAGATATTACCATCGGAACTGAGCCCGAATGATGTAATCACTGCCATTCGAAGCGCCAAAGGCAGCTGATATTCAAAAAAAACGCCGGTAATAGCCGGCGTTTTATTATGCTGTGTGCCCGGTGAGATTAAATCTCGTAGTGCAGACCACACTCACGCTTTAACCCATTAAAGCGGGTGTCTTCTTCGCTCATGCCAAGCTCCAGTGGCTTGGTGGAGTGGGTGTCGCCCACCGACACATAGCCCTGCTCCCACAGCGGGTGATAGGGCAGATCAAACTTGGTCAGATACTGGTGCACGTCCTTGTTGCTCCACTCAATAATCGGCAGCAATTTAAAGCGCTTACCGTGAATGGCAAGGATAGGCAGCGCTTCGCGGGTCGACGCCTGGGTGCGGCGCAGGCCGGCAAACCAGGTACCCACTTCCAGCTCTTCCAGTGCCCGCTGCATCGGCTCAACCTTGTTGATGCGGTTGTAGCGCTCAAGGCCATCCAGCCCCTGCTCCCACAGCTTACCGAAGCGGGCCTCCTGCCAGGCAGCCGTCATCGGGGCGCGGTACACCTTGAGGTTAAGCTTAAGGCGTTCGGTCAGTTCATCGATAAAGCGGTAGGTTTCCGGGAACAAATACCCGGTATCGGTCAGCACCACAGGAACATCGCTTTTTACCTGCGTCACCAAATGCAGCATCACCGCCGCCTGGATACCAAAACTGGAGCTTACAATATGCTCGCCGGGTAATTCACGCAGCGCAAATTCAACCCGCTGGGCAGGCGTGGCCTTGGCCAGCTGTAGATTGATGTCCGCAAGCGCGGCCGATTGCTCGGCTGCGTCCAGACTAAGTAAATCGTGATAATTCATGCTTATCTCCAAGGGTTCTGGCGTCGCTACAGGTCTTGGCACCGGCCATAGGGCCGCCAAAACAAACGGGGGAAGCCTTGCTTCCTCCTGACTGGTCTCAGGCGTGGAAGTCGGTTTTACTGACTTTCACTTCGGCAACAACACCCACCCGAATCACAAAATCACCAAAACATTCACCTGGGTTACGCTCAACTGACCAGCGGCCAATCAAGGTATCCAGTGCAGCCAGAATTTCCGCTTCGGCTACGTTATCCAAATACAATTTCGGAATACGGGTACCGGCAGTGTTACCGCCCAGATACAGGTTGTATTTGCCAGGACCACGGCCCACTAATCCGGCCTCTGCCAACATGGCGCGGCCGCAGCCATTCGGGCAACCCACGACGCGCAGGATGATATGGTCGTCGGCAATGCCGTGCTTGCTCAAGATCCCTTCAACGTGGGTGACCAGGGTTGGCAGGTAACGTTCGGCTTCTGCCATCGCCAGCGGACACGTTGGCAATGACACGCAAGCCATTGAGTTTTTACGCTGAGTAGACACGTTTTCCAACAAACCATGACTGCGCGCCAGCTGCTCAATCTGTGCTTTATCTTCGGCTGCAACCCCTGCGATGACCAGGTTCTGGTTTGCCGTCATGCGAAGATCGCCTTTATGCACTTTGGCAATTTCAGCCACACCCGTTTTCAGCGGCTTACCCGGGTAATCGAGCAGACGGCCGTTTTCGATAAAGAGTGTTAAATGGTGCTTACCATCTATGCCTTCCACCCAACCAAAGCGATCGCCACGGTGGGTAAATTCGTAAGGACGGCTTGGGCCAAAGGCCACGCCAACCCGTTGTTCCACTTCAGATTTGAAAGCATCGACGCCGATACGATCTATCGTGTATTTGGTTTTGGCATTTTTCCGGTTAACCCGATCGCCGTAGTCACGCTGCACTGTCACCACGTGCTCTGCGACTTTCAGCACATGCTCAAGACCGATAAAGCCCAAATCTTCTGCCCGGCGCGGATAAGTGGTTTTATCGCCGTGGGTCATCGCAAGGCCGCCACCAACCAACACGTTAAAACCAACCAGCTGGCCATTTTCGGCGATAGCGACAAAGTTCAAGTCGTTGGCGTGAACATCGACATCGTTATGCGGCGGGATCACCACAGTGGTTTTAAACTTACGCGGCAGGTAGCTATCACCCAGCACCGGCTCAGTTTCCGTGGTTTCTACTTTTTCTTCGCCCAGCCAAATCTCGGCATAGGCGCGGGTTTTTGGCAGCAAATGCTCAGAGATTTTCGCAGCCCACTCATAAGCTTGCTGGTGCAACTCCGATTCCACAGGGTTTGAGGTACACAGCACGTTGCGGTTTACATCACCGGCGGTGGCAATCGAGTCGATGCCAATTTTATTCAGCATCTGGTGCATCGGCTTGATATCCGGTTTAAACACGCCGTGGAACTGGAAGGTCTGGCGGGTGGTTAACCGAATTGAGCCGTACATGGTGTGCTCGCGGGCAAATTCATCAATCGCCAGCCATTGCTCAGGCTTGATAATCCCGCCGGGCATGCGCGCCCGCAGCATCACATTATGCAGCGGCTCCAGCTTTTGCTCCGCGCGCTCAGCACGTAAGTCGCGGTCATCCTGCTGATACATGCCGTGAAAACGCACCAACATGAAGTTATCACCGGTAAAACCACCGGTAATTTCGTCTTTTAAATCTGTGGTGATAGTGCCACGCAGATGGTTGCTTTCAGCCTTCAGACGCTCGTTATCAGACAGCTGGCCCTGCACCTGCAGTTCAGGTTTAATTGGATATTGGCTCATTAATAAACATCCTTCTGATAACGCTTGTTCTCGCGTAACTCTTCGAAATACTCGTCGGCTGCTTCGTCAGACAAGCCACCGTGGGTTTGGGCAATTTGTAATAACGCCTGATGTACATCTTTCGCCATCCGGTTGCCGTCACCACAAATATATAAGTGCGCGCCTTGTTGCAGCCAAGACCAGACTTCGGCGCCTTTGGCTGCCAGTTTATCCTGCACATACACTTTTTGTGCTTGGTCGCGGCTAAATGCCACATCCAGGTGGGTTAACACGCCACGCTTCAAGTAGTCCTGAAGCTCCACCTGATATAAGAAATCACGGGTGAAATGCGGGTTGCCAAAGAACAGCCAGTTTTGACCGGTCGCACCTGCGTTATCACGCTCTTGCAAGAACGCCCTAAACGGCGCAATACCTGTGCCGGGGCCAATCATCAACACTGGCGTATCGGGGCTGGGCAGGCGGAAGTTGTCATTGTGTTCAACAAAGACTTTCACCGGCTCACCTTCGGCTAAGCGCTCAGCCAAGAAGCCAGAGGCACCGCCTAAATGGGTGCTGCCAAACGCATCGTAACGCACCACACCAACGGTTAAATGCACTTCTTCGCCCACTTCGGCTTGGCTTGAGGCGATGGAATACAAGCGTGGCTGCACTTTGCGCAGGCTGTCCACCAACTGCTGTGCGCTGATGTTGGCTGGGTTTTGCACAATCACATCGGCACTTTGTTTATCGGCCAGATAAGCGCGCAGCGCGTCTTTGTCTGCGCCAAGCGCCTGCAATTCGGCATTGTTGCTCGCCTCGGCGTACTTGGTCACCAGCGACGGGTAAGCCTGGGTGAGCTCCAGCTCGTCGGTTAACGCCGCTTGCAGGGTTAACGTCTGGCCAGACAGTTCAACTTGCTCGCTGCCAGTTAAGCCTGTGGCGGCCAGCACGCTGGCGACAAGCTCCGGCGCATTGCGGAAATACACCCCTAACGCATCTCCCGGCTGATAGCTCAGGCCGGAGCCTTCCAGCGAGATCTCAATATGACGCACGTCTTTGGTGGAATTACGCGCCGTGATCTTTTGATTAACACTTAACTCAGCTGTCGCTGGGTTTTGCTTATCATACTGGCTGTGGCTAGCCGCGGTGCCAGTCGCACCTGGCCATGCAATCACTCGTTCGCTACCGGCGCCTGATGCTTTAAGCAGCGGTGCAAACACATCCAAGGCTGCTTCCTGCCAGTTTTTCGCCCCCTCGGCATAATCAACGTCAAGCAGGGCTGGCTCATGCAAGCGTTTTGCACCTAATGCAGCCAGTTGGCTGTCAAAGTCAGTGGCGGTTTTGCAGAAAAACTCATAGCTGGTATCGCCAAGGCCCAACACGGCAAATTGCAGCTCGGGTAACTTCGGTGCCTTTTTACCAAACAGGAACTTATAGAAACTGACAGCGCTCTCGGGTGGCTCGCCCTCGCCGTAGGTCGAGGCAACAATGATCAGGAATTTTTCTTTGGCCAACGCATTCGTTTTATACGAGGCAATATCCTGTAACTGCACAGCTAAGCCACGGCTTTCTGCCGCCGCTTTGATTTTACTGGCCACGCCTTTGGCATTGCCGGTCTGCGATGCGTAAAGCACCGTTAAAGTAGCGGCTTCCTGGGCAGCTGGCGGCGCAGCAAAAGCCCCCCCAGCGGCAGATTGCGCGCTTGCCGCCAGATAACCACTGACCCAGGCCAGTTGCACGGCATTGAGCTCAAAAGTCAGTTGCTTGAGCTTGTCGACCTGCTCGGCACTGAGCGGAGACGCGAGAGAGGATAATTCTTTTAACAGCATGAGGACGACCCAGTGACATTTTATTGCATGCTAGCTTAGTGCCCTTTCGGACAAGCAAAAAAGAATAAAATTTAATTTTTTATTCTCTTTGGGAATATGCAGAGTCGAATTTTTAAGCTACAAAAGTGTGGCCCGGCGCAAATTTTTTGCTCCGACCAGTGGCTTAAGTCGCCTCATGAAGAATATGCGCTTGTGTCGGCAGGCAGACTTGCCACAATGAGGTCACACCGTACAGAGCTCTGTCCCCTACAGACAGCCGGTTGCAAAACCGCCCAGCCTGTCCCTCCTGTTTCGCCCGACACAGGAAGCGGTGTGTTCACGTTTCAATAACCATCAGGGAATCGTCATGCAAATTGGAATTCCGAGAGAGAGTCTCGCCGGTGAAACCCGGGTCGCCGCGACCCCGGCAACGGTTGAGCAACTTAAAAAACTCGGCTTTGAAGTGGCTATCGAATCTGGTGCCGGCACCCTTGCCAGCTTCAGTGATGCCGCCTTTGAGGCGGTGGGCGCCAGTGTAGTGCCCTCCGTATGGCAGGCCGATCTTATTTTTAAGGTCAATGCCCCTACCGAAGATGAAATAAAAGAAATCAAAGACGGCGCTACCTTGGTGAGTTTTATCTGGCCTGCTCAAAACCCTGAGCTGGTTGAGAAATTATCACAGCGCAATATCAACGTGATGGCGATGGACATGGTGCCGCGTATTTCCCGCGCCCAGTCGCTGGATGCCCTGTCATCCATGGCCAACATCGGCGGCTACCGCGCCGTGGTGGAAGCCGCCCACGAGTTTGGCCGCTTCTTTACCGGCCAGATCACCGCTGCCGGTAAGGTGCCCCCTGCCAAGGTGCTGGTGATTGGTGCCGGTGTGGCTGGTCTTGCCGCCATTGGTACCGCAGGCTCCCTCGGCGCCGTGGTTCGCGCCTTCGATACCCGCCTCGAAGTGGCGGAGCAAATCGAGTCCATGGGTGGTCAGTTCCTCAAGCTCGACTTCGGCGGCGAAGACGGCTCCTCCTCCGATGGCTACGCCAAGGTAATGAGCGAAGAGTTTATCAAGGCCGAGATGGCCCTCTTTGCCGAACAGGCCAAAGAAGTCGACATTATCGTTACCACCGCCCTTATTCCGGGCAAACCGGCACCGCGTCTTATCACCAGGGAAATGGTGGATTCGATGAAGAGCGGCTCTGTGATTGTGGACATGGCGGCCGCCACCGGCGGTAACTGTGAATACACAGTCCCGGGCGAGCTGTTTGTCACCGAAAACGGCGTCAAGGTGATTGGTTACACCGACCTGCCCGGCCGTCTGCCAGCCCAGTCCTCCCAGCTTTACGGCACCAACCTGGTGAACCTGATGAAGCTGATGTGCAAAGAGAAAGACGGCAATGCCGTTATCGACTTTGACGATGTGGTAATGCGCAACATGACTGTGGTCAAAGCCGGTGAAGTCACCTTCCCGCCACCGCCAATCTCTGTGTCTGCCGCTCCGGCCAAGGCCGCCCCCAAGGTAGAGCTGAAAAAAGCCGCGCCCAAGGAGCCTTCCAAGCTCAAGTATATTCTCGGCGCTCTGGGTTTGATTGGCTTTGGTGCCGTGGCAAGCGTGGCGCCGCCTGAGTTCTTGTCCCACTTCACGGTATTTTTGCTCTCCTGCGTGGTGGGCTACTACGTGGTGTGGAACGTAACTCACGCGCTGCACACGCCGCTGATGTCGGTGACCAACGCCATCTCGGGCATTATCGTGGTGGGCGCACTGCTGCAGATTGGCAGCGGCTCGACGCTGGTGACTGTGCTGGCCTTTATCGCCGTACTCATTGCCAGTATCAACATCTTCGGCGGCTTTACCGTCACTCAGCGCATGCTGAAGATGTTCCGTAAGGATTAAGGGGGAATCACTGTGTCTCAAGGACTGGTAACAGCAGCCTACATAGTAGCAGCGCTGTGTTTTATTTTGAGTCTCGCGGGCCTGTCCCGTCAGGAGACCGCCAAGCAGGGTAACCTCTTTGGTATCACGGGCATGGCCATTGCGCTTATTGCCACTATCCTCAACCCGGAAACCAGTGGTGTGCACTGGATCATTCTCGCCATGGTTATCGGCGGCGCCATTGGCGTGCGTCTGGCCCTCAAGGTGGAAATGACCGAGATGCCCGAACTGGTGGCCATTCTCCACAGCTTTGTGGGTATGGCAGCCGTGCTGGTTGGCTTTAACAGCTTTATCGACGTGCATCCCCAAGCGGTCACCGAAGTGGTGATTAGCGTGGGTGGCAACATCGACCAGAGCCTCGAAGCCGCCAAGGCCGCATTGCAGGAAGCGAGCAAGGCCGCCGAAGGTCATCAGCTGACCGGTGCCATGCTCAGCATCCATCTGGTGGAAGTGTTCCTCGGCGTCTTTATCGGTGCCGTGACCTTCACCGGCTCTGTGGTGGCCTTCTGTAAGCTGCGCGGGCTGATTTCCTCCAAGCCACTGATGCTGCCACATCGCCACAAGCTCAACCTGCTGGCGGTACTGGTGTCCTTTGGCCTGATGGTGCTGTTTGTGAAAGCCGACGGCGCCATGGTGCCCCTTATCATCATGACACTTATCGCCTTTGCCTTTGGCTGGCATCTGGTGGCCAGCATCGGCGGCGCCGACATGCCGGTGGTAGTGTCGATGCTGAACTCCTACTCAGGCTGGGCGGCGGCAGCGGCGGGCTTTATGCTCTCCAACGACCTGCTTATCGTCACCGGTGCCCTGGTGGGCTCCTCGGGTGCCATCCTGTCTTACATCATGTGTAAGGCGATGAACCGCTCGTTTATTTCGGTGATTGCCGGCGGTTTTGGTACCGATGGCGCCGTGTCCAGCGGTGATGAAGAAATGGGTGAATACCGCGAAACCAACGCCGAAGATGTGGCCGACATGCTGAAAAACGCAAGCTCAGTTATCATCACCCCCGGCTACGGTATGGCGGTGGCCCAGGCTCAGTATCCTGTGGCCGAAATCACCCAGAAGCTGCGTGACCGTGGCATCGAAGTACGCTTCGGTATCCACCCGGTGGCCGGTCGTCTGCCAGGCCACATGAACGTCCTTTTGGCCGAGGCCAAGGTGCCTTACGACATAGTGCTGGAAATGGATGAAATCAACGAAGACTTCCCTGAGACCGATGTAGTGCTGGTGATTGGTGCCAACGACACCGTGAACCCAGCGGCCTCGGAAGACCCGGCCAGCCCCATCGCCGGTATGCCGGTGCTGGAAGTGTGGAAAGCCCAAACCGTTATCGGTTTCAAGCGCTCCATGAACACGGGCTACGCCGGGGTACAGAACCCGCTGTTCTTCCGCGATAACACCCAGATGTTGTTTGGCGATGCCAAGGACAGTGTTGAAGCGATTTTGAAGGCGCTGTAAGCCTTCAAACATCTCCGGCTGTTGTTACATAGCTAATAGTGCAAAGCTAAATTTAAAAAGGGCGCCATAAGGCGCCCTTTTTTATCCCTGCTCGGCAGTGGTTTCAATTGCCATTGGGGTGACTTGTCTTGTTGTGTTGTGTCGCTTTGTAAGCGGCTTAAGGTCGTGGGTCGAATGCATCCATGCATAATGGCCAGTTCACCATCCCTGGTTCTCGCTCGTAAACCTGTCGCTGTGCGACACTCGCCAACCCACACCCGGGGAAAGGGGGCAGTATCGACTTGCAATTGCATCCTTGCATAAAGGCCAGCTCGCCGTCCTTGGCTCACGCTCATAGGCACTCTAGCGAGCATGAGCCCTTATCCAATCCCCCAGCGACCCGCGACGAAGCGGACAACTCCTTGGGCGTTTTTGAGCACATTGGCTACACGAGTGACTCGCATCCTGCTCGACCCTCGAGCCTCGACGAAGCATATCCATATGCTTCTCTCCCAGCTCGGCTTTCCTGCCTCGCGCTCATAAGCTCATCGCTATGCGATATTCGCCCATGTCTCAGCTACGCCATGTGCTCAAACGCCCTGCGGCCGCTTCGGGCGGGATAGGTGTATACCTCAGTAAAGGTGTTTTGGGTTTCGTGACTCTTCCTCACGAAAAAATGGTGCTCGAAACAAAACGGGCGCAAATCATGCGCATGCGCGCTTTCCACCTTGGATGAATTTTGCTAAGTTAAAATTCAAATTTAAAAACAGTGTGTTGCGATAGATTTTACCAAGTAATCGGAAGGTATTAGCGACCGCGTAAGTGGCAAAAATGCAAACAGTTTTGCATTGTTAGCGAGAGCCGAAGCGTTCTGCGCGCCACGCGGGGAGATTATGCGCATGCGCACTATACAAATGTTATGAGTCCATTGAGGTTCTATGGTTGTTTTCATAAGAAGTAACTACCTATTTTTGCTTGCAACAGTAGCAACTTTTGTTTCTATTATTTGGTTTTTACTAGCTCCAGATTTTGAACCTGTAGTGACCTCTCTACTTGGGATCGTTACATGTGTTAGCCTTCGGCCAAAAGATTGGATGCTCATTCGTCATCGTTCTATGAAAAAGGACCTCCCTGAAAAGTTCTACACCGACGATGTAGACTCTAAAGCGGGATTTATCTTTAATAATGTAGTGCTACTCAATGAAGACTCTAATCAACATAAATTTGGATGGGGAAAATCCTCACTAGAACATCAAGATAAATCAGTTGAGTTTGAGGTTCCTAAACCATATTTTTCAAAGTCCGAGTGCAGAACGAAAGTCAAGGTTCGAGTGGTATTGTCTACCTTGCACAACACATATGGAGATGGCCAGCATTATTTATATGTTTACATCCCAGATAAACCTCCTGTTTGTTTCCATCAATTCGAAGGTATATGCGCTGAAATAACAGTCGTAGATATCGACAATGACGGTTATCCCGAATTGATAGTGGGCTATAAGTGTGGTGCTCATAGCGAAGGGATAAAGGTTTATAAATTTGACCGGGAGCTTAACTACTACTTCGTAGATGGATCTAATATTGGTAGTGATTTCCCTCTCATTACATGGGGAAGAAATCCTGATGGTACATTTTTTATTAACGCATATAGTCGTAATTGGGAGTTAGATAGAGAGAAATATCACTCAGTTTATGAAAAATATGTATTTAATGATTCAAAGTTTATTATGGATTCGACTAGTAGAGTAAAGTGGGCAGACTCATAACAAACGCATTAATGAATGGACGTCTAAAGCTTGGCTGGCGCTCGTTCCTCGCTAATTTTAGCCAAGCTTAATCCGCCCATTATGCGGGCGTTAGCTTTACGGAGTAATTCGACCTGCATCGTATATGGAAATTAGAAAAAGGCAGCCCGCTGCTTCGGGTGTTTGTGTGGCAAAATTTGCCACAGAGGCAACTTAGAACTTTGATTCACAGGTTTGCTACCAAAGAGGCTGTAAAGTTACAGCAAGGCAGCCATGAGTTTTATATTTGGCGTGTACGCAGGCTCAAAGCCGTTGCAGTTTTCGAAAAACGATTTGGCGGTGTACCCGCTATTTTCAAAATGCGTAAAATGACGGTTTTAAAGTCATATTACATAAATAACGGTGTCTACTTATGGCCAACGTCAACATTAATTACCACAAACTAAACAAAGCTAACAAACCGCGTCATTCGGGGCCTGCGGCCCCTGCGACGCTCACAGGTTCGCGCGCATGCGCGGGGCGTTATGTGCTTTGAGATATCGGACAAGCCATGAAGATACCAGAAATAAAGTTGATTCCGACGCCTGAAAGTATCGAAGCAAAAGAGGCCATCGGATTTAAATACAATGATGAAGCTGGCTCCAGACACAAGATAGGTGGCGAACCTGATTTCGTACAAGGAGAAAACGCATGGCCTAAGTGTTGTGGCGATAAAATGACCTTCTATGGTCAGCTTGACTCAGTGGGTGATGAATACTCGCTTGGAGACTGCGGCATGGTATATGTATTCGTCTGTTTTGGCTGCTTCAATTCAGTTAGTTTTGTTCAATCCCATTAACATGCAAGCTGCAGCAGATAACAAAGTGGTTAAGTTCACTCTGGCCGCAAAAGGCGCGACCTGCGCGGGACAGCCTACGCTTCGCTTCGGCGGCCCCTTACCACGGCGTTAATCCCCTGCCCGCTCGGTCGCAAAGTCGGGGCGGGACAGGTTTTCCAACTTGCTGTACAAAAACATCACCAGCAGGGTGAGCACGGCACAGCCGAGGAACAGCCAGGAGCCGTTTAAGAGATCCAGCACTATCCCGCCGCCCAGTGGCGCCAAAGCGAAGCCAAATTCATAGAAGGACGATGCGCCAAAATAGGCGCCGCGCAGATGGCGCGGAGCGATGCGGTCGATATGCACGTTCATGGTGGGGAAGAGCACCGCCTCCGCGAGACTCATCACAATCACGGCGCCAATCCAGCCCCAGAAAAAGGTCACCGGGTTCAGCCCCATCCACAGCTGCGACACCACCAGCAGCACCAGCGCCACCTGAATACGCTTAACCAAAGACCAGTGGGCCATCAGTTTGAGCAGCAAAAACTGACAGGTGATGATGATCATCGCATTGGCGAAGATCATTGAGGAGATAAGTTCAAGCACCTTGGGCACCTCGGCGCGGCTTAAGTACTGCACCAGGGAGCCATCCATCTGGCCGAAGATGAACATGCAGATGACATTGGCCAGAATCAGGCTTTGCAGCAGCCGGTCTTTGGCCAGTACCCGCAGGGTATAGCGCATGCCGGATGCAGTCTTGTCATCGCTGCCAGAGTCGACCACATTCCCTTCCCCGCCGTTCTGCACTTGATGACTCGCCGCGGTAAATTCGTGATTGGCAAATCCCCACCAGAGCAACAGCAGCAAGATGGCAAAGGCCACGGTGGTGATGTAAAAACTCGACTGCTCGCCGGTTAACCCGAGCCAGACACCGGCAATGGGGCCGACGGCGCAGCCCACATTGACGATAAAATACAGGCTCTGCATCGCAAGCTCGCGGGTCTCGGACTCATGGATGATGTCACCAATCAGGGCCGATACCAGTGGCCGCCACAGCGAGGTGGCGATGGAGCAGAGGGTGATGACCAGCGCAAATCCCGCCACCGTATCGGCCTCGGCCAGCAGCGAAAAGGAAATGATGTAGAGCACGCCTGCGCCGTACATCATCTTTTGCCTGCCAATCTTGTCTGACAGGGCGCTGCCGATGAAGCTGACCAGCACAGAGAGCAGGGCCGCAGAGGATAAAATCATGCCAACGTGGGTGGCCGACAAGCCAAAGCGTTCATAGAGGATCACCGCCAGGAAAGGCCACACCATGTAGTAGCTGCCGCGGGTGATAAAGGAGCCGAACAGCAAAATCCACATCAGGCGCGGAAACTGTTTCACTCTGGCAAGGGAAATATCGCTTTGCATCATCCATCTCTGGGCTGGGTCATAAAGGCGGGATCGCTTATTGACTTAACTTGTTCAAGTTAAGCCCTTTAACCTACGCAGGGTTTCACTTTTTTACAACCGCTGACATGAACAGGATAGATAGCTGGAAGTGGGTCGTGTGTGTCGACGCAAGGATCTGTCGGCGCCAGAAAGGGGTCGAGCCTTGTCGGTTGGCATTAAAAAGGCGCCCCTGTTAAACGGAGGCGCCATTTGGCTTTAAGTGTTGACTGGTTGCACTATACCCGCTATCAGCGGATGTAGTGCTTAAGCTGGGTGAACACCTCGCCAGCGCTGGCGTTGTTGGCGATGGAAAACGCGCGGTAGCCGTCACCGCGAAAAGCGCGGTCGAGTTCGATTAAGAGATGCGTCTCGGTGGCATCGCACACCAAAGAGATTTCCACTTCGCGCAGGCTGGAGAAGCCAAAGCTGCGGGGGTGGAATTCCAGCTCCTGATAACAGCCGGAGCGGGAACGAAATCCCGGGGCGCTCAAATAGCCCTGCTCCACGTCGGCCTTGGTGAGGGCAAAGCCCAGCTCCTGCATGGCGTTCAGCACATGGCCAAGCAGTGGCGTTGGCAGTATGTCGATAACATCGGCATCGGTTGGGTCGATTGCCGAGTCAATGTCGGCGCCGGTTTGCAGCCACACATGGCATTGGTTGTTGCGTACCGGCAGCGCGGTAAAGGGGGTTTCGGGATGCAACTGGCCGCTGAAGGGGATTTCACGCACTTCGCCGGGCTGAATTTCAAAGCGCTCGGCCACCCGCCAACGGGCGAGGCAATGATTTTTAAAGTAGTCGCCATTGTCAGTGCTGACCTTGGCCTTGGTCATCAGCGCCAAATCGATACCATCGATTTTTTGCGCCACGTCACCGCCCTGAACCACTATGGTGGCGCTGAAGGTTTGTCCCGGCAGCAGCTGGCTTTGATGTAAACGGGTATCCACTTTGGCACTGCCAATGCCAACGGCAGCCAGTATTTTTTTAAACATGCTTGAATCCTTTGCAAGTACAGAACCGGCTTCGAGCCAATCCGAAAGTCGGCCATGGTAGCAGGCGAAGGATTAAAACAGGATTAAAGTAAGCTGCCGCCAAGACGTTGCCAAAGCCTTGTTGCCACCGGGCCCGGCACAGCAGCGCTTCGGCGCACCAGATGATATTCAAACCGCTGCCGAGTGGGAAAATCGGCAAGCTCCAGCACTCTCAGGCGCCCTGTCGCCAATGCCTCTGTCAGCATCCACTCTGGCAAGCGCCCCCAGCCCATACCCTGCTCAATCAAGGAGAGCTTGGTGGCAAAGCTATTCACATACCAATGCCGCTGGGCAGTTTGCACGCCAAGCTTAAGCCCAAGGGTGCCGCTGCCCGAGTCCTGCACCAATATCTGATATTCCTTTCGCAGCTGCTCTACGCTGGAGAGCGCCGGATAGCGTGCCAGCAGGCGGGGGGCGGCCACATTGAGCATCTGTCCCTGACTCAGGGGCTTTGTATCGAGCCGGGTGCCCGGGCTCAGCGCCGGTGCCAGCGGTGTAATGGCAAGATTTGCCTGCCCCTGCTGCACCCGCTCCACGGCACCTGTGAGGTATTCCTGCTGAATCACGATGTCAGTTTGTGAAAACTCGGCCTGCACCGACTCCAGCGCCTGGAGGATGGGCGTCAGCTCGAATGAAGCTTCCACCGTCAGCACCACCCTGTCTTCATCCCCCCGGCCCAGATGCTGCGCAAGCTGCTCAATCTCTGCGTGGCTCTCTAAAGTTTTCAGCGCCAGCTGATAAATGCGCTCGCCATTGCCCGTGAGCACAAGGCGGTAGCCATCACGGTTAAACAGGGTCAGCCCCAACTGAGATTCGAGCTGTTTGAGTGCGTGGGTCAAGGCGGGCTGGGTTTTGCACAGCGCCTCGGCGGCCTGACGCAGCGACGGTTTTTCCACGGCGGCGCACAGGGCCTGAAGCTGAAAAACAGAGGGCATGAAGATAAATCCTGTGAATCATCTTAATAAAAGATAATCAATATATTTAATTTTTTGACTGATGAATACTGAGGCAATCCCTCAATGACCCACGGATTGTCGTCAATCATGCCCTCTGCCCCATCCTTTGTGCGCTTACTGCCTATTTTCCTGCTGGCGCTGCCCATGGCAGGCTTTGGCATTGCCAAATTGCTCGGCGTCCCCGAGCTGCACCGCGCCTTTCAGGCCATGGCGCTGCCTGCCTGGTTTGGCTACTTTATTGGCGCCGCCGAATTGGCGGCCGGTATTGGCCTCTTGCTGCCGCGCTGGAGCGCTCTGGCCGCCACGGGCTTAATCCCCATCATGCTTGGTGCGGCCGGATTTCATCTGGCCTTCGATGTGCCCTCGCCCATTCCGGCGCTGATCTTTTTGGCGCTGTGCCTCTATATCATCACCCTGCGCCGCAAAGACGCCATCTGGTATCCCTTCTGACCTCTGGCGATTTCGGTGTTTTCCCTGTGGAAGGGAGTGCCTTGCACTCCCCTTTTTTTGGTATTCATCCGGCATTCTGTCCCGGATTTTTTGGCCTTTGGCGCCAAAGCCTGTAAAGTGAGCCTGCCGGTGGCAGACTCCCCCGGCAGCGGCGCTATTCAAACGTACAATAGCCGACGATAACAACAATGACAGGATGAAAGACGGACTATGAGTCAACCAACGAATCTTTCGGGCAACGACCTCAGCGAGGTCAAACAGCTCGGCATGTGGGCCTCCATCATGAGCCTTGGCTACATTTTCTGGCTGGTGGGCGGCATGGAGCTGGTGGAGCGAATTGCCTACTACGGTGTGAAGGCCAGTGCCGGCCTCTATGCCAAGGCGCCCGTTTCCGAAGGCGGCCTGGGTATTTCCCTTTCTGACTACGGCATCATTATTTCGACCTGGGCGATACTGCAAACCTTTATCCCGGTGTTTACCGGCGGTATCTCCGACCGGGTGGGCTACAAAGAAACCATCTTCGCCTCCACCATCATTAAAATCTCTGGCTACCTGTGTATGGCCTTTTTCCCCAGCTTCTGGGGCTTTCTGGCAGGGGCCATGCTGCTGGCCGCCGGTACGGGTATCTTCAAGCCCGGTATTCAGGGCACCCTGGTACTGGCCACCCGTCGCGATAACAGCTCCATGGCCTGGGGTATTTTCTATCAGGTGGTGAATATCGGCGGCTTCCTCGGCCCCCTGGTTGCGGTGCACATGCGCCAGTTGTCATGGGACAATGTGTTCTATGCCTGCGCCGCGATTATATCGCTTAACTTTTTGTTTTTGCTTACCTATAAAGAACCCGGCAAAGAAGCCCGACTGGAGCGCCAGCGCAAGATTAAAGCCGGTGAAATCAAACAGGACTTCCTGTGGAAAGATGCCTGGAACGAGCTGAAAAAGCCGGTGGTGATTTACTACATGCTGGTGTTTGCCGGTTTCTGGTTCCTGTTCAACTCCCTCTTCGACGTGCTGCCCATTCACATTGCCGAATGGGTAGACACCAGCGTGATTGTTTCCACCCTGTTTGGCGAAGAAGGCACCCGCAGCGGCATTTTGCAGTTCTGGCTGGGGCTGAATAACGAAGGCACCAAGGTAATGCCGGAAGGCATGCTGAACCTGAACGCGGGTCTGATTATGACCAGCTGCTTTTTGGTGGCGGCCCTGACGGCCAAGTACCGCATTACCACCGCCATGCTGTGGGGTTGCCTGTTGTCCATCGGTGCCTTTGTGATGATTGGCGCCACCCACGCCGCCTGGTACATAGTGCTGGCGATTGCCATGTTCTCTCTGGGCGAGATGATGATTAGCCCCAAGAAGAACGAGTTTATGGGCAATATCGCCCCCGAGGGCAAAAAAGCCATGTATCTGGGCTTTGTGATGCTGCCACAGGGTATCGGCTGGGGTCTGGAAGGCTATTTTGGTCCCAAGCTGTATGAGATGTACGCCTCGAAAGAGAAATTCGCCCGTCAGATGCTGGGTGAAGAAGGCATGAGTAGCGCCGATGTGGCCGCCATCCCACAGGGTGAAGCCTTTACCCGACTGGTGGAGTTTACCGGTCGCGGCAGCCGCGAGCTGACCGAAGTACTCTACAACGCCCACAACATAGGTATGGCCTGGTACATTATCGCCGCCATCGGCACCCTCTCGGCGGTAGGCATCTTTATCTACGGCAAGTGGCTGTTTAAGATGCAGCAACAAAACCCGGCATAAATCAACGCCCGGGCTTTACTGTTCCAGAATAAAAAAGCTGCCATCGGCAGCTTTTTTTATTGGGCTGTATTTCAGCCGGCGTATTTTTTCAGCCACTTGGCAACATCGTTGCCCAGGGTATTCACCGTGTGCTGCAACACGCTGCAGGAGCCCTTGAAGCCGCCCCACATACCGCCGGTGGAAAAACGTGAGAAATCGCTGATCTTGGTTTCTTCACCATCAATCACCAGCACGGCCGTCGCCGCCACATGCTTGCGATGGGGGTTAAAGGGGTTGGCGTTGCCTTCGCTGTACACATTGTCGATGGTGATTTTCACCGCATAGCCGTCATCCGGCAAAGCTTCTACCCGCTTGATTTTCAGCTTTTGCTTATTACCGTATTTAACGATGGAATCGGCAAACTGACGACCCAACTCGGTGCATTCCAGCTCAACCTTATCGACTATGTTGCTCTCGGGGTTATAGGGAATGTCGGTAAGGATATACACCACACCTTCTTCGGCGGCCTTCACGGCTTTCGCAGCCGGCGCGGCCTTGGGTGCAGGCGCCGCTTTTACGTCGGGCGCTGCTGGCGCCGGTGGAGCCACAGGCGCGGCTGCGGTTTCAACTGCCGGGGCTTCGGCCGTTTGGGCGGCATTGGTTGGCGCCTTGTCAGCGGCGGGTTTATCGGTGGCGCCGCAGGCTGTCAGCATCAGCGCCAACACAGGGGCGGTGACGGCGGCAGAAAAAGGCAGTTTATGCATTTCAGTCTTCCTAATGAGATTTCCTTGTTGGTGCAGGCAAACTACCGAATAACAAGCAAAAAGAAAAGCCCCGACATCGGCAGTCGGGGCTTTATATCACGCTTTTAACAGGGCGTTTTACAGTCCCTTGACCAACTATTTCACCACCAGTACCGGGCATTGGGCGCCATTGGCGACGGCCTCTGCCACATTAGTGTGCAGAAAATGCTGAATACCCGAGTACCCATGGCTGGCAATAACCACCATGCCAATCTCGCCGTTGTTGGCTTCGGCAATGATTTCATCCGTTGCATCGCCCATACGGATTTGGGTTTCAATCGGCAAATCCGTATGAAGTTTGGCAAGTAAGGATTTCATCTTTTCGGCTGCCGCGTCCTCCATACTCTTGGCGAGTTCTTCCGGGGTAATTGCCAATATCATGAAATTTTCATCGCCCATGGGTCTTGGAACCACATGCAGAATCTTCAGTCCCACCTTATACAGGTTGGCCATTTCCACCGCATACCTGAGAGCATGGGAGGCCGTTTCAGTAAAGTCTGTGGGCCACAGTATTGTTTTGTTTACCATATCTACCTCCCGAAACACCTTAAGTTATCAGGCTTGTCCCTTTGGTTCTCAGTCGCCCAACCACTCCAGGGCATCTTGCCTGTCGACAAAGAACCTGGCGTCGGCCGGGGTAAACCAATCCGCAAACTTGGTCATCCACTCTTGCCAGCCGGGTCTGCCGAACACGGCGATTTTTTCGAAGTGGCGGCCATGCTTGATGCCCAGTTTCAGGTCATCCCACATGGCCCTCGCCTCCCAACCGTCCAGCTCGGTGGCGTCCACCAGCATATAGATATCGGGATCACTGACACCGGCAATGGCGCCCTCCAGCACTGGCACCATGCGCTCGTAGTCCTCATGGGTGAGTGTGCCGGTGACCTTGAGCACCACAAAGAAATCATCCTTTCCGTGACGCTCGACCCCTATGGTTAAACCATGTCTGAGTGTTGTCATCTCTATGCTCCTTGCCGCTACACCTACCATTATTGTAGGCACTGGCCAGCAGAGACAATCGTGATCCAGATCAAGTTTTTCCCCGGCGCTTGCCTATTTAAGCCGCAAGCCTTAACCTAGACCGACTAATCAGTCGGTTTTATTTCCAGCAAGGGTATCACCATGAATGCAGCCCCCCAGATGCAGCCATCCCCATCCGGCGAAGTAGCCGCCATGCAGCAAACCTTCGAACGCCAGCGACAAAAGTTTGCCCAGCACAGCTATCCCAGCCTGAGTGAACGGAAAAATGCACTGACCCTGTTGAAACTGACCTTGTTGGAACAGCAGGATGCGTTGATCAGCGCCCTTAGTCGCGACTATGGTCATCGCAGTGCGGATGACAGCCGGATATCCGACATCATGCCGGTGGTTAACCACATCAATTATAGTCTGTCCAAGCTGAGCCGCTGGTGCAAACCCAGCAGGCGCCACGCCGGGATCCTCTTGGCACCGGCCAGCGTCAAAGTGACTTATCAACCCAAGGGGGTTGTGGGCATCATAGTGCCCTGGAACTTCCCGGTGATGCTAAGCCTGGGGCCACTGGTGACCGCCATTGCCGCCGGTAACAGCGCCATGCTCAAGCTGTCTGAGTTCACTCCCGAGACCAATAAGGTGCTCAAATCCTTATTGGCAACAACCTTTGCCGAAAGCAAGGTGGCCGTTATTGAAGGGGAAGCCGATGTGGCCGCCGCCTTCTCAAGCCTGCCCTTCGACCATCTGCTGTTTACCGGCTCCACCGCCGTGGGTAAACACGTTATGCGCGCCGCCAGCGCCAATCTCACCCCGGTCACTCTGGAGCTGGGTGGCAAGTCCCCGGTGATAGTAGCGCCGGATATGGCGCTGGAGACCGCCGTTGAGCGTCTCATTTACGGCAAATGCCTTAACGCAGGGCAAATCTGTGTCGCACCCGACTATGTGTTGGTGCCACGGGGTAAGGAAGATGCCTTTATCAAGGCCTATCAGGACAAGTTTGCCGCCCTGTACGGCAAGGTTGAATCCAACGACGACTACGGCGCCATCATCAACGAACGCCAATGGCAACGACTGATGCAGGTGCTGGATGATGCCAAACAACAAGGCGCCAGGGTTCACAGCGCCAGCGGCGAGCAGCCTCTCAGTTCGCTGCGTAAACTGCCCACCCAACTGTTGACCCAGGTGACGGATGAGATGCTGGTGATGCAGGAAGAAATCTTCGGTCCACTGCTGCCTGTGGTGCCCTACGACAGCCTCGATGATGCCTTAAGTTACATCAATGCACGCCCAAGGCCGCTGGCGCTGTACCTGATGAGCTTCGATACTGCCACCCAGGACAAGGTGCTCAGCAGCACTCACTCAGGGGGTGTTTGCATCAACGAAACCGTGTTCCATGTGGCCGCCGACGATGCGCCATTTGGCGGTATAGGCCCATCGGGAATGGGGCACTACCACGGCGAAGAGGGATTCCGCACCTTCAGCCATGCCAAAACCGTCCTTAAGCGCGGCCGCCTCAACACCGGTAAGCTGGTGCACCCGCCCTATGGCAACGCCATTCAAAAACTATTGATGAAAGTCTTTTTGCGCTGAGGACTCATGCAGATGGCGACTCAGGACCGAGGCACAGACAAACGCTACCAGATATTGACGGCGGCGCTGCGCCTTTTCAATGGCCAGGGATTTCACGGCACCTCCACCGCCAGCATTGCCAAGGCGGCGGGGGTGGCCACAGGTACCCTGTTTCATCACTTTCCCAGTAAAGAGGCCCTGCTGGAAACCCTGTTTTTAACGGTAAAGCAGGAGTTTGCCGATAGCCTTGCGGCCATGGCGATTTTGGAAGGAACGCTCGAAGACAGGGCCAGGCAGCTTTGGTTTGGTGCCATCGACTGGGCGCTTGAAAACCCGGATAAGCAGCAGTTTTTTCAGCAATTTTCCATGTCGGTGGAAATCCCCTTATCCCTTCGTGAACAAGCCATGCAGGGGATCCTCGGCTTTATCGGCGTGATGATAGCCGAGGGGCAAACCTCAGGGGTACTGGTGCGGCTACCGCTGCCACTGATGCTGGAAAATTGCCATGGCCAGTATCTGGCCGCGACCCGTTTTTTTTTGGATCATCCCGACCTTGGCAATGACGCCGGGCACAGAGAAGCGAGTTTTCGCCTCTTCTGGCATGCCATGGCGCAGCAGTGTGCAGCCAACGCCTGAAGTGCGCAGCCAACGCCTGAAGTGCGCAGCCAACGCCTGAAGGCAGTAATCAGCACGGCGACAGGGCTCCATTCCCGAAGAAGTGCGCGTATGAGTTAAATGAAAAAGCCGCTCAGTGAGCGGCTTTTTCTTTTCATTGCCAGAGATGGGGTCTGTCAGTCTTCACCCAACTGCTGGCTGCCCGGTGCTGACTGAGACGCTGACCAGTAGCCCTGTGCAACGCCCTTCTCAATCATTTCGGCAACGGCCACTTCGATGGCTTGCTGCACACAAAACTGCACCGGCTCGTTGGTGGTAAAGCCCACTTCGGCCTCGGCGAGACGATTCAGACTGGTAAAGCGGAACAAACCGGCGCGCATCTCCTGAGACATCACCCGCTTGGTGGTATTCACCGACATCAGTACCTTACCCGTGTGCACATCCACCGCACGCAGATAAATGGTCACCTGATCTTCACGGTACAGTTCAGATGCGCCTATCCCATAGTATTCCACACCCGTGCCGCCGGTATTGGTGTTGGTTTCGTAGCTGATAATGCCGCCCTCAAGCAGCAGTCTGGCATTGGCCATAACCGGCAGTTCGGCAGATTTCTTCTGTTTATTGATGAACTTGCGTTCGGTTAACAGGTTTTGCAGCCCTTCACGCTCCACAGGCGTAAACCAGCCCGAATCCAGCAGGGTTTGCACCAACATGGAGGTCGCCCCCTGAGTCACGGCAGTGGAGAAGCTGCTCACGTTCGCTTGGGGTTTATATTGGCCTGTCTGATCACGAAAGGAATATACCGCCACCGGGATGGGGTATTTGGGACCGGGCTTAGCCTTCAGGCTTTCCATGGTTTGGCTCAGGGGATTGACCTGCGCCTCGGTAATATTGAGGTCTGGTTTGGGGATAAGGCTGCAGCCACCCAATGACAGCAGCGCCACCGCGAGCAGCAGTCTCATGAATTACCTCCATAAACAGGCATCTCAATTACTGTAACTTCACCCGTCAGCTGGTTGGTAATGGTGAGCACCACGCCGCTGCCGTTGGAGGCCACCTCGATGCGGTAATCGCCCGTGTCATACACCCCATCGGTGATTTCACCGTCGGCAACCTTGCGGGTAATGGAGTTGATGATATTGCGCTCCAGCGACTCCTTGAAACGGGTCACGAAGTCCTTTTCACTGGAGGGAGACTGGTTGTCGTTCTGGCTCTGTGCCTTGTTCAGCAAGAAAGAGCCATTGAGTGGCGAACCACCGAAACTCGGGTTGATGGGGGTATAAACCAGCTCTGTAGCCTCGGCCGAGCCTATCAGGGCCAGCGCCGCCGCGAATAACGTCCTTTTCATGTTCAATCCTGTGTGCTGATGGCGAGATCGGCGCCCTCACCCAGCAGGGCATTGGCCCTCACCTGGGCCAGATAATCCACTGTAATGAGTACCGCCTGCTCGGCTTTGTCCTTGATTGAGCTGGCCCTGCGGCCAAAGTGTGTGCTGTAAATCTTTTGGCCGTTGATCTCCATCACCAGCAGGGTGCCGGCCTGGGGAAATACGGTTTCGGTCAGGGTAACGTTAAAGCCCTGGGTAAAGGGCAATTCACGCCAATAGGAGGAATAGTAAAAGCTGAACTCCTTGCCAAAGCGGGTCAGGGTTCGGTCAATCACCAGACCGCTGATCTCCACCTCATCGTCCATCGCCCGCGCCTCAAAGGCACAAACCATAGACAACGAAAGCAACAAGGCTGCCCATAATGCCTGCTTCAAGATGCCTCTCCCCTGGCCAGAAAAATCCTTGATCCACTTCACACAAACAGCCAGCAATGTAGCAGGAGAGCCGCGAGGCGGTCATCAAAAAAGATTAATATTTACAGCAAATTAGCTCGAAGGTATAGGCGAGGATTTCCCGAATAACACCTTTATACTAGAGGGGGTTGCGGTAAGAAAAGCTGCACCTGCAGGCCGCCGCCACTGCGGTTTTGCAGGCTGATGCGGCCATCATGGGCTTCTATGATTTCCCGGCACAGCGCCAGTCCAAGCCCGGTGCCCTGCTGTTTGGTTGAGTAAAATGGCAAGAGGGCCTGGGACAGTACGTCCGGCGACATACCCGGCCCTTTGTCGTTAACCTCAATGAGCACGCCGGGCTCTCTTAAGTGCTGACGACGCACCGACAGGCTCACCTCTTCCGGGGCAGAGCCACTCTCATGGGCATTTTTGATGAGATTAATCAGCACCTGTTGCAGCTGCACCTCATCGGCCCACACCGGCTCAGTGGGCAGTTCTCCCTCGATGTTGAACGCCAGCTGCAACTTGAGTTCATGGCACAAACGGCCCAGGTCCACCCCAGTCTTGATTGGCATTGGCAGCCGGGCGAAACGGGCATAGCCCTCAATAAACTGTCCAAGATGCTGGGTGCGTTTGTCGATGGTATCGAATATCAGATTAAGCCGTGGCTCTTCCAGACGCTCTGCCAGCACCCGACCTGAGTTGACCATGGAGCGCATGGGCGCGAGGGAGTTATTCAGCTCATGGCTTATCACCCGAATAACCTTCTTCCACACCGCCACTTCCTGACGGTTGAGCTCCCGGGTCATCTGCTTAAGCAACATAAGCTGGTGCTCAAGGCCATTGAGTTGGAAACGGCCGCGGCTCAGGTGCCAGGTTTCGGTCTCGCCGTCACGGTCCAGGGCAAACAAGCCATCGGCACCTTCACGCAGCATACGGCCCATGGCCTCATCCAACTGGTCAGTCAGCGAAGACATCGTCATGCCGGTCAGGGGCTTGCCTCCCACCAGCGCATGACGCGCCGAGTCATTGGCATAAATAATATGTCCACTGCCATCGAGCAGCAGCATCAGATTGGGGGAATTCTGAATAACCTTGTCCAGCAGCAGCTCCCGCTGGTAGATATGCTGACGCTCCCGGCGCAGCTCTCCGGAGGCGCGATTGAAGAGTACCGCCAATTGCCCCAGCTCCGGGTCCTTACTCTGGGGCAAAGACACGCTGAAATCATTGTCGATAAGGTTAAGCAGCCCAAGTTCCATGGCCTTGATAGCATCGTTCACAGGACGGGTAAGCCAGGCGGTGAGCAGCAACGACACCAAAGCACCCATGACCAGTGCCAGCAGAGGTAAAGCCGATGGCCAATCGCCCCCCAGCCAATAGGCCATGGAGCCACCAATCAGCCAACTCAAGAGCACTATTAACATTAACCTGCTTCTGAGGCTCAGCATAAAGCCTGTCCCCATGGGTTTATCCTTCGGCCTTGGAGGACTTTACCTCAATACCAAACTTCTCCATGCGCCGATAGAGTGCCTGACGGCTGAGCCCAAAGGACTTGGCCACCCTGGCAATCACGCCCTTGTGGGCGGCAATGGCGGCTTCTATTTCATGCCTGTTTGGCTCGGTGTGATGGTTCTCAGTGATGTGAGGCTCGGTGACGTGAAGCTCTGTGATATGGGGATCTGAATTGTGCTGAACAGAGCCGTAGTGGTGCCCCTGAGGGGACGCCATCTGGGATTGATTTACCACGGGCTGCGGCGCTTGCGTCGGCATCAAACCAAAATCGGCAGCAGTCAACATCTCACCTCTGGCGAGGATATCCGCCCGCTTACAGGCGTTTTCCAGCTCGCGCACATTGCCTGGCCAGGAGTGGGCCAAAAGCGCAGCCTTGGCAGAGGCATCCAGCGCCCGTCCACGGGTAAAGTGCAGCACCAGGGGCAGCACATCATCCCGGCGCTCACTCAAAGGCGGCAACGCCAGCTCCACCACGTTCAGGCGGTAAAAGAGATCTTCACGGAAACGGCCATCGATGATGTCCTGTCGCAGGTCGGCGTTGGTGGCGCTGAGCACCCTGACCTTACACTTGCGGGTTTGATGACTGCCAAGGCGCTCAAACTCACCGGTTTGCAGTACCCGCAGCAGCTTCACCTGTCCGCTTAAAGGCAGATTACCAATCTCATCCAAAAACAGGGTGCCGCCATCGGCGGCCTCAAAGCGGCCGATGCGGGCCTTGGTGGCACCGGTAAAGGCACCGGCCTCCGCGCCAAAAAGCTCGGCTTCCATCAGCTCCATGGGTAAGGCGCCCACATTCACCTTGATAAAAGGTTTGTCTTTTAACGGCGAATTGGCATGGAGAATATCGGCCAGGCGGTCTTTACCTGCGCCGTTGGGACCTGTGATAAGTACGGATACATCCGACTTGGCCAGCTGCAGCGCCAAATCCACACAGCGCTCCATGGCCACGCTGCCAAACACCAGACCACAGAGGTTGGCCTCGTGAATAACTGCTGTGCGCTCGGCCTTCTGGCGCTTGAGCTCGCCGTTTTCCCGGGACAGTTTGTGCAGCGAAATCAGGTTGCCAATACTGGTGAGCAGTTTGGCATCGTCCCATGGCTTACCCAGATAATCGGCAGCGCCGGCTTTCATCAGCTCCACCGCCATTTCCAGCTCGGTCCAGGCCGTCAGCAGGATAATGGGGATCCCCGGACGACGCTCACGCAGGGCATGGAACAGCTCGCGCCCTTCTTCACCACTGGTGGTATCGCGGGTGAAATTCATGTCCTGTATCACCAGCGAAAACTCGTGTTGCTCAATGGCATCGAGCGCCATTTCGGGGCTCTGCACGCAATGGCTTTTGTAACCGCTCAGTTCAAGCATCAGCGAAAGCGCTTGGCAAACGTCCAGATTGTCGTCGACGATTAATATCTTATCCATTTGATTCATCTTGGGTAATTCAGCCACTACACGATAACGTAAGGGCCCGCCATTTGCGAGCCCTCGATTGGGTCAGCCATTAGACGCTGCGGGTGGCGATAGAGGGTGAAATCGCCGCCGCCCTTCTGGCGGGAATAATCACTGCTATGGTGGTTACCACAAACAGCAGCACCACAGTTACCGCGGGATATTGCCAGGCAAGGGCATCCAGGCTGAAGAAGTCCATCAGCTGACGGCTGAGCTCGAAGGCAAGCAGCGAGCCAACCAGCGCCCCGATGCCGAGGAGTAGATAGTTTTCGGTGAGAAACCATCCCAAAATGTTGCCGCGGGTTGCCCCCAGCGCCCTGCGGGTGCCTATTTGTTTGGTACGGCGCTCGATATTGAACATCACCATACCCGATAGCCCCAACGCCGTGATAGCCAGCAACAGCACTATCATGGCTCCCAGCACAAAGGCCATCATGGCGTGCTGGGCATAAGCGGACTCCCGGTATTGGGCGATGCTCTTGAAGGAGAAGAGCACCCTGCGGGGATCGTCGCGGTGAAGCACCTCTTTAATGGCATCGGTCAGGCGCGCATGATCTACCGCCTCGGCCCGCACCACCATAGTGTTGAACTGGCCGGTTCCATTCATATTCACATTGACCAGAACACTGTTTTCCACTTCATCGTCATTGACCCAGGCGCTTTGGAGCTTGTCCACCACCCCCACTATGGTAAAGGCCGTAATACCCCCCTCATACACCCGTTTTCCAATGGGGCTCTCATCGCCAAAAGCCGCCTTGGCATAGGCCTTGGTGACAATTACCTCACGGGGTACTTCGGTGTCGTTCAGCCCCTCGGCGATACGCCCGGGGATAAAGTTGCGCCCCTCAATCAGCTTCAGGCCAAAGGTTTCGAGCAGGTTTTCATCGCCCATGTAAACCGCCATGCCGGGCAGGCTTTTGGCAGTGTCGGGGTCAGGACCATCCACAAAACCTGAGCGCCAGCCGCTGCTGCCCAAGGGCAGCATGTTGGCGGGCGCCACGGTTTTAACACCCGGCAAGGCGCGCAGCAGCTCCAAATCCCGGCGGCTGCGTTCTTTCAAATCCACCCCGTCGCCAAAGTTATACAGTTTGAAACTTAACACCTCGGCTTCGGCAACCCCGGAGTCACGCTCCATCAGCCCAAGACGTTGATGAATAATAAAGGCAGCGTTGGCCACTATGGCCACCGACAATATGATTTGCAGCAGCAGGAGTACCGGTGCACTGCGGCTTCGCAGCATGGCGCTCAAAATCGGTTTAATCGCAGACATGGCAAACTTCCTTATTGGCTCTTGAGGTAAACACTGGGCTTGGTTTTGCAAATAACCCAGGCCGGATACATACCCGCCAGGATGGCGGAACCGATGGCGATACCCGGCGCAATAAACCAGATGCTTGGGTCAAGCCTGGTCAGGGCGTCATCGAGGGCGAAACGGCTAGCCAGGTAGTGCAACGCCCCCCAGGCCCACAACAGCCCAAAACAACCACCGAGCATGCCAACCAGTCCTACCTCCACCAGGTGCTGGGCGAAAATCTGCCGCTTGCTGGCACCGATGGCACGGCGCACACCCACTTCGGGGGCCCGTTTAAGGAATTTGCTGAGCATCAGTCCAAGGATGTTGACCAGACACACCAGCAAAAACAGCAGACTTAGGCCAATCAGGATCTGGTTATCTTCGGGCACGACCTTGTTGTCTTTGAGGTGATTGGCCACGTCATTAAGCCTTACCCAGCTGCTGCGGCTCATGTCGGTAAAGCGACCCAGTTGCTGCTGGCTGTCGACATAACCGTCCAGGAAATTGCGATAGTTCTCCAATTCGGCCGGTGTGTTGAGCTCAGCCCAAAACTGGATCCACACCTTCTCAGTGTTGAAGAGATCGCCGTCCTCGTATTTCCAGCCGCTGACATTCCCCCAGGGGTCATACTTTTCTTGTTCAACCAATGAGAAGGGAATAAACAGTTTTTCGGTGTCGTTGGTAGGGCCATTGTGGAGATCATAAAACTTGGGCAGTACCCGCCAGTCGTCAATGACGCCAACGACGCGAAACGGCTTGTTATCCAGATACACCACTTCGCCAACGCTGTTTTTCCCCTGAAACAGGGCATCGTTAATGGTTTTTCCAATCACCACCACCCGGGCAGGTTCGCTGTCAGCCCCCGCCTCCCAGGGACCACCAAATAAAAAGGGCACAGAGAACATGGCAAAAAAGTCGCGGTCGGTCGCCCGCACGTGTTCCAGCTTGGGCTCGACCTCCGGGTTGGTGGAGGTCAACGCCATACCGGTGGCAATCATGGCCGCCTTTCTGGGCGCTGCGTCAGACTTTCGCAGGTTCATCACGTCCTGAAAGCTGAGGTTCACCGCAAACTCATCCCAGCTGTCCGGCCCCTGGCTCCACAGGTTGACCGAATACAGCTTATCGCTGCGATCGCCGGCGGGGTTATTCGCCATCAGCTGGTGCACGTTGAGCGTCATGATGGTGATGCCGATACCAATAGAGATGGCAAACACCATCAAGAGCGACATCATGGGTGTCTTGCGAATTGAGCGCCAGGCGAGATCCAAATAGTGACTGAACATGACGCCCCCTTAACCGTTAACCACGGCGCGGCTGGTGAGGAAATCACACACCTGACCATCCACAATCTGAATGTTACGCTCAGCGCGGCGGGCCAGCTCGCCATCGTGGGTCACCATGATGATGGTGGTGCCCTTGCGGTTAATGTCTTCCAACAGTTCCATCACCTGCCGGGCCATCAGGGAGTCAAGATTCCCCGTGGGTTCATCCGCCAGCAAAAAACGGGGCTCACCGGCCAAAGCGCGCGCAATGGCCACCCGCTGCTGCTGACCACCGGACAGCTGCGATGGCAGATGCTTTTGTCGTGCCGCCAGCCCCACCTGGGACAGCGCCTCTTCCACCCGGCGCTTGCGCTCGGTGCTGCCAAAACCACGGTAACGCAGGGGCAGCTCGACGTTTTCGGCCAGGTTTAAATCCGGAATCAGGTTAAAGCCTTGAAAAATGAAGCCGATTTTCTGATTTCGCACTCTGGCTGCCGCACTGTCACTGAGGTTGGCCACGTTCTCACCATCGAGCCAGTATTCGCCGCCGGAGGCATTTTCCAGCAAGCCGGCAATGTTCAAAAAGGTGGTTTTCCCTGAGCCTGAAGGTCCGGTCACGGCCACAAATTCCCCTTCGGCCACCTCCAGGTTAAAGTCCCGCAGCGCATGGGTCTCCACCAGTTCTGTGCGGAACAATTTATTGATATTCTTCATGGTTAACATGGTTCGCTTCCTTACTCGTTAATCTATTTATTCGGGTTGCCGCATCAGCGCAGCAACATCAGTCCCAGCGCCGGATTGGTGGCGAGCCACTGCGAGGCCATGGCAAGGGCCAACATCAACAGTGCAATCATCCAACCCAGGCGTCTTTGTTTCATTTCAGATGGCTCAATAGAGGCTGACATGCTCGGCCTGCTTCATCTTGTCGCTGCCGGAGATAATCCACTCATCACCGACCTGGCCACCGTCCAGCACCTGCACCTGGCTGACACTGCGGGCGCCAAGCTTGATGGGGGTGCGACTGGCGATATCGCCTTCGATACGGTAGACATGGTTACCGCCATCGCTGACAAAGCTGCCACGGCGTACCATGAGTACATTTTCTAAATTTTCCAGAAGGATACGGGCACTGAGCCGCTGATTTTGCCTGAGCTTCAGCCCCTCGGCGTTATCAAAGCGTACCCGGGTGAGGACTTCGCCGCGGCTCACTTCCGGTGAGATAGAAGCGAGAGTACCTGTGGTTTTAACGCCGCCCAGGTCCAGCTCTACCGCCATACCGAGCCCCAACTCGTCGGCGTAGGATTCAGACACGGCCAATTCGGCTTCAAAGGCACTCAGGTCAACCACAGTCAGAATTGCCTGGCCGCGGCTTAAGCGGGCTTTTTGTTCGGTAAGCCAGTTACCGATAATGCCATCCACGGGTGCGGTCACTTCCAGAGCAGCCACCTGACGGCGCAGGTCATCCACCACCAGCTGTTGCCGTTTGAGTTCCAGCGCCTTGTTTTTAAGCTCGAAGGCCTGGGTGTCGGCCATCAGCGCCACTTCCTGCTCGGCATGGTCAAAGCGCAGCTGGGCTTTTTTGTAGTCGTCTTTTACCTTTTCAAAGTCGATACGGCTGATAAGTTCTTTGGCAATAAGCAGGTCGCCACGGCGGCTTTCACGCTCGGCGGCTTCGAGCTCTACTCTGGCGGTATCCAGCACCTGACGGGCACTGAGCTGCTCGCGGCGGGCGCTTAAGGTGGCGCGCTCCACTTCGCCTTCGAGCCCCGAAAGGCGGGCTTGTTCCTGGGCCAGCGCATTGGTGAGCAAGGGGCTGTCGACGGTAGCCAGGGCCTGACCCTGGGACACAGTATCACCGGGTTTTGCCAACAATGTGACCATGCCTTCGGCGCTGGCATACAGAATAGGCGCATTGGCCGCCACGATTTTGCCGTTGGAGATGATGTCGCGCACCAGGGTGCCGCGGGTGATGGTGGCGGTGACCAAATCGCTGCGCTTAACGGAATGCCCGGCAGAAATGCCGCTGTTGCCCATGGCCCAGGCGGCTGCGATGGCAAACAGCGCCACACCGCCTGCAATCCACCCGATACGACGATACTTGTTTGGGGCCACTACTCTGTCTTGTCCGCTGGTATCCCTGATCATGCCTTGTCCTTCGCCGGTGTGTCCGGTCTTGGGTAATGAAACGTAAGATGCAGGGAGTAAAACAAATAGCGTGCCAGAATTTATTTTTCTTTTATTTCAACAAAATAACCAAATAAGGTTTTAGGGCGTATGTCCGCGGACAATGCAAAGTGTCCGTTTTTAAAGAGTCAGTGTCCGCGCCGCTGACGCCCTGTCCGGCCAGAAAACACAGAGCCCGGACAGGGCGTGTCCGGGCTCAATCGCTGCACAGCGACAACATTGTTGGCGACAATGCCTGAATTAGAACGCCTGGGCAAACAGCGTAAAGCAGCTGATCATACTCACAAACCACAGGCCGGATCGCAGCTTGTCCTGGTCGTACAGATACGCGAGGTGGTAGCCCACCCGGGCAATCACATGCACCACTGCGGCCACCTCGGCGGTGCCATTGACCTTATCTGTGGCCATCACTACCAGGGCCGCCAGGCCAAAAATCAACAAAGATTCGAAGGCGTTTTGATGGCCAGCCAGCGCTCTGGCGCCAAAACCCTCGAGCCTGGCCTGCTGGCTGCGGGGATGGTGATTGTCGTAGCCACCCATTTTGGCCATAGCCACGGCAACAGGCCCCTTGGCCAGATAAGGCAGTAACATGGAAATCAATAAACACACGAGCAAGGTTGTCATGTAAGCTCCCGCTTAAAATATGAAGAAGGTTTCATTTGTCATCGATGATTTAGCCAGCTAAAAACAAAGGCTTCAAGGGAATATTCAGGAGTCGGACCATGCATGCCATCTTCGTCCATGGATTGGGTCGTACCCCAGTGTCCGGGTTTCCGATGCTCGCCACCTTACGGCGGGCAGGTATTCGCTGCCGGACCCTCGGCTATCTGGCCGCCATGGAGCCTGTGGATGCAATCGTCAGGCGCCTTGGTAAACACATAGCCCGGCTGCCTGCCGATGAGCCCTACATACTCATAGGTCATTCACTGGGCGGGGTTATCATCCGCACGCTGCTGAGCGCTTCAACGCCACCAGCCCGGTTGCCTGCTCATGTCTTTTTGCTCGGCTCACCGGTGCAACCGGCAAGGCTTGCCATAAAGCTTAAAACCAATCCGCTGTTCAAATTATTCAGTGGCGACGCCGGGCAACTGCTTGGCAGCGCGCCGCGCATGGCGGCCATTGGCGAGCCCACCTCAGCGGGCATCCGCTGCACTGTTATCAAAGGCACTGGGGGAATGCCCACCGGCACCAAGGGCAGCAAACTGCCACCCTTCTACGGTGAAGAAAACGACGGTGTGGTTGCCCTTTCCGAAGTCACCGCGCCCTGGCAGTGCAATAATCCTCTGTGTGAGCGGGTTTCACTGCCATTGCCCCACACTCTGCTGCCATCAAGCCCTGCCGTGGGAAGGCTCATCGCAGCGCGGCTGCAAAGCAAAGGCTTGATAACTTAGCGTTCATCACCATCAGCATTCAGCACAGCTGTACCTGGGTAATAACGATGGGCGGCACAAACAAGAATGCCACCTAAGCTAACCTGTTTGCTCCGGTGGCACTCTGGTGGTTCAGGGCATGCGACTATGAACGGGCTATCATGTCGCAGGCAGCTTTTGCCTCGGCGACATTCTTCGCCTCTTTACCTTGCATATCCAATTTAAAATCGAAATAGAGATGCTGAACGGCCGGCATCTTTTCAGAGTTGTGCGCTGCAGGAGCCCAATCCCATTTACCGATGGCATTCACCATGCTGTCAACGAACAGGTCTTCGGGATAGGAGTTTTTTATCTGATAACCATCAACTTTGCCTTCGGCATTGATGGATACCACCATCTGAACACAGCCATTTTGGCTTAAACGCACGGCTTCCCGTGGATAGCTTGGAGACACTATCTTGGTGGCATTCCAATAAGAACCGCGCTCATCTCTTTCCACGGAGAGGTCTTTATATCCCGGCTTATAGGGATTGGTATCCAATGTTTGACAGCCAGCCAGTACCAAGAGTCCAACGCCAAGCAAATAGTTTTTGTGCATATGCCAACTTCCTTGTTTTGGAGAAAATTAAAAACTGGCTAAAAGTTAACAGGTTAAGCACAAAATAACAACAACCATTCACACTTGTTACCGGTTAGAACGGCTGATAAGTGTCTAATTTATCGGTGGCAATTCACTCAACGCTCGACACCTTGCCTAATTACTTCGTCAGATAAAATCATTCAGTCACAACCACTGTTCGCCTCGCCAGCACTGTGCGCGGTCCAACACAGTAGATGTGATCAATTGTGAACAGCAGAAGCGATCAATTGCGTCAGTGCCGCCACCTGGCGGCACTGCCCCAAACTGCCCGCCCTGCTGGCAAACGCTGATCACTTCTACCGGCAAGCACTGCCCAGGCTGCTGGTAGAATTGCCCGGTTTCAGGCAAGAAAAAGCCCCAGCGGAATGGGGCTGATTGGGCTAGTGTTATACCCATCCGAGAAGTTTAATACTGTTATATTTTCATTTTACTTTCTCAAAATAATAGATAGGGTCATTTAACAAAATTTCACTTGGAATAGCTGAATAAGGGTATTTGGTTTTAGAAAACACCCCTTTTAATTGAACATATTTACTCAAATGCTCATCAAAATTTTCTATGCGTGAGTCACCGACCACAATATTAATACTATTTACAGTTGAATCTATGTCAAAAAAATCTCGACTCAAATACAGTTTATATGAATTATTTGAATAACCTAGCACTCCATGCACAATGACATTTCTCTTGTCAAATCTATCTGGCGACGCAATTAACTCAACCATTGAAACTATGCAAGCCTCATGCTTAAACTTGAAGCAATCAGCAGCATACGTAGACAATGAAACAAAAAATAAAAAAACAGCAAAAATAACTCTACTCATATCATTGCCTCACATGCTCGTAGACAACCGTTGGTTGTCTTGTCAGGAAAATTATACCTTTGTATATCATAGGAAGATATATAAATTGAAATGTGATTGTTACGACTAAATATCTTATCGCCATCCGAGATCACGTGTTCCGTACGTACCATGCGTATGAGTCTCTGCTATCCTCGTTTCACTTGCCAAAACAGTTTCTTTCATGTTTTTTCGTATGACTCATAGCCAACACGTTCACCTAGACAATCCGTTATTACACCAATTATTCTAACTCGTCCTGTTTTACTATCCACAAATATATTGACGGCAAGTTCACCCTTATATTTATTGGAAATTGGATTGTTTGCATCAGAAAAAGCTTTAACAGCTTCTTGCTCTGCATTTTCTCCAATAAAATCTCTAGCAAAATAATTTGCTTCCCATGCATTTTTTGCATCCCGATTTATTAAAGTCTTCTTCAAAGTAGCCACTGCATAATTTTTTGCAGTAAAAAAAGCCCTCCTTATTAGTAGAACCTTTTCCCCCATCCTGCTTCGCATTCGCCTTCATACTACCAACTTCAGAGAGAATACTACTTGCCAACGATGTACCGGTTGCCTGCGCTGTTTTAGCACCATTGACTATAGTACTAGCCACTGCCTGCTGTTGCTTGGCAGTCCCTCCAGTAAGATGCACCTTCATTGTGCCATTATCTACTGAAGTCTCCACTTTAACGTCCGACTTACAAATGTCTGAACCCGTCTCTGCAGTGCAATACCCCGTCGGATCCGTGCCCGCCAGCGGGTTGTTCATGATGTACGAATAGGGGTTAATGCTCTGGGTGCTGGTCGGACTCTGGATCAGCGGGTCCACCGACATGAAGCGCCCGAGGTTGTAATCGTACACCCGGCCGTTCATATGAACCGGAACATGGATAAGACCCCTCAGTCCCTACTGACGCGCCTTATCCAACGCCTGACAGAGCACCTCCACACCATCAATTGCCCTTGGGCCGGCGCGGTGCAGCAGATCAGCATCGAGGGCATAGATGTGCCCCTTGGCGACCGCAGGTACCTCTGGCCACTGCTGCCAGTCAATGCCGTTGATATTGCCCTCATCCTGGCTGCGTAAAATCACCTCGGGCTTTTTCAGCAGTACCGTTTCTATGCTGACCTGAGGGTAGTCGCCCTGAGTGTCCAGAAACACGTTTTCACCATGGCAGGTTTGAATAATCTGCTCAATCCAGCTGCCCTTTCCGACCGTCATCAAAGGTTGTGACCAGAGCTGATAAAACAGCCGGACTTTGGGCTTGGCAGCATACTCCTGACGTAACGCAGCGAGCCGTGCAAGATAGTCATCGGCTACCTGCTGCGCCTGCGCCTCTCTGCCGGTTAATTTGCCCAGAGCAATCAGCTCTTGCCCCACTTGTTCCAGGGTCTTGGGATTGCTGTGGAACAGGGTAAAGCCAAACTTCTTCAGCATCTCCAGGTCTTCGGCGCGATTGCCCCCTTCCCAGGTCACAATCAAATCCGGTTTCAGTGCCAACACCTGCTCCATCTGAATACCGTAGTAGCCGCCGATGCGGGGAATGGCTTTGGCCGCTTCGGGGTAATCGGCATGATCCGTCGTGGCAAGAATGGCATCACCGGCGCCAATGGCGTAGAGCATTTCCACCGAATGGGGAGAAAGCGCAATAATGCGCTCGGCGCGCCTCGCTTCAGCCAGGGCAAGCTGAGGAGTCAGTGCCAGCAACACTATAAAATACGACAGGATTTTCAACGGCTTCTCCAATTTTTATCATCCTTGGGCTTGGCCCAGCACTATAGCCCAAAGCACACAGGTGGCATAGTCCGCCAAAGGTGGATACCACAGAAGCAGGGATAATTCCCTTCCCGCCTTGCCCTTTGAGACCGCGATACTTAAAATCTGCCCACCCTCACAGCAGAAGAACACCCTATGACTCATTTGACTCTCACCCGCCCCGATGACTGGCATATTCACCTGCGCGACGGCGACTCCCTTGCCGACACAGTGCGCGACGCCGGTCGTTACATGGGCCGCGCCATCGTGATGCCCAATCTGGTGCCGCCTGTGACCAATACAGAAGCCGCGATTGCCTACTACGAACGCATCAAGGCCCACAGCAGCACCGCCTTTGAACCCTTAATGGTGCTGTATCTCACCGACAAGACCAGCCCGGATGAAATCCGCGCCGCCAAGGCCTCCGGCAAGGTGGTTGCCGCCAAGCTGTATCCTGCGGGAGCTACCACCAACTCTGATTCCGGCGTGACCGACGTCAAGAACATCTATGGCGTGCTCAAGGCCATGGAAGAAGAAGGTTTACTGCTGCTGGTACACGGTGAAGTCACTGATTCTGCAATCGATATCTTCGACCGTGAGCGCATCTTTATTGAAAACATCCTCTCCAAAGTGGTGGCAGACTTCCCCGGCCTCAAGATAGTGCTGGAGCACATCACCACCAAGGATGCAGTGGATTTCGTGATGTCCGCCGGTGATAACGTCGCCGCCACCATCACAGCCCATCACCTGCTGTATAACCGCAACCACATGCTGGCCGGCGGTATTCGCCCGCACTTCTACTGTCTGCCCATCCTTAAGCGCAATACCCACCAGCAGGCACTGTTGGCAGCGGCCACCAGCGGCAGCAAGAAGTTTTTCCTTGGCACCGATTCGGCGCCACACGCCAAAGACAAAAAAGAAGCCGCCTGTGGCTGCGCCGGTTCCTACACTGCCCACGCGGCACTGGAACTGTATGCTGAAGCCTTTGAGGCTGAAGGCGCACTGGACAAGCTGGAAGCCTTTGCCAGCTTCAATGGCCCGGACTTCTATGGCCTGCCCCGCAATGCCGACACTGTCACCCTGGTGAAAAGCCCCTGGCAGGTGCCCGAGTCTTATCCCCTCGGCAGCACCACTGTGGTGCCTATCCGCGCCGGTGAAATCATTGGCTGGAAAGTCGAAGACTGAGCCCATGGCCGCCTGAGCAGAAAAAAGCCGCGATAACGCGGCTTTTTTATTGTCTGGATTGGAGCTTGGGCTTAACAACGGGAATGTCAGTAAGCTTTTACACAATTGCGTCCGTCGGCTTTGGCACGGTACAGGGCTTCGTCCGCCGCTTCAAACAGGGCAAAGCCGCTCAGATGCTGCTTTGCGTCAAATTCACTGCATCCGATACTCACGGTAAGCCCAACCCCCTCTTTAGTGTCCCTCACCACCTTTTCACGGATCCGCTCGGCCAACTGCATGGCCTCCCCCGCACTCGTTTCAGGCAGGATAAGGGCAAATTCTTCACCGCCGTAGCGACAGGCCATACCGGGCTTTTGCACTGTGCCAGCCAGTATATCTGCCACCAACTGTAACGCCTTGTCTCCCTCGGCATGGCCGCGACTGTCATTGAATTGCTTGAAGTAATCAATATCCAGCACCAGAAGCGACAGTGGCTGATGGCGGCGACAGGCTTTTAAATACTCCTGCTGCAATTGCTCATCAAAGAATCGCCTGTTGTAGAGGCCGGTCAGTACATCGATATGATTGCGCCGCTTGATATCCTGCATGCGACTGCCGAGGGCCAGACTCAGGAGCACCATCTCCACCAGAGAACCCAGCTGGAACGCATTTTGTGTAAAAGCGTTATGGGGCAGTACGCCAAAGCTTTTCAGCATGTAGACAAAGGCTCCAAGCAGCAATGCACTGAAGGCAACCAGGTAAAAGCGCGCCGGACGCGATCCTTTCATCAGCGCCATCACACCTACCACCAGCAGTTGAATGCAGATAAAGGTGGTCAGTACCGACAGCATCAACACTACATGATGGTAACTCAGTATCGGCGCCAATATGAGGCCGAGCATGCAGCCCCACTCCACCCTCGCCGCCAGCTTGTCTGCGCCGGGCAGGAGCTGGGCCAGACTGAGGATTTCCCGGGTAAATCTCAGTGCGCCAAACAGCGACAGGGCGAGCAGCAGCAACAAGCTCTTATTGGCCATCCAACTGCTTTCAGGCCACAAATACTGGAAACTCAGGCCATTGTGCACCGACATGTAGAGGCCATAGCTGAGCACATAGAGCACGTAGAAAATAAATGCCCGCTCACGCACGGTAAGGAAAATAATCAGGTTGTACACCAGCAGCACGATAAAGCCGCCGTAGTAAATACCAAGGGACAGGTATTCCCAGGTCACCTGGCTGATAAGCTCGCTCGGCGCATAGAGCGCAAGACCAATATTGAGTGAACCCTGGGTTTCAAAACGCAGATACAGGGTTTGGGTTTCGCCGGGCGCCAGGGTCAGCGGAAATACAAAGGTGCGTAAATCCAGTGCGCGACTGTGGAACTCGTGTCTGTCACCAGTGGCAGTATGACGCCACCCCTCGGCAGTGGGTTGCCACAGGTCGAGAAAATCAATCAATGGATAATCCTGGCGCAGATAAAAATGCCGTGCCTCGGCAGCCGGATTATGCACGCTGACCCTGACCCACCAGGTTGACGGACTGAAACCGAAATTGGCTGAACCTTTCAGGGGCGTAAACTGATGCTGCGTTGTAGCTTGCCTGACTTCATCAAAGCTAAGCTGCCCCTTGGGGTCTTCCAGCAGGCTTAAATAAGGGGTTAGGGGTAAAAGCGCCGGACCCGCTTCGGCAACCCCGGGAGGTTGTGCGCTGGGTGTATGTGACTCAACCTGTGAGGATGCGGCATAAAGAGCACCGCTGAACGCTGGCAAACATGCCAGCAAAATAAATAAGAAACGTATCATAGGATCTCGGGGCGGCGGTTTTGTATGCCTCAGTCAGTTCCATCTACGCTGTCCGTTGACGTTTAATTTTTCTGTGCCGCGCCAACCTCACTATAACACCTACGGCAAAATAACACTCCTGCAACAACCGTTTTTTACCTTTTCAGTGCTTTCGCCTGCCTCAAAAATCAGCGCTCGATAGCAATCTCACACCAATTCCCTTAGACCCACGGGAAACCCAGCCAAAACCGCACTGCAGGTCAGCTGTGGTTCAGCTCATTCTGCTACCCTGCGCGGGTGATGGTTTACCGCGGCGCAGAGCTGAGATTCCGCCGACAAAGATGGGGTAAAAAATGAGATTGCTGTTAAGTACGGTTTTGGCCTTGGTTCTGGTAAGCGGTTGTACCAGTAAGCCCGTACTGGACCTCGATGATTTGCTGGTACCCGTGAGTCGCTCCGGTGCCACCATGCCACTGGAAAAGGTGGAGCAAAGCATTCTGACCGCCACCCGCAAACGGGGCTGGGTCTCACGGGTGGTGAAGCCCGGCCTGATTGAAGCCCAGATATCCGTGCGAAGCCACGGCGCCAATGTGCTCATTCCCTTCAACCAGCACAGCTATTCCATCCATTACAAAGACAGCGCCAATCTGGACTTTGATGAAGGCAGTATCCACAGAAACTACAACAAGTGGGTTCACAACCTGTCCAAGAGCATCCGAGTGGAGCTGCAAAGCAACAGTCAGCGTCTCTGAAGGGGATGGATAAAAAAAGGAAGCCAGATGCTTCCTTTTTTAATGGGCGTTGAACCAGCCGTTGTCAGGGAGGGGTTTGCTCCGTCGATTCGCTCTCGTCGGGCTCATCGTTTGCCTGCACTTCCACCACCACCTTTTGCACCAGTTTCACCCGGCCGCTTTGCACCAGGGCTTCCCGCAGCACATACTCCATCTGCGCATTCAGGCTTCTCAGCTCATCATCGGCCCAGCGCTGCATGGCCGCGAGGACATCGGCATTGATCCTTAATGGGTAAGCCTTTTTGGTCATAAGCGCCTCAGTACAGGGAACCCGTGTTCACAACAGGCTGAGTACTCTTATCACCACACAGCACCACCAACAGATTACTCACCATCACCGCCTTGCGCTCTTCATCCAGTTCTACCACGTTCTGGGCTTTTAACCGTTCCAGCGCCATTTCCACCATGCCCACGGCACCTTCGACGATTTTGGCTCGTGCGGCGATGATGGCGGTGGCCTGCTGACGCTGCAACATGGCACTGGCAATTTCCTGGGCATAGGCCAGGTGGCTGATTCGGGCTTCCAGTACAGTAACCCCGGCGCGGCCAAGACGTTCCTGAATTTCCTGCTTGAGTTTATCGGCGATGGCCTGGGGATGACTTCTCAGTGCCACTTCGCTCTCATCCTGGGGATCGTATGCGTAGCTGCTGGCCATGTTGCGAAGCGCCGCTTCACTTTGAATAGAGACATAGCTTTCGTAATCATCCACTTCAAACACGGCCTCGGCACTGTCGGTAACAGACCAGACGACTATGGTGGCAATTTCGATGGGATTACCCAGGTTGTCGTTCACCTTGATTTTTGCGCTCTCAAAGTTACGGATACGCAGGGATATGGTGCGTTTGGCAAACAGCGGTATGGTCCAGCGCAGCCCTGTGTTTCTCACCGAGCCCACGTAGCTGCCGAACAGTGTCAGCACCTTGGCCTGATTGGGCTGCACCATAAAAAAGCCAGGCCAGCAAAGGGCGGTCAACACATTACCTATCACGCCACCATATTGAGAGGTGGTGGCCATCATGGCAAAAAACACCAGATGCAGAGCAATAAGCACCACAAACACCAGATAGCCACTGAGGGAAAATCCACGTTTTTCTTGTACCATGACTCACTCCAATTGATATCAGTTTGATATCAAATTAAGAACCGGTTAAAAAAAGATCAACAGGTATTTTGTAAATCTTGTGTCAGATGTGCGCGAAACAAGAGTGCAAAAAAGAGGTTCACCCCTGCCACAACGATTGCAATGATTTGTTTTAAATAAAAAAGCACGGCTTAAGCCGTGCTTTTTATGCTGGTGAGTGCTAGCTAAAATCGGTATTTTACATTCGCCGTGATTTGACGCTGCTGGCCGTAAAAACAGTCACCCCGCGCCAGGCAACTGGTGATCACCGTTCTGTCGCTAAGGTTATCGACGTTGAGGGTCAGATCCCAACTCTCCCATTCGTATCCCAGCATCATATCCCACATCTGATAGCTGTCTGTTTGCAAAGCCCTGTGGGCATAGCTGCCATCCGGCAACAGCACATCCACGCTGCCATCGGATGTCTGGCCTACATACCGATAGCCCAGCCCCATCTTGAGCCCGGGCAGCCAATTGTCAGGCCGATAGGTAGCCCATACAGACAGCATATTGTCCGGCATGGCGGCCAAACGCGCGCCCTGCTCGTACAGCTTGTCGGTAACCTTGATTTCAGAATCACTGTACGCATAACTGCCGTACAGGTCCCAGTGTTTCCACTCAAGCTGCGCCTCGAGTTCAATACCACGAATTTCCACTTCACCCAGCTGGCTCATGGCGTCCGGTGTATCCTGAGTCACCCGATTTGACTCCACAATGCGATAGCCCGCCAGAGTGATCAAATGCTCAGTTCCCTCGGGCTGATACTTTATGCCCCCCTCCCACTGCTGACCTTCCCTTGGCTTATACACCTCACCGGACTTGGACACCCCGGCAATGGGATTGAACGACTCGGAATAGCTGACATAGGGCGAAATGCCGCCACTGAAGGCATACATAAGCCCGGCCCTGGCGGTGGTGGCCGAAGGTGATGTCTTAATACCGGCGGTATTTTTCACGTCCAGACTGTCGTGCCTGAGTCCCAGGCTGAGTACCCAGTCATTCCAGCGCATGGAGTCCTGCAGATATAGCCCCAGCTGACGTTGGCTGGCACTGGGGTTATCCCTGATAACCTCATCACCGGGCAGGCTTATCTGCCCGTACACAGGCTCGTAGACATCAATCAAACCACCCTGACCGGAAAGATAAGCGCTGTCGTTATCTGTCACTACATCCTGATAGTCGGCGCCAACCGTGACCCTGTGGATTAGGGCCCCGGTGTCAAACTCACCGTGGAGCTGCAAATCGGTGGTGAAGGCACTGGCGCTGGCGTCACTCAGGTAGACAGAGCGCAGCAGCTCGCGCTTGTTGTCCTGAAACTTGGGCGGCCAGGCATACAGGGTGCGGTATTCGGCGCTGGAGTCCATTTGCCGAGCTGCCCAGTTGAGCTGAAGTCCGGATTCAAATTCATGCTCCAGCTTGAGGGTGACCGAGTGCTGCCGGGTATCGTATCTGTCCCATCCCGGCTCGCTGACAAAGCGCTCGCTGGGGATCTGGCCGTATTTGGCCGGCAGCAGGGTGCCTTCATGGGGGAAAAACTGGGTACTGGACCCGGTGTGGTTATCCTGAAAATAGGTCAGCAGAGTCAGCCTGGTATTGTCGGTCACATAAAAGCTGACAGAAGGCGCCACAAAGAAGGCATCGTCGGCCACGTGCTCGGTTTGGCTGTTGGCATCACGCACCAGCGCCGTCAGCCGGTAGAGCACATTGGCATCCTCATCGAATGCCCCGGTGAAGTCGCCGGCCAACTGTTTGCGCTGATAGTTGCCAAGCTGGGCCCAGATTTCGTTGCTGCGGGCCGCCGTGGGCTGCTTGGTGACCATATTGACTATGCCACCGGTGCTGCCTTGCCCAAAGAGGACTGACGAAGGGCCCTTAAGAATTTCAACCTGTTGCAACAGGTAAGGATTGGGGCGGGCATTATTGTAGTTGCCGAACAGCAGCTGCAAACCATCGAGGTAGCTCACGGGCGCCACCGAACGAATTTGCGACCAATCGCCACGGGAGTCCATGCCGTAGGGGCCATTGTAAACACCGGCCACGTAGCCCAAGGCATCCTGCAGTGTCTCGGCGCCCAAATCTGTGATGCGCTTTTCGGTGAGCACAGACACAGACACAGGGGTTTCGACCACGGGCACATTGCTCTTGCTCGCAGAGGCACTGACAAAGGAAATCAGACCGCGGCTGCTCAGCACCTGTATCCGCTCAATATCGCTTTTGGCGCCGTCTGCGGGTAAAGCGCCCGCTGATGTCCCCGCAGCCGGCGAAGTTGCCGCCGCCACCGCCTGCGATATCGTCTCTTCAGCCTGAGCATCTGCCTTGGTATTGTCGGCAGCCTGGCTCTGACAGGCACAGGCCAGCATGGCCAGCCACAGCAAAGAATAGCCCTTGTGTTTCGTCGCTTTCATACATCCCCCGAATGAGTGACTCAATTAAAATTGTCGGGAGATTACCATTTTGATAATAATTCTCAATTGCAAATAATAAAATTTACAAACCATTGATATCATGAGAATTGTAAAGAATCTCCTGTCTTGATTTACCTGGAAATAAGGATGGATGAGCGCCATAAACACTGGCACTCAGTGATGTCAGCGCTTCTTTTGCTGATGGCATAAAAAAACCGGCACCCATGAATGGATACCGGTTTTCTGCCCCCGGGGCGGTTTGAGATGACTTATCGCTTAAAACGCGCGACTGTATCCCAGGCTCAGGGTGCGTCCCATCCCCTTAAAGTACCGGGTATCGTTGGGAACCGTCTGGGAATAGTAGGTGTAGTAGTCTTCATTCAACAGGTTTTGCAGCCCCAGGGTCAAACTGCCGCCATAGAGTGGCAGGCTCAGCGAGGCATCCACAGTGTAGTAGCTGTCAAACTCGGCATAGAGGCTGCCATCGGCTTTATGGAACTCGCGATCCATAAAGTAGTTCAGCTGAATGCGACTGGTGGCATCAAAAGCAAAGCTGTGCTCCCAATGCAGGTTGATGCGGTTGGGGGCGATGTTGGCACCGTCCAAATCCGTGTCTGTCCGGCCATCTTTGTTGGAGTCGTACTCACCTTCGGTGAATGCCATGTTCAGGCCCAGGGTGTCATCGTCACCCAGATAGGCAGACAGGCTGGCCTCAATGCCGCGAATGAGGGTTTTCTCACGTTTAACGCTATAGAAACCATCCTGATTACGCTCGAGACGGGCCCCCAAATCGCTGCCGGAATGGTAAGCCGCTACCTTGGCCGCAAATATATCGCCCTGATAGTCGATACCCAGCTCATAGTTGTCGGTCACCACAGGCTCGAGGCTGAGGGAGGTTTCCACGCTGGGATTGTCAGCGGGGAAGCTGTTGCCATCACGCAGGATACGGCCGATGTCGGCCATCCCAAATCCCTGACTGAAGCTGGTGTACAGTCTCAGTGATGGGGTGAAGTTATAGCTGAGTCCCACATTAAACAGTGCCTGATTGAAGTCCGGTTCGCCACCGGTAATCTGCTTGTCGCCCGAGCTCCACAGCGTCTTGTAGTCATCTACCTTGAGTTTGGCGTACTCGTAGCGAATACCGGCCGACAGATTCAGCGCCTCCAGCGGGCTCAGGCTCAGCTGGGCATAGGGGGCAATGTTCTGATAGCGGGTTTCCGGCACCCAGGACACACCGGTTTGTACCAGGTCCTGCTCGGTGGTGTCGCTGAAGAGATCCAGGCCATAGGCCAAGTCCACTCCGGAATCGGCAATATTGTTGGCAATCAACGAGGTTTTCAAACCCCACTTGTTGGACTGATTACGGCTCTGCTCATAATAGAGGTTTTCGCCATTGGTGCCGCTGCCACACTGGGTCAGGCCCGGTGCACTGTCAAATTCGGGATCGTAGAAACTGGCAAAACAGCCACCGCCATAAACGCCCTGAAAATCCTGATTGAACAGCTGCACTTCCAGCTGTTGACCGGCAATATCGAAGTGCTTGTAGCTAAGACTGGTAGTGGTAACCCTGTTGTTGGCGCCTTCCCATGGCTGCGATTCTTTTACCGCAGAGGTAGGAATATCGTTGGCCACACTGCCCTTTTGCGACATCCAGTCACCGTTATTGTCCAATCGGAAGTGGTTTACCATCAGCTCCAGGCGCGACTTATCCATGTCATAGCCGAGCTTGATGAACACATCCTTACTTTGGCTGTCCATCGACTCACCCTGGGTGGTGTCAACACCGATAACCTGATCGTTGGCATCATAGTAGACGCCGCTGCTGTGGTAGCCCACAGATCCCAGAATATCGAGGTTGTCGGCGCGGCCGGAGAAGGCATAGTTGGCACCAAAGCTCAGGCTGTCGCTCTCAAAACTGGTGGGCGCAGACACATCGACACTGATTTTATTGCCGCTGCCATCCGGTTTTTTGGTGATGTAATTAATGATACCGCCCTGGGCGCCCATGCCGTGCATGGCGTTGGCACCGTGAATAATTTCAATGCGCTCAATCATGTCAGGGTCAATAGTCTGCCCTGAGCGGCCACCACTGCGCAGCGGGTTTGACTGTGGCACACCATCAATCATGATAAGAGGCGCACGGCCACGAAGGGTCTCGCCTGTGTTGCTCATCTTCTGTCTGCTGGGCGAAAAGCTGGGGGCCAGATTACCTATGATGGATGACAGGTCACGGGTGCCGGCAAGCTGCTGTTTCAGGGTTTCCTGGTCAATCACAGTCACTGTGTTGGGAATGGCACTGAGGGGCTTTTCCATACGGCTGGAAGTGATTACCAACCTTTCCATGCGCTGTTGGGCGGCCTGAGCCTTGGTATCTGTGTTGCTGTTGGCATCGGCCTGCTGGGCCATGGCAACCGGTGCGCCTATTACAGCCAAAACCGATAAAGCCAGTAAAGAAGGGGCGAATTTCATCATGATTCCTGTCTCTTGGTCACCAATGCGACGGTGACTCTTGTTATGGACTGGTGGGGTGATGGCGCTCCCTGCCTCAATATATCAAATGATAATCTTTATCATTTTCATAATCGATGCGAAGTATAAAGAGGCTGAACACGTCTGTCCAGTCACTCAGAGCAAGGAAAACTGACCGACTCGGTGGTGAACAGGCTGCAGCCCGGCGTTCAGCATGACCAGCGCAACAGACTTCACCAAGCGGCCTGAATCAGGCAGGCAAAAATTGAGAAAATACGACAGGAAAAAGCGAATACCGCTGATGTGGCAAGATTGCGATCCGCTTCACTTTTTCGCGGCAGGGCAGAGTCAAAGCAGCCGAAACACTGACCAATAATCGCCTGCTGGAACCCGGAAACTGTGCTGCATCCCTAACGACGTGCGCCATATCAAAAGGGCTTACGCTTTAGCATGTCAGTGTTGGGACAGGCGGGTGCAGGAGCTGGCCAAGAGTGTGGGAATTCCCGAATAGGGCATTGGTAAAGCACATCACCTGATAGTCAATGTCCAAACCCTTATAGGCGCTGATATAGAGCTCCCCCCGAAAGAATTCGGCCTTCCTTGCCAGGCCTCTTCTTCAATCTCTTCGTGCACAAAGGAGCAAGGTTTAATCCCGATAGCGAGTCGGGAGCCAAGCGAATCAACATAAAACCAACAAATGTATGCAATCCCTCTTGCCCGGCGGAAACCTAATGATAAAGTGTGACTCCCCATCCCCTGCAGCGGGAATAAAGTTGCAGGAAATTACAACAAAGGAATGAATAAGATGACTTTCCCCATTAAGCGCCTGCTTACTATTGCGTTGACTTCAGCGCTCCTGGGTGGCTGTGCCCCCTCGTCGTATCAGGTAAAAACGCCAGCGCCCTCCAACGCTGGCTACGAAAAAACCGCGACCAACGACTTTTCGCCTTTGCAGCTTGTGGATATGCGCAGCGACAAGAAAACCTTCAGCTATGGCATACTCCCGGCCGAGCTGAAGCTGAATAAGGCGCCACTTGCGCCTGTGTCCTTTTTGCAGGAACACACGGATAAAGAGCTGGCAGCCCGGGGCATCAATCCAAGTGCCGTCGCGGCGCCACTCAAAGTCGATGTGCTCAAGCTGGCGATGCGCAATCACCGCACCAATGCCTATACCCCCTTTATCACCTTCACCATGCTGAGTGCCGATGTGCATACACCAGATGGTATCAAGCGGGTCGGGGTGTTCGTTAAACGCGGCAAGGTACCTGTTTGGAGCTTCGATGAAATCATCGAGCCAACCCTGAACGAACCTCTGTCGCTGTTGGTAAAAGAATTTGCCGCCAAGGTGAATGCCCTGGTGTATCAGCAGCAGATTTCAGACGCCGATGTGAATGCACTGATAGCCAAGACCAAAGCGTCCAATGATTATCTGGATGTGTATCAGCTTGGCTTTGGCAACAACAAAACTGCCGTGCCTTTCCTGAAAGAACTGCTCAAGTCGGACGAAGAGTATGTGCGTCTGGCGGCCATCTCTTCTTTGGGTATTCTCGATGCCGAAGAAGAACTTGAAACCCTTAAAGGCGTATTTTCCACTGCCGACAATTGGTCTGATAAAGCCATGGCCGTCAAAGCCATTGCCGACCTTAATCTGGAAGACGGCAACCGCTTTATCCGTGATGTGCAGTCGAGCTTCAAAGACAGCAAAGAGAAAGACTGGGGCAACATGCTGATTGGTTTGTACCTGTAACCCGTGGATTACTGAGGTTAACCCCATAAAAAAACCGGCCAGTTGGCCGGTTTTTTTATTTGTTCACACAACTTACGCCTGAGGACGCATGGCCGGGAACAGGATCACGTCACGGATGGTGTGAGTGTTGGTAAAGAGCATCACCAGACGGTCGATACCAATGCCCTGACCGGCAGTGGGTGGCAGACCGTGTTCCAGCGCAGTGATGAAGTCAGCATCGTAGAACATGGCTTCGTCGTCACCTGCGTCCTTGGCTTCTACCTGCGCCTTGAAGCGGTTGTCCTGATCTTCAGCGTCGTTAAGCTCGCTGAAGCCGTTGGCCACTTCGCGGCCGCCGATGAAGAACTCGAAGCGGTCGGTGATGAAGTCGTTACCATCGCTGCGGCGGGCCAGTGGCGAAATATCCGCTGGGTAGCCAGTGATGAAGGTAGGCTGCATCAGCTTGGGCTCGGCAGTTTCACCAAAAATTTCTTCCAACAGCTGACCACAGCTCCAGAAGGTTTCGGTTTCGATGCCCACGTCCTTGGCAAGCTTACGCATGAAGTCGATGTTCTTCACTTCTTCGTAGGTCATGGCCTGGATGGTGGCGTTGTCCGGGTTGTAGTGCTTGATGGCTTCGAGCATGCTCATACGGGTGTATGGGCCGCCGAAATCAATCACGTGCTCGCCGTAAGGCAGCTTGGTGTCACCCAGCAGTTCCTTGGCGATGCTGGACAACATCTCTTCGGTCAGATCGATAAGATCCTTATAGTCGGCGTAGGCCATATAGAATTCCATCATGGTGAATTCCGGGTTATGGCGTGGCGACAGACCTTCGTTACGGAAGTTACGGTTGATTTCGAACACACGCTCAAAACCACCCACAACCAGACGCTTCAGGTAAAGCTCCGGGGCAATACGCAGGTACATTTCGATGTCCAGCGCATTGTGATGGGTGACGAAAGGACGGGCAGAGGCGCCGCCTGGGATCACGTGCATCATAGGGGTCTCAACTTCCATGAACTCTTTTTTGATCATGAAGTTACGGATGGCAGCAACCACTTTTGAGCGCATTTTGAAGGCTTCACGTGAGTCTTCGTTGACGATGAGGTCAACATAACGCTGGCGGTAGCGAGTTTCCTGATCGGTCAGACCGTGGAATTTCTCAGGCAGTGGGCGCAGTGCCTTGGTCAGCAGCTCGTAGCGCTCCATGTTCACATAGAGGTCGCCCTTACCGGACAGGTGCAGGGTACCTTCCACACCGATGATGTCACCGATATCCAGACCGGCATAACGGTCTTTCAAGTCGGCCTGCACGCCTTTATCGGCATAGGCCTGGATACGGCCAGACACGTCCTGCAGTACCAGGAAGGGACCACGCTTGGCCATTACACGGCCGGCGATGGCAGTTTGGAAACCCAGGGCTTCCAACTCTTCCTTGGTCTTGTCACCGAACTGCGCTTGAAGCTCGGCGGCCTTGTGTTTACGGCGGAAGGTGTTCGGGTGACCATTGGCTGGGCAGTTCTTGCGGACGTGTTCCAGCTTGGCACGACGTTCAGCAATCAGCTTATTCTCGTCTTGGATGTGTTCAGTCATCGTCTCTTCTCGCAGTAAATTACAGCCCGGATTTAAGGCTGGCTTCAATAAACTTGTCCAGATCGCCGTCCAGCACCGATTGGGTGTTGCGGGTCTCTACGCCGGTACGCAAATCCTTGATACGGGAATCATCCAGTACATAAGAGCGGATTTGGCTACCCCAGCCGATGTCAGACTTGGCATCTTCGGCGGCCTGCTTTTCAGCGTTTTGCTTTTGCAGCTCCAGCTCATAGAGCTTGGCTTTCAGCTGCTTCATGGCGGTGTCTTTGTTCTTGTGCTGTGAGCGGTCGTTCTGACACTGCACCACGGTATTGGTGGGCAAGTGGGTGATACGTACCGCAGATTCAGTCCGGTTTACGTGCTGACCACCGGCACCCGAGGCGCGGTATACGTCGATACGCAGATCGGCCGGATTGATATCAATCTCGATGTCATCATCGATTTCCGGATACACAAACACAGAGCAGAACGAGGTGTGACGACGGCCGCTGGAGTCGAATGGCGACTTACGCACCAAACGATGTACACCGGTTTCGGTGCGCAGCCAGCCATAGGCATACTCGCCGGTAAACTTGATGGTGGCACTCTTGATACCGGCCACGTCACCGTCTGACACTTCAATCAATTCAGGTTTGAAGTCGTGGGCTTCACCCCAACGCAGGTACATGCGCAGCACCATTTCGGCCCAGTCCTGGGCTTCGGTACCACCGGAGCCGGACTGAATGTCCAGGTAACAGTCAGAGGGATCCTGCGGGCCGGAGAACATACGGCGGAACTCCAGATCCTCAAGGCTCTTCTCAAGCTCATCGAGCTCGGCCTTGGCATCGTCAAAGGTGCCTTCGTCTTCTTCCTCAACAGCCAGTTCCAGCAGGCCTTCCACATCTTCCAGACCCGAATCCAGAGTGTCTATGGTCTTGACCACATTCTCCAGGCTGGCGCGTTCTTTGCCCAGTGCCTGAGCACGCTCGGGGTTGTTCCAGACATCTGAGCTTTCAAGCTCGCGGGTAACTTCTTCCAGACGCTCTTTTTTGGCGTCGTAGTCAAAGATACCCCCTAAGGAGCATAGTGCGCTGGGCCAGCTCCTTAATTTTGAATTTAACCGGATTGACTTCAAACATGGTGATTCAACTTAAATCGATTGGATAACAGAAAAATTAACGGCGTATTCTACCAAAGTGACCGGCTGGATACCAGTTAAGCATCCGGCTTTGTCCGGGGCTTTTTGTACCATTTTGCTCCCTGTCCACCCGAGTCCACCTGAGCTTGGTTGCGCCTTGGATTCCCCGGGCCTTAACCAGGCCAAAACCCTGCCACACCATGGCTTACTACCTCGCCCTATTTGGTCGCGTTAAGCGCGAAGGATGGCCGCGTTAATCGCGAAGGACGGGCGCGCCGCCCCTTCTGGCAGGGCCGCGGAGCCTGTCTATACTGTTGAGATGGACGAAAAAATCCCCGTGTGCTGCTATCACGAAGATGAGGGATTTTCATGCTCAGAGCCCGCAGGCCCCAGCGGCCTGTGTTACTGGCATGACCCCCGCATCACCAAAGATGGCCCAGATGACAAAGCCAAACTCGAAGCATACGCCCGCAAGGGTGGCATGCTCAGAGGCATTCACCTCAAGCGTGCCGAGCTGGCCGGTATCGATTTGGTTAAACACCACAGCAAAACCGGTTATGACATGAGCCATGCCGAGCTGTACCGGGCCAATCTTAACGGAGCCCACCTGTTTAATCTCAACCTGGAAAACGCCAGTTTGATGAAGGCCGATCTGCGGGAGGCCAATGTTCACTGCGCCAATCTGGTTAATACCAATTTGCTTGGTATCAAGTGGATGGGCGCCAAAATTGAAAACATCAATACCGGCAAACTGCTCAAGCAAGAACGCATGGCCATGGAGGCCGAGCGGGTGGGTGAGATGGAAATCGCACTGGATTATTTCGAGCAGGCAGAAGAAATTTACCGCGACCTGCGCAAGGCCGCCGAGCGCGAAGGCCTGTTTGCCATGGGCGGGTATTTCATTCAGCGCGAACTGACCATGCGCCGCCATCAGTTGCCCAAGTATTCCCGTGCCAGGCTGACGTCCAAAATTGTTGATCTCTTCTGCGGCTATGGTGAATCGCCGGGGCGGGTTATCGGCTTTTCCATGGTGCTCATTCTTATTTGTGCCATCTGTTATTTTTTCACCGGCCTGAGCTACGGTGGCAACATACATGTGTTCAGGTCAGAAAACACCTTTATGATGAATTTCTACTTATTTTTTAACTGTATATACTACTCGGTCGTGACTTTCACCACCCTTGGCTACGGCGATTTTACCCCCATAGGCTTCTCGCGTCTGATAGCCGCCATCGAGGCCTTTACGGGCAGTTTTACCATCGCCCTGTTCGTGGTGGTATTCGTAAAGAAAATGACCCGCTGAGCAACGCAGGAAAGCGCCATTCCCCATTCCCCATTCCCCATTCCCCATTCCCCATTCCCCATTCACCATTCACCATTCACCATTCACCATTCACCATTCACCATTCACCATTCACCATTCACCATTCACCATTCGCCATTCGCCATTCGCCATTCAGCAAAAAGGCACCCGAAGGTGCCTTTTTCACGCTAACACACAATCACACCTTGAACTGGCCCACCAGCTTGGAGAGCTGGGCTCCTTCGGTGGAAACGGTGCGACTCACGGTTCTGGCTTCCTGACTGGAGGCCAGCAGGGCGTTGACTATTTCCTGAATGGCATACACGTTACGGTTAATTTCTTCGGTCACAGAGCTTTGCTCGGTGGCCGCCGCGGCAATCTGGGTGCTCATATCATTGATAGCGGTAACGGCGCTGGTGACAGAGCCCAGACTCTCAGAAATCGCTGTCGAGGCTTCCACCGACCGCTGACAACTGTGCTGGCTCTCATCCATGGTTTTTACGGCCGATGACACCAAACGGTGCAAGTCGGTAAGCATTTCATTGATTTCGAGCGTACTAGCCTGGGTTCGACTGGCAAGATTACGCACCTCATCGGCCACCACCGCAAAGCCCCTGCCCTGCTCACCGGCCCGGGCGGCCTCAATGGCCGCATTGAGCGCCAGCAAGTTGGTTTGCTCGGCAATGCCACCAATCACAGACAACACCGAATTAATCTTTTTCGACTGTTCACTGAGAGACTGAATATTGGCCGCCGCGTCGTTGACCTGTGACATCAGGTTGGAAATCTCTGCCAGTGAACTGTCAACACAGGCCTGGGCTTTGGCCACATCGCCAGTGGCGGCATGGGTGGCTTCGGCCACCTGGGTGGTATTTTGTGCCACCTCGGCGGCGGTGGACGACATCTCAGTGATGGCGGTGACCACCTGATCGGTCTCGTTGTTGTGGCTGTTAAGCTGGTTCGCCATCTCCGAGGTTTGGCGGTCGATATCGACGGCGGCTTGTTTTACCCGGCCCGTGGTATCGGCCACATCGCGGATAATGCCCTGCAGCTTGTCCACAAATTGGTTAAAGGCGGTGCCAAGCTCTGCAATTTCATCCTCGCCACGAACGCTGAGGCGCGCGGTGAGATCCCCTTCCCCCTTGGCGATGTCATTCAGGCTGTCGACCATGGCGCGAATGGGTTTCACCATCCTGTGGGCGGCACTCCAAATGGCTATCAGGGTGATAAAGGCAAGCACCAGCGACATCATTGAAATAGCTAAGGCCTTTTCCAGCATGGCCTGATGGGCACTTTGTGAATAAGCATCTACCGCAGCGTCTATATCATCCAGATAAGCGCCTGTGCCCAAGAGCCAGTCTTTGCCGGGAATGGGTGCGGCATAACCGATTTTAACCACCAGCCCCTCGACCCCGGGTTTGGGATACACGTAATTAAAAAAGCCGCCGCCGCGTTTGGCCGCATCAATCAGCCCCACCACAATCTTGGTGCCCTGAGGATCAGTCATGCCGATTTGCGGCGTCCCTTCCAATGCAGGATTGGTGGCGTGGAACACGTTGGCGCCCTGATAGTCATAGATAAAAAAGTAACCGGCGCTGCCAAATCTCAGTGGCCGCAGGGCATCATTGATGTTGCCATTTTGCCCCAGGCTTATCTGGTGGTCGACCACGGCAAGGGCAATCTGGGTGGCCTCCTTGAGCTGCTGTTGCCGCTCATTGACCAGCTCCTCCTTAAACAGGGCAACCGAGTCGTCCAACGCCTGGCTCTCAACCTGCCAGGAATAGCTCATCACGGCAGTGAGGATCAGTACCAAAGGCACCATGGCCAGCAGCAAAAGTTTGTTTCTCAGACTGTAATTAGACATGGATATGGACATACACCTCTCCTTCGATTCGCTCTCGGCGCCGGGATTTATACGTGTTGAGTATAGCCATACAACTCTAAATTGATGACGTATTATTTAAAAACTGGTGCCTGAATCACATGCCGAGTTTACAGACAGATAAAGCTTATTGACGGAAAAAGTCCAACAGGTGTGACAGGGCCGCCAACACATGCAGCGCCAACAACACCACAAACCCAATGGCAAGGTCCTTATGCCAGGCCCGCCAGCTTAAGGCCTCGGCACTGCCTTCGGTGACATACCACCCCAATCCGGTCAGAGCAACGGCCACCAGCAGCAGCGCACACAGGCCTTCGAGCAGGCTGAAAAGCCCACTGCCACCGCCCTTGGGCAGCCTGGCAGAGGCCAGAGCTTTTATGTCCTGACGCAGGGCATCACTGCCCCACAGCGGAAAAAACTGCCGCCAGCGCCCCTGCACCACGCAGGAAATCAGCAGCAGGATGGATATGGGCACCAGCACGAGCCCCAGATACACGTGCAGCAAATCCCAGACAGAGGCATTGTCCCTGAGCCTGCGGCCCAGCAATAAAAATGGCGCCGACACCAGCACCGGCAATACAGGCAGCAGCGCCATCAAATGCAGCTTGGGTTGCAGTTTAAGCCACATGCGTTTAAGACCATTGCCACTGGGGTTGCCATTCATCGGGATAAAATTTCCATAGATGCTATTTCTCGGGAAAACCTATCAACTTTTTGCCAGTCGGTGTACTCCACCTTGGTATTGGGGTCGGTAGGCCCCTTGGTCAACCACATGATAAATCGGATGATATTTCGGTCCATGGCGCTATAGCCCTGATAGTGCAGGTTGCCGCCAAACACCTCCAGCAATTCCGGGCGCCAGGGGGATTTAGCCAAAAAGTCCTGCATATAGGGGTTGGTGGCCGCCGTATTTTTGGCTTGCTTGCGGGCCACCAGACTGACAGAGAAAAAGGCACCGGCACGGCTTCGCAGCGCATCCAGATTTTGCTCAATAAACTGGTACACGGCGCTGTTATGTTTGCCATGGCGAATGCTGGCTCCCAGCACCACCTTATCGAACCCCTCCAGACTGGGCGCCTGTTCCAGGGGCATCAGGGTCACCTCGTGGTCAAGGCCGCGCATCACCTCGGCAATGCGATCGCAAATCTTGCGGGTCTGACCATGGACGGTGGAAAAAAGAATAAGAGTTTTGCTCACGGTTTACCTGCCATAATTGCTCGGGCTTTAGGCGATGATAGGCCAAAGTGTATGATTTTTTATTGAAATGGATCACGAGCCATGGGTAGCGTGCCGGCCCGGATGCTTAAATTCCAACTGCCTCACATTTGTGCCCCCGGCAACTACATCCAAAGTTGCTTAATTTGGTCGGTAGCCAAATGGGATGTCAGGGTTTAACATGCCAAAATCTTCTGTGTTCACCGGTGTTAACATGCTTTCAGGGAATGAGGGTCAACAGGCCCAACGGCTGCTGCTTTGGATGACATTTATCATGTCCATGGTGTTTGCCGTTTGGCAGGCGCTGCTGAACAACTTTGTTATCGAGCGGGCCCACTTCAGCGGCGCCGAAATCGGCATGCTGCAAAGCCTCAGGGAAGTCCCCGGATTTCTCGCCTTTACCGCTATCTTTGTTCTGCTGATTATCCGCGAACAATCCTTCGCCCTCCTGTCGTTGTTGGTGATGAGTATTGGGGTCGCCATCACCGGCTTTTTACCTTCGGTCATGGGGCTTTACTTCACCACAGTGCTGATGTCGGTGGGCTTTCACTACTACGAAACCCTCAATCAGTCCCTCACCCTGCAATGGGTCGATAAGGAACAGACCGCCGGTTTTATGGGCAAGGCCCTGTCGTGGAAGGCCGCTGCCGCCCTCGGTGGCTATGGCAGCATCTGGCTGCTGATGACGGTGTTCAAGCTCGATTATGTGTGGATGTATGCCTTTGTCGGCGGCATGGGGTGCCTGATGACGTTGGGGCTGTGGCGCCACTTTCCCCGTTTCGACACAGGGGAAGTGCAGCACAAAAAGGTGATATTGCGCCGCCGCTACTGGCTCTACTATTTACTGACTTTTTTCTCCGGCGCCAGACGGCAAATCTTCGTGGTCTTCGCCGGGTTTATGATGGTGGAGAAATTCCATTACAGCGTCAGCGAAATCACCGCGCTGTTTTTGATTAACTATGTCATCAATCTCCTCTTTGCCCCCGCCATCGGTCGCCTGATTGGCCGCATCGGCGAGCGCAATGCCCTGTGCCTGGAATACGTGGGCCTGATTGGGGTATTTGTCAGCTACGCCCTGGTGGAAAACGCTCACTTTGCCGCGGCCCTGTATGTGATTGACCACCTGCTGTTTGCCATGGCCATTGCCATGAAAACCTATTTCCAGAAGATTGCCGACCGGCCCGACATCGCCGCCAGCATGTCGGTGAGCTTTACCATCAACCACATTGCTGCCGTGGTGATCCCGGTACTGCTGGGCTATCTGTGGCTTGAGTCCAATGCGGCAGTATTTTATATCGGTGCCGCCATGGCCGTATGCTCCCTGCTGCTGTCGCTGAACGTGCCAAGGCACCCGGCCCCCGGCAACGAAGTCCTGTTTCCGGCCAAGGCCCTGGCGCCCCGCACCGAGTAACCGGAATTGGGAATTGGGAATCGGGAATTGGGAGTCGGGAATAGCAAGAGTCGAGTACCCAAAGCCATTAAAAGCGCCGATTAACAAAAGCGCCGAGTAAAAGCGCACTGGCGCGAAAGCCGCAACTGACAGAGGCCGGGCCTGAGTGCGCAATCGAACCCGGCCCATGACAATCAAGCGCAGCCCACTACAATAAAGAGCAACCTATAACAATAAAGAGCAGCCAAGCTCAGAATGCAGAGACGAGCCCATGAGTAACACCGACAACGAGCCAGAATTCAGCCTGACCGCAACCAGCAACCCGAGCAGCAGCCAGAGCGATAACTCCGCCAGGCGCAAGGCGTTGCTGCTGGGTCGCATACTGGGGCTTGCCAGTGAAGAGGGCTATCGCCCCTCCAATGCGTCGGTGGCAGAGCGCGCAGCGCACCGGGCGCGCAAGATGGCGGCACAGCATCAGGCCAACGTGGAGTCTATCTATACCCTGGCGCTCAAGTATACGCCATCGGACATGGTGGGCGCCGATCCCGACCCTGACTGGCTGTATCAGTTTTTTCAGATGGCGGAGCAAATCCATAACCGCCGCATGCAGGAGCTGTGGGCCCGCATATTGGCCAAAGAGCTGACCGAACCCGGCAACTTCAGCTTGAGAACCCTGGAAACCTTAAGGCGCCTCACCTGGCGCGAGGCCCAAACTCTGGAGAAAGCGCTCACCGTTGCGGTGCGCGTTGGCAGCGACGACAGGCTGAAAATCCTCTCCGGCTACCGGGTCACCGGCGGTATCGGCCAGCTGTTTCGAAAATCCTCCTCTGTTACCCTGCCCCTGTCCCAATTCGGCCTGCCCTACTCGGCGCTGGTCAGCCTGATGGACCTTGGCATACTCCACAGTACCGAATTTGAGACCGGCGAGCTGGACCCCAAACGCACCTTCTCACTGATGCTGCCCAAGACCGAGCTTAAGCTCACCCCACGCCACGGCCATCTGCTGCTGTCTTACTACCGTTTTTCCACCGTAGGAGATGAACTGGCCCATCTGGTACGCCCCCACACTGAGTCCAACTTCGGCCCCGCCCTCAGAGGCATGCTCGCCAAGGACTTTGACGTAAGCTGACTTGCAAGCTTAATCACCCTTCCCCCTGCTGCGGCTGTCCCATCCCAAGCGCCGCGGGTAGCCGTCTGCCGACATGCCAAGACATTTAACCCGCCTGCAATTGCTGCTATAGTGCGCCGTCTTTTTACACAGCCCAGCTTAAGCCGCCTTAGAGTCGTCACCCATTTGCCGTCACACACTAGCCGCCCATGAACAGAAAGAAGAAAATCAATCAAACCCTGATTGCCAAAGACAAAAAGAAGAAAGCCAAGCTCCACGGCAGCAATAAACCCAAGTACGTTTCCAAAGCAGAACGGGAGCGATTGGAGCTGCTGGCAGCAGAGGGAGCTGAAGTGGCTATCGATGAGGCTTCATCTGAAGCAAATGCTTTTTCGGCAGACGTTCAGCCTGCAAACTGAGCACATGAGTACCACCTTCATCCGGTGGTGATAAATGTTACTCGCCAAGCTGCGCTTGGCCCAATCCTGCGGGTTTGTCGCTTTGCAACATTCGCGATGTCTGAGCCACGACCTCCTATGCCCCGCAGCCTCTTCGAGCGGGATTCATTTCAAGCTACGTGTTATGCCTGTCCGATCTTTATAAAGAGCTGTCAGTGCACGCGCTCATTTAATCTGGCTGATTGAAATGCATCATTTAATTGCTTAGTCTGTTACAAGGAATTTGTGACTAAATGGACTTGGATCTCAGTGAAATTCTTACCTGATTTGTTTGTGCACTTCAGCACAAAAGCCCTCTACTTGACTCCAGCAATCTATGCGCTGCTCGTTTCAGATGCCCAAGCCTCAGACATTTATCGGTGTGAGATTGATGGCAAGACTGTGTTTTCCCAAGAACCCTGCGCTGCTGATGCCAAGCCAATCAACGTTGACCATGTGGGCAGTGTAGTGGGCAAACAAACCACCGCTGACACCGTGGATTTAGGCGAAAGGGAAGGCCTGAAGGATTACGTTAAACGGCGTAAGATAGAGCGTGAAATACGAGAGCTCGAGTTAAAACGTGAACATGTAGGCCGGGAGCGTGATAAGAGGATTAAACTTTTGCAAAACGATAGGCATTATGCTCGAAATAATCTCGCAGGTGCGACTTGGCAACAAAGTTTGGCTGAAGAAATGTCGGCTGTCAGTATTGCTGCGGATACCAAGATCAAATCGATTGACGGGCAGATATTATTTCTAAAAGGTGAATTAGATAAATTAGGCAATGATTGACTACACCCACATTAGTGTAATGTTTAGCCAAAGCGCTTCGAGTGGCCTACTACAACCTTCTAATAAAAGAGCATAAATCATAATAATACGCACTACACAAAATTAACCAACAAGATAAAAAGGCCACTAGCAGTTAATTCACTCCGACCCCTTTATCTCCACTCCGACCCCTTTATCTCGAGCGCTGAGCAAAGTACAAGAGCGAGGGCTATAATAGCCCTTCTCAGACAAAGTGTTTTGGGTGTCCTGACACTTTTTTTAGGGTATGCAAAACATCAAAAAGGTTTGGCTGTCCTGTATCTTTATATATGGTGAATACCTTTAAGGAATATAACAATTCCCCCTGTGGTCATCACCCCCATAAACGCCAGAAAACTTACAAACCAGTAAACATCAAATCCATTTTCAGTACTATAGAGATCAATGTCTTTATAAATCTGCCACTTAAGAGATAAGAAAAACTCAGCCCCCCCCCCCCGAAAAATGGAGCCGTAAAAACTAACCACCACAAGTCCCCTAATATATACACAGCCATTATCAAAGCCAGTGGTGAAAATATTTGCGTGAGAGTAAGAGCAAAATCAAATTTCACAAAAAACATTGCATACTTTTTGTTCCAGCCCTTAGTCTTTCGATTATAGCTACTAGACAAGTAGCGTTTAATAAAACCTACTAAACTCACACTGTTAACCTTAGCTCCGAGGGAACAAATTCCATGGGTTCACATTATAGGGGAATTGTTGCATATTCAGCCTTTCATAAAATGTGTCGTATCGGTGGTTAAAGTAATACACTACATCCCGCTTTAACTGAGTTATGCCTGGGGCGTTCTGAAAATTAACATTATTAGACTTATACATTAAGTCTTTCGCTCCGTATGCAACAGTAACTGCCAAAGTGTAGATATTCTTATAAAAGATAGGACAGGCACAACACTTTACTCGCAGTGAGTACCGGTTTTATCTCCGCGTGGCGGCCAGAGGCCTGATGCCTTGCTTCCTGCAAGGCACCCTTTGGGCCAGCTATCGCTGTTAATAACTGTTCCTGACAGTTATTTGCGGGAAACGCTAGTGAGATGAAATTGTTCATCTCACTGTCGGACGACACGCTTATTCCCCATCGAAGCCGCTTTGGCTGTTGGGCTGAAGAAAACGAGTAAGACGAGATAGGGATATCGAGGCAGTGACCGTCGAGCTTGGAGCGAGTCGGTCACGGTGCTCGTTTTCAGCCCATAAAGCCAAAGTGCTCGGCTTCGTCTGGGGTGGCAGGGGAGATCCAAGAGGGGATTGCTGTAGATCCCCTCTTGGTCGGGTGTGGGGTGAAGCCCCACGACTTTGGTTGCTTGAAAAGCAACAGAGATTAAGACTTTGCGGCGCTAGCCATCAATCAGACTTTAGCCGCCGAAACTGGCATTCAGCACCAGAGCACTCGGCTAACGAGAAAGCCCCCTGATGCCCAATCAGGCAGGAATATATCCACCACTAATCAAATAATCCACCAACTGCGCCACCTGAGAATCCAGGTCCCCCTCACTGGTATCAATCACCAACTCCGCACTCACAGGTGCCTCATAGGGCGAAGAAATACCGGTAAAATCTTTAATCTCACCAGCCCGGGCCTTCTGGTAAAGGCCCTTGGGGTCGCGGGATTCACACACATCGAGCGGCGTAGCCACGTGCACCTCGATAAACTCCCCCTCGCCCACCAGGGCGCGCACCAGATCCCGCTCCGCCCGCTGGGGTGAGACAAAGGCCGAGAGTACCAATAGCCCTGCGTCCAGCATCAGCTTGGCGACTTCGCCCACACGGCGGATGTTCTCCCGTCTGTCTTCCAGGCTGAAGCCCAAATCTTTACACAGACCATGGCGCACATTGTCGCCATCCAGGAGATACGAGTGCAGGCCGCGGCGAAAGAGTTCGGCTTCCAAAGCACCGGCAAGGGTGCTCTTGCCGGCACCGGAGAGGCCGGTAAACCAGAGAATGGCGCCGCGATGACCCTTTTGCCGGGCGCGTTCGCTGTGGGTAATGGCGTGTTGGTGCCACACAATATGATTCATTTTCTCTCCTTGCCTCTGCCCGTTACAGGCTGTGGAACGGGAACATCAGGGGGATCAGCGCCAGTACCGCAAAGGTGTAGGCAATGGCCATGGGGATGCCGACGCCGACATATTGTTTTAACCGATAATTGCCCACGGTAAATACCAAGAGGTTGGTCTGGTATCCCCAGGGGCTGATAAAACTGGCACTGGCGCCAAAGAGCACCGCCATGATAAAGGGCATGGGGTCTATGCCAAGGCCCTGGGCCAGGCTGATGGAAATGGGGCACACCAGCGCGGCGGCGGCATTGTTGGACATCAGTTCGGTTAAAAAGAGTGTCAGCAGGTAAATGCCCGCCATCACAAAGAAATAGTGTACACCGCTGAAACCGGCGGTCAGTTCGTCGGCCAGCAATTTGGATATGCCACTGTTGCCCATGGCCTGTGACAGCGCCAGCGCACCGCCCACAATCAGCACTATGTCGATGGGGAAGCGGCGCTTAAGCTCAGACAGGCTCACTACCTGCGTCAGCAGCAAACCCGCCACAAACAGGGTCAGGCCCTTCATCAGTGGCAGCACATTGAACATGGCCAGGCCAATCACGGCGGCAAAGCTTGCCAGCACCCAGGCACTGCGACCGGGGGACAATCGGGTGGCGGAGTCTACGCCATTCACCAGCAGGAACTCTTTATCCAGGCGCAGGGAGGCATCGCCAAAACCTTTGCCCGGTACCAGCAGCAGGGCATCACCGGCCTGGAGTTCGATAGTACCCAAACCACCCCGCAGGCGCTCGTGGCCACGGCGCACCGCCACCACCACAGCATCGAAACGCTCACGGAACTGGGCATCTTTGAGGCTCACGCCATTGAGGCTGGAGGAGTGGCTGATGATGGCCTCGGCCAGGCTCTGGCCATTCATGGTGTGGTGGCCATAGAGGGTCAGCCCGGCGATTTCCTGCAATACCGCCACCGACTCCATATCACCGGCAAACAGCAGCACGTCCCCTTGCTGGAGCACTTCTTCCGGGGTGACCGGAATGATGGTGGTCTTTTCACCATCGATAAGGCGCTGAATTTCGGCAAGATACAGCTTACGCAAATGACGCAGGCCCGCGTCACTCACGGTTTTGCCAATCAGAATCGACCCCGGGGCAATACGGGCCTCGAGAAAGTACGGCAGGTTCTGCTCGTCTTCGGCTTTTTCGGTAATGGGCAGGCGGTCGGCAATCAGCCACAGCACCAGCATGCCCGCCAGCACCACACCGATTGCCACCCCTGTAGTGGTGAAAAACTGCAGCAGCGGCAGTCCGGCGCGGTCGAGGAAGCTGTTGATCACCAGGTTGGTGGAGGTGCCAATCAGGGTCAGGGTGCCGCCAAAGGTGGCCGCAAAGGCCATGGGCAGCATCAGCTTTGACGGCGCATAGCGCTGGTTGCGCTTGATGGCACCAATAAGACTCGCCACCACCGCCGTGTTGGCGGTGAAAGATGACAGCACCGAGGTGGAAAACCACAGCTTGGTAAGCACGGTTCTCAGGCCGCCGCGGCTCAGCTGCACCCCGACCCAGCTGATAAGACGGGTCTTTTCCAGCGCCACCGAGGCCAGCAGCAAGAGCACCAGCGTCAGCAGGGAGGAGTCGGTAAAGGAAGCCGACAACTCATTCAAACTCAGGGAGTTGGATACATAGGATAAGAGCGCTACCGCCGCAAACACCCAGGACGCCGGCAAACGGGTGCAGACAAGGGTACCGACCAGTGTCAGTACCATGCCTATTACCCAATATTGCTCCAGCGTCATAGCCTTATCCTTGTATCCGGGGAAAAACGGGCCCGAAGGCCCGCTGTGTGTCTGCTTGCTTCAGCACTGTTCAACGCAGTACCGCGATGTGCAGCAATTACTGTTTGCTGATATCCAGCGCCTGCCAGTGGGGGAAGTGCTTGCGAATGAGGGCATTCAGCTCAAGCTCAAACTCACTGAAATCCGTGGTCTTGTGCTCGGCTTCCAGCGCGCTTTCCACCAGGCCCGCGCCCACCGTGATGTTGCTGATGCGGTCGATAAAGATAAAACCACCTGTGTCGCGATTATCCTGGTAAGGGTCGAACACCACGGCTTCATCCAGCTCCAGCTCCACCAGTGCAATGCCGTTCAGCGGCAGCTCATTGGCCTTGTCTTCGGCCAGGGTGTTCACATCTATGCTGTGGATGATGTGGCGCACCGTGCCCGGCACCTTGCGGGTACCCAGCTTGATGTTGTATTGCTTGCCCAGGGTCAGTGGCTGCTCGTGCATCCACACCACCTTGGCGAGCAGTCGGTTGGACACTGTCACATCGCTGCTGGCAGGCACTATCACATCGCCGCGGCTGATATCGATTTCATCGTTCAAGGTGAGGGTGATGGCCTGACCGGCAAAGGCTTCGTCAAGCTCGCCATCGAAGGTGACAATGCTTTTTACGGTAGAGGCTTTACCGGAAGGCAGGGCCTTGACCGCATCGCCCACCTTAAATCTGCCACTGGCGATGGTGCCGGCAAACCCGCGGAAATCCAGGTTCGGGCGGCTCACATACTGCACTGGCAAGCGGGCTTCGAATTCACGATTGGCACCGGTAACCGGGGCATTTTCAAGAATCGACAGCAGGGTCTCGCCGCTGTACCAGGGGCTTTGCTCAGAGCGGCTCACCACGTTGTCGCCCTTGAGGGCCGACAGGGGCACAAACTTGATATCCGGTACCTTGAGCTGCTCGGCAAAGGCCAGGTACTCGCGCTTGATTTCGTCAAAGCGCGCTTCATCGAAGCCCAGCAAATCCATCTTGTTCACGGCCACCACGAACTGCTTGATGCCGAGCAGCGAGCAGATAAAGCTGTGGCGGCGGGTCTGGGTTTGCACGCCGTAGCGGGCATCCACCAGGATGATGGCAAGGTCACAGTTGGACGCGCCCGTGGCCATGTTGCGGGTGTACTGCTCGTGGCCGGGGGTGTCGGCGATGATGAACTTGCGCTTCTCGGTGGAGAAATAACGGTAAGCCACATCGATGGTGATGCCCTGCTCACGCTCGGCCTGCAGGCCGTCTACCAAGAGAGCCAAATCGATGGCTTCGCCGGTGGTGCCGTGCACCTTGGAGTCTTTCGACAGGGCAGCGAGCTGATCTTCATAAATCTGGGCACTGTCGTGCAGCAGACGACCAATCAGGGTCGACTTGCCATCATCCACAGAGCCACAGGTGAGAAACTTGAGCAGCGACTTGTGCTGTTGTCTTTCCAGGTACTCTTCGATACCCAGATCTTTTACCTGCTGTGCAATAGACATCAGAAATACCCCTCGCGCTTTTTCTTTTCCATGGAACCCGATGAATCGTGGTCAATCACCCTACCCTGGCGCTCGCTGGAGCGGGACAGCAGCATCTCTTCGATGATGCCGGTGAGGGTGGTGGCGCTGGACTCAATCGCGCCGGTGAGCGGATAACAACCCAGGGTGCGGAAACGCACCAGTTTTTGCTCGGGCACTTCGCCTTCGTTCAGTGGCATACGATCGTCATCCACCATGATGAGGGTGCCATTACGCTCTACCACGGGGCGGTACCCGGCAAAGTACAGCGGCACTATGTCGATGTTTTCCTGATAGATGTATTGCCAGATATCCAGTTCGGTCCAGTTGGACAGCGGGAACACCCGGATGCTTTCGCCCTTGTTCACCTGGCCGTTGTAGGTGTGCCACAGCTCGGGGCGCTGGTTTTTCGGGTCCCAGCGGTGTTTGCTGTCGCGAAAAGAGTACACACGCTCCTTGGCGCGGGACTTCTCTTCGTCACGGCGGGCACCACCGAAGGCGGCATCGAAACCGTATTTGTTGAGCGCTTGCTTTAAGCCCTCGGTCTTCATCACGTCGGTATGCTTGGATGAACCAAAGGTGAAGGGGTTCATACCCATGGCAATGCCTTCGGGGTTTTTGTGCACCAGCAAGTCGAAGCCGTATTTTTTCGCCGCTTCATCACGGAAAGTGATCATGTCGCGGAATTTCCAGTCGGTGTCCACGTGCAGCAAGGGGAACGGAATTTTGCCCGGATAGAAGGCCTTGCGCGCCAAATGCAGCAGCACAGAGGAATCCTTACCGATGGAATACAGCATCACAGGGTTATCAAACTCCGCTGCGACTTCACGGAAGATCTGGATGCTTTCCGCTTCCAGTTGCTCAAGGTGGCTTAACACAGGCCCTGACATCTTGTTTCTCCGAGTCTTATTTGTGAGAAGGCTGCCGCGGCAGCATCAATTCGTATTCTGTTTGGGCAGAACCTCTGCCACTTGGGCGGGTTCAAACCAGTTGAGGGTGTCGGCGAGACCCACCACTTCCCCCACTATCATCAGTGCAGGCATCACCACCCGCTCATCTTTGGCGAGGGTTTCAAGGTCGCCCAGGGTGCCAATCACCCTTTGCTGATGGGCGGTGGTGGCACGGGAAACTATGGCCACCGGGGTGGCTGGACTGCGGCCATGTTTGGTCAGCTCCCGCTGGATGAGTCCGGCGTTGAGAATGCCCATGTATACCACCAGGGTGTTGGCCGGATTGGCATAGCCCTGCCAGTCCATGGGGCGGCTCTCGAGCTGGCAATGACCGGTGATAAAGGTGACGCCCTGGGCAAAGTCTCTGTGGGTAAGCGGAATACCGGCATAGGCTGAGGTGCCGCTGGCGGCTGTAATGCCAGGTACCACCTCAAAGGCCACCCCGGCTTCAACCAGGGTTTGCAACTCTTCGCCGCCACGGCCGAAAATAAAGGGATCGCCACCTTTAAGGCGCACCACGTTTTTACGGGTAAAGGCCTTGGTCACCAGCAGTTGGTTGATTTCTTCCTGACGGGCACTGTGGGCACCGGCGCGCTTGCCAACGGCAATCTTTTCGGCGTGTTCTGGAATGAGGGCGAGAATGTCATCACTGACCAGTGCGTCATAGAGTACGGCATCGGCGCTGGCCAGGATACGGGCAGCCTTCAGGGTCAGGAGTTCCACATCTCCCGGACCGGCACCCACTAACCACACCTTGCCGTTGGGCCCTTGGCCCGGCAACGTCACAACGTCCATACACACCCCCACTTACCAGATTGGAAGCCAATATAACGGGCCTTATATTCCTTAAAAAATAGTAAATAGTTAGTTTTTATAACCAAAACGAATATACAGACTGGCGAGACACCACCCTGTTAACACTGAGCGCCCGGACAAACGCCCGAATCAAAAAATACCCAACAAAACAGAGTGCTAAAGAAACGACTGTGCAAATAACAGCCCATACAGGCAAACTAACTTATCGCGAAAAGTTCTATGCTGTGGCACAAAAGACCAGCGGCTTCACGTTGAGCCATGGGGAATTCTGGTAAATGCGCGGCGGGGGCGTTAATCTGCCCTACAACAAGATAGGCGCTATATGTTCATGGAAAGACAATGAAAAACTTAATGAGAAATTTATTACCTCTGTTGTTTATTTCCCATGCTGCCCTGGCAGAAGAACCCTCTCTGGTGGATGAACGGGTAAAGGATGAGCTCGCTACCTCAGAGCAACCCTTCGTGATCACCCCCCACAAGGTAAATTACATATTGCCGGTGACCTACAACAGTTCCCCCAATATGAAGCCCTTCGAAGAAGAAGCGGCGGAGCATCCGTTCACCCTGGATGAGATGGAAGCCAAGTTTCAGATAAGTTTTAAGTTTCCCCTCTGGTATAACGTCTTTGGTGATAACGGCCACCTGTTCTTTGCCTACACCAACCAGTCATACTGGCAGGTTTACAACAAGGACATCTCCTCACCGTTTCGTGAAACTAACCACGAACCAGAGCTCTTTATGTTGTTCAACAACGACTGGGAAGTGTTTGGCCTGACCAACTCCTTCTGGGGCTTTGGTGCCGTGCACCAGTCAAATGGCAAGGCGGGTGATTTCTCCCGCAGCTGGAACCGCCTCTATGGCACCATGGTGTTCGACCGGGGCCCACTGGCCATTGGCGCCAAGGTGTGGTGGCGACTTCCTGAAGATGAAAAAGAATACGAAGGCGATCCCCGTGGTGATGACAACCCGGACATCGAAGATTACATGGGCAATTTTGAACTCCAGGCAGTGTATGGTCTGGAAGAACATCGCTTCACCATGCTGCTGCGCAACAATCTCGACAGCCCCAACCGGGGCGCCGTTGAGTTCACCTGGAGCTATCCCATCATAGGCAATCTGCGATTCTATACCCAATACTTCAATGGTTATGGTGAGAGCCTGATAGACTATAACGCCCACACCCAAAGGATTGGTATCGGCATATCAATCAACGACTTACTTTAAGAGAACGAACCCCCATGAAGGCCACTTCGGCCGGACAGCCAGCCGCCGCGCTGCCAACCTTTGATGCGGTGTTGGCGGCGCTGGTTATTATCATCACCGTCAGCGCCATGCGTCTGAGCCTGTTTCTCTGGCCACAAGAGCCCAGGGCCGATACCCTCACGGCCCGGGAAATGCGCCAGGATCTCTATATTCTGCAACGGGAAATCGCCGCCCACTCGGCATTTTTAAGCCTGGAACCCGTCATTAAGCAGCAGCGGATAGACAGCTATATCCGCGCCATGAGTAACCGCTACCCGGATCAGATCCCATCGCCCCTGTTTGCCGCCGAAGTGCTGAAAATCCTCAACCTGCTGGATGACCCAGGGGTTGCCACCGAGGCCGATGCCGAGTTTGGCCAACTGTTGCCGGTGCAGCTCAGACCCATGGAAGACAGCTGGCTGGCCTTGAACGAAAGCCTAACGCCATTTGATGAAAACTATCCGTTTATCAGTCATCTGGATGATATCCCCATGGCGCGATGGCAGGAGGCCGTCCAGGCATTTTTACCCGCCAGCAGCAAGTACAGCCTCACAGAGCAGGCAACCTGGCTAACGCGCACCAGCCTGCTGCGAGGTGAACTGGGGTTGGTGCAAAAGCCTGAAGTTACCCTGACCCTCACCAACCCTGAGGGCCAGCAAAGGCGCACCCGTTTGCCACTGTTACCGCCCTCCCCCGATCCCTCGGTGATAGCCTTGCCTTTCAGCATCCAGCCCATTGGCGTCAGGGGATTTTGGGTGACCATTGGCGATTTGAACGAACTCGAGCAAAACCGTGCCCAGATGCAGGAACTAAAACGGGCCATGGCGGCCGAACTTCTGGTATTGGATCTTCGCCGCACCCAGGGACAAAGCCCGGCGCTGCTGACCGTGTTGGCTGCCTATGCCGACGAAGACTCGACCATGCTTGGCTTTGCCCGTTACCGAACCTCGGTGGACAAGCGCAACGACTATCTTGGCAACCGCGCATATCAGGCCGTCAGCGAAGGCCCGCAATTGGTGGAGGACGACGCCCACAGCCGCTTTGGTCAGTGGTACGCAAGAAGCCAGCCAAAGGCCGACAAAGTGAGTGGCCGCCTGGCACTCATAGCCGGGCCGGGTTGTCGTCAGGAGTGTGAATGGATAGTGCACAGCGCCAAGGGCTGGCAGCGGGCCATTATCATAGGTGAAGACACCATGGGAGACCTGGGCAAGCTGCACGCATTTCAGCTACCCAATCTCAAGCAGCGGTTTTATTTTTCCAGCTCACTGGCCTACGCCCTCGATGGCAGCCTGATTTCCGGTGCCGGCACCAGCCCGGATATCTGGGTGCCCGGGCAGGAGTCGTTCGATGCCGAAGGGATACTGGCACTGATTGGTGAGCTTGCCCCTGTCGAGACCCAAACGCCTACAGAGGTCAAAGTGGCTGAGCAGTCTGAGGAAGCAACAGCAAACGAGCCGCCTGAAGAAACCCCTGAAAAAACCCCTGAAAAGACCAGTGCGCCGCCGCCCGAAAACACTAAAGCGCGGTAGCCTCACAACGCTCAGGTGCAGGTGACAAATACCCCCGCAAGCCAGGAAGAGTCTATGCCTGCCAAGACACCAACAGCCGACTCTCAGGCCGCGGATTCCCCAAGGCCCCAAGCGCCGGTCATGGACACACCAGTTACTGCGCTGCCAGCACACATTCCGAGCACCGACGTAATGACACGGGGATTAGGGGATTAGGGGATTAAGGGACTAGGGGAATGTATCGACCATAAAAAAACGCCGCTTTCGCGGCGTTTTTTTATTAGGGTCTGGCTGACATCCGTCGGCCTAACTCACATCAGGGCTTGGTTACAAAGCCGGTGTTGAATACCGGGCCCTGCTCGTTGATGTCCATCCCCATTTGTACCTGCATCTTGTAGTCCTTGAGGGCTTCAAGCTCTTCCGGGATTTCTTCACCCGAGGCTTCCATCAGGGTCATCAAAGGTGCCAGCAAACGACCATAATCGGCAGACATACCAAAGAGGCCATTGGCGACCAGGGTCTCACCCTTGAGGCTGTCCGCCATACGTTTTCCGCCCTCACCGCTGTAAACCACCAGATGCTGACCGCGCAGCCCCAGCTTGGCCGTCACGCCAAACTCAGCAGGGATAAAGTCAGACAGGTCGACATCATCACCCGACTTGAGATCGATTTGCCCCAGCATAGGTGCAAAGGGTTTTACCATGTCGAACAGGAAGGCAGGGTCTTCGGCAGAGAGACTCACCAAGGCATCCAGCTTCTTCACGCTGGGTGCGTCATCCGTTATCTGCAAATCGTAGTCCAGCACGGCTGCGCCTATGCCCTTCACACCATCGGCCATGGCGGTTGCCATGCCCAGCATGGCCGGGTTGGCGGCTTCCATTTCGGTTTGCAACTCTGCCAGTGGCTGGCACTGCAAACGGGGTGACATAAAGTCACTCCACACCTTGTTCAGAGAAGGTGCCAGCTGGCCCACGTCCAGACCCAGCCCCATTGCCATCACACTGTCACCGGGCTTTTGCACATATCCGGCTATATAGCCGCGCATCTTGTCCAGCGCCTTGATAACCACTTCGTTGCGGGTTTCCAGCACCATCTTCATGTCCATGCTGGCTTGTTTGCTGTCCACCTTCATGGAGGTCATACCGGCAACAGTCCGTGGCCAGTTGGCCGCGATGGCATTGAGTTCGGTCTGACACTCTGGCGTGCGCAGTTCCAGGAAGGGATCTTCACCAGTCTTGGCAAAAAGGTTCATCAGCTGTTTGCCCAGCTGGTTGTCACCGGATACGACTGCTCTGACCAACTCCTGATGATTGATATAGCTGACACTGTCATCCATAAACCCGTGGGTTTTGATGATATCGGCCAGCAGTGTGGTGCCCGATAAAGGGTTGGTAACCTTGGTGACGCCCAGCGCATGCTCCAGCAGCGTGGGGTCCTGGAAACTGGTATTGAGAGTGACACTCACCATGCCCTCGCGATCGGCAATAACCAGTTCCACTTTTTCTTCGTCATTGGCATCGGACAGCAAATAGCTGCGGTAGCTTTGCCCGGCAACTGTGCCCTGGGTGTGCTGCCAACCGCTGGCCTGCTCGGCCTCGTCCATTAACTTCCAGAAGGCGGCGGTATCGGCCACTTCCATACGGGCAACAGGCAGGGCGCCCAGGGTATAGAAGAAGCCACGGCTTTGTTCGCCAAGGCCGAAGCGCTTGAGCATGGCGGCGGGATCCTTCAGTCCTTCCACATAGGCCTTATACAGGTACATGCCGAAGTGGACGCTGGGCTCGGTAATTTCATCCATCTCTTCCTGCAACAGTGGACTTTGCGCCAGATGGGCCGAGTTGCCTGCGGTGGCAATCAGGTAGTCCTTGATGGGAAATGGCTTCAGCTGGCCCGAAAAAATGGGGGTGTCAGCGGGGATGTAATCGAGGGCTGGATTGGTCAAGGCGCCCTGGCCTTGCTGCTGGCTGTACCAATAGGCTCCCGCTCCGGCGGCGATAATGGCCACGGCTAGCGCAAGTTTTTTCATGGAAGACTCCGTTCTGTGTCGAAAGTAAAATGCAGGCAAACCCGGACTCAATTCCTCAAGCCCGACATCCCTTAGCCAGATAAAGGTTTAATGAATAAGGGAATAACCGGACAAAAGTAACACAGTAAGGAGAGAAAGTGGTAATGCCCCGGATAGCCCAGGAGGAGAGAGGGGGCTATCCGGGGAAAGGGAATGATTGCCAAGCGCCAGCAAGTCAATCAACGAGCATCGGCCACAGAGGCCAGGTTTTCGAGCTTCAACACCCCTTACAGAGGGCCATCAAGAGGGATGACCAAGGCTCCGTGGGACTGACCCAAGGGTGACTACTCAAAACCATCTACGGGAACTTACAACTATAGCCCAAGTCTTAAAATTGTGAACAAGCTTGTGGAAAAAAATGTACAAAAGTTTTATGAAACGCTTAATAAAGGCGCTTTAATCAATTTATATCAATTGATTATAAAAAATAACCCTGTTGAAAACCTTATCCACACCCATCAGAATGGCACAGCATTTTCAGGGTATGTATGTCGGGACAGTTAACCCAATATCAGCCCTTTTCCAATAAAAAAGGCTGCAGATGCAGCCTTTTCGCGTCACAGAGCTTCTGATTATCAGAAGTTGTAATTCAGACGGGCGTAGTAGTAACCGCCGTTGAATCCATAGGGTGAAGTCACAGGATACGCCGCACCCGCAATACCGGCCCATGGGTTTTCGTCTGGGTAGGTATCAAACAGGTTTTGTGCACCCACTGCCAGGCTCCAGTTGTCGTTGAAGTCATAACCGACTTCAGCGTCAAAGGTCACGGTAGAGCCGTTGTGGATAGGCAGATCACCTTCTGAATCCAGGTGGTCTTCATAGAACTCACCGTAGTAGTTCATGCGAACCATGGAGCGCAGATTGGCACCCAGCTCCTGGGTCCAGGTCAGGGTGCCCTTGTGATGTGGCAGCGCTTCTTCAAGCACTTTCACACGGGCTTCGCTGATGTTGTCCGGATTGAATCTGTCGACTGTGGTTTCAGTCCAGTTATAGGCCAGCGCAAAGTTGGCACCATCCAGCCAGTCAGGTGCGTAACTGGCAACCAAATCGACACCCTGGGTAGTGGTATCGAAGTCATTGGTGAAATAGAGCACTGAACTGTAGCTGTTGGCATCCAGCACGCCCTGGGCAATCAGCGCATCCTTATCCGCCTGGGTCAGCTCCTGGTTGGAACTCTGGGTGATGCGGTCTTCCAGGGTAATGTGGAAGTAATCCGCAGTCAGGAAGAATTCCCCCACAGTGAGCACCGCACCGAATGACAGGTTAACCGAGGTTTCCGGCTCCAGCGGTGTCGCGCCTTTCTGGATGGAGATAGGGTTGGTAGGAGGCAGGGTTGCCTGATCTTCCAACTGACCACCGGAGAACGCCGTTGTTACGTTACGCACGTTGCTCTGACCCACGGTAGGTGCACGGAAGCCAGTACTGGCCGCGGCACGCAGCGAGAAGTCGTCGGTCACATTGTAGATGGAGCTCAGCTTCCAGTTGGTAGTAGAGCCGAAATCATCATAGTACTCGTAACGCAGGGCTCCGGTTACCAGCCAGTTGTCAGTCAGGTCATGCTCAGCATCGAAGTAAGCGGCGTAGTTGTTGCGGCTCCATGAACCTGAGTCCTGGGGTTTAAAGCCGGGGAAACCGTTGGAACCGATACCAAAGCCCTGGGTGTACAGTGGGCCAAGCTCAAAGGAGGCTGGGTCGCCATTGTAAATTTCAAAAGTTTCGCGGCGGTATTCCAAACCGGCGGCGAAGCTCCACTCATCCACTTCAAAGTAGCTGAAATCCAGCGATGCACCGCGCTCCATCTGCACGTAACGACCGGGATTGAAGTTGGTGGGCGAATCCGGGCCCAGTGAGGCGTTGACTGTGTTCTTGATGTAGAAATCGGCGTCACTCTTACCGTAGCTGACACCAAAATCATAGTTCAGGTTGCTCGCGGTGGTGCCCTTCACACCGGCGCTCAGGGAGGTGTCTTCAATCACACCACCAAAACGTGGCGTAAAGCCACCGGGGAACATTTCATTGAACACAAAGCAGTTAGGGTCGTTCTTCACCTGCGCCAGCGCCACAGGATCAGGCACGTTGTTGGTAATGGTGATAACGGGGCAGTTACCGGACATATCACCGGTCAAATCACCCACCAGCAGAGTTTCACCATCATCACCGCTGTAAACGCCACCGCGGTTGTTGGGGTTACGGAAGTAGAAGCCACCTTCTACGTCACGGCGGGCCCAGTTACCAAACATGTATGCTGTTTGATTGGCATTGAGATCCAGACCGGCGTTGAAGAAAAACTTAAAGTCTTCTTTGGTTTCCGGGGCACCCCAAATCTGGGCGGGATTAGCCACGGCCGTGTTACCTGCGGCAATCAAGTCGGCAGCATCATCACGCTGCACACTGCGACTGGTGGCATCGGCGGTTTTGTGCTCGGCACTGACGTTGAAGAATCCGTTATCAGTCAGCGGCATACCCACGTTAGCCGCAATCATGGGACTGCCACCGTCACCTTCATAGAATTCGCCATAACGGGCTTCGATGGTGCCACCTTCGGCATTGTCTTTGAGCTGGAAGTTAATCACGCCGGCAATGGCATCCGAGCCGTACTGGGCCGCCGCACCATCACGCAGTACTTCAACCTGCTTGAGAGCAACGGCGGGGATCACCGAAATGTCCGGGCCCTGGGCACCGTTTGACACGCCGCCGCCCAGGAAAGAAATGACTGCCGCACGATGACGACGCTTACCGTTTAACAAAATCAATGTATGGTCAGGCGCCAGACCACGCATGTTGGCAGGGCGCACCAGGGTTGCGGCATCGGAAATAGGTTGGGCGTTAACGTTATAAGAAGGAACGACCTTGCCGAGCAGGTCGTTCATGTCGGTAGTTCCGTTCTTGGTGAATTCTTCATTTCCTATGATGTCTACCGGCACTGGGGATTCACCCACTGAGCGAGGTGCAGCGCGAGAACCCACAACGGCGATCTTTTCAATATTATCGCTCGCCTGAGCTTCTTCCTGCGCCTCTTCAGCCCAGGCTGCGCTTGCCCCCATAACCCCAGTCAAAGCCAGCGAGACTGCCAAGCTCAACGAGCTCAAGCCAAACTTTTTAGTGTCTTGTATGGTCATCATCTTTGCTCTCAATTGTTTATTATGTTTTTTATCTCTTCGGGCGCTGTCGACAAACATCCCGAAGGCACTTCCCAAGGGCAGCAAAATTGTCCCCCAGACATTTCTATAACACTTTAGAATTGCATTCCATTACATTTTCTAACAATTAATTTAACATTTTGATAACGCAATTCAAATCAATTGTTTACGTGTGGAATATTTTTACTGAACAGAGTACTGGTTAAAAATCAACCGCAGCGGCTAAAACCATCCTTTGAATGTGGAGTAACCGCGGTGCAAACGGCGATGACAAAAGGACTTTCTGGTGGTTATGGGGATTGACCGAGGCGGCGTTGGCCGCCTAAGCTGGATGTTTATCCTTGAAGCTGCACTGCCTTCATCAGCGGGAATACTGGCATGTTAAATAACGATAATAATCAGCTGGATTTAAACGAATACGCCTCATTGATTGATTTGTTCACCAAGGCCTGCAAGGGCTTTGGGGACAAACCAGCTTTTGCCTGTTTAGGCAAAAGCCATAGCTTCAACGAGATAGATAAACTGTCGACCGATTTTGCCGCCTTTTTGCAACATCATACCCAGTTGCAACCCGGGGATAAGGTCGCCATTCAGCTCCCCAACCTCACTCAGTTTGTGATTGCCGCCTATGGTGTGCTCAAGGCCGGCATGGTGCTGGTTAACACCAATCCGCTTTACACAGAGCGTGAGCTTATTCATCAGTTTAAAGACTCAGGGGCGAGGGTGTTGGTGGTGCTTTCCGATCTGCTGCCGACCTTGGCCAAGGTCGTGGCAGAAACCCCGATAGAGCTGGTGATATCCACCCACGCGCTGGATTTGGTCAGCCCGCAGATACAGCCCAAAACCGGACTGAAGAACATCGAGTTTCTCAAAGCCCTAGATCTTGGCAGTAAGGAAACTTGCCAACCGATTGCCGCCAATCACAGTACACTGGCAGCATTGCAGTACACAGGCGGCACCACAGGGCTCTCCAAGGGCGCCATGCTGAGCCACGGCAACCTGATAGCCAACGCCCTCCAATGCCGCGGGCGCCTGGCCAATGTTATTACCCCGGGGGAGGACATCTTTGTTGCCCCCCTGCCCATCTACCATATCTATGCGTTTCTGGTGAATCTGGTGCTCTTTGTCGAACAGGGCGCCTGCTCTGTGCTTATCCCTAACCCCAGAGATATTCCGTCGCTTATCAAGACCCTGGCGAAATACCCCTTCACCGGATTTGCCGGGCTCAACACCCTGTTTGTTGCCCTGTGTCATCAGGAAGAGTTCCGTGCACTCGATTTCAGTCATCTGAAACTCACTATTTCTGGCGGTACAGCCCTGACCGAGGCGGCAGCCAGCCTGTGGCAGCAAACCACCGGTTGCACCATCAGCGAAGGCTATGGGTTGTCGGAAACCTCTCCTGTGATCACCTTAAACCAGCCTGGTGCCGAACGACTGGGCACCATAGGTCGGCCGGTGCTGGCCACCGAAGTGCTGATTCTGGATGAAGATGAAGCCCCCGTGCCCATGGGGCAAGCGGGTGAGCTGGCGGTGCGCGGGCCCCAGGTGATGTCCGGCTACTGGCAGCAAGCGGGAGAAACTGCGCGGGTGTTCAGCAAAGATGGTTTCTTCAAGACCGGCGACATTGCCATTGCCGAGCCCGATGGCTGTTATCGCATCGTGGATCGCAAAAAAGACATGATTATTGTCTCGGGCTTTAATGTGTACCCCAATGAGGTGGAGAACGTGCTGGCGAGTCACCCCGCTGTGCTGGAATGCGCTGTGATTGGCGTTGCCGATGAGCGTAGCGGCGAGGCAGTAAAAGCTGTTATCGTGCTTAAGCCATCGGTAGACGCGGATGATGCCAGAGCGGCCATTACAGCTCACTGCCAGGCGAATCTTGCCGGTTACAAACAGCCGAAACACCTTGAGTTTGTGGCATCGCTGCCCAAAAGCACGGTCGGCAAGATATTGCGCCGTGCACTGAGAAGCTGAGCGCCATTACAAACACAAGCCATGCCAACAAAAACACCTCGTCATAAGCGAGGTGTTTTTAAATTAATCTATGAGGGGTTTGCCCCATCAATTCACGCCTTAAATGGATTTCCGGCGCTTTCTCAAAGCAACAGCCCCCACATTTCGTGGGTTTCACGGGCCAGGGCTTCACGAAAATCCGGGTGGGCAATATCAATTAAGGAACGGGCCCGCTCACGAATGGATTTACCGCGCATATAGGCCACACCGAATTCAGTCACTATATAGTGCACATGGGCGCGGGTGGTCACCACCCCTGCCCCCGGCGACAGCACGGTGCTGATGCGGGACACCTTGCCTGCGGATGCCGTGCTCGGCATGGCAATCACAGAGCGGCCACCTTCCGAGAGTCCGGCGCCGCGGATAAAGTCCATTTGGCCACCCACGCCGGAATAAATGCGGGTACCTATGGAGTCGGCGCACACCTGACCGGTCACATCCACCTGCAGTGCCGAGTTAATGGCCATCACCTGCGGATTGCGGCGGATGATGGACGTATCGTTGACCTGCTCTATGTCCAAAAAGGCCACCTGGGGATTGTCATCCACAAAGTCGTAAAGCCTGCGGCTACCCAGGGCAAACCCTGTTACCAGTTTGCCGGTGGCGAAACGTTTACGGCTGTTATCCACCACGCCGCGCTCCACCAGACTTAAGATGCCGTCGGAAAACAGCTCCGTATGTACACCCAGGTGCTGGTGATTGCCAAGGCAACCCAGCACGGCATCGGGAATGCCACCAATCCCCATCTGCAAACAGTCACCGTCCCGCACCAGCGCCGCCACATTGCGGCCTATGGCCTGGCTCACCGCATCTGTCGTCGCCAACGCATGTTCCGGCAGCTCCATAGGCGCTTCAAACACGGCATCAAAACGGGTCAGCGGAAGAAAACTGTCGCCATGAGTACGGGGCATGCGGGGATTGATATGGGCGATAATCTTGCCAGCCACCTCACAGGCGGCGCGGGTCGCCTCCACTGAAATACCCAGAGAGCACATGCCATGCTTATCCGGCGGTGACACCTGCACTATGGCAGTGTCGATACGCTGCTCCCGGCGGCGAAAAAGCTTAGGCACCTCAGATAAAAACACCGGCACGTAGTCGGCACGGGCACTGGCGAGCAATTCCCGGGTCGGCTTGCCACCAAAATAGCAGCGATGGCGCAAATGCCCCTCAAGCTCGGGGCCACTCAGGCACTCTGCATGCTCGGTATGTAGTTGTAATAGGGTGAGATTAGTGCAGCTTAGCGCATGTTCGGCCAGGGCCTCCAGCAAGAGTCTTGGCGTTGCCCCCATGGAGTGGGTCCAGATGAATTCGTCATTATCGATTAACGACACCGCCTCCAGAGCGGTGGCACAGTACTTGGGTACCATCGGGCTTCCTTGATGAATCAGACATTGCTGTTATAGCAGCAAATTTCAACGCTCATCCCGACACAGATCATGTTTTGGCCGGCTAACAGGCCGAAATCCAGAGTACAGGTATTGGGCAACTGATTGACTGAAATGCGTGGCTGATGGTTCAGCCACACTCTCCCAAGTATATATTTTTATGGAATTAACTTAGCCAGTCTCCCTGAGGCCCTAGCACCCTCGAGCATCAACTTAAATTTAACCAAAAATAAACACTGAATTAACTGTGATCTGAGCCGCAGAATTTTTGACCAAGCTGTGCCAAAAAAACCTCTGGCAATTGATTAATTATTAAACAAAAGATCCATTACCTTTGCCTGTTAATGCTGCCGTTAGAGGGAGATCGTCATGCTGAAGAAAGTGAGCCGACTCGATTACTTTACCCTGCAGGTATTTATCGGACTGGTTGAGCTTAAAAGCGGCAGTGCGGTGGCCGAGCGATTACGCACCACTCAGTCCAAGGTAAGCCGCAGCCTGACCTGCCTGCGGGAGGTGCTGGAAGATGAACTCTTTATTCGTCAGCAGTATGGCTTCGAACCCAATCAGGTAGCCGTCACCATCTATCCCATGGTCAAAACCATATTGGAGCAGTACGACAAGATAGTAGCAGCCACCATAGACAAGGGGGCCGAGCCCTATCAGCTCAGTGTCGCCACCTATGAACAGTGGTCGCTGATGGCAATGAACTGTGTGCATAACACCTGTCACTGTATTGAGGGTGGGGTCAGCATTAATATTCAACCCTGGACCGACAAAATCCACCAGCGCCTGTGTCAGGGCAAGGTCGACTGCAGTATCTCCACCGAACCCATTAATCACCCCATGGTGAACAACTTTAAACTGGGGGATATCACCCACTTTTTCATCGTCGCCCGTCGTGGCCATCCTATTTTAACCAGCGACGATCCCTTAACGCAGATGTTTAACTACCATATCGCCCTGGTGAACACCCACTTGCAGGAGCAGGAGCCTCACCCCATAGAAATTTACGCCAGAGCCAGGCATATGGAGATCCGCGTGGCCCTCAAGAGCCCGAGCCTGAGGATGGTGGTGGATCATGTCAGTCACAGCGAAGATATAGCCCTGCTCTCCTCGGCAATGTCGATGACGTATTTCGAAAATCGCGACGATGTGGGCTATCTGGATATCTCGAAAGTCTGGCTGCAAACCACAGAACTCGAGACACAAAGCTATTATCTGCATTGCCACAAGGGGATAAAGCCGGAGCTGACCCATTGCCTGCGCAGAGTGCTGACGGAAAAATTACACGAGATGCAGGCCCACTGCGACCAGGTGGCCCAGGAAAACACCCAGGACTTGCCGACCCTTTAGCCAGCGCCCTTAGCCAACGGCCAAAGCACAAGCCAGGCGCAAAACCGACAAGCCACTGAACCCGCTGGCGAATGGATGCCTGTGCTAATGCACGTTCTGCTTGATAAGCTGGCCTATCTCCTGCTTCATCCAATCGAGATGCACACCACCACGACCACTGCGGCTCAGCATATAGAGCCTCGGGTAGGGCTGATCCCGATAGAGACGTGCGGTATCCATGCCCGACAGGCAGCACACGTGCAAACCGGGAAGCTGCTCACTGTGCTCATACACCCTGCTGTAAGGCAGCAGACTCACCGTCTTATCGTCAGCCAGATAACGATACAACTGATGAAACGCCAGCCCCTCACGGCCCAATTCCACCGGTGCCAGATGGCAGCTGAGCCGCTGCTGGGCACAGTAGCGCTGGAAAGGATCCGGCGCCTGTTTGTCCAACTGACCGAAAGCGCTCAGGTAGGGATAGTTGGCGATGTTGGCGAGGCTGATCTCCTGCTGCAGCAACGGATGCTTGTGTGAGCAAAGCAGATACAAATGGGTTAACTCTGTCAGCGGAGAAACAATGAGTCTGTCGTCTTGCAGTGCCTTGTCCGAAGATTCGCTGACAATGGCCAGGTCAACCAGCCCCTGAGCCAGATCTTCCACCAGATCCACAGAGCCGGTGCGCAGCTCATAGCTAATGGGCAGCTGCGCCTCACTGATGGCGCTGCTCAGGCGCTGGGGCAGCTCGGCTATCAGGAGGTCACTCACATAAAGCACCATCACCTGGCTTGTGGCCAGTTCGTGGCAGCTCTCCAGCTGATGCAGCTGCTCACCGCACTGCACCAGAGCTTTGACCAGGGGGTAGAGTTGGCGGGTAAATTCATTGGGTTCGAGGCCATGCTTCTTACGGATAAACAGGGGATCGTTAAAGATCATCCGCGCATGTTGTAAGCAGCGGCTCACTTTGGGGGCGGGTATATTCATCTCCATCGCCACTGACGAAGCCGAATGCTTTTCATACAAATTAACTAATATATTGGCACTCAGCATATCTAAACTATCCAGAGTCATATTTTTCATTTCAAAATACCTCTCCCGACAATGAATATACCCATTGGGAGTATAGTAAATATATTTATGCTGACAATAGATTTATTCTAATTTAATAAAACAAACAAAAGAGACTTAGATCATATTTCTAAATTTCAATCATTTACAAAAATACTGCAAGAGCTTATTTTTAATGCGAAATATCTTATAAACCCTACCAAAATCCAGATATTCAGCAATTAAAAATCACATATCTAATTATTGATTATCTACAAAATGAAATAGCTAAATACCGGTATCTGACCTAAGCCTAATTTTTAATAGTCCGATTTCAATATTTATTGTAAATAGAGTTCATAGGGTAATAATTAATTCGAGAGTTAAAAAGGAAAATAACCTTGGAGGTTTACCATGAACACCACCACTATCGTTATTTTAAGCTATGCGTTTATATGGTTTGTCTTTTTCGTCATGTGTCCTCTGGTCATCGTGACCTTCGTCATGACGTGCATCAAATTCTTTAGATCAAGTGAGAATCAGTTGGTGGAAGCTGCCGTCAGCATCAAGCCTCACTTGCTCGACAAAGATTCAATGCACTTTCTGAAAAGCTTAAAGGCCATCGCCGCCAATCGCTACGATATCCTTTACGGAGCGTCACTGGTGAATGTCGTCGACCTGGATGAGTCCGTCAGGAACCACGAAGAGGTGCAGGACTTTATGGAACACTGTCACCTGGATTACGTGGTCGTCGACAACGAATCTTCTGCGGTCAAACTCGTGGTGAGCGACCCTGCGGCCAGCTCTCCTGAGCAGATGAAGTTTGTCGAAAAATGTCTGGATTACATTGGCGTACAGCTGATTAAGCTGGATAAAGACAAGCATTGCGACGAAGCCTTGCTGCGCACCGCACTCGCCGCCTGAAGGGTATCTCTCATCGCAACGCCCAATGAGCGTCAAACTGACCACTTGGCGCTCCTCATTCCCACAACGTCATGCTCACTGAGGTGTAAGGATGCATTATGTGTCAAATTACCCCTTGTACTGCGCTGCTGGCCAGCGTCCTGACTCTGGGCTTGGTGGGCCTGGCGCCCAGTGCCTTAGCCGCCGACGAGCAGGACAGCCGCAGCTGTATCAAATGCCATAAACGCAATGGCCAACTCGAAGGCATACATGCCAGCCCCGGCCTGGCCATTCTCTGTCAGGACTGTCACGGCCCCCAGGAGAGCCATCCCAGGAAGGGCTCGAACATCATGGCTTTTGGGCCCGATAGCCCCTTCCCGGCCCAGGAACGCAGCGCCGTCTGCCTGACCTGTCACGACCATCAGGCCCTGGGTGAGGTCGAATGGACCCACAATGTGCACGCCAACCGCCTTGGCTGCGACCAGTGCCACCGACTCCATCCCGAAGCTGACCCCATGTTGTCGCTCGATACGCAACAACATAGCCAGTTGTGCGTCAGCTGCCACAAAGTCAAACAATAGGAGGCCTGTCATGCAAGTTTCCAAACGCCAGTTTCTCAAGGGGGTTGGGGCGCTGTTGACCGGTGTCTCTGTGTATGGTGCCACCCGCACGCTCCAGGCCGATTCCCTGCTGCAACCCGAGCCGGAAAGCGAGACCAAATACGCCATGGTGCATGATGAAAATGCCTGCATCGGCTGTAATGCCTGTGTCCAGGCTTGCCGTGAGGCCAATCAGATCCCCGAGGGTGTCACCCGGGTGAAGATAGAGCGCAAGGGCCCCTTCGGTGAGTATCCGAACCAGAGCTACCGCTTCAGCCGTGTCTCCTGTCAGCATTGCGAAGCCGCGCCCTGTGTGCGGGTCTGCCCCACAGGCGCCGCCTATATCGACAAAGAGACCGGCATAGTCGCGGTCAACGGCGACCGCTGCGTGGGTTGCCAGTATTGCATTGCCGCCTGCCCCTATCAGGTCAGGTATATCCACCCCGAGACCCGCACCGCCGATAAGTGCGATTTCTGTCAGAAGACTCGCCTGGCCCAGGGGCTGCAACCTGCCTGTGTCGAGGCCTGCCCCACCAAGGCACTGACCTTTGGCAATCTCAAGGATCCCGAGTCGGAGCTGGTTAAGTTGCTTAAAGCCAAGCCCAGTTACCGCGCCAAGGTGGACCTGGGTACCCGGCCTAAGCTGTTCCATATTCAAACCATAGATGGGGAGATAATGCTATGAGTGCTTTTCATTTCGAAGGCCTGGTATGGCATTGGCCTATCGCCATATACCTTTTCCTGGCGGGTCTGTCTGCCGGGGCGGTATTTTTCGCCATCATGCTGAAACACTTTAAGTTATTCCATGAAGCCTGGCATTCGCCCTTCGTGCAGGCGGCGGCCATAATCGCCCCTATCGCGGTGTTTGGTGGCCTGGGGATCCTGGTATTCGACCTCACCCGGCCACTGGATTTCTGGAAGATCCTGGTGTTCTACAACACCAGCTCAGTGATGTCCATGGGGGTGCTGGTTCTCATGGCCTACCAGGTGGTGCTCTTTGCCTGGATAGCCTGTGTCTTCCATGTGCGCATCGGTCAGTTGCTGGGCAATCGCCTGGCCATCGTCCGTCGGCTGCTCAATTGGCTGGTTCTGCAGGAAGCCGCTATCACCGGCATTCTGGTGATCCTCGCCATTTCCCTTGGGGCCTATACCGGCTTCCTGCTGTCGGCGCTGATAGGCTTCCCGCTGCTCAATAACCCTGTGCTGCCATTGCTGTTCCTGATCTCCGGGTTGTCCTCCGGCGCCGCCGCGACCTTGCTGGGTGGTGTGCTGCTCAGGGGTAATCCCAATGGTGTGGAAGTGCGTTTTATCCACGGCATCGAAATTCCCCTCATCCTGGTGGAGATTGGTTTGCTGTTTACCTTCTTCGCCGGATTGATCCTCTCCGGCGGTCAAAGCCAGGTTGCCGCGCTCAACGCACTGGGGTTTGGCTTCTGGGGTTGGATATTCTGGGCCGGCGTTATCGGCATAGGTCTCACCCTGCCATTGGCCTTCAACCTGTGGATGAAGGTCTCGGCGGATCGCAAATTCGCCTATGTGGCGGTGACCGCCAGTTTCAGCCTGTTAGGGGTGTTCTTGCTGCGCAACTTTATCCTCTATACCGGCCAGATGACGGGGACCTGACCCTCGCAGACCTCCATCCTGGAACGAGCTTCCATTGCGTGGGGTCCCCTTGAGTTAAACCGCCGTCATCAAACAAAAAGGGAGCTCAGGCTCCCTTTTTATTTATTTGGCATCACGCTTCCGTTAGCAGCTGCAAACTGGCGAATTCCCGGTATTGCTGGCTGGACTCCAGCAGCTCTGTATGGCTGCCTTCGGCGATGATTTTTCCCTTGTCCATCACCAGGATCCGGTCGGCATTGATAACCGTTGCCAGACGATGGGCAATGATAAGGCTGGTGCGGCCACAGATGAGAGTATCCAGCGCTTCTTTCACATAGCGCTCGCTCACCGCATCCAGGGCACTGGTGGCTTCGTCGAGCAAGAGCACGGGGCGGCTGGCGAGTATGGCCCGGGCAATGGCGATGCGCTGTTTTTGGCCGCCGGAGAGTTTAACGCCGCGCTCGCCAAGGTAGCTGTGGTAGCCCTCGGGCATGGCCTCGATAAAGTCGTGGGCGCGGGCAGCCACACAGGCCGCCTTCACTTCATCGAAGCTGGCATCCACCTTGCCATAGCGGACGTTTTCCAGCACAGAATCGGCAAAAATCACCGACTCCTGTGGCACCAGGGCAAAGGCACGCCTGAGCGCTTGCAGGTCGGTATTGGCGATATCCGTGCCGTCCAAATAGATAGCGCCGCTATCCGGCGCATAAAAACGGCCCAGAAGCTGAAACAGGGTACTCTTACCGGCGCCACTTTCCCCCACCAGAGCCACCTTCTCGCCGGGGTGAATGTGCACAGAAATATTATCCAGTGCTTTTACGTCAGTGCCGGGGTAACTGAAGCTGAGACCCTCGATGCGGATATCGCCGCTGAGTTTGCTGGGCAGCGCCATCGGTTCCTGGGCCTTGGGCACCTCACTCACGGCTTCGCTCAGCTCTTTTAAGCGTTCGGCGGCGCCGCTGGCGCGCTGCACATCGCCTATCACTTCGCTGATGGTAGCCGTAGCGCCGGCCACCAGCAGGGCATAGAACAAAAAGGCCGAGAGTTCACCGGCACTGATGGCGCCGTTCATCACATCCCGCGCGCCCACCCATATCATCAGGGCGATGGCGGCTATGGTTAAAAACATCACCCCGGCAATGAGAAGCGCCCGAAACTGAATACGGCGCCCGGCGCTGCCCAGCACCCTGGTGAGCAGGCCACCGAACTTATGTCGGTCGACCTGCTCGTGGGTGTAAGATTGCACCGTATGGATTTCGTGCAGGCTCTCATCTATGTAAGCACCAAGGTCGGCCACCTTGTCCTGGCTATCGCGGGAAAGAGCACGCACCTTGCGGCCAAAAATCAGAATGGGCACCAACACCGCCGGCACGGCCACCAGCACCAGTGCCGTGAGTTTGACGCTGGTGATGGCCATCATGGCGATGCCACCAAGCACAGACACAAAAGAGCGCAGCGCCATGGAAAAACTCGAACCAATCACGGTTTGCAGCAGGGTGGAGTCGGCGGTAAAGCGGGAGATGACTTCACCGGTCCGCAGCCTGGCATAAAAGGCCGGTGGCAGGGTCAGGAGGTTGTCGTACACCCGGGCGCGAATATCGTTGCTCACCCGCTCCCCAAGCCAGCTCATTAAATAAAAACGGCAAAACACGGCGCTGGAGCTGATGGCGGCTATACCCACCAGCAGCCACACCAACTGATTGAGGCGGGCCGCGTTTCCGGCCACAAAGCCTTCATCCACAATCAGCTTTACCCCCTGACCCAGCGCGAGCCAGGCGAGCGAGCCAATCAACAAACAGATGAGCGCTGTGATTACCCTGAGTTTATAGGGGCGTAAAAAACTGCCCAACCAGCCGACGACATTGCCCTGCGAGGCAGTTGTTGCATGGTTGGTTGCCAAGGTGTCCGGCACGAGAGGCTCCCGGGAAGATAAGAAAAGGCTTGGCTGTGAATATGTGGGCGCGGCGGATAAAAAACAACCTCAGGCTTTATTCATCGCGCAGAACCCAAGAAGCCGCGGAAGCATTGATACCGGGATTTGGTTTTGTCTGCCCAAGGTGTTAGATTCGGCAAAACTGCGGGCAAGGATGTCGATGTGATTAAATATCTGTTTGCTTTACTTATGCTTTTGGCTTTTGACGCCAAGGGCTATCACCCCAAAGAGGCCCACGAGCCCCTCACCACTCGCGCCCTGGACGCCATGGCTCAATGCGGCGTTCATCTGACTGAGTCGACCCGCCTACAGCTGATGCAGGGCAACCTTGCCATGGATGAAGGCGCCGGCAAGCTGCCAACGGAGCTGATGAACACCTCCTTTGCCAAGGCCGTGTTCCCCATGACCAAGCGAATTCATAACTGGCATTTTTATCATCCCGATAAAACCGCTGACGCCCAGCGGCTGGCGGGTAAAACCGATATGTCCATGGCGCGCCTGTGGCAGGCCGCACTTACAGGGCTTGAGCAGGCACCCGCCGAGCACAGAGCTTATTACCTTGGTGCACTTATTCACCTGGTCCAGGATGTCACTGTACCTGCCCATGCGGTGCCCGTGTATCACGGCCCCAAAATCATCGCCTGGCAGCGGGAATTTGCGCCATTGGTGGACTACCTGGGTTTCGGATTTCGCGGGATTTTTGTTATCCATGACCCGGTGGACGACTGGCCGGCGAGCCCAAGTGGCGCTGACGAGCGTCTTCAAGCCATTCCCTGCCCCACTCCCGCCGAGGCTTTCGACGACCACTCAGCAAACTTTGACGCATTAAGAGCAGGAGTGGCCAGACAAACCCTGGCCGCGCTGGATAACCCTATTCCGGGGTGCGCCGCCCCTTGGCGACTCTTTTGGAGTGAAGACCTGGGCCACAGATACTTTGCCGGCTACAAGCAGGGCATCAAGCCCTTTGGCAGGACCAAAACCCTCAGTGGTGACGGCATCAGTATGGATGGCAGGCCATGTGAACCTGATTATCAGGGCTTTGTCGAAGCAAGGCACAGGGCAGCAATAGAGGCCACCATGGCGGCGCTGCAGCTGGGCCAGCTGGGATTAGCCAAACCCGCATCCGCCGGAGCTGAATAGTCAACTAACTCATCAAGGTTTCGAGGGCGTCTGCAAGCCGACTGATGGCAGGCGTGTAAACTGGTTGAGGCAGGCGGCAGAGCAGGCGCTCTTCGAGCCGGTAAAGCAATCCGCTGGCGCTGTATCCAAGCCAGGGAAAGGGCTCAGACTCCCAGCGGCGCAGATGCTCACTCACGGCGCCCCGGTATGCCCATGGCATACCAGCCAGCTCACCATCGGGCCGGGCAATCAGCTCGGCCAGGGTTTCCCCAAAGAGCATACTGGCGCCCACGCCTTCGCCGCCATAACCGCCCACAAAGGCAAGCCCCGCAGCTTCATCGAAGAGTGCATGGGGGCGAAACGCCCGCGAGAGTGACAAACAGCCGCCCCAGCCATGGGTGATTTGAGTCCCCTCAAGGGCGGGGAAAAACGCCTGCAACAGTTGACTTCTCAGGTCAAAGATATCGCCTCTTGGCGCTTCGCCCAGTGTACGGGGCGCAAAACCAAATCGGGTTTTCACCGCGCCGCCAAAGCCATAGCCACCACGGGCACCAAACACCAAACGATTATCCGCGCTGCGCTGGCCATAAGTGATAAGCCGTGAGGCATCGGCAAAGGTCTCGCGGTTTTCAAGGCCGATATTGGCCCATTGCTGCTCGCTCAATGGCTCGGTGGCACAGAGCACACTGAATACCGGCAAGCTGGTTCTGTTATCAAGTCCCAGAAGCCGCTGGTAACCTTCGAGCGCGGCCACCACCACAGCGGCTCTGACCGAGCCCTTCGGGGTGTGCACCTTATTGCCAGGCGCTTTCTGGCCGCGTTCTGATAGGGTAATCCTGCTATTTTCAGTGAGATGCACAGGGCTTTTCTCATAGATGATCACCCCCGCCCGCTCTGCGGCGCGGGCAAGGCCACGGGCCAGTTTTAATGGATGCACCCGGGCACAGTGAGGGGTGTAGAGCGCAGCTTGTGTCCCCGGCAGATTAAGGGCTTGGCCCGCCTCTGTGGCCGACAACAGGCGATAGTCCGCTTCATCAAAACCGGCTTCACGAAAGTGCGCCAGCTCGGCTTGTAAACGCTTGAGCTGCTCAGGGTAGCGCGACGCCTGATACAGGTTACCGCCATGGTGGAAGTCGCATTGAATACCCAGCTCACTGAAGGTATCGGCCGCCCGGACAACCGTGCCTGTAATGACCTGTTTGGCCCTTCGTCGAGGCTCGCCATCCAGCTGCGCCAGATAGCCCAAATCGCCACCAAAGCTGCCCATCAGCCAACCGCCATTGCGCCCGGACGCCCCTTCCCCGGCCATGGCTGCCTCGAGCACAACCACCTTGAGAGCAGGCTGTTTCTGTTTTAGGAACAGTGCCGTCCACAGGCCCGAGTATCCGGCGCCCAAAATGCAAACATCCGCCTCTATATCATTTTCCAGCGAAGCTCGGGGCTCCATGGGCTCCCCAAGGGTCTGATACCACAGGCTCTCATCGAGCCCGCCCACGGAGGAAATCATGTTCCGTTCCCGGCAGTGGCCTGCCCGTCGGTATCCTCCACGCCAAGCAGGCTCTTCACCTGCTCCACATGGGTGTCCATCCAGGCGCTGCTGATGGGCCCCCAGGTGCGAATACGGTAATAACCGGCGTTATGGCGCTCGCCGTCCTGAACAAACTCCACCTCAATACCTATGTCGGCAAAACTAGCGATGGCATCCTGCAAGGTGCGCCTCGGCATGCCGGTAAGCTTGCCCAGCGACAACAGATTATGGCGCGCATCGTCCATCAGATGGGCCAGATACAATTTACGCAAAAAGGCCTTGTGCTGTTTGCTGACCTGATTGCCTGGAGCATAGTCCTGGGTCATCACCATGATTCCTGTAGGGAGATTGAATCCAAATTACTTGAAATTCAGTCGCTAACCAAGAGCCAAGCGTGTTCTGATACGGCTTTGCAAGCAAATATTTCCACTGGCTGGATCCACGCAAGATTTCACTGCTATATTGGCCGTGAATACAAAAATGTCACAAGGATGACACAAATGCAGGCGCAAGACGCTGAATTACAAGGACTCTTGTTACCCAAGGACCGCTGGACTCCCTTCGAAGCTCCCGTGCTCATCCCGGCGGATCCCCGCTATGCCACCCTGGTGATGGTCACCACGGCCCTGACGTTTTTGGTGATATTCCTGCCGATTTCCCTGCTGCTTATCTTCGCTGGCGTACCCGACATGATAGTACTGGCAATCAGCAGCGCTGGCGTCTTGCTGGCGGCCCTCGGCCTGTGGCTGGGCAATCGCTGGGCCAATGCCCTGGGCTACGGCGTTGGTGAGCTGGACCTGCTAAGCCAAACCGGAGTGTGGTGGCAAAAGCGCACCGCCATGCCCTACAGCCGTATCCAGCATGTCACCCTGTCGCAGGGGCCCATGGAGCGGCGCTACGGCCTCGCCTGCATCAAGTGTTTCAGCGCCGGCAGCGGCAGCGCTGAAATTGAAATTCGTGGCCTGCCCATAGACGATGCGGAGGCGCTGCGGGGTCATCTGCTCGCCCGTGCAGGAGTAACTGAACTGTGAGTGCCACTGCCGAGAACTGGCAAAGCCTGTCACCCTGGTCTGTGGTCAGTTTTACCCTGGGCACGGCCCGTCAGGTACTGACCCAGGGCTATGCCCTCATCCCCATCGTCTTTACCGGCTGGAAACAGGGATTCGACTCACCTCTGGTCATTTCCGTGGCCTTACTGGTGCTGCTGGGCATTCTCACCTTCGCCCTGGTGCAATATGCCACCTACAGGTTTCGCCCCGGCAGTCACAAGCTGGAAGTGCGCCGGGGGCTGTTTTTCAAACGCAAAGATGAGTTACCGCTGGATAAAATTCAGAACGTGCGGCTCGACCAACCCTTTTACTTTAAACCCCTGTTGCTCTGCACCCTGGTGGTCGAGACCGCAGGCTCCCGAAAGGATGAGGTGCAAATTGCCGCCATGCCCATGAGCGATGCCATGGCACTCAAGTCGCATTTGCTGCAAAAGCCTGCCGAAGCTGTTACCCATCAGGAGGAACAAACGGATTCACTGCTGCTGGAGAGAGGCGGCAAACCGCTGTTTTTATTCGGGCTTTACCACAATAATTTTGTCTGGTTTATGGTGTTTGCCGGCTCCATCATGGGGCAGCTGCCGGTGGAGAGCTGGTTCGAGTCTCTGGGCCTCAACACCTTTTTGCGTATCGAATCCCAGGGGCCGCTGTGGGGCACCTTAAGTGTGATAGCCCTGATTTTGCTGGGATACCTCTGTTTTGCGCTCATCTCGGTGATGTTTGCCTTTTTGAAATACTATCCCTATCGGCTCAAGCTTGGCGCCGAATCCACTCTGGAGCGCACCGGCGGCATATTGGCCCACCAGCAGGATGCGCTGGCGATGAAACGCATCCAACTGGTGGAATTCAATCAGCCCCCTATTGCACGGCTGCTGAAGCGCTGGACCGTGTTTTTCCGCCAGGTGCAGGGCCACGAAGTCGAACAACACCTCAAACTGCCGCTGCTTATTCCCTCTGTGACTCCCGATGAGTTCCCGCCCCTGTTTGCCCAGCTCAAGGCGCTGCCCGGCAAAGACAGCCTGCCGCCATCGGTGCATGAACTGCGGCCCATCCACAGTGGCTGGCTGAAACGCAGACTCGCATTTTTCTGGCTACCGGCGCTGCTGACGATGCTGATTTCCCGGGAGCTGGTTGTCATGGAGTTCGCTCTTACCGTGGCCATACTGGGCTCGATCGGACTTTGGCTCAGGTTCAAACACTGGGGCTACAGGCACGACGATACCCTGGTGTGGCAGCGAACCGGGCTGCTTGGCCAAAGTCTCAAAAGAGTGCCCCTGTACAAGGTGCAGCACGTGAGCCTGCTGCAATCGCCCGGGCAACGTAAAAAAGGCCTGGCGACCCTGGAGCTGGGGCTTGCCAGCGGTAAGATTTACCTGCCGTGGATCCCCTACAGTGAAGCCAGAACCATAGCACTGGCCGCACTGACACAGCTGGACAAGCACAGAGGTAACTGGATTTAACGGGAGCGCGAATGATGCATTGGCAGCAGATCACCGATTTTTGGTTCAGCGAAATCAGCCCCAAACAATGGTGGCAAAAGGATGCTGACTTTGACCGCCTCATAGGGCAACGATTTGCAGAAGTACTTGTTGCTGCCAAACGGGGAGAGCTGTTTGGCTGGCGGCAACACCCGATGGGGCGCCTGGCGGAGATTATCGTTCTCGATCAGTTTTCCCGAAACCTCTATCGCGATACCCCGGCCGCATTCGACGCCGACCCCATGGCATTGGTGCTGGCACAGGAGGCCGTTGCTCTGGGTGTGGATAGCGAGCTGCCGGATAAGATGGTGCCCTTTTTGTACATGCCTTATATGCACAGCGAGTCGGCCCTTATCCACGAAGAGGCCGTGAAACTCTTCTCCCGCGAGGCCGCCCGGGGCAACCTGGAGTTTGAAATTCGCCACAAGGCCATCATTGACCGCTTTGGCCGCTATCCCCACAGAAACGCTATTTTGAGGCGGGAATCCAGCGCAGAAGAACTGGCTTTTTTACAAGAGCCCGGTTCTTCATTCTAAAAATTATTCCAACCGCTATTGCGCAGGGAGTGAACTAGACTCAATACTGACTCGACAACCCAAGACGGCCCGCCGACAGAGCGACTAAAAATAATGCCGTCCCCCTGAGAACTTAGTTAACAATGAAAAACAAAAGCAGCCTTTTCAAAACCTTGTTCCTGGCAAGCCTGGGAGCGACGACACAGGTTTCTGCCGAAACCGTGAACGTGGGCGTGAGCTTTGCGATACCGCCCTACGTGATACAACAGGAAAACGGCGGTCTGGAGCTGGATATCCTGCGTCAGGCACTGGCCCGTCGGGGGCATTATGCGGTGATACACTATATGCCGCTGTCCCGCACCTTTCGCGAGCTCAAAGACGGCAAGCTCGACGGCATCATCAACACCAAAGAACATATGCTCGACGGCGTGTTCTACAGCGATGAAGTCATTCGCTTCCATAACTGCGTTATCAGCCTCGAGTCCCGCAATCTGGAGATTAACTCCATTAACGATCTCAAAGACTTGAGCGTCGTTGCCTTTCAGCAGGCTGCGCGGATTTTGGGAACTGAATTTGGCCTGACGGTGGCCAAATCGCCTTCCTACAGCGAAATCGCGGCCCAGCGCCATCAAATCCATCTGCTGTTCAAGGGTCGAACCGACGTGATAGTCATGGAAAAGAACATCTTTGCCTACTATCGCAAAAAAGAGCTGGAGGCCGGCTTTTTGGAAGCCAGGCTCGATGTGCGGGAGGCCTGCATTTTTGAGCCGACAGGCTACCGCTTTGCGTTTCGTTCAGCGCGCATTCGGGACGACTTCAATGAGGGGCTAAGCTCAATGCGGGAAGACGGCACCCTCGCTGCCATTTTGCAAAAGTACAGCGCCTTGATGACGATGGAACCCTCGATAGAAGAGCTGCAGCAAGCACAGCCGGAACACCCCTGACATCAGGGCGTCAGCCGTCTCTTAGACTAAAATCCAGCACATTTCCCGGGGCACACATCTTGTGGCGCCCCGGGGGAATGGCTATCTTGTCTGCCCCTGTCCTGCATCCGTTGTCGGAGCCCGTAAGATGCAAAGCGGTTTTTACTTGTTGGCAGCCCTGTCGGCCATTCTCATGGGTACCATTGGCATCATTGCCCGGTTTGGCGAGCTGGATGCGGCCATGCTCACCTTTTACCGGCTCGGGCTTGGCGCCCTCATTCTGATGCTGTTTTTACTGTTTCGTCGTGAAACCGCCAGGCTCTGGGTAAAGCCCCATTGGGGCACAGTCGCAGGTGGGGTGCTGCTGGCAACCTTTATTCTGTGCTTTCTCAAAGCCATAGAAACCATTCCCATGTCCCTCGCCATCATGCTGGTATACCTTGCCCCTGCGGTGGCGGCCATTGGCGCGCATTTCCTGTTTTCGGAGCGCTTGGGCGCTGCGGCTTTTAGCCTGATTCTGCTGGCCTTTTTTGGCTTTGCCATGCTGCAGGAATTCAAGTTGGATATGGCTGGCGCCGAGGCCATCGGCATGAGCTACGCCCTGGGCTGTTTGCTGGCCTACACCGCCTTTATCCTTATCAATAAAAAAATTCCGCCCGCCAGCGACCCCTACGCCAAAACCTGGGTGCAACTGGCGGTGGGCGCCCTGGTGACCCTGCCCATGGTGTGGGGCGACCCTTTGCCCAACGCCAGTGAATGGTTCTGGTTGATGATTGCCGCGGTCTTTCCCGGCTTTTTAGCCATTCTCTTTGCGGTAAAAGCCATTACCGCACTGCCCGCCAAGATGTTCGGTACCCTGGCCTACCTCGAGCCCCTGATGGTGGTATTAACCGGTTATCTGCTGTTTAACGAGCCCATGTCAGCCCTCAAATGGGGAGGCTGTGCCCTTATCCTGCTGTCAGGCATCGCCCAGGTGCAACTGGCAAATGCCGCCAACGCCCGCGCTCAGGCTGGCAATGGCAGTCCCCTTAAGGTAAGTTAAGCGCCTAAAAATAAGCCGCATTGCGGTAACTTGAAGGAAGTCTCACGTGAAGTTCTTAAGCCAAGCCTGGGTGGCCGTTGCCGCTGTCACCCTGGTGTCCTGCGCCTCCACCGACAAAACCCATCCACTGGAGCGGGATACAACGCCGTATATCAGCGCCGAACAGGCAGCAAATCGCAGCCAACGTGTCAGTAACGTGCATTATGAGCTGGACTTCAAACTCAATGGCAGTGCCGAATTCAGTGCCACCAGTAAAGTGCGTTTTCAGCTCAGCGATACCCTGTCACCGCTGACACTGGATTTGAACAAGGCCCGCATTACCGAGCTGTTGATTAACGGCGCCAAGGTATACCCCAACTACAATGGCAGCTACCTGACCTTAAACCCCAGGCTGCTGGTGAGCGGCGAAAACCAGCTGCAGGTAAGCTTTGTCCGCCCCCACAGCACCAATGGCGAAGGCCTGCACCGCTTTGAAGACCCGGTCGATGGCCGTGTCTATCTTTACTCCCATTTTGAACCCGCCGCCGCCCAGCAAATGTTTGCGGTGTTCGACCAGCCGGATCTCAAGGCCAGCTACAAGGTGAAGGTAACTGCCCCCGCCGACTGGCAGGTAGTGACCACCACGCGGGAGAGCAGGATCAATGTTGAAGGCAATATGCGGGTGTGGGACTTCCCCGAAACCCCGCTGCTGAGCCCCTATAACTTCTCGCTCCATGCCGGCCCCTATCAGGTATGGGAGAGCGGCGAAGCGCGCTACCCCATGCGCCTCTTCGCCCGCCAGTCCATTGCCGACAAGGTCACACCGCAAGATTGGTTCCGCTACACAGCCCTGGGCCTCGAGTACTTTGAGCAATATTTTGGCATTCCCTATCCCTTTAAAAAGTACGATCAGCTGCTGGTGCCCGACTTCCTCTACGGCGCCATGGAAAACGCCGCCGCCATTACCTTCTCCGAGTCGGCTTTTGTCTCCAGTGGTGAGATGAGCCTAGCCCAGAAACAGTCGCTGGCGGGAGTCATCATGCACGAGATGGCTCATCAGTGGTTTGGCGATCTGGTCACCATGAAGTGGTGGAACGGCCTGTGGCTGAACGAGAGTTTTGCCTCCCTGATGGGCACCATGGCGCTGGCGAAAATCCCTGAGTTTTCCCATGCCTGGCAAAGCTTTTATGCCGGAGGCAAACAGCGGGCCTACACCCTCGACAGCCTGGTAACCACCCACCCCATCGAGGTGCCCGTGCCCACATCGGGCAATGCCTTCGACAATATCGATGCCATCACCTACCAAAAAGGGGCCGCCAGCCTGCGTCAGCTGAGCATACTGCTGAGCGAAGAGCCTTTCAGGCGCGGCGTATCCGCTTACCTCAAGCAGTACAGCTACCGCAACGCCACCCTGGATGACTTTATCGGCAGCCTGGCACAGGCCGCTGGCCGGGATTTAACCCAGTGGACCCGGGATTGGTTCTACCAACCCGGGGTAAACAGCATCGAAGCCGAGTTCAGCTGTGACGGCGAGCAAATCAGCCACTTCGCCCTGCGCCAGAGAGCACCGGCCGAATACCCGGTACTGAGGGAGCAAAAGGTGCAGGTGGCACTGTTTGATGCCGACCGCCACGGGCTGCACCGCGACCGGGTGGTAGAAGTTATCTTCAAGGGAGAGCGCACCGAGGTGCCCGCCCTTATCGGTCGCCAGTGCCCCAAACTGGTGTACCCCAACTATCAGGACTGGGGCTACGTGAAGGTAAACCTGGATCCCCGCTCCTTTGAGACCGCCCGCAGCCAGCTGTCCCGCACCGAAGACCCCCTGCTCAGGGCCATGCTGTGGCAAAGCCTGTGGGACAGCGTGACCGATGGCAAACTGCCGCTGCAGGACTTTTTGGCAACGGCACTGGTCAACGCCCCCATGGAAAAGGATCTGCAGCTGAGCGCCCAGATCATCGACAAGCTACAAGCCAGCGCCTTCTACCTGCAAAGCGCCAACAAAGGCAGGGGCAGCTTTGCCGACAAGGGCCTGCGCGCCCTGTCGCAAATGAGCCTGCGCCGCGCCATGGAAAGCCGGGGCGACAAAGAGCTGCAGGGCCGTTGGTTTGATGCCTATATCAGCCTGGCCTACGGCGGCGAAGCCATTGATCATTTGAATGATTTGCTCGATGGTGCCAGCAAGGTGCAGGGGCTGGAAATAGATCAGGACAGACGCTGGGACATCATAGCCCGCTTGAATCGCCTCGATGCCCTCGGCGCCGAGCGCCGGGTGCGTGAGGAGCAGATCCGGGATAACAGCGACAGCGGCCAGAAATCCGCTATTCGCGCCCGGGTACAACGCCCCGATGGCAGCATCAAGCGCCAGTGGCTGAGTAAAATCGCCGCCGGCAGCGAGCCCTTCCCCAAGCTGAGGGTAGCCATGGGGAACCTGTACCAGCCTGAGCAGCGCCTGCTTGCCAATGCCAGCAGCGACGAGCGCCTCGCCATGCTGCCGGACCTGGACGCCAAGGGACCCGTGTTTGCCCGCTCGGCCGCCGCCCTCATCCCCGGCGATTGCAGCCAGCAGGGGGTGGATGCCCTGAGCCGTTACATCGACAGCAAGCCTGCCCTCTCCAGCGGTATGCACAGGGCGCTGTTGGAAGCACGGCAGTTGCAGCAGCGCTGCGTGAAGGTGCTCTCGGCGCTGCCCAACTAAGGCGTTCAACTCAAGCGTTCAACTGAAGCGCCTTACTGAAGCGAATAAGTTAAAGAGGCTGACGACAGCAGTCGCCACCATTCGGATACAAAAAGCCTTCCCATTGCGAAGGCTTTTTCTTTTGCTGCCCTGTCATTTGCATGTCATGGTTCGTTAACGGGGCTGTCTTGGGCATGTCACAGAGCGAGGTTAGGTTTACACCAATTTTTCTACTTTGGAATCAATACGATGCTCCGTAAAGCCTACCCTTTGCTCTGCCTGTTGCCTCTGCTGGCACTGAGTGCCTGCAATGATAACGACAGCCCACAAACCGAAACTGAAGTCACCCCACCTGCCGCCACCAGGGTACCCGCTCAGGTGGGCGTACGCCCGGCGTACCTGATTTCACAAATGGCCGAAGGTGAGCTCAAATCGGCGCTGGCTCAGTGCAAAGACATGCCGTTTTACCGCAGCGACTTTTCCATCGGCCACCGGGGCGCCGCCATGCAGTTCCCAGAACACACCCGCGAGTCATATCAGGCCGCCATCGATTCGGGCGCCGGGGTACTGGAGTGTGACGTGACCTTCACCGCCGACAAGGCGCTGGTTTGCCGCCACTCCCAGTGCGATCTGCACACCACCACCAATATTCTCGCCATCCCCGAACTTGCCGCCAAATGCAGCGAGCCATTCAGCCCCTTTGATGCCGCCACCGGCACCCCTGCCTCGGCCAAGTGCTGTACCAGCGACATCAGCCTCGAAGAGTTTATGAGCCTCAAGGGCAAGATGGACGGTGCCAACTCCAGGGCCACCACGGTGGAAGCCTATCTGGCCGGTACCCCGGGCTGGCGTACGGATCTTTATGCTGCCACCGGCACCCTGATGACCCACGCCCAATCCATTGAGATGTTCAAGGCCGCCGGCGTTAAAATGACCCCTGAGCTCAAGTCCCCCGCCGTCACCATGCCCTTCGATGGCATGAGTCAGCAGGAATACGCCGACAAACTGGTGGCCGAGTATCAGGCCGCCGGTGTAATGGCCGACCGGGTTTATCCCCAGTCCTTTAATCTGGACGATGTAAAACACTGGATTGCCACGGCGCCGGAGTTTGGCCAGCAGGCCGTGTATCTGGATGACAGGGACGAAACCCTGCCCGGCTTCGACCCGATGAACCCTGCCACCTGGCAGCCTGATATGGCCAGCCTCAAGGCCGATGGTGTGGAGGTAGTGGCGCCGCCTCTATGGATGCTGGTGACGCTGGATAACGACGGCAAGATAGTGCCATCCGAATATGCCAAGGCCGCCAAAGCCGCCGGGCTTAAGATAATCACCTGGACACTGGAGCGCTCTGGCCACCTCACCAACGGCGGCGGCTGGTACTATCAAAGCATTACCGATGCCACCACCAACGAAGGGGTCACCTACGAGCTGTTGGACGTACTCGCCAGGGACGTGGGCGTGATAGGGGTATTCTCCGACTGGCCAGCTACCGTCACCTACTACGCCAACTGCAAGGGGCTGTAATTGGCGATGCCAACGCCCTTCCGGAGATTGCAGATACAAAAAGGCCGTGTCTTAGACACGGCCATTTTCACTTTTAACTGCCTGTCAGCCATTGAACTGTTCATCTCACCGTGTTTTGCATTCGGCTGAATAACCTGCTCAATTTCACCCAACATCCCCTTCCGCCGAGATGGATTTCCAGACCATAAAAAGGTAACTGGTACACCTTGGTTAAACGCTACTCTTCTTCAGCAAACCGATTTTTGGATTCACGTTTCCAGTGGCCCCATACCACTCTTGCCTTCAAACATAAAAAGCCAATAAAATCAATATGAAGCCATAAAACATTGACAAGGAAAAAGTTAATGAACGACCTTCATTTTCACTTCTTCTTCGCCCTTTTCCCCTAACCTGGTCGACAGCCTGTCGCCATTGTCTGAAAGAGTAAAATAAACAGGTTCGGCGCCGACCTGGTCATACACAAAACGGCCATCGCCTTCGTATCGCAGCGCCTGGGTATAACCATCGGGAAACTGATTGGCGAGCTTGCCATCGAGGTTAACCAGGGTCACCCCGTAGGGATCGTCAGGGATGGCCTGATACAGACCCACATAGCGCGCCAGCTCTTCTGCCGCGACAGGCAGATCAGTCAGGGTTTGATTAAAGTAGCTTTTCAGCATCTGTTGATAGGTGTCATGAAAGTTATCATTTGAGCCATTGGATGCTAAAACCAGCGTCATCTTTTCCTGAGGGAAATAGGCCGCTATCGCGTTATATGCGTCAAAAGTCCCACCGTGCCCAAATCCCTGCTTGTCAAAAAACTCAATGGGTTTAATACCCAAACCAAAACCATTTTGGGTCTGCTTCATGGTATCAACCAATGGCAAAGGAATAATCTCACCGGAAAACAAGGCATGATAAAAAATCGCAACCTCGGTGGGTGTCGCCTTTATGGAACCCGCCCCCAGACCAACAGAGAGATGGGATGCAGGAAACATTAACCACTGGCCATTCTCAAAGGTGTACGAATGTTGAGTTTGATGGCTGTCGCGCACATGTACCGTTTGAGTCAGGTTTAACGGCGTTGTTATCTTTTCACTGAGTATCTCACCAAAGCTTTTTTGGTATACCTTTTCCAGGATGAGCGCCAGCAGGTAATAGTTGGAGTTGCTGTACTCCGCTTTGGTGCCTGGCTCAAAATCGCTGCCCAACGCCAGAATTCGATTGAGCATACTCTCACTGCTTTGATTTTCTGTCCGATAGTCAAAAAATCCTTTTCCTTTTTTGGTGTAGTTGCCAATGCCACTGCTGTGCTGAAGCAGATTTTTGATGCTGATTAGGTGTCCATTTTCAAGGGTCGGAAAAAATGCCTCGAGCGTTTGTTCCAGAGTCAGCTTTTGCTCATCAACCGCCTTTAGCACCAGGGCAGCTGTGTAGGTTTTTGACACTGAACCAATTAAGTAAGCTGATTGTGTGGTCGATTGTTCATTCTTGCTTATGTCATCGAAGCCCGAGCTATCTGAAAATATCACCTTACCTGACTGCATCAGCACAACACTGCCCATAAAGTCAGATTGCGAGCGAATATCATCAAATGCCCGGTGCAGCCTCTCCTGTCTGGACTGAATATCGTCAATTTGCGTGGTATCTGTGTCTTTTTTGCCACAAGACATCAACACAGCTGCACTGCACAGTACGGCAAGTAAAACTCTAGTCATCAGTCACGTCCTTGTTTTAATGCACAAGCTGAGGCTTTCACAGGGATAATACCAACCACTCCGTTTTTCAGTTGCTGGTTATTGTTAGGCATTTAGTTCTACAACCTCAAAACATGCATCGCCACGATGATGTCCTGTATGCGCTTGAAATAACTTACCCTTAACTTTTGCATTTTTAAGCACAATATTTCTGTGATCATCATAAAAACATGGACTAACTACTAATTGTAGCTTTTTGACATTATCGATTCTAAATGTATTACCATGCACGAAACCAGAAGCTAGTAATGATATTGGTTTGGGAAGCACCAACATCCAGTATGTCTCTAGAGAATCTTTTTCGAAGGATTTATAGTTGGGAGGACCAGGAAATGCCTCTCGCCAAACAAAACCTGTCAGCTCAATTTCCTGTCCCTCGTAAACCTCATCAACTTCATCTCCCATCTCCTTCTGAAGCCTCTGCGCCTCTAAAGCGAATGATTTCACTGCGTCATACCAACGCTCCCTATGCATCCTAAGTTCTGATTCTGAATACTTTGTCCCCTTGGGGTGTTTAGGATTGTAATGCCCTACGTCAGCATGACAATTGAAACAAAGCGGAATGCAATTATGCAAATCAGAACTTCCGCCTTTCGACTCTTCAACAATATGGTGAAGCTCTATTTTCGTTCCGCAAAAGCCATGACATATGCAACAGCTTCTGCCGCACAAAACTAAGACTTCGTCTTTTACTGATCGTGGCCACATATCTATTTTTTTCCTAACGCACCCAACCGGGGCCGAGCATAGCGAGATCCCGCGCACGCAGTGCGCATTTCTAATTGGACTTGTTATAAATCACTTTACAACCCTCATGTAGGGTGGCAATCGAATCTTTCCGACTTTCTCAACTTGCTCCCCAAGAAATTCACTTCTGGCACTATCAAGAATCTGCTCAAGCTTATCTAAGTAATATTCACATAATTCTTCGATGGGTTTGGATTTTAGCTCATCATCCTCAGGAACTGGCAGTTCAGTAAAGTGTTGCTGTACATCGGCCATGCTAGTTGGAATATCGACATAATAATTCTCTGTTGAACCATCAGGTAACTCTACAATCCAGCCACTACCACCAAGCTGGTCACCAATGAAGAAGCTAGAAGCTCCCGGTGGTGGCGGTCCCAACTTATCCATATCACCCTGATTGATATTGATTGTCGCCGATGTTGAAACGGGTAGCTTTCCTTGCTTCAAAATCTCATTGCGCAATGTGACGAAGTATTTCATTACAACGTCAGACTTCATTTGCTCCTGTATGGGGCCATACCATCGTTCAAAGGTATCAGAGCCAACAGGTGTCTTTAAATTTTGAATAACAAAAGTCACAGAGCGGCCAAATACAATAAGATTCCTTAATCCCGAGTACCGACGACGTCTACCGCATGCAGTGAGGTCGTCAAAACCAAACTTAGCTGTCTGAAAGGTATCTTCAGCTTTCTGAATAATTGCCTTAACCTCTGAATTCAATACAACTCTCCTTGTGATTTATAACGCCCATGTAACCGATAGTTTTTGAGGAGAAGTTTTGTGAAAAATAGAGCGGAATGCACAAAAGTGCGGAGCAAAAGCTGTCCGGTTGACATGTTTGTTAGGCTATTGAAGGACCCTACTAGGCCCAGTCCTCGCAGAGGACTGGGCCGACAGCACCTCGCACCCTCATAGATTGGGAGGGCGTAGGGAGTTGCTCTATTTGCAACGAAACGGTGGCTGGACTTGAGCATCAGGCTCTCTTTGTTTCGTATGCGGATTAGTTATTTCGAAGTTACCATTAAACCACTGCAGGCCGAGAGGAGCAATATCTCTATCTATCAATTGCCCTGAGATATACCTTTGCCCCTCAATAACAACCCCACAATGAGAGCCTCCAGTGTTAGGCTTGCGAATAACAGAGACGATTTGTGGAATTGGGCCAACAGTGTAATTTTTACTTTGACTAATAGTTTGATAAAAGGAATGAAAAACGTCACGACTGGTTGATTTGTTAGGATTTTCGATTATTTGGCGCTTTTTATATTGGATTTCAAATTCGTTTCTCCCACTACCAGCAACAACTATGGGGCCTGACACACCAGGAAAATTTAATTTCGTTTTAGTTGTTTTATTAAAATTAGAATCAATACGAAAGCATTCAAAGTCGCCAGCTGAACTCACTGTCGATTTTCCGCATATTACAACGGTAAAAGCTCCGGTTGACAGCTTAGCTGGGTATTGCTTGTAATTTCTTACAATAAGGCGGATGAATATATCTACTAAGTCTTCAAGACTCGTACCCTTGTATTCAGGTATCGCCTCAATCACTGCTATCGCTTGTGAGATGAGCATTTGACTGGAAAGTGAATCTCCACAATAACCTAATATTGCTGGAAATTGTCGTAGCGCAAAGGTTTTATTTGCATTATCAAAATAGTCCTGCTCGCCCCAAGAAACTCTACTATCGGTAGCTATATATACCGAAGCGGGGCTTCTAGAATCGATACCAGTCCAAGCTACAAGTAATGTCATGTATTTGAATGCCTAAAATTTGTATAGTGTGCTGGCTCGTTTATCACCTCAGACCAGTGAAAAACGTGCTGGTGAATGTTCAATGGACTTAATCACTTAGCTGATATCGTCCAGATAACTTACCAGTGCAAAGCGTGCCTGCACGGTTTCTCGCCTGTTATCTGCCCCGTCGATTTCGCAAGCACCTATTTTTAAATGGCAAACACTCATCACTGAGCAGCAAAGCGTACCTGATGGCAGACTGCGGCATACTCACAAGGGCAAAGCCCGGCTAACTGACAGGGGCAGCGAAGCGCCTTTCTACTGATGGAATAAACCCTAATTGGGGGATACAAGCGGTGAAGTGGATTCCAGGCAATGCCTTTGAGCATGGCTACCGCATGGGCTGGAGTGAGATACTGCGTCCCTGAGAAGTGTTTTTGATCCATCAAATCAGCATCTTGGCATAGGTTTATCAGCCGGGGCAAGCGCGTTAACTGAATTCGCCTTAAGCCACAAAAAAAAGCCGTGCCTGCTGATTAGCAGTAGCACGGCTTTTTACAAATCGCGAAAAAGCACAGAACTTAGTTCGCGGGCTTAAGTAGCAGGCTCACATCACGGGCTTATGCAACAAGCTTATGCATCAGGCTTAGATAAACAGCTCGGCGATGTTTTTCAGGTCGCTCTTGCCGTTAGCAATCTCATCCGGTGTCAGGCCCGAGACTTCGTGGGGGAACACCAGCCAGTCTTCAGATGAGTGGATGTAGTAATCCGGCTTTAAGGGCACGGCGGTGTTTTTGGGCTTGTAGTATGGGCAGGCGATGCGGATGTCGCGGGGCATGTTGAGGCGCATCAACTGAGACAGTTTTTCTTTCAGGGCATGGATGCTGCGGCCTGAGTCGAATACGTCGTCCACAATCAGCAGGCCGTCGTCGGCGTTGCAGTTTTCGATGATGTAATGCAGGCCGTGGACCTTGATTTCCTTGCTCTGCTTGTCGGTACCAATGCCGTAATAAGAAGAGGTACGCACGGCGATATGGTCGGTATCGACCTTTTTGAAATCAAAGTATTCCTGCACCGCAATCCCTATGGGTGCACCGCCACGCCAGATCCCCACAATAAACTGCGGACGAAAGCCGCTTTCATACACCTGGGCTGCCAGGCGAAATGAGTCTTCCAACAGCTGCTGTGCCGTAATGTAATGTTTGTCTGACATTGAAGCGTCCCCATCATCCTATTGCTGTTTTTGGTAATTCGCGGATGAGGCCCAAACCCGGTATCCGCCATGATTTGGGCGCGCATTTTACACAAATTTTTGCCCCGTGACTGCTGCAAGCATAACAAGCCGGAGAATTTCCTCCACTGAGCATAAAAAAATCCACCCAATTGGGTGGATTTTTAGCGCTGTGCCTTGTTAGCGGGAAACGGATTACACCACAGCCTCAATCACATGGCTGCCTGCCAGTGTGCGGGCGCTGTAGCCACGGGCGCTTGCCTCGGTAAAGTCTTTCTCCAGAATGGACGAGACATAAATCCAGTCGCTGCGCACCTCGTCTTGGGTGAAGGTCAGCACCATAAAGCCCCTGTCCTTGAGGTTGGCGTACTTGAGATCATCCACCAGCCCCACCACGGCCGCTTCGGTGGCCGGAATTTGTTCGGCCGGCAATTGCAGGTAGTACTCAAGACCCGGAGACGACACTGAGCTGGTCGCAAACTCCACGCCAACGGCGGCGCCATTCACGTCCTTGAGTTCGTTGGCCCAGGCATTGTGGGTATCACCGGCCAGCACCACCAGGTTGGCATTCACCGACTTGGCGGTGCCCAGAATCACTTCACGCTCGTAGGCGTAACCGTCCCAGGCATCCAGGTTGTAGGGAATGGATGGCAGTTGCAGCAGGGCTATCACTTCCGGCGTCAGCTTGTGCTGGTTGGCCGCAAGATACATCAGTTCTTCCTGAGTCAGGGTAGGGTCGCCCGCCTGAGCACGGGCGGCGAGCTGCGCCAGGCCAGCCAGCTCGGCAAACTGAGGTATAGACAGCTGCTGGGTGGCAATGGCCGCGGGCAGCAGCATCTTGCCCATCAACACCTGTTGGCCCAGTACCTGCCATTTGGCTTCGTTTGCCAGTAGCTTGCTTTGCAGCCACAGCAGCTGCAGTGCGCCCAGCATGGTTCGGCTGGTGCTGGTGACATCGGCCATAAAACTGGTGCCGTCGAAGGCGCCGGTGGCCGGGTCCAGGTAGGTTTCAAACTGCAGCTGCTCGTCACGGCCCAGCAAACGGGTGTCCAGCATGTGCAGGTCAACCAAATCGCCAAAGGCAAAGCTTCTGAAGATTTCTTCGTGGTTACCTTCGCGCCATGGGCGGATGGGCAGCCACTCAAAGTAGGCCTGCAGCGCCGCCTGTTTACGGGCCTCAAAGTCGCCCTCGCCATCGTTGTGGTTTTCAGCGCCATCGCGCCAGGCATCGTTGCAGACCTCGTGGTCATCCCACACTGTGATAAAGGGCACCAGGGCATGGAGCTTTTGCAGGCTCTCATCGCCGCGGTACTGGGCATAACGGGTTCGGTAGTCATTCAGGCTCAGAAGTTCATGGGTTGGCAAGACTTCTCGGCCTAGAGCGGCCGCGTTTTCGCTGGCATAACCGCCACGGGGATATTCATAGATGTAGTCGCCCAGATGCACCACGGCATCCAGCGAACCCTGGGCCGCTGCCAGCTCGTACACGTTAAAGTAACCGGCCGGGAAGTTGGCGCAGCTCATTACCGCCAGTTTCACCTGGGATACGGCGCCCTCCGGCAGGGTGCGGGTTTTGCCCACGGCCGAGGTTTTATCGCCGCACATAAAGCGGAAGTAATAGGTGCTGCCGGCAGCAAGGCCCATGGCATCCACCTTTACTGTGTAGTCCCTGTCTTTATTGGTCATGGTGCTGCCATCTGTCACCAACTCGTTGAAGTCGGCATCTTTGGCCACCTGCCAGGACACACTGAGGTCGGCATCGCCTGTGGGAGTCACCCGGGTCCAGATAATCACCGCGTCATGGGCCGGGTCGCCACTGGCAACACCGTGCATAAAGCTGACGGGCACAGATGGGGCATCATCATCGCTGCTGGAGCAGCCCATCAGGCCATAGGAGACCACTGCGGCACCAACGCCTTTGGCCGACATGGCCAGGAAGTCACGACGTGAATAAGACCGTTTCATTATTATTATTCCTTTGGTTATATGAGAGGTATGAGGTCCAATGAGTCTTAGTTTGCAACATTACTATTACACAAGCATGACGCCCTTGGTAGAGTTTTGCGGACTAGAACATTGAAAAACAACCAGTTAAACAGGATGCTATACTCCTGCTGACCGGATCTGCAGTGGATTAACCGGCAACGAGCCCATGGAGGACGCTATGCAAGTCAAAGACATCATGACCCCCAACCCTGTCTGCATCAGCGAGGGTGCCAGCCTCAAGGATGCACATCTGCTGATGCAATCCCGTGGGGTGCGCCACCTGCCGGTGGTGGGAGAACAGGATGGCCACTACAAGGGCATTCTTACCCACAAAAAAATGATTTCGACTGTCGTCAGCCTGCTGAACAAGTATGGTCAGGGCGCCCTCGAGCGCAAGGAGCGGCAATATCTGGTGAGTGAGCTGATGGACAAAGACGCCCAGCGCCTGAGCGACGATGAGCCATTGGCCGTGGTGGTTGACTACTTTATAGAGAACAAGCTGGGTTGCCTGCCGGTGGTGGACGGCGAGCAAAAGGTGCAGGGGATAGTGACCTCCTCCGACTTTGTGAAGCTGTGCAAAACCCTGCTTTCAAAATAAAAAAAAGCCGGCGAAACGCCGGCAAACACACGCAACAAAGGGAAAGGGTTATACGAGAAACAGAGCAAACACAGGCGCACCCAGTACCATGGCGATTCCGGTGAAAATCATGGTGAGGCTGGCAACCACGGCCTCTTCCTCACCGTACTCACGCGCCTTGGCAGCGCCGGCACCGTGAGCCGATGCCCCAAGGGCAACACCTCTGGCAAGGGATGAACGCACCCTGCCAAAACGAAACAGCGGCCCGCACAGCAACATACCCACCACACCTGTCATCAACACCACCATGGCCGTTAATTCGGGCACACCGCCAAAGGCCGTGGTGGCTTCCATGGCAAAGGGGGTAGAGACAGAACGCACCAATACGCTGTGGCCAATTTCAGGCGGCAGGGCAAAGAGTTTCACCAGCCCCCAGGACGACACCAGCCCCAACAACAAGCCGGCCATCACACCCAATGTGAGGGTGATGGGGTAGCGGCGGATAAGGGCCCGCTCACGGTAAATGGGCAGCGCAAAAGCGATGGTGGCAGGCCCCAGCAGGAGCACCAGAAAATGGGTGTACTCGAAATAGCTGGGCAGCGGGATATCCAGCAGCAAGACAGCGGCAATAATCAGTAAGGGCGCCAGCAGAATAGGTGCAGCCCACCAGTAGCCCAAGCGGCTATATAAACGCTTGGCACCGTAATAGCCCATCAGGGTAATCACTAAACTCAGCAGCGCCAGACTGGTATGACTCATTACAGGCGTCCTCCGGCGCGGGCCAGATGTAAGCCACGCTCAAACTTAAAGGCTTTATCCACCACCCAGCCGGTGCCCAACAGCACGGTCACACTGCCTGCCACCAAAAAGCCCAGCATGCGGGCGCCATATTGCTCAATCATGGCTTCATACTGAATGACTGAGATCACCGGCGGAATGAAAAACAGCAACAGGTCCCCCAGCAGCCAGGCCGCACCGGCCTGCAGGGCCTTTTCGGGCACCCACTTAAGCGACAAGAGCGCCAGCAATACACCGAGCCCCACCACGCCGCCGGGCACCGGCAGCGCAAGATACAGCACCAGCGCATGGGCGAGCCAGGCGAGCAAACAGATAGCCGCCGCCTGCAGCAGGGTCAGGCTGGCCCTTTTGGCACCGGTTTTGAGTCTGACTTTGCCTTCACTGAGGGTCATGGTGGCTATCGCTGTGAAAAATGGAATGTGCTTAGTGTAGGTTTGCCATTTGAATAAAAAAAATGAATATTAAGCATAGATATCATTACCAAAGGATATTCAATTGGATCTCAGGGCCATCAGATACTTTATGGAGGTGGTGGATGCCGGTGGCTTTGCCAAGGCCTCCGAGAAGGTGCACCTCACCCAACCGGCGCTGTCAAAGGCGGTACGCCTGCTGGAAGAGAGCCTGGATCTCCAGCTTATCGAGCGGGGCAAGCGCGGGGTGCATTTACGCCTCACCCCCGCCGGTGAAGTGGTCTATCGCCATGGTTTAGCCCTGCTGGCCACCCGTGATGACATGCTGGCCGAGCTTGAAGCCATGCGAAGCCTCAGGGGCGGTCGGCTTAAGTTTGGGCTGGCGCCCCTTGGCAGCGCCGAGCTGTTCGCCCCTGTCATCGCCCGCTTTCGCAGCCTCTATCCCAAGATTGATATGCAGCTGCTTGTGCGTGGCGGCATTGAGCAAACCAATGCGCTGCGCAAAGGCGAAATTGAGCTGGCCACCGGCATCACGGCGCTGGACAGCGAATTTGAAGGGCTGCGCATTCGCAAAGACCCCATGGTGGTGGTATTGCCCAAACAGCACAGGCTGGCGCACCGCCAGGAGCTGAGATTGCAGGAGCTGGCAGACACGGCGCAGATTTTGTTTGAGCGGGAATATGCCCTGCATCAGCTGGTGTTTGAGGCCTGTGAGCGGGCGGGCTTTATCCCCGCCAATGTCACCCGGGTAAGCCATCCTGATTTTGGTATTGCTCTGGTGGCCGCCGGTACGGGTGCCATGATATTGCCAAGCTATATCGCCGAGCGCCACGCGGTGGCAGGCGTGATTGCCGTGCCACTGAAAGAAGCCGATCTGCACTGGGAGCTGTCGATCTTTTGGCGCAGAGGTCAGCCTCTGTCGTTTGCGGCAGAGGCCATGATAGCTCTGGTACGGGAGCGACTCTCTAACTCACCAGGGCAGGGTCAGATATAGTCTGAACAAGCTGTCTGTATCCCAGGGGAGAATCGGCAAATACCGGTCGTCTTGTTTGGGGAGCAGATCGTAGTGATCCAGGTTGTACTGGTTTTGCTCGAAAGACAGGGTCATGACCGAGTTCGCCAGCAAACTATGGGTATCAACACTGAGCGATGCGCCGTAGCGGGTTTCCAGGCGCTCGCTGCCATCGGACCAATGGGTCGCGCTGGCCGACAGCGTCCAACCGGGCGCCAGCATCAGATAACCGCCACCACTGAGCATCCAGGCGGTGGCATCGTTGCCGAAATCACCCCGCTGGTAGCCGCGCTCCTTGGGCACATCATCGTCAATTTCCAGAAAATAATAACCGATACCCGCTTCCAGATTGGCGCCAAATGCGGGCCTGTGATAGTCCAGCACCAGTGACGGATACAGGGTGATTTGTTTTTCGATGGAGCTGACAGTGTTCCTTTTACCGCTGAGGGTGGCTTGCCAATCGAGTCTTAAGTCTTCGCCCAGGGTAAACAGCTTGCCTCTGGCAAAGTAAGAGGATTGAAACCAGATGGGGATATGGTCCGGGTCGAGCTTGTCTTTGTCCCGGTCAAGGTAGGTGTTGAGGTTGGCGTGCAGCTTGATGCCGCCATCGGTGACCGTATCCAGACTGATGGCCGCATGGGCACCAAAGGTGTCTGAACTCTCCACCTGAAAATCATGTATACCGAAAGAGAGTCGCCAATCCAATGGCTCTGATTCGGCCTGCGCCACGGCACTGCCAAGCACGAGTGGCAGTAACAGCATAGATGTCTTCATCTTATCCCCCATCCAGGATTCAGGCGGGACGCGGCAGGCGTCCTTCGCGAAAAAATGCTTCCACTTCATAGTATCGCGGCATATTCCCCCGGCCGCGTTCGGTAAAAGCGAGTCTGGCAGGCTCCAGCTGACAAATCCAGTAGCTCTGATCCAAAGGTGCGGACGCCATCACACCCGGATCAGCCACCGCCAGGTTAACCCCTCCCGGTTCACGGGCCGAATAGCTGCGAATAAGCTGGCAGTCACGCTCAAGCAATTGCTGCCCCAGCGCCTGGGTAAAGCGGTAATCTTCACCGTGGGTCAGCTGTCGTTGCAGGGTATCATCAGCAATTCGGGTGAGGTCGGCGCAGCGCTTTGCACTGAGCAATACCCTGAACATCATGTGCTCCGAGTGCAGCACCCCCTGATAAGGCACAGCCATGTCCTGCAAGAAGACAAAGCGGTAATAGGCCACTTCGGTCAGACAGGTTTGCACCGACTCACTGCCATAAAAAAAGCTTGGCATCAGGCGGGTGCCAAAACGCGAGCCGTGCCTTAAGGGCGGATAACGAAAAGGGGTTTTCAGCAGATAGTGCAAATGGGCTGTGCCCTCCCGGTAAGGGGGTTTGGCACCATCCAGCAGGCTTTCCAGCAGCATTTGCTCGTCAAAATTATCCACCAGGCTCAGGGTAGCCGCCTCTTCCTGAGACTCCACCAACCGGTAGCAGCTGCCCTCATAGGGCACTTCGGGGATTGAAAGTAAGTCCATTTACACCTTGCCACGCATGGCATCGAGGTATTGATTCACACTGACCAGGCCCACCACAGACTTGACCAGCTCCCGGGGTATGCCCCCAAGTGCATGGTTGGGACTGTTGAGCCAGTGGCGCATAAAGTCCTGCTGCCCACCGGCCAGGGCATACAGCGAGCGGTACAAACGCACCAGCTGCAACTGCAACTCCCCTTGTTTTGACTCGGGTTTAAAGCCATTGGCAGCATTGCGGCTCAGGGTACTGGGGTTGACCCCTATGATATGGCTGGCTTCGGCATTGGTCAGTTCCAGCGCCTGACAGGCATTGGTAAAGGCCTTGAATAAGACCCCGGATGCTGTGGGTTTGGCTATGGCAGACATAGTGGGCGCTCCTGACGGTCACTGAAGATATTTTAGCCAACAGATGAGCGCACTTGCAAATAAAAGACAAGATACGTGCATTTGCAATCAGCCAAGTCTGATATACCCAAATCATTCATGGATAAAAATCCGGTTATATTCAAAATATTTTTGAAACTATAGTCAGCCAAAGCCGATTGTTTTTACGGTGTGCGCCATTAGAATGCCAGCCATATCCCCCAGCATTTTTCGCGGAGAATCCCATGCAGGAATTAAGTTTGCTTGTGCAAAAGCGTCACACCAGCAAGGCGTTTGACCCATCCCGGACTATCAGCCCGGAGCAGATTGCCGAACTCAAAACCCTGTTGCAGTTTGCCCCTTCGTCCACCAACTCGCAGCCATGGCACTTTGTGCTGGCCTCCACTGCCGAAGGCAAGGCGACCATTGCCAAGTCCACCGAGCAGTTTGCCTTCAACACCCCCAAAATCCTCAATGCTTCCCATGTGGTGGTGCTCTGTACCAAGACCCAGATGGATGAGGATCACCTGCGCAAAGTTTTGGCTCAGGAAAAGGCCGATGGCCGTTTCGCCAGCGATGAAGCCATGCAAAATCAACACAATGGCCGCTCGTTCTTCGTCAATATGCACAGATACGAACTCAAAGACGCTCAGCACTGGATGGAAAAGCAAGTGTATCTGGCGTTGGGAACCCTGCTGTTGGGCGCGGCGGCACTGGAAATCGATGCCTGCCCCATTGAGGGTTTTGATGCCACAGCCCTGAATAAGGAGCTTGGCCTCAGAGAGCAAGGCCTGTGCGCCTCTGTCATTGTGGCCCTAGGCTACCGCTCCGGCGATGATTTCAACGCGGGGCTGCCCAAGTCACGCCTGCCCCAGGCTGACATCTTTACTGAGATCTGACATCAAGCCCTGATGCCCGTCGCCCCGGCATATTCCTGTCCTGCCGGGGCAACTTCTTTGTTCATAATTAATTCGCATTTGTCATCCCGTCACCCTGTGGCATAGTGGTTTGAGTCACAATTCAGGATGAATCGCGCCTATGCTGCTGCCACCGCTGGTTCCGTTAATCGATAACAATACAACCGAAGTATCAGCCCACAAAGGCGACAACCCCCTCATCTGGCCCCTGCTGAGTTTGCTGCAAAAGTCAGTTCAGGGATGGAAAGTCCACCACCTCGCCAGCGAACTCCAATCCCAGGGATTAATGCACGACCTGGACCCCGCCCCGGAAAAAGACCTCTTTAAACGCAATTTTCTACTGATGAATGCCCTGTTTGAACTGCAGGACATGCTGCTGCCCAATCAGTGGGTGCAAACCCAGGCCATGGATATTCGTATTCTGCGTCTCATCCCAAGCGACATCGACCTTATTCAGCATCAGGAAGCCGGACTGAAGAGCTATTACCTCGACTGGGGCAATTACGACACCAGCACCAATGTGGTGCGCGAGATGCTTGAGTCTTTCTGGACCAGCTACAAGGACTACATCGGCATCAATGGCCGGGTGATGCACCTGACCCAGGCACTGCGGGTATTCGAACTCGATGCCAGCGCCAGTGACAGAGACATTCGCCGTCAATGGCGCAAACTGGCGCTGAAATGGCACCCCGACAGACAGGGCGGCGATGCTGCGCGATTCAGGGAAGTGTGTGAGGCCTGGCAGGCGCTCAGGGTGCGGGAGTCGGCCTAGTCACCCTCAAGCCATGCCAATTCGTTGAAGTTAAGGACAGATCACAGTTACACACGGGCTTTTGCCCCGGGATTCAGAGATAATTAAGCCTTTCCTTTCAAACTGTTTTACCTGAACTTTCCAGTTTGAAACTTAAAACGCCTGATACCCGGAGCCATTATGCACAAACGTCTGACGCTGGCAGCCACCCTGGCCGCCCTGCCATTTTGCGGCTTTGCCGCCGATTTTGTCGAAGGCAAACACTATGTCCAGGTCTCTGACCAGGCCCCCAGCAAGTCCCCAAAGGTGACCGAGTTTTTCTCTTTCTACTGCCATAACTGCTTCAATATGGAAGTCATGTACCTGCCGGCCATCAAGCAAGGGCTGAAGGACGGTATCAGCTTTGACACCAAGCACGTGGACTTTATGAACAGCGACATTGGCACCGAAGTAATGCGCGCGCTGGCCGTTATCCACGGCAGTGACAAACAAGGCGAGCTGACCCATGCCATGTTCGCCGCCATTCAGGGCGCCGAGGGTGGTCAGGGCCACCACGACCACAGCGCTCCCGGCCATTCCCACGAGCCTGAAATCAGCAGCCGCGACGACATCAAAGCCGTGTTCGCCAAGTTTGGCATCGACGGTGCGGCCTACGACAAACTGGCCGACAGCAAGGAAACCGATGCCAAGCTGGCGCTGTGGCGTGAGCAGCAGCAAGCCTTTGAAGTGCAGTCGGTCCCAAGCTTTGTGGTAAACGATAAGTATCGGGTGAACCTGCAGGAAATCCGTACCCTGGAAGAACTCAGCGCCCTGATTAATTATCTGGCCACCGAAAAAGATGCCGCCGAAGACAAGGGTGGCAGCCTGGGTTGGGCGGTTCTTGCCATGTTGGCCCTGGCCGCCATCGGCCGCAGACGCCTGGTGTAACTTGGTTCACAGCGCCGAATTAAGCTCAGGCGCTGACGCTCCAGCCAAGCCTTGAGCCCGGGTCCCGGCCAAAGCTGAACCTGAACCTGAACCTGAACCTGAACCTGAACCTGAGCAAAGCCCGGACTGAACAGAGCCCCGCCCATGCGGGGCTTTTTATTGCCTCTGTTCCGGATAACCCCGTCTTGCCCAGCGCCTATTGGCCAGGATTGAGCCAGACTTTGGCATTCTGTGCCCCATTCATCTCCCCCTTTAACCGCCGCGTTACAATTTATAAATAGAAGTAAAACCATCTAGACGTCTAAATTGACAGATGGCTGGCTATCTCATATTCTTTCGCCTAAGTTGTCGGGAGATGAAGCCGTAACGACACAAATATTCAGCGAAATCGCGGTGATGCAGGAAGAACCCGCCGTTTCGCCCCCGATAAAGAGAGATAACCTTGAATCAATCCCCAGACACTCAGGGCAATGCAAGTGCTGCTTCATTCGTTGCCCTGCTGCCACTGTTTCTGTTTTTGGCGCTCTTCATTGGCGCCGGTGTGTACTTCACCAGTCAGGGCGTGGACTTTGCCTTCTATCAGTTGCCCAGTGTTGTGGCCATTCTGCCCGCCATAGTGCTGGCGTTGCTGCTGTCAAAGCAGAAGCTGAATCAGGCCATAGACACCTTTATCGGCGGTATTGGCCACAGCAACATCATTGCCATGTGCTTGATTTACTTGCTGGCTGGCGCCTTCGCCTCGGTGGCCAAGGCCACAGGTGGCGTGGATGCCACAGTATCCCTCGGCCTGTCACTCATTCCCTCTGATTTGCTGCTGCCGGGCTTTTTCGTGATTGCAGCCTTTATTGCCACCGCCATGGGCACCTCCATGGGCACCATAGCTGCGGTCGCGCCCATTGCTCTGGGTGTTTCCCAGGAAGCCGATATTTCGCTGCCACTGATGGCCGGTGCCATCATTTCCGGCGCCCTCTTCGGTGACAACCTGTCTATCATTTCCGACACCACCATTGCCGCTACCCGCACCCAGGGCTGCAACATGAAAGACAAGTTCCGTGAGAACCTGATTTTTGCGCTGCCTGCGTCACTCATCACCCTGCTGGCCTTTACCCTGGCCGGTCAGGGCGAAGCCAATGTGGCGCCTCAGTCGGTGGACATCGTCAAGGTGCTGCCTTATCTGTGCATCCTGTTTTTGGCGGTTGCCGGGCTGAACGTGTTTGTGGTGCTGGGTATTGGCATTCTGCTGGCCGGTTTGGTGGGCATGTTCACCACCGACTACAGCTGGGTCAGCTTCAGCAAAGATATTTACGCCGGTTTTGGCAACATGCAGGAAATCTTTATCCTGTCGATGTTGGTGGGTGGCCTGGCTGCGCTGATGCAGCAGCAGGGTGGCCTTGCCTTTGTCAGCCGCTTTATCGAAGGACTGATTGCCCGTTTCTCCAAGGCGAAGGGCGAAGCTTCCTGCCGCGCCGCCGAATTGGGTATGGCAGGCATAGTGTCCCTGACCAATGCCTGCGTGGCCAACAACACAGTATCCATTGTGATAAGCGGTGATATCGCCCGGGATCTCGCCCAGAAGCATGGCGTCAGCGCCAAGCGCAGTGCCAGCGTGCTCGATATTTTTTCCTGTATTGTTCAAGGACTTATACCGTACGGCGCCCAGGCACTTTTGATTGGAGCAACCTTTGCCATTACCCCCCTGGAGGCAGTATCCTATGCTTGGTACTGCATGATATTGGCGCTGGTAGCCGTTCTGATTGTGACGTTCAGAAAACGTCACTGAGGAACCGGAGACTGCCACCCGGGAAAACCTATGACAACCAAAGACAGAAACGACTATGGACAATTTGATCCCCACCGACTGGTGTTTCATATGTCCATTGGCGGGGTGATGATTTGCGCCTTCGGTGCGGCCGTCTCCATTATGTCTGTGCTGGGAACCCTTGGGTGGCAGGTAATCAATCTGCGAATCGATCGTCTGGGGGACTACCTGAGCTCCCCTCTGGCTTACGTCTACAACATCTGTCTGCTGTTTGCCGGTGCCAGTTTTATGATTGCCATGCTGGGCCTCTTCAGCATGCGCTATAACAATTTCAGCCGCTATATTGCCATCATCGGTGGCTGCACCGGCCTTGGCATCATGCTGCTGGGCATTTATCCCTATAACGACCCCGACTCCCACCGACTGGCGGCGCTGGTATTTGTGAATTCCAGTCTGGCCATGTTTGTGCTGCTGATATTTACCCGCCGCAATAATCAGGAACTGTGCAGCCTACCCATGTTCTTTGTGGCTCTGGTTGGACTGGCCTCGAGCATTGGTTTACTGGCTCAGATTGACCCTGACACCCTGGATTACCTGCCCTGCGGTCCGCTGGAACAATTCTGTCCGTTGGCCATGACCATGTGGATACACACTTCAGCCACCATGCTGGCCGGTGTCGGCCTGGCGCTGATGGCACGCTCCCTTATCCATCAGGCGCTGGAAGAGCGCCGCCTCAAACCTTGAGTGACAGCGCCTTAACCAAAGGCACTCGCCTGTGTAAATACCTCGCCGAGGCAGGCGTGGCCTCACGGCGCGGCGCATCGCGCCTGATTGAAGCCGGCAGGGTCTGTATTGATGGGCAACAAGCCTCCCACAGCGACAGGGTACTTGGCGCAAGCCTGGTGACCCTCGATGGCGAGCCCCTGTGTCCCGCTCAGGCCAAGGCGTACTTCCTTTACCACAAACCCGTTGGCATCGACTGTCGCCTGCGCGCGGAAGATCCCCACAGCCTGATTCATCTGCTACCCGCCGGTTTGCGACTGTTCCCTGCCGGGCGACTGGATAAAGACTCCCGTGGCCTCCTGCTGCTGACCAATGACGGCGAGCTGACACAGCGCCTGATGCACCCTGACTTTCACCATCAAAAAGGCTATCTGGTTACCCTGAATAAAGCGCCAGGCTCCGATGACATTGCGGCCATTGCGGCGGGTTTTGATTACGGTGAAGGCCCTACCCGCCCCTGCCGGATTGAACCCCAGGATGCTTTAAGCGTGAGGATGTGGCTCACCGAAGGCAAGAAGCGCCAAATCCGGCGCCTGTGGAAGGCACGGGGCTACCTTGTGGTGGATTTACTGCGGGAGTCTATTCAAACCCTGACACTGGGCGAGCTTGGTGAAGGACAGATGAGAGCGCTCGATGAGACAGAGCGCCTCGCACTCCTGACTGCGCTGGGCCCGAAATGAAGGCAACGCTGTACCGCGAATAATGACAGCGCTGGACGAAAGCTGAATAAGGATGTTGCAGCATAAAAAAACGGGGCCATCTGGCCCCGTTTGTATTCAGTCACAGACTGTTATTCAACGATTTCCATCTCGGCCAACAGGTTGTCTGCATTGTCGAGGTACTTCATCACCCACAGCATATAACGGCTGTCGACGTGGATGGAGCGGTTGATGTTGTCGTCGTAGTTCCAGTCACCGATGATGCTCTCGTACACGCCATCAAACAGCAGACCCACCAGTTCGGCGCGGCCGTTCAGGGTTGGCGAACCTGAGTTGCCACCTGTGGTGTCCACGGTGGACAGGAAGTTAACCGGTACAGAGTCGATGTCTTTCACGTAGAAATCACCGTACTGCTTGGCTTCAATCAGCTCCAGCTGCTTCTTGGGGGCATCGAACGGGTCAACGCCTGTGTCTTTCTGGGTGATACCTTCAAGACGGGTAAATGGCACGGCATAGAGGCCATCTTTTGGTGAGTAACCCTTCACGTTGCCGTAGGTCACACGCAGGCTTGAGTTGGCATCGGCATAAACCGGCTTACCCAGCTCGTTGTTGTAGGCGATGATGGCTTCCATATAGGCAGGACGCACCTTCATCAGCTCACCACCCAGCTCCTTCTGGGCCTTTTCACGGGCCATGGAGGTGTCGAAGGTGGCAACAGCCAGCTGAATGAATGGGTCTTTGCTGGCTTTGAAGTCATCAACTGACTTGTCCATCCAGGCCATACGCACGTCTTTGTTACCGATTTCGGTTTTGTCGTACATCTTGTCGAGCTGCTTCTTGAGCTTCTTCTCGTCAAACTTTTTGCCAATACCGAAGAAGGCATCGATGTCGCCGCGGCGCTTGTCAGCAGGCAGGGCGGCGTAGCGCTTGAGCATCTCAAACAGCACAACCTTGTCGACACTGGCATCGTAACGACGGTCAATACGCTCAAGACCGGCGGTAAAGCGGGTCATATCGCGGTCCTGGAAGCCTGGCTCACGCTCCATGTCCGGCAGCTGCTTTTCATGGGCCAGACGATACAGGCGCGCCGCAGTGCTCATAGGGGTGGAGTAACTCATGTAACCGAGGATCAGATCCAGCTCCTGGGTCTTGTTACCTTCGGTAACCAGACGCTCGAGGTCAGCCAGGGTTTGACCATACTTGGCCTGACGCTTGGCATCGGCCTTGATCCAGTTGGCAAGCTCAGCTTCACGAGCCTTGCGGTCTTCCAGCATGGTGGACTTACCGTAAAACTCGATCATGGAGGCGAAGTTTTTGGCGTAGTTGGCCAGGCTTGCCAGGGTGCTTTCGTACTTGATACGGGCATCGCTGCCTTCAGGCGCGCTGGTTTTGATGATGTCGATGATCTGTTCGCGCAGCTCGCGGCTGGCCGGGTAGTTCCAGGTGAACTGGTTTTCGACTTCAGAGGCGGTGCGGTAGCGGTTGGTGCGGCCCGGATAGCCGGTCACCATCACAAAATCGCCATCCTTCAGACCCTTGGCAGAGACTTTCAGGAAGCTCTTGGGCTCGTAAGGCACGTTGTCCTTGGAGAAATCGGCCGGCTTGCCATCTTTACCCACGTAGGCGCGGTAGAAAGAGTAGTCACCGGTATGACGTGGCCACATCCAGTTGTCGATATCACCGCCGTACTTACCCACGCTGCCTGCTGGGTTATGCACCAGACGCACGTCGCGGATTTCCATCTGCTTGATGAGGTAATACTCGAGACCGCCGTGGAAGCTGTATACGTTACAGCGGTAGCCGTCTTCTTTTTCACACTCGGCAACCAGGGCTTTTTCTTTGGCTTCAACGCCCTTGTAGAAGGCATCACCCTTGAGGGAATCAAGACCTTCGTTGATCTGTGCGGTCACATTGGTCACAGACTCGGTCACGTAAACACGTGAACCCGGGGCGGCAGGCAGCTCTTCATCGAAGCTCTTGGCCAGGAAACCATCCGCCAGCAGATTCTTTTCGGCGGTGGAATTGTACTGGATAGAGCCATAGGCACAGTGATGGTTGGTGACCACCAAGCCTTTGGGAGAAACGAATGATGCGGTACAGCCGCCCAGGCTGATAACGGCATTCATCGGGAATTCGGTCAGTTTGGAGATGGACTCAGGGTCAATTTCCAATCCCTTGGCTTTCAACGTCTTGGCCAGTGCAGGAAGCTGATGTGGCTGCCACATACCTTCATCTGCCTGGGCACCGAAGGCGGCCGCGATGGCGGCAGTCAGTAACCATTTTTTCATTGTGTTATTCCATTGTTTATTGTGATGATGTCGAGCGCATTGCCGTGCCCAATTAGCCATTTAATCGAGTCATTGATGTTTGGTTTAAAACATCAATCACCCCAAAAGGCGGATACAAAAAAGCCGGGCGCGAAGACCCGACTTTATCACAGGGTTACAAGCTGTCACAGCCTTGGCAAACTTCCGTTACAAAAGGCTTTTTACAGTGCCACCCACAGCTGGGCAGCAATGATGGCTACCCCGGCAACACCAATCAGCGACAAGGCCAGCTTGCCGCCACTTACCTGATAGCCATCCCGGTACTGGGCACGCTGATTCAGCGCCATGGCAATGGGCAGGAAAATTATCATAAACACCAGCGGAATGGCGGCAAAGCCCAGCACGGCCACAAAGCCTTCGGGCACAAAGAGCGCACACAGCAGGGGTGGTAAAAAGGTGATAACCCAGGTCTGCAAACGACCACCGATACCGCCCTTGGAGCGGGTCATTTCGGCCAGAAAATCAAACAGACTCATGGTTACCCCAAGGAAGGAGGTCACCAGTGCCAAGTCAGCAAATACAGCTATGCTCTGGCCCACCACAGGATGCGCCGCCAGCTCCTGAAGGGCGCTGATAAGCTTTGGCAGGGCGCCGTTAAAGGTGGCTATTTCATCGCCGCCGACGGTGCCCAGGGTCACCAGCAGCCACAGGATGTAACACACCAGTGGGATGGTCGAGCCAATCAGCAGCACCTTGCGCAGGTTAACCGCATCGCCATCGAGGTAGCGTACCAGGGTCGCGATACATACGTGGAAACCAAAGGAGGTAAAAACCACGGGGATGGCCGCCATCCAGGCATTGGCCGAGACCTTTTCAAAGGCATCGGCGGCAATGACCGAAGGGCGGATTTCAGGTAACAGGAAGCCCACCACCAGCACCAGCAGCACCACCATCAAGCTGAACAGTAAGCGGGAGAGCTTATCCACCCAGCTCACGCCCAGTGCGGCCACGCTGCCCAGCACCAGGGTAAAAATCAGTACCGCCAGCTGACCGTCGAGATTGATGGAAAACACCGACTCCATGCGGTGTACCAGCAAGGAGGAGCCGCCGGTGAGATAGGCGGCAGTCAGGGCGTACAACAAACTCAGGAAAGAGGCGCCCTGGATAAGCTGGCCTTTTTTGCCCAGTGTCTTGCCGGTAATGGCGTGCACATTGTCTCCCACACCACTGCGCAGGTTAATTTCGAGCATCAGGAGGGAGGTATATGCCGATATGGCCCACACGATCAGCAGCAATAACAGCGCGGGGATTACCCCAAGGGCGGCTGTCGCCAGCGGCAACGCCAACATGCCGGCCCCAATGGCGGTACCCGCCACAATGGCAATAGAGCCAAGTGTTTTCAAATTCACGGAACTGTCCTGTTCAAGTCTGATAAATCATTTGTAGTTATAGGTATGAGCCAATTTTTAGAACTGCCGAAAGGCCATCGCCTTGAGAGGACGCACCCGCTAAGGGGATTAACAGGCTTTCATAAAAAAACGACTGCAGCCGACATTAACAGAGCCACACAGGCTCGGCAAGGGCACCGCCTCTCAGTGTGCAGCATGGCAGCAAAAGCGCGCGAAACTGCTACCGCGCAGTAACAATTGTGTCTTGCAGCCCCTTGCCCGGATGCATTGTGCTGTTATAATGCCTGCCTCACTTTCGGGGGAGTAGCCAACCTGAGCCTGGCTCAGGGGTAAGCATCAACACACTTGGCCACATGCCATGGTGCTTACAGCAAACGCCAGTTTGCCCGGCAAGACCTGAGCGCGATAAGCCACAACTATGACTATGGGGTGGCGGGTTTATCGTGCTTGTCGGTCAGCCACCCCAGGAACGCAACCATGTTAGAAGCCTTCACCGCCTCCACCTTAACCGTGGCCATCGCCGAAATCGGCGACAAGACCCAACTGCTGGCACTGCTGCTCGCCGCCAGATTCAAAAACAAAACCGCCATCATCCTCGGTATTTTTATTGCCACCATAGCCAACCATTTTGCCGCCGCCTGGCTTGGCCAATGGGCAACAGACTTTGTCAGCCCGGATACCGCGCGATATCTGGTGGCACTGAGCTTCTTCGCCATTGCCCTGTGGGTATTGGTGCCGGACAAAGTAGAAGCCGAAGAAAGCAGCCTCTACCGTTTTGGCCCCTTCATCGCGACCCTGGTGCTCTTTTTCATTGCCGAAATCGGTGATAAAACCCAGGTGGCAACCGTGGTGCTGTCGGCCCGCTACGATGATCTGTGGATGGTCGTCATGGGCACCACAGTGGGTATGCTGCTCGCCAATGTGCCTGTGGTGATTGCGGGGCATTTCAGTGCCGACAAACTGCCGATGACCTGGATACACAGAGGCACTGCGGTACTGTTTGCCATCATGGGTATTGCCACCCTGCTGTGGCACTAATGGGCGGTTGCCCCCTGCTCTGACACTAAAAAAGCTAACAAGCATCTGCATAAAAGAAAAAGGGAAGCCATTGCTTCCCTTTTTTCAACTCAGGCGATTAACTCAAATCGGCTCAGAGCGCGGCGCGAATACGCTGACCGTAGTCGGCATCCGCCTTATCGAAGTGGGCCAGCATACGCTGCTGCACCTCTTCTGTTACCTGGCGCAGGGTCGACGCGATGGTCTCGGCGAGGCGATTCTTCTCACCTTCACTGAACAGACGGTACAGGTTACCGGCCTGGGTGTAGTCGTCCTTACCGTAGCGGCTGTAACGGGCGGCTTCACCTTCGAGGCGCAGTGGCGGCTCAGCAAAGTGGCTGGCATCATTCAGCGCACCTGTCACTGTGCTTGGGCCATAGTTGGCGCTGGCATCGCCACCGGTCTGGCTTTGATGGCCATTGTCACCATGATAGGGGCACTGAGTCCCGGCCATGGCGCCGCCACGCTGGTGATGGTTGGCCACAGTGGCGTGTGGGCAGTTCACCGGCAACTGGTTGTAGTTGGCACCAATGCGATAGCGCTGGGCGTCGGCATAGGCAAACAAACGGGCCTGCAGCATCTTGTCAGGTGAGGCGCCAACACCGGGCACCAGGTTACTGGGGGCCAGCGCCGCCTGCTCTACTTCGGCAAAGTAGTTTTGCGGCATGCGGTTAAGCTCCAGTACCCCAATCTCAATCAGCGGGTAGTCCTTGTGCGGCCATACCTTGGTCAAGTCGAACGGGTCGATGTGGTAGGTGTTGGCATCGGCTTCCGGCATGATTTGCACGTTCACAGTCCAGCGGGGGAAATGACCATCCATGATGGCCACCATCAGATCCCGCTGGGAAGAGTCCGGATCTATGCCTTTGAGCTTATCGGCCTGCTCGTTGGTCAGGTTCACCACACCCTGCTGGGACTTGAAGTGGAACTTCACCCAGAAGCGCTCACCTTTGGCATTCCACAGGCTGAAGGTGTGAGAGCCATACCCGTGCATCTGACGATAGTTTGCCGGGATACCGCGGTCAGACATCAGCACTGTCACCTGATGCAGCGCTTCAGGGTTCAGTGACCAGAAATCCCACATGGCCTGAGGGTCTTTCAGGTTGGTCTGGGGGTTACGCTTCTGGGTATGGATGAAGTCCGGGAACTTGATACCATCACGCAGGAAGAAGGTTGGGGTGTTGTTGCCCACCACATCGTGGTTGCCGCGCTTGGTGTAAAAGCGTACCGCAAAGCCACGGGGGTCGCGCTCGGCATCGGCAGAGCCCATTTCACCGCCCACGGTGGAGAAACGTACGAAGGTTTCGGTGACCTTGCCCTCGCCGATAAAGTGGTCGGCAATGGTGTACTCAGATAAGTCGCGGGTCAGGGTGAAGGTGCCGTAAGCGCCGGTGCCCTTGGCGTGTACCACACGCTCAGGGATACGCTCGCGGTTAAAGTGAGCCAGCTTTTCAATCAGTTGCCAGTCTTGCAACAGCACTGGGCCACGGCTGCCGGCGGTCAGGGAATTCTGGTCATCGGCGATGGGGGCGCCGTTTTGGCTGGTGATGTAATGACTCATCTGTGTTTCCTCTTATTTATCCGTTGATTTGGTTGCGGGCCCGGCACACCAGGCCTCTATCAGGTCAAAAATGGTGGCCATAATGGCTCCTTAAACTTAACGACCCAGTCGATGAGCAAAGACTACGGTAATCGACAAAACAGATAAAACGATTAAATCAGATGATTACAATCTGACATTTCGATGAATGATTCCCACCCCAATAAAAAACGCGGCCAGGGCCGCGTTTCTATCATGACATCAGGATCAGCTGTTGGGTTCAGGCTCCCGATAGAGCTTCACCAGATAGTAAGCATCTATCAGTACGATGAAAAAGTTAACCAGCGCCACCGGGTAAGCATCGATGGCCAAACCATAGGCCACGAACAGCGCCGCCCCCACCAGATTCCACCAACGCAGTTTTTTGATGTTGGCCATCATCAATGAAATGGCCACCACCACCGAGGCGAGATAGCCCACCCATTCCCAAATCGTTGCCGTCTCCATCGCAACTCCTCTGCAACTGTTTATGATGCCTATATTTTAGTTCAGCGTTCTACAACTGCCGCGGTCATCCGCGAAATGCAGGTCAATTCCCCTGCACCGTTGTGTATCAGAATTTCCCATACTGAACTGCGCTTACCCAGATGCACTGGCCTGGCAGTGGCCGTGAGTGTGCCATTGCGGGCTGCACGCAGGTGATTGGCGTTAATCTCCTGGCCCACGCAATAGTATTTCTCAAAATCCACTACAAAGTTGGCGGCGTAGCTCGCCACGGTTTCGGCCAAAACCACATTGGCGCCACCATGCACTATGCCAAGGGGATTATGTACCGCCGGTGTGGCAGGCATAGTCGCCTTCATATAATCGTCGCCGATTTCGCTGATTTGGATCCCGAGGGTCTTCATCAGGGTGCCACGGCCATGCATGCCCTCATCCATTTTGGCGCAATCGTCCAGGGTGACGGGGCGAAACCAGATACTCATTCACTTCTCCCATTGTCTGTGATTGCGCCAGTGTACTTGCCACGGCCATGCAGGTAAACCAATGCCCAGCGGCCTGAGCCGAAACAAAACCACTTGAAAGCACAATAAAAAAAGGGGATGCATGCATCCCCTCTGGCGAGTTACTTAAATTAATAAGTACGGCGACGGCCAAGACCAATCAGGGTTGCCAATGCCAGCAGCAGTCCGCCCATGGCACCACCGTCATCCTTTTTCTCTTCCACTTTATCGGGATAGCTCAGGGCCACAATCACAGGGTCGTGGTCTGATGCCGAGAAGGCATTTTCGGATTTTTCCAGGCTGCCGGTAAACTTCTTACCGTATTCGAACAGGTTGGATTCCACCGAGTTGATGTGCCAGTCCTCGATATCCACTACCCGCTTGGCCAGGCTGTCGTTACCCAGGGCATGGTCGAGGTTACCCAGTTCACCGTTGTAGCTGTAAGAGTAGGTATCGGCGCCATGTACCTGAGTATTCAGGTTAATCAGGCCATAGCCCTTCTCAATCACGCTGCCCTCTTGCTCGTAGCTCTGGCCGGCGAGCGTGGTGTAAGAAGCGGTTTTCACTTCACGGTTGGAGGTGGAGGCATCGTAATCGGTCAGTACACGCACAGGATCTTCCATGCCGTAAGCGTTCAGGTCGCCAATCACCAGCACATCGCCTTCGATGTCTTTCACGGCTTCACCAATCACCTTGGCAGCCGATACGCGGAACGCATTACACTTGCCCTGCAGATCGGCGGGATCGCGGCTTTCATCGAAATTGATCCAATCTTCCAGGCAGCCTGAACCCTTGGACTTGAGGTGGTTTACCACCACAGTCAGGTTTTCATCTTTTACCTTGAAGGTTTGACCCAGGCTGTGACGCTGATACTTGTCCTGCGCAGGGCTGGTTTCGACCACGCCCTTGTTGTCACGGCTGGCCACGCCTTCCGGCGCATGCTGCTCAGGGGTTTCAATCACAAAAGCCGCACCTTCAGGGCTCACCTTGGCGGTGCGGTACAGCATGCCCACGGTGATGGCATCATTGCCGAAATACTTGCCATCAGTCTTGTCGGCATCGGCAATTTCCACAAAGCTGTAGGCGTTGTCGGCCGTTTGCTCGGCGTTCAGGGCGTCCAGCAGGTTCTGAATGGCACTCTTCTCACCAAAGCCGTTGTTGGCAATTTCCATCAGGCCCACGATGTCGGCGTTCATGGCCGTGATGGCACTCACAATCTTGGTGCGCTGCAGCAGCATTTCTTCTTCGGTCAGGGCGCCACGGTTAGAACCGGTTGGGTTGGCATCGCCGCCCACCACATCGTTGAAGAAGTTGAGCACGTTAAAGCTGGCCACACGGATATCGCCTTGCTCGGCTACAACCGGGGCGTCGGTGCGATCATTACCGCGAACAATATCGGCCGGGGTCAGGGTGTTGGTGGTCACCAAACGGTATTCGTTGTAGCTGTAGCTCACCATGCCTTCGAGGCCCTTGAGCTCATCGCCCACGCGGATATAACCGGTTTCGGCGTTAAAGTCAGGCAGGAATGGCACTACGCCGTCGGCAGCCTTGAAGTCAGACTCCACAAACAGCTCATTGCCACGGTTTTGCATCTCCAGGGCAATGGCTTCTTCACTCAGCGCTGGATGCACCTGGGTGGGCTTCATCAGCGGCGCCTTGTGGGACAGCATCAGGTTGTTGCGACGACCGGCATAGTCGTAGCTGAAAGTACGGCTGACTTTCATCTCGCTGCCGACATCCAGCACCACTTTCATGCCTTCGAAGCGTTCCAGCGCCTGCTCCAGGGTCTCGCCTTCGGTCACGGCAAAGGGTACGGCGCCTGGCACATCGCCCTTGGCGCCCACTTCAAACTTCTTGTCGGCTTTGATGTCGATTTGGGTCAGGCCGAAGTATTCCTTCACCTTACCCTGCACACAGACTTCCACCCCTGGCTGAATCGCTTCAGGGGCTGCTTCGCCGAGGAACACAAAAATACCATCGGAGGTCAGAGGGGAATTATCACCCTGCACATCCTGCAGGTAGAAACCCTTGAACAGACTCTCACCGCGGGCAGACACCACGCCACGCAGGGTCACTTCTGTATCGGATTCAAATTTGCCTTCCGGCACCAGTGGGCTCTTATCGCCGCTGCCCTGAATGTCATAAATCGGGATCAGCGTAGCGCCGGCGCAGCTGAAGGCTGGCACTTCGGGTGCTGTTGCACCCTCGAGGCTGCCAAGGCCTGAGAAGTTGTCGATGGCTGAGGTTTCCCAGTCGGCTTCGTTATACACAGTCGCCGCGGCCAGCGCGTTGGTCTTACGGGCGATAGTGACGTTAAGACCCCAGTCTTTTGGGGTGGGAATGGCACCCACTACATCCACAATGGCGCCGTCTTTCATCAGGGCTACCGCATCGGTGCCGTTAAAGTAGAGATCGCCGGTCATGGTGTCTGTGCCCGCTGGCAGGGTAATGACAGCACTGGGATGAGTGATGACCTTGATGCCTTTGGCGGCCAGACTCTGACCATCGAGGGCGACCATGTTGGTGGGCGTGGTAGCGCCATCTTTATAGCGCACCAGAGAATAGCCGGTCAGATCAACGGCCGCATCACCGCTGTTGTAAAGCTCAATGGCTTTATTGTTGGAACTGCCTTCTACATATTCGGTAATCATCACATCGGCATTTGCCAGCAATGGCATTGCCGCCGATACAGCCACGGCAATGGCTGTCAGCTTTTTAACATTTTCCATATTATCAACCCCGTTAATTATAATAATGACGTTATCTTTCGTTAACGCGGGCAGATTGTCCCAGAGTTAATACTCCAAAAGAAGGGGTTATGTCACAGAACATGGAAGCTAAAGTATGGATATCTAAACACTTTAGTTAAAAACATCAGTTCCATAAAACGAATAAATACGGCGTGCTGATTAAAAAAACAAATAATAACAGACCGATAAAATAGAATTATTTCTGCCATCATAAGCGCTGAAAAGCGAATAGAGACGCAACAGAACACTGAATAATGAATTAATCAAGAATGATTAATTGCCGATATTTTATCCAATATTATTCAGTACTCCATTCCCAATAATCCGCAATGTACTTTGGCCAAGGCAAATAAAAAAACGCGGCCATCATGGCCGCGTAAAACTACTGTTGCGTCTGCTCAGTTAAATACTGAACCGAAATATCCCATCAAGGTCATTACCGGCGGCAAGTTTCCGGATGAGATATTTCAATATCACTTTCGCCCAACCAGGCGTATTTGCCCAGTCCAGGCATTGGTTTTTATACTTATCTACTAGGCTGAAGTAGCTAATACCGACCGTGAAATGTATCCAGAAATAAACTTACACACTTATAAATCAAACGCTTAGAAAAGACCACACAGTAAAAGACGCGATTCGTCCCCTCCCGTATAAATAGGCTTTCTTCCGATTGTGACTCAGGTCTCAGAACCTTAACTTGGTGCTGTAATTTTGCCGACCCGTCGGCTTTGGAAGTTTACGCATCGCAAAGGAGTGTCGAGTGTCTTACTGCAAATCGCTGGTTTTAAGCGCTTCCCTCCTGCTTTGCTGCCCTGCCGTGCTGGCCGAAACGCCAACACCCGGGGTAGGCGACGAGATGTCGCTTTCTGTCCCCCTCCAAACTCTGCTGGAGTCCAGCGGACGGGACAACCTCATAGACCTGTTTCAGATGGGGGTGCAGAACGAGGCCATAGTTGCCCAGTCGGGCGACTTCAACAGCCTTATTGTCGCCCAAATCGGTGTTGAAAATCAGGCTCTGGTGCGTCAGCTGGGCGCTGACAATGAGGTGGATTTGTTTCAGGCAGGAAACCACAACAGCGCTGAGATAACCCAGATAGGCGACAACAATCTGGTGCAGCTCAAGCAGTTGGGCAGTGCGAATTTTTCTATTCAACAAATTGGCGATGGAGCATCTATCGCCGTGACTCAATACTAACAGGGAGCGTCACATGAAATCACAAGCGAAGAAGTCACTCTTGGCTTTAGCCATCACCGCGGGTATCGGCATGTCAGCGCAGGCCTTTGCCAGCGATGTCAGCGAAATCCAGGTGAACCAAGCCGGTTATGCCAACGACACCACCGTGGAACAAACAGGTGTACTGAACCTGGCGCGGGTTGATCAGCTCGGTGATGAAAACACCACCACAGTCACCCAGGACGGCGTATGGAACGAAGCCTACATTGGTTCTGAGGGCAATCAGAATACCGTGTCTGTAGAGCAAGCCGAAGACTGGCACATTGCCGGCGTAAGCCAAACCGGTGACAACAACACGGATAACGTGGTCCAGACTGGTTTCTTCAACCAGAGTGCCGCGGTAACTGCCGGTAACGGTAACGCCGTTGACGTGATGCAGGCTGGCGAGCTGAACGAAAGCAATGTAGAACTGACCGGCGACAACAACAGTGCCTGGGTTGATCAGGATGGCGGCAGCAACTATGCCGTTTTCCGCGTACAGGGCAACGATAACGACGGTGAAATCACTCAGCTGGGCAACAACAACCAGGGTGGTCTGATTGCACTGGACTTCACTGCCAACGTTGGCAACAACAACGATGTCTCCATCTATCAGGAAGGTGACAACAACGTCGGTGGTGTGCGCGGCGTTGCCGGTGACAACAACGAAGTTGAGATTGAGCAGGTTGGGAACAACAACGTGGGCTTTGTTTACGCCCTGCAAGGCAGCGACAACGATCTGACCATGACCCAGGATGGCGATCGCAACGTGGCGGTTCTGGAATTCACCACCGGTGACAACAACGACGTTGAAATCAACCAGTCTGGCACCGAAAACGCCATCGGTGACACACTGACAGCTGTTATTGAAGGCAGCGACAACATGATAGACATCGAGCAGGAAGGCTTCTCCAACAGTGCTCAGTTTATCGTTCAAGGCGACGATAACGATGTGGATCTGGAGCAGGAAGGCGATCTGAACTATGCCGAGTTTGTTGCCGTGGGCAATGACAACACCCTGAACCTGAGCTCAGAAGGTAACAGCAACCAGCTGCTGGCCGGCGCCTTTGGCGAAGACAACAGCCTGGAAATCGCTCAGGAAGGTGATGCCAACTTCGCTTACAGCCTTGTATTTGGTAATGACAACGAGGTGGATATCGCTCAAATGGGCAATGACAACGAAGCCATTGTTACCATCGAAGGCAACAGCAACACCGACATCATCGGCACCCAGTCCGGCGACCTCAACGTACTGGATCTGCTGATCCAGGGCGATGAAAACCTGGCACAAATCACCCAAACCGGTAACGGCAACTGGGTAGGTGGCGATGAGGGTGCATTTGCCGTAGTCGGCGAAGGCAACAGCTTCATCGTGGCTCAAAGCGGCAACGACAACCTGGTAACCGGCTCTCAAATGGGCAGCAGCAACGTGATCAACGTGACTCAAGTGGGTAACGAAAACGTCGCCACTGTTATCCAGAACGGCGCGCCACGCTGATAACAGCACCCCAATAAAAAAGGAGCCAGATGGCTCCTTTTTTATTTGTCTATTGATAACGCTGGTACTCCATTGACCAGCGCCATCGACATTCTGTTTAACTGACCAAAGCGAAGTGACTCTGGTGAGACTGGGCCCAGCGCAGCAGCTCTACCCGGTTACGGGATTGGGTCTTGCGAAAAATAGACGAAATGTGCGCCTTCACGGTGTGCTCACTGATGCACAGGCGATCGGCAATTTCTTTATTTCTGGCACCACTGCCAACCAACTGGATAATGGTGCACTCCCTGCCGGTCAAAGATTGCAGCATCGCCATAGCGTCGGGTGATACATCGGAATTGGTGTCCAGTTTATTCACCAGTCGACGGAACATCTTGCTGATAAGCGGCCGGTCAAACCAGAGTTCGTCGGCCACCATCTTGCGAAGGCCTGTCAGCATCAAGTCCATGCGCTGATCGGCAAACAACAATCCCCGGATCCCAAGCAATAATGCGGCTTCCTGATCCAGAGAATTACGTTCCACCTGATAAAGGGCGACGGGCACGTGGGGAGTCAGTCGGCTGGCCAGCAGCGGAATGCCTTTATTATCCAGCGCCGCGCCTTTCTGGGCGATGAGATAAAACGCCTGCGGGTGCTTATCCAGGTCCAGCTCACCGACGTGTTTTACGATGCGGGTTTTTAACCCTATGGATTCTGCCAGGATGGCCAGATGACAGGGTGCAACCAATTGGTGCACAAAAATCAACTCATTTACCGTATTCAACCCTCTTTCTCCTTGTTGACCGCCGTCGTTCAAACTTCCATGTGCGGCTAAAAAAACGCCAGACTATTGAACAGGGATCCCCAATTTTGCTGACTCAGCCTTATAAAACCATAAGACGTAGGTATGAATCAAAGAATGATTCTCATTAAACAATGTACGGTAAAAGCGAGACCTGACGCGCTCCCCGCTGCCATGGGGCTTTCAGCCCTGTGGGCCTTGTCGCCAAAAAACCATTAACAAATGTAAATACTCCATAATAAGTACTTCAAGACATCCCAAACCCGGCCAACACGCCACTGCTGTTCACAGGTCAGCGCAACCCAAACCACCCACTCACAGACCGGGCTTAGTGCCGTATCATTTACCTTATGTGATATTGTTCTGGTTTTTGAATAAACACTTTAGCCATCCAGCCCTCCACACTGTGTAAAAAAAATGCTAATTTGGGCGGGCATTGACAGTCAGCAGACACATAAAACCTATAGGCATTAGAAAGAGGGTATCTACACCATGGCGAAACATTCGCTGGACAAGGATAAGATCAAGATCCTGCTGCTCGAAGGCGTCCACCAATCTGCGGTAGATGTACTTGAGCGGGCGGGCTACACCAATATCGAATATCACAAGGCGTCCCTCGCCGATGAGGCGCTGATTGCGTCCATCAAAGATGCCCACTTCGTCGGCATTCGCTCCCGCACCCAACTGAGTGCCGAGGTGCTGAGCAAGGCCGAAAAACTGGTCGGCATTGGTTGCTTCTGTATTGGCACCAACCAGGTTGACCTCAAGTCTGCCGAGCTCGCCGGTATCCCGGTATTTAACGCCCCCTTCTCCAATACCCGCTCCGTGGCTGAGCTGGTGCTGGGCGAAATCATCATGCTGATGCGCGGTATTCCCCAGCGAAACGCCCTTTGCCACCGCGGCGGCTGGCTCAAGAGTGCCAACGGCAGCGTGGAAGTGCGCGGTAAGACCCTGGGCGTAATTGGCTATGGTCATATCGGCACCCAGCTTGGCATTCTGGCCGAAACCCTGGGTATGCGGGTGAAGTTTTTCGATATCGAAGACAAGCTGCCGCTGGGCAACGCTCAGCAGGTGCATTCCTTTGAAGAATTGCTGGCCAGCGCCGATGTGGTGAGCCTGCATGTGCCTGAAACCCCACAGACCAAAAACATGATTGGTCACACCGAACTGGCCACCATGAAAAAGGGCAGCTTCCTGATTAACGCTTCCCGCGGCACAGTGGTTGACATCGACGCCTTGTCAGCGGCGCTCAAAGAAGAGCACATTGCCGGCGCCGCCATCGATGTGTTCCCGGTTGAGCCAAAGTCCAACGATGATATCTTCCAAAGTCCGCTGCGTGGCCTGGACAACGTTATCCTGACCCCGCACGTGGGTGGTTCTACCGAAGAAGCCCAGGAAAACATCGGCATCGAAGTGGCCGGCAAGCTCGCCAAGTACTCAGACAACGGCTCTACCGTGTCTGCGGTGAACTTCCCCGAAGTATCCCTGCCACTGCACAAGGGCACTTCACGTTTGCTGCACATTCACAAAAACCGCCCCGGTATTCTTATCAAGATTAACCAGGCGTTTTCTGAAAAAGGCATCAACATCTCCGCCCAGTATCTGCAAACCACCGCCGATATCGGTTACGTGGTGATGGAAGTGGACACCCACCAGGCCGAGGAAGCACTCGAGCAACTGCGCGGCATTGAAGGCACCATCAGAACCCGTTTGCTGCACTGACAGTGCCCCATAAAAAGGCGCCCGGGGGGCGCCTTTTTATTTTTGCGAGTCCGGCAGGGATATGGTCATTCACCCGGCCATTGGGATCCGCTACAATCCCAGACTATCCAAGTTCATTTCAAGGAACAGGCAATGACATTTACCGTCTCACAGGCCGCCTGGGCGCTGGACAGCGAAGGCCCGGCATTGACCCTGAGTTTACTCAATCATCTCGGGCTGGTGTCTGTCACCGGCGAGCAGGGCAACAGCTTTATCCATGGCCAGGTCACCGCCGATATCAGTGCGTTGGAACCCGGCCAATGGCGCTGGGGCGCCCACTGCGATCCCAAGGGCCGTATGCTGGCAACCTTCCGCACCTTTAAACTGGGCGACGCCCTGATGATGCTGGAGCCGCGCAGCGCATTGGAAGTCTCACTGGCACAGCTGAAAAAATACGCCGTATTCAGCAAAGTGGAGCTTGTGGATGTAAACGGCGAGCTCACCCTCTTGGGTGTATCTGGTCCAGAGGCAGCCGGTTTTGTTGCCCAGCATTTTGGCACGTCAGAGGCAGACGTTTACAGCACAGAGCAAGGCACTGTGCTTAAAGACGGTGAGCGGTTTATTCTGATCCTGGACAAGGCCAATGCCTGTGCCCTGATAGAGAAAAGCGGCCAGCCGCTTTACGGAGCAGGCGTATGGCAAGCATTGGAAATTCGTGCCGGCTACCCCAATATCGCAGCGGGCCATGCCAGCGAGTACATCCCCCAGATGTGTAATCTGCAGGCCCTCGACGGTATCAGCTTTAACAAGGGCTGCTACATGGGGCAGGAAACCGTGGCCCGCACCAAATACCGTGGCGGCAACAAGCGCGCGCTCTACATCCTCTTTGGTGAAAGCCAGACGCCAGTTCGCCTCGAAAGCACCCTGGAAATCGCCGTGGAAGGTGGCTATCGCAAGGCAGGCAACATCATTGAGGTGGTGAGCCGCGGCAGCAAGGTACTGATGACCGCAGTCCTCGCCAATGACACAGCGCCCGATGCGGTGCTGCGTCTCGCCGACGACCACGAGGCCAGCTTCACCCTGCTGCCCCTGCCCTACTCGTTGGAAGAGTAACTCATCACAAGCAGGTCCTTGTCAGCGCCGGGCATGTAACCGATATGCATCCCAGACGAACAAAGCGGACAAGCAAAGCAGACAAAAAAGAGGCGCCTGGTGCGCCTCTTTTTATTTGAAAGCCCGATATCCGAGCGTAAGCAATCACAGTTGCCAACTGCCGGGCTAGTCTTCCGTTTCCATGTGTTTATCGCGCACCGCCACCACCTCGGGCAATATCTGCTTGAAGTGCTCCACCAGCTCAGGGTCAAACTGCTTGCCGGCTTCCGACTCCAGCAAGGCCATGGTGTCTTCAATACTCCATGCCTTCTTATAAGGTCTGATGGACGTCAGGGCATCGAACACATCGGCAATGGCGACGATACGCCCTTCGATGGGGATCTCAGTGCCACTGAGGCCATTGGGATAGCCAGAGCCATCCCATTTCTCATGGTGAGTCAGGGCAATACGGCGGGACATCTGCAGCAGCGGATCCGGATGTTCGCCAATGATTTCGGCACCTATGCTGGCGTGCTGCTGCATGATTTCCCACTCTTCGGCATCCAGCTTGGCCGGCTTTTTCAGTACCGCATCGGGGGTGCCTATTTTGCCTATATCATGCATGGGCGCTGCATTGTACAGGAGCTCGCAGAAGGGTTCAGGCAGCCCGGCCTGTCGTGCCAGCAATCTCGCATAATGGCTCATGCGTACCACGTGCAACCCGGTTTCGTTGTCCTTGTATTCGGCGGCGCGGCCGAGACGGCGGATAATCTCAAAGCGGGTCTGTTCAAGCTCCCTGGTCCGTTCTCGCACCTGCTCTTCGAGCAGTCTCTTCTGGTCGTAAAGTGCCAGGTGGGTTTTCACCCTCACCTTCACAATGGGCGCACTCACCGGCTTGGTGATATAGTCCACGGCCCCCAGCTCAAAGCCCTGGGTTTCGTCAGCGACCTCGGCAAGGGCGGTAACGAAAATCACCGGGATATGGGCCGTCATGGGTTCCTGCTTAAGACGGCGGCATACCTCATAGCCACTCATCCCGGGCATCATCACGTCCAGCAAAATCAAATCCGGAGGCGACTTCAGCGCCAGCGCCAACGCCCTTGGGCCATCAATGGCCACCTTGACCTTATAATCCTGCCCCAATATCCCCACCAGAATATCGATGTTCTCCGGGGTATCATCCACCACCAGCACTGTGGCCTTTTCCATTGCAACCTCCCTTGTTGCCGCTCCTGCTGTGGGCAGCCTGTTACCCGGGCAATCAGCGCCCACAACGATTTGTTATTGAGTATAGTCAGGCGGATTCGCCGTCGGTCTCAAGTTCCTGTATCAGCTCTCGCACCAAATCGGCGCCATCATCAAACTGGTAGCCCGCCACCATCTGGCTCACCGGCTTTAGCCTGGCCCACACCCCCGGTGCCACTTGCGCGGATAGCGACTCAAGGGCTGCCACCGCCCCCGCATCGGCGTCTTCAAGCTGTGTCACCAGAGTATTGAGCACCTCTTTGAGGGCATCGGCGGACAACTGCTCTCCCGCCTCTGCGGCCGGCTCTTCAACCCCATCTGTCATCCAACGTTCAATGGCAGCCACTATGGGCACCAGCCGGGTTTCCACCGCCTCCAGCTCGGTTTCACAGGCCTCTCCCTGTGCAAGCCTAGCCTCGAGTTGCCGTGCTTCCTCAACCAGGGTGTCGGCGCTGAGGTTACCCGCCACGCCTTTGAGTGTGTGGGCCAAACGAACGGCATCCTCCTGCTGCCCCGCTGCCAGGGCCTTGCGGATTTTCTTACCTGCCTGGGCCTGGCTGGTGACGAAGCGCTCAAGAATACGGCGATAAAGGCGCTCTGAGTTTTGTACCAACTGCAATCCCCGGTCGATATCCAAATCCTCATGCTCGGGCCAGCTGGTAAGGGATGCCGCCTCTTGCTCTGGGTCTGTATCCGCGTTTGCTGATACCCGCCCTTTGGTTTCAGGGCAGAGATACTGCAGCAGGGTCTGATAGAGGATCCCCACCTCAATGGGCTTGGCGATATGGTCGTTCATCCCAGCGAGCAAACACATCTCCTTGTCGCCCGCCATGGCGTTGGCCGTCATGGCAATCACAGGCAGCTCGGCAAATCCGGGCAACTTCCTCAACTCCCGGGTGGCCTGATAACCGTCCATCACCGGCATCTGACAATCCATCAGCACCAAATCGAAGCTCTGCTGACCGAGTTTTTCCAGCGCTATCTGACCGTTGTCGGCGATGGAAAGCACCACCCCCACCTGTTCCAAAAACTCACTGGCCACTTCCTGGTTCATCTCATTGTCTTCCACCAGCAGGATGCGTTTGCCCTTGAGTCCGGACAGTTGCTGGGCATCCATGGGCTGCGCCTTACGTCGCACAGGTTTGTGTCCCTGACGTCCCAGCGCCGACATGATGCCATCCAACAAACGGGAGGCGCTGATGGGCTTGGTGATGTAGCCATTGATGCCCAACTCCTCCACCTTGTCGATAAACTCGCTGTTGGCGTGGGCAGAAACCATCAGGATAAGCGGTGGCTGCTTGAGTTTTCGCATCCTTGCTGCGGTTTCAGTGCCATCCATCTCGGGCATTTTCCAGTCGACAAGGGCGATGCGATAATCCCGCTGGGCGCACTTCTCCAACGCCTCCATGCCACTGCGGGCACTGTCGACGGAAAAGCCCATGCTTTGCAGCGTGGTGCGAAGAATATCTCTGGCGGTGCTGTTGTCGTCTACCACCAGCACCGCCATGCCTTCCAGCTCCTGCTCAACATTCAGCTGGGCGTTTTGCGCCACCTTTACCGACACGGTGAAATAGAAGGTACTGCCATTACCAAACTGGCTGTCGACCCCAATCTCGCCGCCCATCAATTCCACCAGCTGTTTGCAAATGGCCAGCCCAAGGCCGGTGCCGCCGTATTTGCGGGTGGTGGAGGTATCGGCCTGACTGAAGGACTTAAACAGCTTGGCCTGCTGCTCGGCGGTAAGCCCTATGCCGCTGTCGCGCACGGCAAACTTGAGCTGCACCTTATCCTCATCCCGGGCCAGCTCGCTGATGGACAACATCACCTCACCCCGCTCGGTGAATTTAATGGCGTTGTTCATCAGGTTAATCAGCACCTGGCTGAGGCGAAGCGGGTCACCTTCAAGGTGCGTTGGCACGCCAGGGGCAACAGAAAACAGCAGCTCCAGCTGATTATCGGCGGCTTTCACCGAGAACATGTCGCCGAGGTCTTCCAGAATAGTATCCAGCTGGAAGGGCACCACCTCGATATCCAGTTTTCCGGCTTCAATTTTCGAGAAATCGAGGATGTCGTTGATGATACCGAGCAGCGACTTGGACGCCCGCTCGATTTTTTCCACATAGTTGCGCTGCTTTCTGTCGAGCTCTGTCTGCAGGCAAAGCTGCGACATGCCGATAATGGCGTTCATGGGGGTGCGGATTTCGTGGGACATGTTGGCAAGGAAATCACTCTTGGCCTGGTTGGCCGCGTCGGCCTCTTCCTTGGCGGCCATCAGCTCGTCGGAAAGCAGCTTAAGGCGGGTGATATTGGCGATACTCATCACCACTGAGCGCTCACCGCCGTCGCCTTCTTCCAGCTCAGAAGCAATGACCGCCATCCACATCAGCTCGCCATCGCCATCGAGCATGCGCCACTCGCCGCTGATACTGCCCTGCTCACTGTCGGCCAGGGCCTGATACAAGCCAGTAGCAAGCGCTCGGTCGTCGGGGTGCATCAAATCCGCCAGTTGCTTGCGCTTCAAGCTGTCGCTGCTTATGCCCAAATCACTGACAAACTGGCCGTTGCAATCCTTGATAATGCCCCTGTCATCGAGGTTAACAATGCCAATACCGGCGTTATCAAAGAGCGCCCTGAAGTGAGCCTCGCTCTGGGCAAGCTCAGTCTCCATGCGTTTACGGCCGCTGATGTCCATCAGATAGCCGTTCCACACCAGCGCGTCCTGCTGCTTGCTGCCCCGGGCGCCCGCCTCCAGCCAACGCAACTCGCCGGAAGGGAAATGGTATCTGAAGGCCTTGGTCCACTGCATGCCGTGAAGACCGGCAAGCATCTGAATGATCTCGCCCCTGTCTTCTTCCACAATGCGCTCAGCCACCAGCTCAAAGTTATCCAGCACCTCATTGCGATGGAACCCCAGGGTGGCCATGGCCGCACTGGAGAGGAAGGTAAAGCGTCGGTCCCGCTCAGAACGCCACACCAGCTGGTACACAGTGCTGGGCACAGACTCGGTAATGGTTTCCAGTTGCTCCCGCGACTGTTCAATTCGCTCCTGAGCAAGCTTACTTTCGGTGATGTCGTTCAGACTGCCGTCAAACCACACCGGGTTACCGTCTTCATCGTAACTGGCCTTGCCCTTTTCATGTATCCAACGAAGGCTGCCATCCCGGTGGCGAATGCGGTACTCCACCTCAAAGGCGTGCTGCTCGGCAAGTGCGCCGGAAATAATGGCGTCACAGTGCTCTGTGTCCTCTTCGAGGATAAGGGAGCCAAAGGTGCGCTTTTTGTTTTCAATAAAGTGCCAGGCGGGATAACCGGTGAGCTCAGTGATGTTGTCGCTGACATACTCCATGGTCCAGGTGCCATTAATGCGGGTACGGTAAACCGCGCCGGGGATATTGGACACCAAACCACGAAAGCGACTCTCACTCTCGCGAATTTGACGCTCGACCGCCAATTGCTCCGTCAGGTCGCGAATGGATGCCGCCACCTGACGCTGTCCACGGCTGTCGGCGGGTAACAGGCTCAGACCAATCTGCACCGGAAAGTGCTCACCGCCACATTTAACCGCATGCAGCGGCTTGCCGCTGGCCATAATGCGGTCTCTGCCGCCATCGATAAAGAGCTGACGCTTACCCTGATGGCCATGGCGCTCATCCTCGGGGATCAGCGCATCGATATTGAGGTTCAGCATTTCTTCGCCGCTGTAACCAAACAGCTCCTGGCAACGGCTGTTGCTGAATACCAGTTGTCCCGACTCATCCACTATCAACATGGCCTCGGGCGCTGCCTCGAGCACCGCATTGGACCAGGCTGCGGCGGAAAACTGCTCTGTCACATCGTTAAACAGCATCTCCACCGAAATCAGTTGGCCTTCATCGTCCAGCAGCGGCTGCATAAAGAGGTCAAGCCGCCGCATTCTGCCATCGGCACCGGCCATTTCAACCTGATGGGGTGGCACAGACTCGCCCCGCAGCGCCATCTCCATAAATTGCCAGTTTTGCTCGTTGATGGCGTTGCTGGAAAAGAGCCGCTGATATTTGCGTTTAAGCACATCGGGTGAGATCCCAAGCACCTTTTCTACCCCGGCGCTGACCTGGTCTATATTGCCGTCGGGGGTCATGGAGCAATAAAAGGACTTATCGCTCATGCCGTCGATAAGGGTGGCGAAGCGGTTGCCGCGGGAGTCGAGCAGCGCCTGCTCCCGCTCTTCCAATACCTCGGCCATCTCGTTGAATTTATGGCTGAGGGTGGCGATTTCCCGCACTACTCCTTCGGGTTTTTGCAGCCGTTTGATGAGCCCTTTACTGAAATCCACAATGCCGGTTTCCAGCGCTTCCAGGGGCTCGGTCAGGCGTTTGGCACTGTAATAGCTGGTCAGCAGCAGGATCAGCGCCAGCAGCAGGAGGCTAAGAGTTAAGGAACTGAACCCCTTCAAGAAAGTTTCAACCAACTCAGTCTGTGGCGTGATGACCAATACCCGCCATGCCAGTGGCGACACCTTGGCGATGCTGGCAAGATACTGAACCCCGTTCAGATCTTTCAGGGCGACTTCCTGGGTGTCACCCTCCAGCACTTTTCTGGCCGCCTGCACGCTGGCGGCATCATTTGTCAGCCAATCACTCAGGGTCGCATTGCGGGCGAGGTTATTGTCCGGATGATAGATAAGGGTGCCATTGGCATCGAGCACCAACAGCTTCTTGGGATCTATGCCCAGCCGAATGGGCAGACTCGAGAGCGCCAGATCCGTGGTCACCACCCCCAGGGGCGCATCATCGCCAAAGGGTTGGGAGAAGGTGATCATCTGAATATTGCCGGCACCGTCATCATAGTAGGGTGGCGTCCAGTACCCGGTTGGACGCTTGAGGGCTTCGGTCCACCAATCCCACTGACCATTGGTGTAGTCATAGGCCTCTTTGCCTATATCCAGGGTGGCAATCGTCAGGTCCTGACGAAACACATAGGGGGCAAAACGTTCCTGACCGGGCATGAAACCCGGTACAAAGGCGACGGCCGAGCCATAAAAATTGCTGTTGCGGGCGAGGCGATCGGCGAGCAATTGATACAGAAAGGGGGCTTGTTGCAGCTGCTCCCTTGCATCGAGATGCCCAAGGGTAAAGGCAAGGGTTTGGGTGTCCTGCTGGGCCAGTGTCAGTTCGAATTCGAGCCGCTTGGCGGCGAAATCCGCTTTTTCGGCCAGGTCGGCAAAAAAGGCCTTTTCTTCGGCCTTGTAGTTAAACCAACCGGTAACGCCTGAGACCCCGGTCATGATGATGATAAGGGGCACGGCTATCTGAAACAGGATCCGACTGCGAAAAGTCGAAAGTTTTGCGGTATTTTCCGGCATGCGGCTGCCTCTCTGACAATATCCCTGTATACCGGCTAACCCGGCAGTTTTGGTCAGACACGCACTCTCCCCTTCCCGGGAAGGACTTCAGCGGCTTGGCTCTTTCAGTCACACAACTGATTGAACTTCGGCGAAAAATTAACTCGTCCATTTAACCATTCAAGATACGAATAGACAAGGGAGCCCGATCACCTTTTCTCCAGTGCGAGGTGGAATTTACCTACCGCTGACAGACATCAAAGCGCCATTACAGCTTAACTCAACAGGCCATCTTCAGCCTCTTTTGATGGGCCCTCCAGCGGCGCCTTCCCAACCGTCATGGCGCTGCGGGTACCAGCGGCACCAAAGTAGCATTGGCTCTCGGCGATGATGACGCTGCGCAGTCCAATAAGTGCTATCAGATTGGGAATGGCCATCAGGCCATTGACGACATCTGCAAGCAGCCAGATAAGGTCGAGCTTGATAAAGGCACCACCGGCAATCAGCAGCAAAAAGAACAGCCGATAGAGTCCCGCGTAACGGCCATTGGTGAGGTAACTCCAGCAGCGCTCGCCATAGTAGTTCCACCCCAGAATAGTGGTAAAGGCAAAACACACCAGCGCCACGGTCACCAGATACTGCCCCAGCAAGGGGTCTGTTGCCGCGGAAAAGGCCGCGCTGGTCATGGCCGCCCCGGCGCTGTCTCCACTCCAGACACCTGTGATGATAAGCACCAGGCCTGTCATGGTGCAGATAATCAGGGTATCGAAAAAGGTGCCTGTCATGCTCACCAGCCCCTGCTCCACCGGCTCTTTGGTACGTGCAGTCGCCGCCGCAATGGGCGCGCTGCCAAGGCCGGACTCGTTGGAGAACACCCCTCGGGCGATACCGGTTTGAATCGCCAGTGCCACAGTCGCCCCCAAAAAGCCGCCCCCGGCGGCAACCGGGGTAAAGGCGGCATTCACCACCAAAGACAGGGCCGGCACTATGGCGTCGTGGAGGCTTAGCAGTACCCAAAGGCAGGCCAGCACATAGCCGATGGCCATGGCAGGCACCAGGGTTTGGGCAACCGATGCGATGCGCTTAACGCCCCCCAGGGTCACGGCCGCCACCAGCACAGTCAGCACGCTGGCTGTCACCCAGGTGGGCACGGCAAAGGCCACCGTCATGGCATCGCTGATGGCATTGACCTGAGCGAAGGTACCTATACCGAAAAAGGCCACCCCCACCCCGAACATGGCAAAGAGCTTGGCGAGCCAGCCAAGGCCAAGTCCGCGTTCAATGTAATACATGGGGCCACCGGCGATATTGCCTCTGGCGTCGGTGGTGCGGTATTTGAGCGCCAGCAAACACTCGGCGTATTTGGTGGCCATGCCAAAAAAGGCCGCCACCCACATCCAAAACAGCGCACCCGGCCCACCGAGCTTGATGGCGGTGGCGACCCCAACTATGTTGCCCGTGCCTATGGTGGCCGAAAGTGCGGTGCAAAGCGCCCCAAAGGACGACAGCTCCCCCTTTCCGGAGGCGGGTTTAAAGAGCAGTGGCAGGGCGAGGGGTAATTTGACCAGCTGCAGTAGCTTCAAGCGAACGGTGAAGTACACGCCGGTGCCCACCAACAAACACAGGGTCACAGGACCCCAAACAATAGCGTTCAACTGCGTCAGCAGTGCGTGAAAATCCATAGCATCCTCGGTTATTAAACAAACGACATTAATAAACGGAGGAGGAAAAGAAATGGCTGCGAACCAAGGTGGAAGAGACCTGTGGCAAAAGGCCACCCGGGGAGGGTGGTGCAATCATCCTCTCCTCTGTCCTTTTGCCTGAGCGTTTCACCCCAAAGGGGCTTTCGCCTTCGGCGCCCGGTGCCGATTACAGCTGACATGCTCGATGCCAAAAGTAACTGACCGGATCTCTCCAGAGGCTCGTCCAGTAGCAGTCCACACCAGGTCAATTCCTGGCACCTGAAAGAGTCCTTCGACTTGCATCGAAGTTGGCCTCGTCGGTGTGGGGCATGCCCCAACTCTCCTGCTACCTTCATCCGAACGGAACCCGCGGTTTGGCCGCGGGGGCAGCAAGATTGCCAGAAGCCGGGGATACAGGCAACAGGTCGCAAGGGAAGCGTGACGCCCATCATGCTTGCCAACGTCCTTTGCCTGTAACCTTTGTTAGTGTTCTGCAATACAATCCGCCGCAAAGCCAGCAATCCAAACCTTTAGCATCAATCACTTACAAAAGGTCTCAAGCCGGTTACGACCACAACAGAATCCTTACCCCAAAGTGTGAGCCACTGCCCGGTGATAAAAGGCCCAGCCACTAGAATCTGCGCCCCGAATACCCGATTGATTTCACACGGATTGAGCCACATGAAATTGAACAAAGTCACCCTGACGCTGGCGCTGCTTGCCAGCACCCAACTCACTGCCTGTATGGGCCAAATGGGCCTGAGCAGCATGCTGACCCAGGGCAACCTGTCGGCGGTGGATAACCGCTATGGCCGCGCTGGTCTGTACATGCTGTTGGCGCCGGTTTATGGTCTCACCGCCACAGCCGACCTCTTTATTTTCAACAGTATCGAATTCTGGACCGGCAAAAACCCTATCACCGGCAAGTCTCCGGCTTTGGTGGACATGCCCGCCAAGACCATTATCAAGGTCAACGATAAGCTGGATAAGGAGCTGACCGATGCGCCGCTCAAGGGCGCCCTGGGCGCCAACAACCGCCAGCAGATTGAAAATGCTCAGTTTGTTGCCATCGATGACAACACCCTGACCATGTTGGTGCGCTTCAGCGATGGCCGCGACCAAACCATGACAGGTAAGCGCAGCGGCGAAGGGGTGGACTTCTTTGTCGACAATCACTTTGTGACCCGCGTAAGTATCGAGGAGCTTAGCGCCTACGCCGCCAACCGCTGAGCACAGAGTTGGCATAAGCCAGACATCCGCCGCTGCTTCACGCCCTGACTTTTTGCTCAGGGCATCTGCCAGCGGCAAAGTCTTGAGGTTAACCATTCCAGGTAAGCGCCGCCATTCTCAAGTTTTGGACCAAATCCGTCATTCCCTCCGGTATCCAGCTGATCTTTCCCGCTTGTTTTAACGTAGTTTTTCCCAAAGCAGCAGGTTATCCTTTGTCCAGTTATTGCCGGCAACACCTGGCAGTGACGGCCGAACTAAGGAGAGGTAATGACGCCGATAGTCGCCATGCAGGAGATACACAAGAGTTTTCAGGACGGTGCAGAGCGACACCGGGTACTGGATAATCTCACCCTGGAAATCCACCCCGGTGAAACTGTCGCCCTCACAGGTCCCAGCGGCAGCGGCAAGAGCACCCTGCTCAATCTGATTGCCGGGTTCGATGGTCCCGACGATGGCCACATCCGCCTCCTTGGCAGACCCACCCATGAGTTCAGCGCCAAAGACTGGGACGCGTTTCGCCGCCGCGAGCTTGGCATGGTGTTTCAGCAGTTCAACCTGCTGGAACCGTTAAATGTGCAGGCCAATATTCATTTTCCCCTCGCTTTAAACGGTCTGCCCTGGGATGACTGGTGCAATACCCTGGCAAGCCGTTTGGGGCTGACCGAGCTTCTGTCCCGCCCGGTGGACAGCCTCTCCGGCGGTCAGCAGCAAAGGGTCGCCATCGCCCGTGCTCTGGCCCAGCGCCCGCCGCTGCTGCTTGCCGATGAACCCACAGGCAACCTGGATGAGCACGCCGGCGACGAGGTGATGACCCTGCTCACCAGCCTCGCCCGGGAAAGCAATACCGCCATCCTGATGGTGACCCACAGCGAGCGCTGCGCCGCCTTTATGCAAAGACGCTGGCACCTCAGCAATGGCCAGATTGCAGAGGGCCAGCGGTCCGCAGGTGGCAGTCCGGCGACTCAACAACTCGTGCCGGACTCGGACAGGCCGGGCCGGGCATAAGCATGGGCACGACTCAAACAGCACCCACCCAACATGGCCTGTGGCTGAGCCTCAAGGTCTTTGTGGGCCATTACCGCCGTGCGCCGCTGCAGGCCGGGGCCATTTTGCTGGGCATTATCCTCTCCGTGGTACTGCTCACGGCCGTCAAAAGCATCAATGAAAATGCCCGTGCCAGCTACCGCGAGGCCACGGCGCCCCTTTCTGGCCGCGCCGCCTTTACCCTGCTGCCGGCAGGGGGCGCCGCGTTTCTCAGCGATGACATTTATTTTCGCCTCAGTCGCCAGGGCCTTAAGTTGCTGCCGAGATTAAACGGCGTCATCACCGACGATAGCGGCAGACGCTTTTACATCGACGGTATCGACATCATCGCCGCCACTTCTGCGGCCGGTTCCGCGGCGACCTCCAGTTCTGATCCCCAAAGTCCTGCGCCCCAGAGCGCATCGGCCAAATCCGGCAGCCCCCTCTCTGCCAACCTTGACCTGGCAAGCCTGCTCAGCGGCGAGCCTGTATTGCTGCTAAGCCAAAGCCACCTCGAAAAGATTCAGGCCGCAGGCGACGTCACCCTGAGTGGCAAGGAAATAACCCTGATTGGTTTGGATGACAGTTATGGCCTTGGCAGCGCCATGGTGGCCGACCTGTCCTTTGCCAAAGCCGCGCTGAAGACGTCCGATACACTGAGCAGCATTGAGGTGCTGGATAACATCGGCCTCGATGCCTTAAAACAGCATCTGCAACAGGCCGGTATCGCTATTTCAAGCCTTGAAATCGTTGCCGAAGATAATGGGGCGGCACTCAGTGAACTCACCGGCAGTTTTCATTTAAGCCTCAAGGCCATGGGGCTGCTGTCTTTTGTGGTGGGGCTCTTTATCGCCTACAACGGCGTGCGTTACAGCCTGATGAAGCGCACCCGGCTTTTATTGCAGCTGCGCCAGCTGGGTGTGGGGCAGCGGGAACTTCTGGGCGCCCTGACGCTGGAGCTGATGCTGATGGTTAGCCTCGGCGCCTTAGCCGGGTTTGTGCTGGGGCTGTGGCTGGGTCAGGTGCTTATGCCACTGGTCGCCATGACACTGGAGCAAATCTACGGCGCTCGCCTCTTGCCCGGCCACTGGCAACCAGCCTGGTTTATTGAAGCCTTTGGCCTGACCGCCGCCGCGAGCCTCTTTGCCTGCATCCCCCTGATGGCAAGGTTGGTGGCCACGCCGCTCGCCAGCAGTCGTCATCAGGCGGCAAGTCAGGGATTCGATACCCGAATGCAGCGGCTGCAGCTTACTGTTGCCGCCGCGCTGCTCCTGCTGGCGCTGCTGATAACCCTGGTGGAGCCTCAAGTAAGCCAGTATCTGCGGGAGCAGCAACTGCCACGGCTGTTGCCGATTTATAGCCTGGGGCTGATTGCGCTGGTGACGCTGGCAACGCCGCTGCTGTTACCCAGCCTGCTGGCGCGGCTGCCTGCGCTATTTTCCAGGCCAGGCCTCTACAGACCTGGGCTGTCACACTACCTGGTGGCCGAGCTTAAGGTACTGGCACCGCCCATGTCGCTGGCCATGATGGCCATGCTGCTGGCGCTGTCGGCCAATATCGCCATGACGACCCTGGTGGGCAGTTTTGAAGGCACCTTAAAGGCCTGGCTCAACCAGAGGCTCCATGCCGATATTTACTTAAGGCCCGGCGACAGCCGCATGCAGGAGGTCATGGCAAAACTCGATGGCGACAGCCGCATCAGCGCCAGCTACCGCCAATATTCCAGCCCCGCCGTGCTCACAGGCCAGGGTAACAGCGATACCCGCTTCCGCCTGCTGGCGCGGGATAGCCTGTCGGTACGGGAAACCAGCACCTTGAAGCTATTCGATGACACGCTGTGGCAAGCCATGGAGCAAGGCGGCAGGCAAATTCTGGTGAATGAGCCCATGGCGCTGCGGCTCAATATTCAGCTTGGAGATACCCTGGATGTGGCCGTTGGCGGCCAACGCCTGAACCTGGTGGTTGCCGGCATTTTTTACGATCACGGTAATCAGCAGTTTGAAACCCTTATCGAGGAAGCGTTATGGCTTGAGCTGGGGCTCTCCCCCATTCCCATGAGTCTGGCGCTGAGTTGCAACGCGTGCGACGCCGAGCAGCTTGCCAACGACCTTGCCGGGGAGCTTGAGCTGTCACGCTCGCTGATTTTCAGCCAGCAGAACATCAAAAAAATTGCCATCACCATGTTTGGCCGCACCTTTGAAATCACCGCAAGCCTCGGCACTCTCACCCTGCTCGTGGCCTCCATTGGCCTGTTCTCGGCGCTGTCCATGCTCTCCGCCAGCCGCGAAAATCCGCTGGCGCGGCTGCACGCCCTGGGGGTGAGCCGCCGGGAGCTGCTGTTAATGAGCGCAGTGCAAATGCTGCTGATGGTGCTGGCCACCGCATTGCTTGCGGTGCCCGTGGCCTGGATACTCGCCTGGCTATTGATCCACAAGGTCATTTTGCTCTCGTTCGGCTGGAGCCTCACCATGGATTGGCAATGGCTGCCGGTACTTACCGCCATAGGTGCGGCGCTGCTGTCGGCCTCGCTGGCCCTCGCCTGGCCCCTGTGGCGTCAAAGCCGTCGCCCGCTAATCCGCAGTTTGCAGCAGGAGGCGAATTGATATGAGCTTAGCCATGAAAATCAAGCTCTTGCCCCTGCTTGCGCTGGCTTTATTGCTGACCTCTGGCTGTGGCAAAAGCGGCGACAATCGGCATCAGGCCCCAGACACAGCGGCCCCCGGCATGGGGGAGCTGATGGCGGGGGATATTGCAGGCTTCGATACCGTGAGCCCCGGCACACCCCTGAGTTTTCCTGCCGACCACGGCCCCCACAATAATTTCCGCCAGGAGTGGTGGTATCTTACCGCCAACCTCACAACCGCCAGCGGCGAGCCTTTGGGGCTGCAGTGGACCCAGTTTCGGGTGGCGCTGAAACCAGAACCCGACTCGGCATTGCCGGGTGGCAATCAGCACAGCGCCGACGACGGCTGGCACAGCCGCCAGCTGTGGTTTGCCCACGCCGCCGTCACCCGCGAGCACAGCCATGTGGCTGCCGAGCAATGGTCCCGTGGCCACAGCCAACTTGCAGCCGCTGGCGGCAACCCCTTTTCGGTGCATCTCGCCGACTGGCGCTGGCAATCCAACACCCCGGTTCTCTTTCCCGCAAGCCTCACTGTTGCAGGCGCAAACGGCGCCGAAGCCCCCGCCTATCGTCTCAGGCTTTCCAGTCGCTCGCCGCTGCAACTTCAGGGCGATGAGGGTTACAGCGCCAAGAGCTTCGATGCGGGGCTGGCATCCTATTACTACTCGGCACCTTTTATCGATATCGAGGGAGAGGTACTGCTGGATGGCGAGTGGCAAAAGGTCAGCGGCCAGGGCTGGCTCGACCGCGAATGGAGCAGCGCCTTTTTGGGGCTGGCACAACAGGGCTGGGACTGGTTTGCCCTGCGCCTCGACGATGGCTCGGCGCTGATGCTGTTTCAGCTGCGTGAACAAAACGCCAAGTCCTTCACCCATGCCAATCGCATGTGGCCCGATGGTCGCAGTGAGCAGCTGGAGGTGCTCTCGATGATGCCGACCGACTACCGTCAGGGCTATCCGGTTGTCTGGCAGCTGAGGTTGAAAGACAAAAGCGCAGGCGGCCAGCTTAATCTCAAGGTTGAGGCCCTCAACGGCGACGCCCGCATGCAGCTCAGCATGCCCTATTGGGAAGGCCCGGTGCGCATCAGTGACAGTGACAGCGGCAGCCACAGAGGTGAGGGCTATATGGAGCTGACGGGGTATTAGCGAAAGCCTTCGCCGGGACAACGCTTTGGGATGTTTTGGGATGCGGCGCAGCTATTTGTCAGGCTATCGCGCCATTCTGTGATTCAGTCGGCTGTCACTTCAAAGGCAAATACTTTAGGGTAAGGGCAACTACAAACGGGGCGAGTTCCTGGCGTTTTTCCTTCAGGAACCGACCCTTCACACAGGAATATCCCATGTCTGAAGAAACGCTTGCCACCGAGACCACATCTGAAACCAGCACTGATACCACCTCTGAGACCGCTACCAATAGTCAAAATGCCTTTTACGAGCGCGCCTCCGAGCTGATCAAGCTCGCCAACCAGCAAAATCAGGACCCAGCTATCAAAACCGGCGAGATCAGCGCCTCCTTCATGTGGGCCGTCGCCCGCTACAACGCCTGGTTTGCCTCCACCAGCTTCGAAACCCAGGCGCAGATGCAGCCCAAGAAGCAGGAAATGATGGACTATTACATGGAGCGTTATAAAGAGATGCTCGAAGCCAACCTTGATGACTATATCGAGAACTTCGACCACTACAGGGCAACACAGAAGTAGGGAGGCTGATGCCACAGCCTGCTCTGGCTGTTAACTCTTTGTCGCTTTGCAAGCGACCGGAAGTCGTGGGTCTCCAACCCACACCCGGCCAAAAGGGGATCTACAGCGATCCCCTCTTGGATCTCCCGCGCCGCCCCCGACGAAGTCGAGCACTTTGGACTTTTGGGCTGAAAACGGACACCGCGACCGATTCGCTCCATGCTCAACGGTCGCTGCCTCGATCTCCCTATCTCAGCTTGCCCGTTTCACTCAGCCAAACATCCAAAGCGACTTCAAAGGGGATAGAGAAGTGAAACCTTTGGGCACAGTGTTTAGTGTAAGAGTTGTGGGTATTCCTCCCCTTCTTTCTGTCTCTCGACGCCATTTTCGCCCTCGGCCGCTCCAAGCAGGATTGGTCTTACCTTCAGGCTAATTACGACAGATACCTTGCAAGGCATGGGAAGCTTGGGCAACCTTGTAACGTCGCACTCCTAAAATGCTAACAATCAACATGAGTTCAGCAAAGTCTAGCTATTACATAAACGGCAGAGAGCCTCACATCGTTGGGAAACCCTGTGAAGGGTTCCGACTCCTTCAATTGCAGGAATCTTTGCGGGTAGTTGATCCCGCAAACATTGTTTATTTGAAGTTTGAAGGTCAGTGGCATCACCTGTGCTTTGAGGGTTCTTCGATATTCTGGCGTTTGTGCGAAATGCCACAACACCCCGTGAATTCCGACTTAGTAAATATCTTAGTGCTTGTCGAACTGGAAGAGCATAATAGCGTTGTAGGGCAAAAACTTTCGTCAATTGAGTACCATGGTGATAATGAAGGTTGTGGTGCAACCCTCAGATTCGAAAACGGTTTTGAACTTCAGTTGCGGTATTCAGGCATAGATGATTGTACTAGAATTAGCTGCTAACAAAACCAGCGAAGCTCGCTAGACCGTTGCTGGCGGCGTTAAGACTATTAGGAGGGCTCCATCGAAACGCATCAAATTATTAGAGCTGATCGAAGTATCAAAGAGTTTGTCAGTAAATTTGATGATGACCTTACTCAAATTATTCAAAACTTCGAGGCGTCTGAGAGAATTTTCGAAAGTGCATACAAAGATGTAGCCGACTCGACGACTTGGGCTAGAGAGTATCTATTTCTGTGTTTAGAGTCCCAAATTTCAGGTGTTCGTTTGCTCACTGAAGGGTTTATAAACGCCTCAGGAAATACCTTTAGAATCTCTTATGAAGCGCTAGCAATGTGTATGTTGTTAACTACCAACGCAAAGGTTCAGGTTGGCAGAGGCAAGAAGGTTAAACTTATTGACTTTGATGAAGCATATTTTTCTGGGGATAAATCCACATATCCATATCAGGCAATCGATATTGTGGTAAATAATGTTGAGGCTATCGGTCTAGAGCAAGGTTCGAACTGGCTAAAACAGGCCAAAGATTTTTATAATGGCTATTCACACGCATCACACATGGTATTTTCATCACTTGTGCTGAAAAACGGGTGTTCAATTATTGGTGGCGGATATAATTCAGAAAAAGATGATATCTATAAAAATCACTTACAATTCGTGAAACGTTTTTCAGACCAACTTCCAAATTTAATCAACATCTTAGCGATGAGAGACTTAACAAAAGCACTCAAAACGGCCACATAACGCGTTAACAGGGCTGTCAAATCAAAGAGCAAAGAGAGGGGACAGCCAAAACTCTTATTCTGAGGAATGCACAATTTTCCGCGTGGCGGCAAGAGACCTGTGAGATGAAACTGTTCATCTCACTGTCGGACGACACGCTTATCCCCATCGAAGCGGCCGAGGGTGTTGCTGAAAATTGCGTAGCGAGGCATGGATGCCGAAGCAGCGCCAGTCGAATCAGGGATGAGCGTCTGGCGCGTTAGCCAATTTTCAGCTTAAACCCGAAGGGGCTTTCCGCTTCGTCGGGAGTGTCCTTGGGGATGCAAGGGGTGTTGGACAAGCAACACCCCTTGCCCGGAGGCGGGCTGGAAGGCCGCGACTTTCGCCAAGCAGCGCTTGGCATCTATCCTGCTTAAGGTTGCTGCAAGCGGCCAGAGTGCCGCAGTCAACTCGCTGACCTAACAAAAAGGCCTGTTCTTGATGAACAGGCCTTTCGAATTTAAGAGGGGTTGGGCTCTAACCCACGACCTTCGCCAAGCGCAGCTTGGCAACTACTCAGCTTGAGGTTTCTGCAAACCGCCAGAATGGCTCAGGCAAAGACGGGGTTGAAGAGTGCACACAATCAGAAAGTTGTGATAGCCGCAACGCTTAGCGGCTTACCGTTGACGGCTATTGAAAAACCGCTCGGCGCTGGCGAACAGCTGATCGCATTGTTTTTTCTGCGCTGCATATTCAACACTGTCTTCTTCCAGGGTATCCAGAGCTGCTTTGGCGCTTTGGTACTCACCCACCATATGCTCGAACTTGGTATCGAAATTATCCTGACGTACTTTTTTGCCGACTTTGCGGTTAGATGGCTTTCGCATAGGGGTCTCCGGTTAACGTTCCAGCGTTTTATGTTGTTCTCTGGCTATCAGAATATCGTCGATTTCATTTCTGATTTGATGGCTGTTAACAGGCTTTTTTGAATTATCACTCAGAGGACTATTCCCAGGCTTTTTATTGCTCATGGTTTACTTCCTTTTCTGATTGAAATTCAAACACTCTCAGGATGACATCGTGAGAGTTACCCATTGTGCCTGTACCAGCAGACTCGTTAATCTTGATGGATTATTGAGGTGTGAGCTGTGATGAATAGCGTGCGCTGTTAATATTATCTGGATAGTATCTGTTTGAAATTATCGGCGTTGATACTATCGGTTTGATACTATCTGCGTTGATACTATCGATTTGATAAAAGAGGGTGATACCTGAACGGCTGGCCTAAGAGTGCCGCGTTGCAGATATCCAGGCAGTGTAGGTGCCTGCTACGCAGCAGACACCTTAAAAACAAGCAGTTACAGCAGGGTAACGTTTGCAGCTTGTGGGCCTTTGTTGCCCTGCTCTACGTTAAACTGAACCTGTTGGCCTTCGGCCAGGGTCTTGAAGCCATCAACAGCAATGGCTCTGAAGTGAACAAATACATCGGCGCCACCATTATCTGGGGTGATAAAGCCAAAGCCTTTTGTTTCGTTGAACCATTTTACTGAACCAGTAGTTTTAATAGACATAAATATCTCGCATAAATAAAAATTGAAGCTACTAAATTGGAAATGAAGAAAAAGGAATCGCAGGATAAATATGACAAACTGATTCGTTTGAAACTGAGAAAATCTTGAACTAAATATATCAATAGTAACTGTGCTCGATGAGCTGCGGTCACTATACACTTTGTCAGCAGAATAGATAGTTATTTCGTATTTTATTTTCTCATTCTGCGAATTTATCTCGGAAAATCAAACGTCAAAAATGGTATTAAAACCCGTTAAATCAGATGGCTGCAGCCAAAATTTGGATTTTCAAAACAGTCATTGGGATTTTGCTCAAACTCCCCAGTTTAGGTGTTGGCAATGTCTATCTCGGCAGGGGTAAGCTGACGAATGGTTGCAGCCAACCCTTCGGCTCAAACAAAAAGGCCTGCTCATCAAGAACAGGCCTTTCGGATGTTGCCGTGTCAGGGTGAAAACCCCTCAGGCATCATCAAGCGGTGCTTGCCTAGTTAGTCCCAGCATGAGCAGATGCACTGGCACTTGCCGATGCCTGTGAGCAATCCAGCGCAAGGCTGCCACTGCCCACAATTTCCAGCAGATCTTCTGTGCCTGGCAGATTTTCATAGTGCACCATCATGCCCATATTTACCGACGAACCACCCAAGGCACTGGCTGATGAGGTTGCGGCGGCTTGCGCATAGGAGGCAATCAACTGGCCTGCATTGGCAATCTCCTGCGCCGCGTTGGCCGCAGAATCAAAGTCTTGCACCACCGGGAGAGAGCCTGATCCTATAATCGGCAAATCCCATTCAAAGGTCAGCCGTCCTAATGCCTGCGCTTCAGAGGAGGCTTCTGCCATGGCATACACCAGTGCGGTGGCAATGGCGTCGGCATAGACCTGAGCCAGCGCAGAGGTTTGAACATTAAATACAGTGCCACTTGCGGCGCTCATCTGCGCGGTGAAGGTTTCTATGTTCGCACCCTGGACGTAGAAGGTGCTGCCACTGCTGGAGATTCCGCCGCCCACTGCGCTGGCAGATGCACTGCTGTCGCCGTCAGCCCCCGCTCCGGACTCTGCTTCAGCCGAGCTCTCAGTAGCACCTTCGACTTCGGCAACGGCCTCCGCCGTCGCGTTGGTCCCCACCCTGACCCTGATTTCAATTACTTCAAGATCAATCGAAAAATCAATACCTTGAAACACACTGGAATAGGCCTGCGCAATCATCTGGGCAGCAGCCTCTGCTTCGGCACTGGCGGTGGCCGAAGCACCAGCGCTGCCCTCTGCCCCGGCACTCGCCATCTGTGCGAACAGGGTACCACTGCCCATATTCGCGGTCAGCGCGACCTGATGCACGGCTCCGTTTTTCCCGTGCCTTGTCAGGTCAAGGTTCACACCGCCGGAATAACTGATGTCGATGTAGGATGAAGCTGCCGACATGGCACTCGCCAGCGCACTGGCCGAAATATCGCTGTCAGCATCGCTTGCCATGGCGGAAGCCGGAACCATACAGGTGTTTGCCCCAATCACACTGTCGGATACGGAAATTGTGGTACTGCCTTGGGTATTTTCGCCTGGTGGGCTTGCCCAGACGCTAGCGCTTAACAGAGAACTTACCAACACAAAAAGCTTTGTCTTATTCATAGCGGTTCTTCCTTGTTTACCGTGGTCACTGCCATGGCTCGCGACTGAGTCATGGCAGCGTTTCTACTGCCTGCAAAAGTATAGAAGCCGGTTAAAATGCGTCTCAGACGAAATAGTAATAACTTTCAATATCAGAAATATACATACAAAATCACCTTGAAAGACGGCGTAAAACCTGTGTCAGCTGAGCCACTCAGCGCACCTTTTTAGAAGTCAGAAAGCAAAAAAGCCCGCTCATCGAGAGCAGGCTTTTCATTTGGCACTCTGGGTTACCAGACCCTGGCAACGAGCCCCTTGAGGTAGAAACCTTCCGGGAATGCGGCGCCGATTGGATGGTCTGAGGCCTGACTCAGGCGCTCGATAAACTGGGCGTCGCGGCCGGCATCGAGGGCGGCGTCGGCAACGATTTTCTGGAACAGGTCTGCGGGCATCAGGCCGGAGCAGGAGAAGGTCAGCAGCGTGCCGCCGGGCTTAAGCAGCTGCATGGCAATCATGTTGATGTCCTTGTAACCACGGCAGGCGCCATTGAGCTGGGCCTTGTTGTCGGCAAACTTGGGTGGGTCGAGCACTATCACATCGAAGGTTTTGCCTTCGTCGCGGTACTGACGCAGCAGCTTGAAGACATCGGCTTCACTGTAGGTCACATGGTCGTCGTTCAGGCCGTTGATGGCCATGTTGTGACGGGCGGTGTCCAGCGCCAGGGTGGAGACGTCCACGTTCTCGATGCTGGCGGCACCGCCCTTGGCGGCATAGAGGCCAAAGGTGCCCGTGTAGCAGAAGCAGTTGAGCACCGACTTGCCTGCCACGAAACGGGCAGCCATGGCGCGGTTGTCGCGCTGGTCGAGGTAAAAACCGGTCTTGTGGCCCTTTTCCACATCCACGGCAATCTTGATGCCGTTTTCTTCAATAATCAGTGGCATGGCGGGCAGCTCACCATGGAGTAAACCTGTGACCAGCGGCAGGCCTTCTTTCTTGCGGGAGTCCACATCGGAGCGCTCATAAATGGCGCACTCGGGGAACTGCTCGGCCAGCACAGACACCAGGGTGTCGCGCCAGTAATCGGCGCCGGCCGACAGCAGCTGACACACAAGCACATTGGCGTAGCGGTCGATGGTGATGCCGGGCAGGCCATCGGACTCAGCGCCGACCAGACGATAGCCGGTGAGGCCCTTTTCGCGGATAAGCGCATCACGGCCAGCCTGTGCGCGGGCGATGCGCCGGGCGAAAAAGTCGCGATCTATAGCTTCTTCTTTATCGAAGGTCCAGACACGCACCTGAATTTGCGAGGCATCAGACCAGGCACCACGGCCAAGCCAGCGGCCGTCGTGTGCCACCACATCCACGGTTTCACCGCGCAGGGGCTTGCCCTTGATGTTGTGGACGCCGCTGGAAAACACCCAGGGGTGACGACGGTCGAGGGACTTTTCCCGTCCCGGCTTGAGTTTGATGCGAATGCTCATGAAGATGTCTCGATAACGCCAAAGGCGGCGTGTTACAGATTGGAGGCGGCGCATACCGGGTTGCTGATGACCGCAGCCGGTGCGCCACTGCCGTGAAATGCGGCCTATTTTACCTTGTTTGCACAGGCTTGGCAGGCATTCCCTTAAAAAAGCTCCAGCCCAATGATTAGCGGCGCAGGATCCCGGGCCTTTATAACCCTTGGCAGAACGGCTTCGCGCTATAGAGGCTCCAGTCCAACCACTCCATTAAGAGCCCATGTTCTGGAGTCTTCGTTAACCCGCGGCCTGTTCGCTTCGCGCTACAGAAGCTCCAGCCCAACCACTCCATTAAGGACGCATGATCTGGAGTCTTCGTTAACCCGCAGCCGGTTGGCTTCGCGCTACAGAAGCTCCAGCCCAACCATCCTATGAAGGCCGCATGATCCAAATCTTGGCTCCCTCGGTAGAACTTCGTCGCGCTATAGAAGTTCCAGCCCGACTACCAGAGCCGCATGATCTGAGCTTTCACTGTCACGTTCATACACGGGGCTTCTAAGGTGCTCATCGAAGACCGAGAAATGGCATACCCGGCCACGGGCTGGGGCCAATGCCCCATCAAAATCCTGACTCAGAAGGATATGGTCCAGCAGGCTGCCGCGGGAGCCCAGATAATGGGTCGGTCGCCTTGCCCAGCTTAAATCTTCCGTTGAGTCAGCTCCGTGGTGGCCGCCACTTTGCCGGTCAAACAGCTGGCCCTCCAGAAACAGCACCGAGGCATCTTTAAGAGTAAAGTGGCCGATGGCGTTGGCAAAGGCCTGTTCGCTCAAGCCCCCCAGGCCCGCCACTTGTCTGTCGTTGCCATGAATGGCATCGGCCCCCAGCCAGAAACCGCGAAACTCGGCGGCATCCAATCCGCTGTTAAAGTCGCCCATGACCACCATGGGATTGGCAGTCTCATCCCGCCGATTGATGAGCGCCTGATACAGGAGCATGGCCTCAAAGCCGCGGCGGGCGCTGCTGGCAAAACTGCCGAGTGCCCGGTGGGCCAGGAGCCTTGGCGCGGCCTTCATACCACCCAAAGCCTCTGGCTCAAACAGTGGTCGCTGGGATTTAAAGTGCAGCACATAGATATCCAGCATGCCCCAATCAGCAAGGCTGACTGTGGCTCTGAGCACCCTGCGGCCAAAGCGAAAATCCGCCTTAAGGTCCATGGCGGCAAGGGCGGCAGGTTCGGGCTCCACCGCCGCCACCTCTGCCAGCGGCAAACGGCTGGCAATGGCTACCACAGGAGAGCGGCAGACATAATCTTCACAGTTTGGGGTATCGACCACGGCAAAGTGCGGGTAGCCCAGCTCCTGCATCAAGGCCTTAAGTTCATCGACGCTGAACACCTCCTGAAACCCTATGATATCGGCCTCGAGATTGGCCACGCAGTGGCGCAGCCAGTCGCATTTTTTCTGCCACTGGGCCCTGGTGTAGATGCGATCAAACTCATAGGCGGCAGCGGGGGGCGCCAAAAAGTTAAACAGGTTGAGGGTGGCAATATCCACCCTGGCCAATTTACCCAAACCGGCCACCCCGTCCTTGTCTGCTTTAGCCACAGATATTGACCCTTTGTCTTTGTTTGTTAAGCCAGCCATGTTGATTCTGGATCTTCCTGCCACTGAGCCTTCTCCGGCTTTCCCTCGATGTGAGCCAATCGATGGGAATTGCATAATAAACAAGGAAATTGTCACCCACACTTTGCGACATGTTAGCCAAATGTGATAAATTTTTCTCTCGGTCGGCACATAAGGTGCCACTTCCACTCAAGGACTGCTCAGTGAACCGATGGATCCACTTCCTGCTCGTGGCAGGATTGTCTGCACTATTGGCCCTCTCGCCAAGCCAAGCCAAAACCATAACCTCAGGTGAATATTCCCTCGAAGTCTCTCCCGCCCCCGATTGGGCCACCCACGAGACGCTTCAAGCGCTGCCTGCACAGCTCAATAATGGCCCCAGCCACTTCCGGTTGGTATCACGACAAGTGCTGATATCGCCGTTATCGGATCATTATTTCCTCGAATTTGCTGCCTTGGCGGCCAATCATCAGGGAGTGAAGGAACTCTCCAAGCTCGAGCTGACCTTCAACCCTGCGTTCGAATCCATGAAGCTGCACAGCCTGCAGGTGGAACGCAACGGCGTTGTCAGCGACAGACTGGAAACGGCGCGCATCAATATTATCAACCAGGAACCGGAGCTGGTGAATGATTTGTTCCATGGACTGGCGACTGCCGTGGTGGTGGTTCCCGATCTGCGCGTGGGTGACACGCTGAGATACAGCTACTCACTCGAAGGCAGAAATCCAGTCTACGGAAAACAGTTTGGTGGCTACTTTCAGATGGGCTGGGAAGCAAGCGTCGACCTGGTCAATCTGGGCATCATCAACGCCAGTGGTGTCCCCTTGCAGCTCAAACTGCACGAATTGCCCCCAGCCACCGAATCCAAAGGCAAATATGGCATCGAGTATCATTGGCGCCAAACCAAGGTGCCCAGATACAGCTATGAAGAAGGTGCGCCGGCAGATGTCAAATGGTCGCCCTATGTCACCTTCAGCAGCAGCGACAATTGGGCCGCCATAGCCAATTGGGCCAGCGGTCTTTACCAGTTTGACAACACCCCGTCCCCAGCGCTGACCAAGTATGTAAACAGCTTGAGGGCAATGGGCAATCAGGCCAAACAGATTGAAGAAATCGTGCGCTTTGTGCAGCAGGACATTCGCTATTTTGGCATCGAAATGGGGCAAAGCAGCCATGTGCCCCATACCCCGAATCAGGTGTTCGAACGTCGGTACGGCGACTGTAAAGACAAGGCCAACCTGATGAATTTCCTGCTTTCTAACGTCGGCATCGACAGTTACCCTGCGCTGGTCAACACCCGCAGTGGTCGCTCGTTACCGGAGCAGCAGCCATCCGGCGTGTTGTTTGACCATGTTATTAACCTGGTGGAGTTTAACGGTAAACACTATTGGATTGATGGCACCAATCACGTGCAGGCGCAGGGACTGGAACAACTGACACAACCGGACTTCGGCTATGCACTGGTGCTGCGTCAGGGAGAATCGGCACTGACGGCCATGCCACAGAGTTCGCCCGCTGCAGACAGAATCGATGTTGAACAGTCACTTATCGCTTCTGGATATGATGGCCCAGTAGATATGTATGTGGTCAGTCGCTACCGCGGTAAAGAGGCCGATCGGATGCGCTATCAACTTCAGGGGGTCTCGACCTATGATGTGGAGCAGCACTACCTCAACTACTATGCCAAGCTCTACCCCGGTATCCGCCTGCAAGCGCCTGTGTTGATACACGACAGCAAAGAAGGTCGAAACGAGATCCTGCTCCGGGAGCAATACCAGATAGATAACTTCTGGAACATCGAAGGTAAAATTGCCAATTTCAGTATGCTGGCCTTCAAGCTTACCGATCTCATTCAACTGCCATCGGTGATACAGCGTACCCAGCCAATGGCCATATCCGGGCCTGTGAGTGTCAACCACACCATTCGGGTGAGCTTACCCCAGCCGGTTCAGGTGCACGTTAACGGGGAAGACCTGATAATTGACACTCCCAGCCTCGCCTATCGCTCCAGCGAACTGGGTCGCCCGGGCACCCTTATCCGGCAACATTCACTGGTCCTCAAGCAGGACAGGATCCCCGCCGCAGAAAGCGCCGAGTACGTTGACGCGCTGAAAAAAATCGATCGGGATATCTACTACACCGGCACCGCTGAAGGAGACTTTACCCAACCCAGCAACCCCGGTATCGACTATCTGGAACAACACCTGAATACAGGTACTCGCTAAGGAATCATGATGTCCAGACTGCTTTTTTGCCTGCTGTTGCCAGTACTCTTATTGGGCTGCAATGCCACACAAAAATCCACCCAAAGGGCACCTGCCAACCACAGTGCCTCAGCCGTTAACACACCCGGAAACGGTCAGCTGGAGCGCCTCTACTCCTATGCAGAGCGACTGGCACAGAGGCTGAACAACAAGGATATCGACGGTATATGGCGCCGGGATTTGGTGCTTGAGCATATGCGCGCCACGGGTGAAGAACCGATCAATGCCCAGATGTTTGCACAGCTGTTTGAACAGCGCTTCAATACCTTCGTCAGCCATAGTTCAGACTGGCACGTTGATGCGGTGCGGGATGGGCAAATTTTACTGAGTAACAACGTCAGAGGGTTACCCGGCGTTGCTGTGATTTATTTTCGCACCAACCCGCTGACCTCTGAGCCGGAGCTGCTGGACTGGCAACTTCAGGATGCGTTCTCCCGTGGCACCACCGTATTAGGGGCTTACATGCAGCATGCCCCCGACCTGACAAATTCGGGATTTTTGGAGCTGGCCTTACAGGTAAAACAGGGGCGTGCACTCAGTGTGGACGATATGGTTGAGGTGTATCACAGGTTCAGTGATGCAGTGAAACAGGACCCCATCATCATGGGAGACTACCTTTCCTTTACCGGCATACTCGAAATGGACTTACCCCAGGATATTCTTAATGAGATCCACGCAAACCGCCCGGCGCTGACTCTGGACAATGCTCAGCCATTGGCCAATCTGGCTGCGATGGCCGGGGACTTGGACAACAGCCTGCGCGCATATGAGCTGGGGAAAGCCCATTACGGCGAAACCCTCACCAACCAGCGACTTATCTATGCCATCAATCTGGCGAGTAGCGGCTTTATTCCTGAGGCCAACAAAGCCTTTATTGAGTATTGCCGCGCCCATCCCCAAGAGTTTCGGGGGGTACTGATATACTTTTTACTTCTGGTGGAAATGGATGCCTTTGACGATGCAGCCGTTGTCAAACAGGCGATGCGATTGCAGTTTCAGATAGACCCGGACAAGGAAGTGATCCGCAACAGTGATGACAGCGTAGACAACACAAAACTGCGCGCCTTTATGGCCAGTCCCGCCAACCAGGCGCTGAACTGAGCCACTCACCTTACCCCATGCCGGCATGGGGTAAGGCCGCCACAGCCGACACGAACAGTGCAACAAGCTGTAGCGCCAGTGACTTGAAACTGAATCCTGCCCCTCTCTATTGCGCTGCTAAATATCTGTTGATAAACAGCCAACTATAGAAACGAAGCCACCTGTTCCAGAGATTTCTTTTTCAGGGCATGATCGGGGACTGTGGCGTCTTTGTCGGGATACCCGGCCACAATCAGCATGTAGGGCCGGTCCACATCATTGTCACGGCCACAAATTTTGCTCAAAAAGCTCATGGGTTTTGGGGTATGGGTCAGGGTGCCAAGGCCTGCATGGTGCAGCGCCTGAATCAAAAATCCGGTAGCAATACCAACAGATTCATGCACGTAGTAGTTGGTCTTGTTATCGCCTTCATCCACTCCACCGCGCTTTTGGCTGAACACGGCGATGAGCCAGGGAGCCCGCTCCAGATAGGCCTTATTGGCATTGGTCCCCAAGGGCTTTAACGCATCCAGCCACTCTTCCCCCGCCCGCCCCTGATAAAAACTTTGCTCCAGCGCCTCGGCCTCGCGGCGAATGGCGGCCTTCACCTCGGGACTGGAAATGGCCACAAAATGCCAGGGCTGATGATTGGCACCGCTTGGCGCCGAGGCCGCCGCCAGTATGCATTGCTCAATGATCTCTTTGGCCACAGGTCTGTCTGAAAACATGCGAATGGAGTGACGTCGGCGAAGCTCGATAAGATTGGCCTGTGCGCGTCGTCCCATCTCTTCGGGAGGATATTCAATAAAGTCATTCAGGGGATGATGCAGTTCCGTCATGGGTCAGACTCCAATTGCCATATTATTCAGGAGTCCACCTTAGCAGGAAGCGTGGGCGGTCACAGCAAAACATTTACCGAACAGGTGTATGTAAAATTATACAAACTACCCATAAATCATTACTATATTTAACCAGATGTCACCACCCAAGGCGAATAGATGAGTTTGCGACAAGCGCTGGGGTTGTTGGCGCTGGTGCTGTTTTCTCTGTTTGCCCACGCCCAGCCACTCACACCGGACGAACTGCCCGGGGACCCACTGTCCCGGGAATGGATGTATTTGATTGAGTCCGACACGCCCCTCAGCCCTGCTAATGCCAAAACCGCCTTCGAGCGGGGACGCTTTGCACCCCATGGCAAAAAGATCCCCAGTCTGGGGATAGGCGCCCCCCCGCTGTGGCTCGCGCTGTCGTTACAAAACCCGTCCGATGCTGATATTCAGCTCATTTTCGAGCTCGCCAATGCCTGGCAGGATGAGGTGGCACTCTATCTGTTTGACCAGAGTGACCGCATGCAGGCCTGGTACGGCGGCGACCTGAATGCCACAGCGGAAGATGGCCGGTTTATGCGCCAGTCTTTGTGGCTGCCCCCGGGCAATCAGCTGCTCCTGCTCAGGGTGTCGGGGCCCGATCCCAGGTTGGTCCCCGTCTACCTGACAAGTCCACAGCAAGCGAACCAGCGTAATCGCATCGAGTTGCTCAGCTACGGCTTTCTCTATGGCGGTCTTTTTGCGCTGCTGGGGTATAACTTTATCCTCTTCCTGGGGATAGGCAGGCGCAGCTATTTTTATTATTCACTGTTTTTATTCAGTTTTATTCTGCTCAACCTGAGCTATACCGGCCACGGTCAGTTCTGGTTCTGGCCCGGCCTGTCCCACTGGCGCCAGTGGTCTCACCCCATGCTGATGACACTTTACTGTGTGTCGGGGCTGATGTTCGCGCTGCGTTTTTTGGGTATCGACAAGCTCCGCCCCCATCTGAGCTATGTGGTGCTGGGATTGGCGGTGCTGATGATGGCCGCTCAGGGGGTGGCCATGGCCACCGACGATCGGGAGCTTGGACTCATCTTCGCCTTCGATTTTGTCTATATCTTTACCCTGCTGATGCCCCTGTTGGGCATACTCGCCTGGCAGCACGGGCTGCCCACCGCCAAGCTGTTTTTGCTGGCGTCTTTGTCGACCATGGTCGGCAGCTGCACCACGGGGCTCGCGGTTGAGGGCTATATCAGTTTCAACCAGTGGACCTACCGTGCGGCCGAAATAGGTATGTTTATCGACGCCATGTTGCTGGCGCTGGCGCTCGCGGCTCAGTTTCGCCAATCAGAGCAAGAGCGCGTGCTGGCCCAACAGTTGGCGGCCACCGATCCCCTTACCGGCATAGCCAACCGCCGCGCCTTCAGCGAGCAATTACAGCGACTGTGGCACCTCGACAGCCAGCGCCGCTGTCGGGCGCTGATCATGATAGACATCGACAGGTTCAAATCCATTAACGATACCCTGGGCCATGAGGTGGGCGACAAGGTGCTGACGGATATCGCCCGGGTGATACGCTACTCGATACGCAATCGTGACCAGTGTGGCCGCTGGGGCGGCGAGGAATTTGTGGTACTGCTGGCCTCTGCCAGCGAAGAGGAAGTGGGCACCATCGCCGAACGTATCCGCCACAATATCGAAAGCCTCTGCTTTCCGGCGCCCGCCAACAAGCTTAAGGTTACAGCCAGTGTGGGCGTGTGCCTGGATGAGGGGCACAGCCGCCATGAAGATATTTTGCGGCGTGCCGACGAGGCCATGTATCAGGCCAAAGAGGCCGGCGGCAACCGTATTAAATTTGCCTGACACCATACACCCTGACCAACAAACAAAAAGCCCGGCAATGCCGGGCTTTTCAGTCAATCTCAGATAACTTATCCAGATTTAACCACCGATGATTTTTTGCCACCAGGACAAAGGCTTGCCGCAATTTTGTGCCGGCTTCCAACTGCCCGCTTTGGCAGGCAGTGCCACCGCACCCGGGCAGCCTTTTTCCAGTGCATTACCACTCAAATCAAAATAACCCTGCACCACATCGTCAGGTGGGGTCATCCTCAGCGCTACCGGCGGGCGAGCCTCCAGGAAGGCCTGATAAATCGCCATGGCGCCACTGGCGCCCACCAGCTTGGTCTTGCCGTTATCGTCGCGGCCCACCCAAATTGCGGCCACGTTCCGCTCATCAAAGCCGGCAAACCAGGAGTCACGGCTGTCGTTACTGGTGCCCGTCTTGCCCGCCAGGGTGACGTTGGGGAAGGTGCGGCCAAGACGTGCCCCGGTACCTTCTGACACCACACGGGTCATGATGTACTGTGACAGATAGGCAGCCGCTGGCTCAAGGGATTGCTCAGAGGGCAAACGACTGGCCAGTATGGCTTCGTTATTCATATCCAGCACATCGGTGACAGTGGAGAGCTGGCGATAACGGCCATTGTCTGCGAGGGTCTGGTAAATCTGTGCCACCATCAGCGGCGAGCCATCCACGGCGCCCAGCAGCATCGACGGATAGGGATTAATGGCCTCACCGCGCCAACCGGCATCGTCGAGGGTGTTAATCACGGCATCCACGCCCACGGCCAGCCCCAGGTTCACAGTGGGAACGTTGAGTGACTTGTACATGGCACGCATCAAAGGCACCTGACCACTGAACGTCTTGTCGTAGTTCATGGGTGACCAGCTCTGGCCGTGCTTGTTGGTCACGGTTAAGGGCTCGTCCTTCAGGGACGTCATCAGGTTGTAGTTGCTGTCTTCAAGGGCAGTCAGGTACACGAAGGGCTTCACCAGCGAGCCAATGGGACGACGCATTTCGCTGACCCGGTTGTAGCCCTCAAAGCTGGGGTTTCTGTCCCCCACCATGGCCGCAATGCCGCCACCAAACTTGTCGGTAACCACCATGGCCGCCTGCAATTCCTTGGTGTCTTTGCCGATACGGGCCATCACGTCTTTCACGGCCTTCTCGGCAGCTTCCTGGGCTATGGGGTCGAGGGTGGTGTACACCTTGATGCCTGACTCATTGAGCAGGCTGTCCCCCCAACGCAGTGCCAGTTCCTTCTTCACCTGGGTGTAAAAGGCGGGCATACGCTGATGCACGGGTCTGCCTTCTGGCCTTAAACCCAGGGGGGATTCGGCGGCAATCTGGAAGTCGTTGACACTGATTTTGCCCGACTCCATCAAGAGTCTCAGCACCAGATCACGTCGTTCCTGCGCCCGGGCCGGATAACGCCATGGGTTGTAGTAAGAAGGCCCCTTAATGACCGCAATCAAAAAGGCCTGCTGGGCCGTGGTGAGCTCGGTAAGCGGACGGCCAAAGTAAAACTGCGATGCCAGCCCCATACCGTGCACCCCACGGGACTTGTCCTGGCCCATGTAGACTTCGTTGAGGTAGGCCTCGAGGATCTCATCCTTGCTGTAACGGAAGTCGATGATGATAGCCATCAGGGCTTCGCGGACCTTACGGATAAGGGAGCGCTCGCTGGAGAGGAAGAAGTTTTTCGCCAGCTGCTGGGTCAGGGTCGAGCCCCCCTGCACTGTGCGCCCGGCACTGATATTGACAAAGGCGGCGCGCAAAATCGCGAAGGGGTTCACCCCGTGGTGCTCGTAAAAGCTGCGGTCTTCCACCAGCAGCAGGGCTTCTACCATGGTATCTGGCACTTCTTTGCGCGGTACAAACAACCTGTCTTCACCGTCGTCCGCTATCAGGCGGTCCAGCAGCATGGGCTCCAGGTGAAACACCGCCAGTTCGCGCTTGTCGCCATGGCGTGACACCGTTGAAACCCCTTGGGAATCAAAGGTAATCATCACACGTGACGCATCCTGACTACCCAGCGGATGCAGGAATGGACGGCGCCACAAATCGATACGGGTAGCGGAGGCCGAAAACTCACCCACCTGACGGGGATTGGCCACCTTTCGATACCCCAGCAGCTGGAGTTCCGCCAGGAGCTGATGATGACTCACGGCCGCACCGGGATAGAGCGCCATGGAGCGACTGTAAATCTGCGCTGGCAGGTGCCACTTCTGGCCTTCAAATTTGCGGGCGATTTGCTGGTCGAGATAAATGCCATAGGCGGCACAGAGCACCAGTACGACCAGGGTCAGCTTCCACAGGAATGACCATATACGCCACAGGATCCCGGGCTTATTACGCGCTTTGGCTGACGTTCTGGACTTTGCCGATGCGCCCTTGGCGGGCGCCCTTTTGCCTGAATTCCGTTTATCTGAAGTCATACTTTCTCTGCCTCAGGCCTGGCCCAAGGTCTTTTTCTTGGTAAATTTGGTCGGTAAGGTGTTTGCCGGATCGTCCGGCCACAAATGCTTGGGATAACGGCCCCGCATTTCCTTTTTTACTTCCTGATAGGGGCCTTGCCAAAAGCTGGCCAGATCCGCCGTCAGGGCCAATGGCCGCTGTGCCGGAGACAGAAGCTCCATGGTGAGCTTAAGCCGTCCGCCAGCCAACAAGGGCGTTGCCGCCATGCCATAGGCCTCCTGCAATCGCACCCTGAGCATGGCGCGTCCATCGTCTTCGTAGCGAATGGGGGCCTGGGTGCCGGTTGCCATAGGGTAATGGGTCGGCAGGGCTTCGTCGAGGGTTCTGCGCAGCTGCCAGTCGAGGCTGTCGCGCAGCAGGCGCCCGGCGTCCAGTTTATTGAACTCATTCAGGCTGTTGATATTGCCCAAATAAGGCCCGAGCCAGTCTTCGAGGCCATCAAGCAGCGCCTCATCGTCCATGGCGGGCCAATCGCCCCCAAGCAAACTGGCCGCCAGCGAGACCCTGCGCCTGAGCTGCATGGCATCCTCATCAAAGCCCAGACACGCCAATCCTTTCTGGCGAATACGGGCTATCCAGGCGCTGGTTTTGAGGGCCGCGGGCACCTGACTCACGGTTTCGCGGCCAAGCACCAGACTGCCCACCACCCGCTGCTTTTCGGCCACAAAGCGGCCGCGGCCTTCATCAAAGCCACTGACCTCGCGCTCACTTTGCAAAAAGGCCAGCGGACCGTCGAAGAGGCGCGCATCCAGCGGCGCCCCCAGCCACAAGCGCCCCGCGCTGCGGCCTTCGAGTTCTCCAAAATCCGCCGCCACCAGCATGGGCTCCAGCGCCATGGCGTCGCTCTCATCCACTGTAATGCCGGTGCCATTGGCCAGCACAAAACCATCCTTGCCGCGGGCCATGGCGATACGGTCCGGGTACGCCAGCGCCAGTAAGAGGCCGCAGTCCCGTGGATGGGCGGCTTTGGCCACAGCGGCGAAATCGACCCTGATGCCGAGCTTGGCCGCCCACTGTTTAGCTTGCTGACCGGCCTGGCCCGACGTTGCCCACATCAGGTAGTGGCTGATGTCACAGCCCCTGCGCGGTAATCCACGGCCTTCCAGAATGGCCGCCAGCAGGCATGCCAGCGGCGCCAGGGTGGCATCGTTTTCAGCCTCTCCGAGCGCCCTGGCTTTAAGCAGCATATGCCCCAGGCGGGGATGGCAGCTCAGACGATGGGCATCCCGGCCAAGGGCCGTGAGCTTGTGGTTGTCGTCCACCAGCTCCAAATCGTTAAGGAGCGCCCAGGCAAGAGACTCGTTCACTTTTGGCGGCTGGGACAGCAGTTTTAATGCGGCAAAATCCCGTGCGCCCCATACGGCGGCTTCCTGGGCCAGTGATACCAGCTCACTGCGTAAGATCTCCGGCTCTTCTGCCTTCATCTGGCGGTCAAACTCGTCCTGACTCCAAAGCCGGATACAGAGCCCCGGTGCCAGTCGTCCGGCCCGGCCGGCACGCTGAATGGCAGAGGCCTGGCTGATGCGCTTAAGTCCAAGGCGGGTAACACCGGTGCGGGGATTGAAACTGGCCTGGCGCACAAAGCCGCAGTCCACCACCAGAGTCACCCCATCTATGGTCAGGCTCGATTCGGCCACGTTGGTGGCCAGCACCAGTTTGCGGCGCCCATCGGGATCGGCACTGAGGGCCCTGTCCTGGGCGTTGGCATCGAGCTCACCGTAAAGGGGGCAGATGGCAAATTCCGACTCGCTGAGGCGCTCGGCAAGAGACTCTTTCAAACGCTCAATCTCGGCCTTACCCGGTAAAAACGCGAGCACAGTGCCCGGCGTAACCCCCTCAGGCAGTGGGCGTTTACCCGTGGCAAGTTCCATCAGGATTTTGCCCATATGGGCCTGCCAATCGGCGCCTGTGGGCACTGAGGCGTATTCCACGGCAACCGGATAACTGCGGCCTTCACTCCGTAGCAGCACAGCTTCGGGCATCAGAGTTTGCAGCGGCATACCGCTTAGGGTCGCCGACATGGCCAGGATTTTAAGGTCATCCCTGAGCCCTGCCTGCACTTCCAGCGCCAGCGCCAACCCAAGGTCGGTGCTCAAATGGCGCTCGTGGATTTCATCGAAAATGATAAGCCCAACCCCATCGAGCTCAGGATCGTCCTGGATCATTCGGGTCAAAATGCCTTCGGTAACCACCTCGAGGCGGGTCTCTTTGGAGACCTTGCTGTCGCCGCGCACCCGGTAGCCCACCTCGGCGCCAAGCTGACAGCCTCGCTGTTTGGCAATAAAGCGCGCCACGCTGCGCGCCGCCACCCGGCGGGGCTCGAGCATAATGATGCGACCGGATATCTCTGGCCAATCCAGCAATGCCAGTGGCAGCGCCGTGGACTTACCGGCACCTGTGGGGGCTTCGAGGATGAGTTGCTGATGCTGGGCGAGCGAGCGTTTCAGCTCGTCAAAAAGGTCGCAGACAGGCAGAGCGTTCAAGGTCATTCCGGCGGGTGAAAACAGTGGCGGCCATTGTACAGGAAAGGGGGCCACAAGTGCAGTCGGGGCAAAGCGGCAGGCTCAGTCGCTCAGTCAATCTGTCGCTAAGTCGCGAAGCCAGGGGACACGCTTGCCACTGCTGAGGTTATCGAGCGGTTCTGGCTTGCCGATGGCATAACCCTGGGCATAATCCACCCCAAGTTCCCGCAGACGTTTGCCGATATCGACTGACTCCACAAATTCCGCGATGACGTCGAAGTCCATGTCCCGCCCCAGCTGGCAGATGGCATTGACGATGGCTTGATCGGACTTGTTGTCACACAGGTTCACCACGAATTGCCCGTCGATTTTGACAAAGTCCACATCCAGCAGCTTAAGGTAAGCAAAGCTTGAAAAGCCCGAGCCAAAGTCATCCAGCGCCAGTTTACAGCCAAGGGGCTGCAAGAGTTCAATCAGGGCCTGGGCCTGTTCCAGCTGGCTGACAGCCGCAGTTTCGGTGATTTCAAAACACAATTTGCTCACCAGCTCAGGCTCGGCCATCAGTCGTATCTCGAGCCACTCCATAAATTCGTGATCGCCGAGGGAGTTGGCCGACAGGTTGACCGACACCATATCCAGATCCTGCCACAGCGCCAGATGGCTGCCTCCCCAGCGCAGCAAATTATCTATTACCCAGCGGTCTACCCTGGATGCCAGGCTGTATCGCTCTGCCGCTGGTAGAAAAAGCCCCGGCGAGAGCATCTTGCCATCGGGCCGTTCGAGACGCAGCAGTATTTCCATATGAATGCCGGCCTGCTTGTTCAACAGCGGTTCTATAAGTTGATAGTGAAGCTGAAACTGGTTTTGTGACAGGGCATCTATGATGTCCACCGAGGCGGTCATTTCACTGTAAAGCCGGTTCATTTTCGGGTCGGTGGCGCAGTAGATATGCCAGCCATTGCGCCCCTGCTCCTTGGCGAGCCGACAGGCCGCATCGGCACGGCTCATCAGCACATAGATATCAGTAACTCCGGCATCCAGCGGCGCCACCCCCATGGAAACTGACACATTGTGGCGCCTGTGTTCCCAGTAAAACTCATGTTCAAACAATTGGGTACAGATGCGCTGGGCAATGACTCTGGCGGTGTCCTCGTTGCAATAGTGCATCAGGATGGCAAATTCATCGCCGCCGAGGCGGGCCACTGTATCCCCTTTGCGCACCAGCTGTTTGAGCCTGAGCGCCACCTGACACAACAACTTGTCACCGGCCTGATGACCACTGACATTGTTGATCACCTGAAACTGGTCCAAATCGAGAAATGCCACGCAAATGGGCTCTTCCGGTAGCTGCTGCAGCAGTTTGTCGAGCACGGCTTCGAAATGGGAACGGTTTGGCAGCCCGGTGAGGGCATCGTAATTGGCATGAAATGAGAGCTCGTCGGCCAGCCGGTGGCGCTCACTCACGTCTTCCGCCAGCATCAGCAGGGTACCCGGGTCATCGGACATGGTGCTGAAGCTCAGCTTGATCCATTGCTGATTCAGCAGCGGCCCCTTCATGGAAATCTCACACCAGGCCTGACTCAGTACCCCATCACGCACCACCTGCAGCGTATCCTGCAGCATGGCCTCTTCCTCGGGCCTTACCAGGGCCAGCAGATCCTGACCATCACTCACCGGCAAATTCTGGCGGGCTATGCTGTTTAACAATTTCACCCTGTTACGTCTGTCCACCAGTCCACAGGCCAGTGGCAACTGGTTGAACAGCTCCTGATAACGGCGCTCGCTCACGGTAAGAGCCTGGGCTATGCGGGTCAGCTCCATCACGGCACAGATAAGGGTGGCCGCTATGCCAAGCTCATCCATAAAGGCCTGCGACCAGTCTCTTGCTCGTTCGCAATTAACGGCTCCCAGGGCAATCTGGGTTTCTCCAAAATGCACAGGCGTGAGCACCAACAGGCTCTTTACCCGCCACTCCCGTAAAAAGCGCTTCTCCTGTGCAGCCTCAGAAGGCAAGCGGGCGATGTCGGGTACATTGAGGAGCCTGGGTTGGCGCATTAATCGTCTGAAATACGGCATACGCGCCAGCGGCCAATGGCGCACCTGATTATTGGGCACATTACCGGGCTTAAGATAGATATTGCGGGGAGTGACACCGGGTTGCCTGGTCGCGGCAGAGAGCACAAACACGCCATCACAGTCGAGCTTCGCCGTCATGGTTTGCAGCGCACGGTCGACATTCTGTTCCAGCGTTACCAGCGGGACATCGGTGAATATCCCTGCCAGCGCAGCATGCAGCGGGTTTAACTCAGGCAATGACATATTTACGCTTTCCTTCCCGGAATAGCTGTTACTTGCATTCAACCAAGAGTATAGGCAAGGTTTGGCCTACTGACTTGGACAAAGGTAAGCCTTTATGTCTGATGCACAAAGACTATTTTTAGGATTCGCACTTTCGGACCAGGAGCGCGAATCTATGTTTAAGCTGCAAAAACGCCTCGGCGCCCCCGGAAAACCCGTGGCAAAAACCAACCTGCATATGACCCTGGCCTTTTTGGGGCAAACCAGTCATTGTCAGCGGCAAACACTCGAGGCCGCACTCGAAGGCGTCGCCATGCCGGGGTTTGAGCAGCGACTCAGCACCCTGGTGCACTGGCGCGGTGCCGGTGTCCTGTGTTTGTGGGGTAAGGCCACAGACTCCGGCCTGACAGACCTTTACCAAGGGTGTCAGTCACTCTGCCATACCCTGGGGCTGCATCAGAGTGAGCACAGCTTTAACCCCCACATCACCCTGTTTCGCAAAGTAAAACAATACCAGGTCCCCGAGTGGCAGCCGGAGCCTGTGATACTGCGCCCCGACACCCTTAACCTCTACCTTTCAAACAGCACCCCAGCCGGTGTTCGCTATGAGGTGCTACAATCCTGGCCGCTCGGCAGAGCCTGAACCATCAGGGCTTGGCAGCCAGGTTCTTGTACATCAGGCAGCAATCCAGGGTAAAACCCCGGGGGCTGTGGTAGAGCGAGCGCGCCTCTTCCCCAAAGCCGCAGGCCCGATAAAAGGGTACAGCGTTGAGGGTGGACTCCAGCCGGAGCCTGTTGATGCCCTGCGTCAGGGCCAACTCTTCCACAAAAGCCATCAGCAGCTTTCCCACGCCGCGCCCCATCATGTCCGGGGCGACAAACACCGCCTCGAGCTGGCCTTCACCGCCTTTGAGCTCGGGATGGGTCAGGTCCAGCATGATGCAGCCCACCACCCGGGGCCCGTCTTTCACCACATAAAAACCCTGGGCCACCACGGCGGTAAAGCTCTGGGTCAGCTCGCCTTCGGTCCAGCGGGCAAGACTCTTATCGTCGTAAAAGCCCTCGCAACCCGCAAGAATGGCGCTATTGCGTAAATCCCATATCGCCTGTGCATCCTCTGCCGTCGCCTTACAAAGCTCCATTGCCACTCCTGCCCTGGCCGATTTTTCACTAACATATCATGGTCAATCGCTTGAAAAAACGTAAAAAAAATCCCCACCTGCGGGTGGGGATTGGTAGATGTTTTATGCCTTGATGTCAGCCACCAAAGTCATCCAGCAATATGTTGTCACGCTCAACGCCCAGGCTTTCGAGCATGGCAATCACTGAACTGTTCATGATGGGCGGGCCACACATGTAAAACTCACAGTCTTCCGGCGCCTTGTGCTGCTTTAAGTAGTTTTCATACAGCACGTTATGGATAAAGCCGGTGTAGCCGGTCCAGTTGTCTTCCGGCAAGGGCTCAGACAGGGCGATGTGCCACTGGAAGTTGGGGTTTTCGGCCGCGAGACCATCGAAGTCCTCCTGATAGAACACCTCACGCAGGGAGCGGGCACCGTACCAAAAGCTCATCTTGCGCGCCGTTTTCACCCGCTTGAGCTGATCGAATATGTGGCTGCGCATCGGCGCCATACCAGCACCACCGCCGATAAACACCATTTCGGCGTCAGTCTCTTTGACAAAGAACTCGCCGAAGGGGCCGGAAATGGTCACCTTGTCGCCGGGCTTCAAGTTAAAGATGAAGGACGACATCTGTCCCGGTGGCAGCTCAGGGCTTGGCGGCGTGGCAATACGCACGTTCAACATGATGCGGCCCTTTTCTTCCGGATAGTTGGCCATGGAGTAGGCGCGCATGACCTCACTATCTACCCTGGAGACCAGATTAAACAGGCCGTACTTTTCCCAGTCGTCGCGGAAGATTTCCGGAATATCAAAGTCTTTGTAATGCACTTGGTGGGCTGGGGCTTCAATCTGAATATAACCGCCTGCCTTGAAGTCCACCTCTTCGCCTTCTGGCACCTTGAGCAGCAGCTCTTTGATGTAGGTGGCGGTTGAGCGGTTGGAAATGACCTCACACTCCCACTTCTTCACCCCGAAGATTTCTTCATCGAGCTCAAGATCCATATCGGATTTCACCGCCACCTGACAGGCCAGACGGCAACCCTCCTTGGCCTCTTTCTTGGTGATATGGTCAAGCTCGGTGGGCAGGATATCGCCGCCACCGGATTTCACCTTCACCCGGCACTGACCGCAGGTACCGCCGCCGCCACAGGCAGACGGCACGAAGATATTTCTACCGGCCAGGGCGCCCAAAAGCTTGCCACCGGCAGGCACGGCCACGGTTTTATCGCTATCGTCGTTGATGCGCAGCTTTACATCGCCGCTTGCCACCAACTTGCTGCGGGCAATCAGGATGACCGCCACCAGGATGCACACCACCACGGTGAACATACCCATTCCAATCGTCATTTCCATGGATGTTCCTCCGTTACAGGCTGATACCGGCAAAGGACATAAAGCCCAGCGCCATCAGCCCTGTGGTGATAAAGGTGATACCAATGCCCTGCAGCCCTTCGGGGATGGCATTGAACTTGAGCCGTTCACGAATACCGGCGAGCAGCACAATGGCCACCGCCCAGCCGGTACCGGCACCGGCGGCAAACACCGCCGACTCGGTCAGGGTGTAGTCGCGGTTCGCCATAAAAATCACCCCGGCGAAAATGGCGCAGTTTACGGTGAGCAGCGGCAGGAAGATCCCCAGAGTCTGGTACAGCACCGGCATAAAGCGGTCGAGCACCATTTCAAGAATTTGCACCAGCGCCGCAATCACCCCGATAAAGGTGATGAGCTGCAGGTAGGACAAATCCAGCTCAGGGAAGCCTGCCCACGCCAGCGCGCCCGGCTTGAGCACGGCAACATAAATCAGCTGATTGAGCGGCACCGCCAGCACCATCACCACAATCACGGCAATACCGAGACCAAGCGACGTAGACACCTTCTTCGACACCGCAAGGAAGGTACACATCCCCAGGAAGAAAGACAGCGCCATGTTGTCGATAAATGACGCCTGGATAAACAGATTAATGTAGTGTTCCATGACGTTATCCTCAGGCCTTGGCGCGCTTGCGCTGAGCTATGTTAACCACCCAGATGATGACGCCAATCAGGAAGAAGGCGCTGGGGGGCAGCTTGAACATCTCGTTGGGCAGATACCAGCCTCCCTGCTCTATGGTCTTCAGAATGCTGTGACCAAACAGGGTGCCAGAACCCAAGAGCTCGCGCACAAAGGCGACACTGAGCAGGATAAAGCCGTAACCGGCGGCATTGCCGATGGCATCCATCACCGACAGGTGCGGCGGCTCTTTCATGGCAAAGGCTTCAGCGCGGCCCATCACGATACAGTTGGTAATAATCAGGCTCACAAACACCGACAGCTGCTTGGATAAGTCCGGCGCCACGTCCTGAAGCACCATATCCACCACTATCACCAGCGAAGCGATAATGGTCATCTGGGCGATGATGCGCACGCTGTTGGGGATAAAGGCGCGAATAAGCGAGATAAAGAAGTTGGAGCACACCAACACAAAGGTCACCGCCAGTGTCATCACCAGCGCGGTTTGCATGGAGTTACTCACCGCCAGGGCCGAACAGACCCCCAGCACCTGCATGGCCACCGGGTTATTGGCAAACACCGGGCGCATCAGGAGTTCACGATTGGATAATACTGCGCTCATCTCACACCCCCGCCGCTTTCAGTTTGCCCAGCACGGCTTCAAAGCCTTCGGGGCCAAACCAGAATTGCACCGCCTTGGCCACGCCCGCGCCTGTGCGGGTGGCACCGCTCACACCATCCACGGCGCTCAAATCACCGGCCTTGGCTTCGCCCTTCACAATCTTGAAGGCCACATCGCCCTTGGCATTGAAGATTTGCTTGCCCTGCCACTTGGCGAGCCAGTCGTCGTGGTTGATGAAGTCGCCGATACCCGGGGTTTCACCGTGCTCGTAGAACACAGCCCCAGTGATGGTATTGAAGTCGGCCTTCACACCCACAAATCCGTAGATAATCGACCACAGGCCCTTGCCGTATACCGGCAGCACCAGAGCCTGCAACTCGCCCTTGTCATCCAGCACTTTAAAGATGCGGATTTCGTTGGCGCGGGTCTTGATGCGGGCCGTGTCTTTGGCAATCTTGCTGGAAGTTTGCGGGTTGATGGCCGCCATGCGCTCGTCATAGTCGAGGATGTTGTCGCGGTCATGCAGCTCGCCGGTGGCGAGGTTTACCATTACCGGACGAACCCGAGCCTCGAAGGTGGCTTTGACATCGGCAACATCCTTGATGTCGGCCGCCAGCAGCACGTTTTGCATCAGCTCGTTGCGTTTTTTCACCAACTTGCGCTCCTTGAGCACATCGGCGGTGCCGGTGATCATAAAGGAGCACACCAGGCACAGGACGACCGTGAAGGTCATGGTGCCGAGAACACTGTCTTTGTTAAAGGCCATTGCGCTTCAGCCTCCGTTTGATATTGAATCTTGCCACCAGCGAATCCAACACCGGCGCCCACAGGTTGGCGAACAGAATCGCCAGCATGATGCCTTCGGGCTGCTTGACGTTGGCCACGCGGATAAGAATGGTCATGGCGCCCACCAGGATGCCGAACATCAGCTTACCGGGACGGGTGTAGGCGGTGGTCACAGGGTCGGTTGCCATAAACATCATCCCCAGCGCAAAGCCGCCGGTCACCAGATGCCAGGTCCAGGGCATGGCCGCCATGGCGTTTTTGCCGTCGCCGAACACATTGAACAGCAAGGATGTGGCAATGGCGCCGATAAGCACGCCCACCACGATGCGCCAGTCGGCGAGACGGGTGAGGATAAGCAGCAGACCACCGGCAAAAATCGCCAGCGCCGAGGTTTCACCAATGGCGCCCACCTCAAAGCCGAGGAAGGCATCCCACCAGGCGGCGTCGTTAAAGGCGTGGTACCAGGGGTACTCGGCAAACTTCATCTTGTTGGCGGCAACCTGCGCCAGGGTAGTGGCCGAACTGTAACCGTCCACCGCCACCAGCTGGGCCGAGGTGGTCACTTCGCTTGGGTAGGCAAAATAGATAAAGGCGAGACCCGCCAGCGCCGGATTCAAGAAGTTGTAACCCATGCCACCGAACAGCTCTTTGGCAACCACCACACCAAAGCTGATGCCCATCACCACCAGCCACAGGCTGATATTGGCAGGCAAACACAGGCTGAACAGCAGGGCGGTCACAAAGAAGCCTTCCTGCATTTCCTGACGTCTTGCCCTGGCAAACACCATTTCCCAGAACATGGTGGTAACGAGCGCCGTGAGGTAAATGGGCAGGTAGTAAATCAGGCCGTAAGCCATCAGGCCAAAGATACCTGTGCTTTCGGTCAGGCCACCGAAGATGGCGTTGTAAACACCCTGATGCCAGTTATCCAGCGGCGCGCTGCCGGCCAGCATGGCGATTTGCGCCTGCAGGCCGGTGTTGTAGATGCCAAACAGGATGGCAGGCAGCAGACACAGGGCCACCAGGGTCATGGTGCGCTTCACTTCAATGGCATCACGCACGTGCACCCTGTCCTGGGTGCTGGCGCCATGGCCAATAAACAGCGAGCGGAAAAAGTCTTTCATCGTGTGTCCGGGAGCGTAGTAAGCGTCCTGGGCACTGGGTTTCTTTGTGGGCTTGCTCATTAGCCTTCCCTCTCGATAATCGTCAGGCAGGCGCGAAGCTCCTGGCCAAAATCGTACTTACTGGGACACACGAAGGTGCACAGCGCCAAATCTTCTTCATCCAGCTCCAGGGCGCCGAGCAGCTGCGCCTCGTCGGTGTCTCGCACCACCAGATCCCGCACCAGCAGGGTGGGCAGAATGTCCAGCGGCATCACCCGGTCCAGCTGACCAAAGGCCATCATGGCGCGCTTGGCACCGCCGGTGTGGGTGGTCATGTCGTAGAGCTTCTTGGGCAAAAAGCGCGACAGCACGGTACGGGTAATGGAGAACTTGTCCCGGCCCAGACGTACCCAGGGCAGGAATTGCTCGCTGTCATCTTCGGTAACCACTGAAATTTGCGGGTGGAAGCGACCGAGAAAATCGAAGGCGCCACGGGCGGTATGGCCAGAGAGCACTGAGCCGGATACCACCCGGGAATGTACTTCGTCTTTGAGCTCGCCCTTCACCAGATCGCTGACCTTGGCACCCAGCACTGTGGCAATCAGCCTAGGCTTAAGCACATTGGGGCCGGCAAGGGACACGATGCGGCGGTTATCCAGCTGTCCTGTGGTAAAGAGGCGGCCAACGGCCATCACATCCTGATAGCCTATGTGCCATACCTGACGCTCCATGCTGACGGGCATCAGCATATGAATGTGAGTGCCCACCAACCCGGCAGGGTGCACACCCTGGAACCTGTGGGTTTGCACCCGCGGCAGCTCGGCGCCCGGCAGCAGATCGTGATTACCGTCCTGACACAAAAACACCGGCCCGTCGGTAAGGTGAGTAAGTACCTGCATACCGGCGGCAAAGGCATCCACGTCGGTATTGATGATTACCCGCGGATCGGCAGCCAGGGGATTGGTGTCAACGGCCGTAACAAACAGACCGGCAGGCGCTGAGCCCGGTTTGGGCGCGCGGGAGAATGGACGGGTGCGAAGTGCGGTCCACAAACCACTTTGCAGCAGTTTGTCCTGCACCTGCTCACGGGACAAGCCGGCAAGGTTTGTCTCGCCGCCAAAGTCGATGCTCTCATCAGAGCCATCACAATCGATGACCACCGACAGCAGCAGGCGTTTGTCGCCCCGATGAATGGCCGAGACCACCCCGGCACAGGGCGCGGTAAAGCGCACACCCGGGTTGCTCTTGTCTTCAAACAGCGCCTGACCCTTGATGACCCGCTCGCCCTCTTCCACCAGCATGGAAGGCTTAAGCCCCACATACTCCTTGCCAAGCAAGGCCAACTGGGAAGGTTTGGCGGCGGTATCGATCACCTGCCTTGGCGCACCGGCAATGGGCACATCCAGGCCCTTTTTCACTGTGATTATCGCTTCGGAATAATCTGCCATGATTGCGGTCGCTCTCTTGGAAAATACACTGCGAGCGATCGTACCTATTCGAGACTCAAAATTCCGTCAGCCACATCACAAATGGCTCAAATATGAAATTTAACTACAAAATAGCCCAAATTCCGGTAAATCCTGCCGTTAAACGCCCTCTCACAATGCCATTTTGTCATAAAGTTACACAAATTCAGCTAAAATTAATAATATAAAATATTTCGAATTAACAGTTGGATAGATAAAAACCCATGAGCCAGATCACGCAATTTTGCGACTGCACAGAGGCCAATTTGATGAAAAGCAACGCCAACCCTCTTGCCCGTTGAGTGGCAAAAAGGCGGGTGATCCACATCCCAATTCCAACAGAAAGCCTGTGTGACCGCTTAGGCACCCCCAGGCAATTCCATGACCACCGCCCCGAAAATGCCCCAAAATGATGCAATCCAAAATTTATCATTCGTGAGTTGTATAGAATTAAAGGGAATAATAAAACCGGCAGGCCAGACTCATATCCCGCGGCTTAGTCTTTGTGATCCCAAAATGACAGGGACTGTTCGGCGGCACCCGCCGGTGAGTTGCATTGTAGGGGTTAAGACAGGCGCTAACACCGGCCTGATTTCGCCGATTAAACGCCACACAAACCGACCTACCCATAAAGCAATAAGCTGTTAACCGGATACAAGGTGAATTTTACCGCCTGCTTCACTTGGCAAAGCGCCGGCCGATGAGGAATCGGGCGAGTCGCTTCTCGACGCTCAGTACCAGTAAATAAGAGAATGAACTCGCTCTATACAATGGGGGTGATGGGCATCGGCTCAGACGCCTTCCCGACGTCCAACAGGGGCTGTCCACTGCCCCTGGATATGGTCGTTCTTTTAAAATGAACCCCATTGAAAAACAAGAATCAATTTCATTTAACCCCTTCATTTTTCAGGCGCTACCCAGAGTGAAAAGCTCGCCTGGCTGCTTAGGATTTTTAAAAGTCACTGGTTAAATTTCAAACTGAGAAGCAGATCACGCTCAAAAACATGATCTCTGTCTACAAACCTCTCTGATACCTCCTAGTGGGTATACCCACAAAAATAGCAAGGTCTAGACTCGAAGCTAATTCAAGGCCCCCGGGTCAGCGTTGCTGTTCCCGGTTGTAGCGAGCAAATGTCATGACACAGGAATATCACGTCACCAGTCTGGTGGTGCATGCCGCCCCCAGCCAGGCCAATGCCATCAGTGATGCCATTGAAGCCCTGCCCGGCGCCGAGGTTCATGCCACCAGTCCCGAAGGCAAGTTGGTCGTGACCCTGGAAGGGTCCACCCAGCGAGCCATTCTCGACAATGTCGAGGCCATCAATGCCCTTAACGGGGTGCTATCCAGCAGTCTGATCTATCACCAATCAGAGCAAGAACAACAAGTGAGTGAGGAAACACCATGAGCATAAGCCGTCGCGAGTTTCTAAAAGCCAATGCCGCCGTGGCCGCGGCCACGGCAGTGGGTGTCACTCTGCCAGTGAAAGTGGTTGAAGCCGCTGAGCAGAAAGACAACATCAAATGGGACAAAGCCCCCTGCCGTTTCTGCGGCGTGGGCTGTTCGGTGCTGGTTGGCACCCGGGACGGCAAAGTGGTTGCCACCAAGGGGGATCCCCAAAGCCCGGTCAACAAGGGCCTGAACTGTATCAAGGGCTACTTCCTGTCGAAAATCATGTACGGCAAGGACCGTCTGGACACGCCGCTGCTGCGCATGAAAGACGGCAAGTACGACAAGAACGGCGAATTCACCCCGGTGAGCTGGGATGTGGCGCTGGACACCATGGCCGACAAGTGGAAAGCCAGCCTCAAGGCCAAGGGCCCCACCTCTGTGGGCATGTTTGGCTCTGGCCAGTGGACCATCTGGGAAGGCTATGCCGCCGCCAAGCTGCACAAGGCCGGTTTCCTCACCAACAACATCGACCCCAATGCCCGTCACTGCATGGCCTCTGCCGTGGGCGCCTTTATGCGTACCTTCGGTATCGACGAGCCCATGGGCTGTTATGACGACCTCGAAGCCGCCGATCACTTCGTGCTCTGGGGCGCCAACATGGCCGAGATGCATCCCATCCTCTGGGCGCGCCTGTCTGACCGCCGCCTGAGCAACCCCAACGGCAAGGTCCACGTGCTCTCGACCTTCGAGAACCGCTCCTTCGATTTGGCCGATAACCCCATGGTGTTCCGTCCGCAAACGGACATGGTGATCCTGAACTTTATCGCCAACTACATCATCCAGAACAAGGCCGTAAACAAAGACTTCGTCAGCAAGCACACCAACTTCGCCCTGGGTGTAACCGACATTGGTTATGGCCTGCGCCCTGACCATCCGCTGGAGAAAAAAGCCAAGAACCCCGGCAACGGCAAGTCCACGCCAATCTCCTTCGACGAATACGCCAAGTTTGTCAGCACTTATACCCTGGAATACGCCAGCGAAATGAGTGGTGTACCCGCCGAGCGTCTGGTGGAGCTGGCCAAGGCCTATGCCGACCCAAGCGTGAAGGTGATGAGCCTGTGGACCATGGGTGTGAACCAGCACGTCCGTGGTGTGTGGACCAACAACATGATCTACAACATCCACCTGCTGACCGGCAAAATCGCCACCCCGGGCAACAGCCCCTTCTCCCTCACCGGCCAGCCATCGGCCTGTGGTACCGCCCGTGAAGTGGGTACCTTTGCCCACCGTTTGCCCGCCGACATGGTGGTGGCCAACGACAAGCACCGCGCCATTACCGAGAAACTCTGGCAGCTGCCTGAAGGCACTATTCCGCCCAAGCCCGGCTTCCACGCCGTGCTGCAAAGCCGGATGCTCAAAGACGGCAAGCTGAACTGCTACTGGACCATGTGTACCAACAATATGCAGGCCGGCCCCAACATCAACGATGAAATCTATCCGGGCTTCCGTAACCCCGAAAACTTCATCGTGGTATCAGACCCATACCCAACGGTCACTGCCATGGCCGCCGACCTTATTCTGCCCACCGCCATGTGGGTGGAAAAAGAAGGTGCCTACGGTAACGCCGAGCGCCGTACCCACATGTGGCACCAGCAGGTGAAGGCTCCGGAAGGTGCCAAGTCTGACCTGTGGCAGCTGATGGAATTCGCCAAGCGCTTCACCATTGACGAAGTCTGGCCAGCCGAGCTGATTGCCAAAAAGCCTGAGTATGCCGGTAAGAGCCTGTATCAGGTGCTGTTTGCCAACGGCGTTATCGACAAGTTCCCAACCTCCGACTGCAAGGGCGAGCTGAACGATGAATCCGAGCACTTCGGCTTCTATGTGCAGAAGGGCATTTTCGAAGAATATGCCGCCTTCGGTCGCGGTAAGGCACACGATCTGGCCGCCTTCGACGACTACCACCCAACCCGCGGTCTGCGCTGGCCTGTGGTGGATGGCAAAGAAACACTGCGCCGCTTTGTTGAGGGTTCCGACCCCTATGTGAAGGCCGGTGAAGGCTTCAAGTTCTACGGTAAGCCAGACGGCAAAGCGGTGATTTTCGCCCTGCCTTACGAGCCTGCCGCCGAAGAGCCGAACGAAGAATACGATCTGTGGATGAGCACAGGCCGGGTACTGGAACACTGGCACACCGCCTCCATGACCGCCCGGGTACCTGAGCTGTACCGCGCCTACCCTGACGCGCAGATCTTTATGCACCCAGAGGATGCCAAGGCCCGTGGCCTGAACCGTGGCGACGAGGTGATTGTGGCCTCGCCAAGGGGTGAAGTGAAGACCCGTGTCGAAACCAAGGGCCGCAACAAGCCACCCCGTGGCGTGGTGTTTATGCCCTTCTTCGACGCCCGTCAGCTGGTAAACAAGCTGCTGCTGGACGCGACTGATCCGCTGTCAAAAGAGACAGACTTCAAGAAGTGTCCGGTGAAGGTGATGAAGGCCTGATAAGGCCGGAATACGCCAAGGCCGTGAACGGGAGAGCATCATCATGACCAGACAACAGAGTAAGACCCAGGGCATTAACCGGCGCCAGTTTCTGGCGACGACCGCCCGGCTGTCCTGCGCTGTTGCTCTGGCCGGGGGCGGCATTGCCACAGTCGCCAAATCTCAGCCACTGGGTCCCCAGGCCATTCGGCCGCCGGGGGCGCTGGCCGAACAGGATTTTCTGTCGGCCTGCGTGCGCTGTGGTTTGTGTGTCGAGGCCTGCCCCTACGATACCCTGAAAATCGCCCGCTGGTTTGAACAGGCGCCCACCGGCACCCCCTGGTTCGAGGCCCGCAAGGTGCCCTGTGAGATGTGTGATGATATTCCCTGCATCAAGGCCTGCCCCAGCGGCGCCCTCGAGCAGGCACTCACCGACATCGACCAGGCAAAAATGGGCATAGCGGTACTGATTGATGAGAAAAACTGCCTGAATTTCAAGGGACTAAGATGCGATGTCTGTTACCGGGTTTGCCCGCTGATTGACAATGCCATCACCCTTGAGCGCTCCCGCAACGAGCGCAGTGGCCATCACGCCATGTTTATCCCTGTTGTGCATCCGGACGCCTGTACCGGCTGCGGCAAGTGTGAACATGCCTGCGTGCTGGACGAGGCGGCCATCAAGGTATTACCACCCCATATCGCCATGGGCAAAACCGCCGATCACGACACCTATATCGACACCGAAAACACAACCCTGGAGATGCTGAATAAGGGGTTTGAACTATGAGCACAGCCAAGGTAAACAAGGCACGCTTTGCCGAGGATGCCATCCGCGAGCTCGGTTGGTGGAAGGCGCATCGCTTTTTGCTTTTGCGCCGCGCCTCTCAGCTGACGGTGCTGGCGCTGTTTGCCATCGGCCCCCTGTGGGGACTGTGGCTGCTCAAGGGCAATCTCTCATCCAGCTTGCTGCTCGATACCATCCCCATGGCCGACCCGCTGGTCACACTGCAGCTGCTTACCTCTGGCCATGTGCCCGAGGCCAGCCTGCTGATTGGCGCGGCCGTTATCGGCCTGTTTTATGCGCTGATGGGGGGACGGGTGTTCTGCAGCTGGGTGTGCCCGGTGAATATGGTGACGGATCTGGCGGCATATCTTCGCAGACGCTTTACCCTGCCAAGGACCCCGGAGCTGCCCCGCCAGCTGCGCTACTTTATGTTGGCGCTGGTGCTGCTGTTGCCTGTGGTCACAGGTGTGGCCGCCTGGGAGTGGCTCAACCCAGTGCCAGTGCTTTACCGCGCCGTGCTGTTTGGCGCAGGAGCCGGGCTTGGGCTGCTTGTCGCCATCTTCCTTGCCGACTTGTTGCTGGTCGAGCGGATGTGGTGCTCGCACCTGTGCCCCAGCGGCGCCCTGTTTGCCCTGCTGGGTAAGCTGAGTCCGGTGAAGATGACCGCGATGAACGCCAAAGACTGCAATAACTGCATGGATTGCTTCGTGGTCTGCCCCGAGCGTCAGGTGCTCAAACCCTCCCTCAAGGGCCCAAGCCCAATCATCACAGACAGCGATTGCACCCAGTGCGGCCGCTGTATCGATGTGTGTGCCAAACGCGTATTCCAGTACAAGAACCGATTTACATCCCAGGATAAACCTTTAGAGAAAAGCCACCGAATTGCCAAGAAGGCGGAGAACGAACAATGAAAAAAGTACTCACCTTAGCTGCGCTGTTTGTCGCCATCGCCGGTTGCAGCGGCCAGAATGCCCCCGTAAATAATGAGCCGGTGAACATCCAGTCGCTGGCGGGAAATGCTGAGCTTACCGATGTGCGCCCGGCCGATGCGCTGCCCACCTACCCCAAGCGTGGCACCGCCATCGAGCGTAACTACATAGAGCAGCCACCGCTTATTCCCCACAAGGATGACTACGCCATCAGCTTAAATAAAAATGGCTGTATGAACTGTCACAGCTGGGAAAAAGCACCGCGGATGAAGGCCACTCCGGTAGCCAAGTCCCACACAGTGGATGCCAAGGGCACCCTGAATGGTCAGAACTACTTCTGTACCCAGTGCCACGTGGCCCAGGCTGATAACAAGACTGAACTGGTGGAAAACACCTTCAGCACCAAATAAGGCTGTTGCCGTGAATGCAAAGCCCCGCAATCGCGGGGCTTTTTTCTGCCAATTGAATGATGCAGAAAGAAGGTACTCAGATGTCCTGCCGCCTGAGGCTTTGGCGCGCGGCCGCAGCCAACGCCCGGTAGATAATGGTGGTGTGCTTGGCCTTGATATTCCAATGCTGCCAGTAAAGGGCCACATCCATGCCAAGCCCGGGGCAAAGGTCAACCAAAGTACCTGCACTAATCAACTTGTCGGCCTGCAGATGCCCCACCAGCCCGTAGCCCAGGTGTTGCACTATGGCATCCAGAAAACCTTCCGACGAGGGCACTGTATGCTGATAAAAACCATTGGCAGGCATGGAGAAATAGCTCGACAGAAAGCGCTCGTGCAGCCTGTCCTTGGTAGAGAAAATTACCGCCGGAGCCTGACTCAGGGCTTCGGTGGTGAGGCCGTCGGCGAAAAAGCGCGCCACAAAGTCTGGCGTGGCCACACAGCGATAATGCATCACCCCTAAAAATTCACTGGAGCAGCCCGCCATGGGCTCAGCGGTGGTGGTCACGCAGCCCACCGCATCGCCATTTTTCAAGAGGTTATGGGTGTAAGACTCGTCATCCACAATCAGCTTCATCAGCCAGCCATAGCGGGCAAACAGCGGGCTTAACGCCGGTAAGAACCAGGTGGCGAGGCTATCGGCATTGACTGCTATGGCAATCTGGGTCGGCTTGCCCGGGTCTTCGGCATTAAGCTCGCTGCCGAGTTCACTCTCAAGCAGTGCAACCTGGCGGTAGTGGCGCAAGAGGCGCTTGCCGGCGGGGGTTGGCGTAACAGGCACAGAGCGAATAAGCAGCGACTGACCTATGCGCTCTTCAAGCTGGCGAATCCGCTGTGATACCGCCGATTGGGTGATACACAGCACCTTGGCGGCACGCTCAAAACCACCGGCTTCCACCACTGCCGCCAGCGCCTTTAAATTGGTGTAATCCAGCATGCTTGCCCCTGAATCGCCAGCGCCTGTTAACAGACTCAAAACATCATAAGAGTTACTAATATCCCATAAAAAACATTAGTTATCTTAATTATTTTTTCTTGGATAAGCTGCGCTCAATTGCTACACAACCGAGGAAAAACCCGTGGAAACCGCATTCGTTCAGGGGCTGGCCATAGGCGCCAGCCTGATCATCGCCGTTGGCGCCCAAAACGCCTTTGTACTCAAGCAGGGGATCATGCGCGCCCACAGTCTGCCCATTGCCCTGACCTGCTCCATCATAGATGCGCTGATGATTGCTGCCGGCGTGGCCGGACTGGGGTCGCTGGTGCTGGCGTTTCCGATGCTGAAACACGCTGCCAGCCTGGGCGGAGCCGCCTTCTTGATTTGGTACGGCACCAATGCCCTCAAGGCCTCCTTCAGCGATAAGGAAATGGATTTGTCCAAGGCCACAGGCGCGGGCAGCCTCAAGGCTGCGCTGATGACCACCCTCGCCATCAGCTTTTTGAACCCGCACCTGTATCTGGATACCGTGGTGTTGCTGGGCTCCATCAGCACCCAGTTTTCCGGCCCCGACCGCCAGTGGTTTGGTGCAGGCGCGGTACTGGCCTCGTTTGTGTGGTTCTTTACCTTGAGTTTTGGCGCCAGACTGATGGCACCGATGTTTGCCAAGCCTGCCGCCTGGCGCTATCTGGACCGCTTTATCTTTGTGACCATGTACGCCATTGCCATCGCGCTGCTGTGGCCATACATCGGCGCGATGCTCACCTGAACACCGTAATCTTTGTGAACATGTACGCCAGTGCCAGCGCGCTGCCGGCCTGAATCCCGTAATTAGCTGCTGCATCGCCTCCTTTCAGTGGGAGTCGCTGCGGCTGTGTAATGTCGCCCCCGGACCTCTGTCAGAAAGTCGTATGAATCTCAGCGACTGTGAGCGGCTTCCCTGTTAACGACTCGATAAAGCCCGCGATGTCATTTATGATTGGCTGTCTTTAGCCATATCTTTAAATTGGACTTTTTGATGCTTACGCGCGCTGTGTCATTGATGACAAGGATGATGTTATTGCTTATCTGCGCATTTGCCGGACCGCTGCTGGCCGCATCGCAATCCACCACCAACCTCATTAACGTCGGTGATGGTGACATCGCATTGAAAGAGTTTGTCATGGGTTATTTTGTCGACCCGAGCCAGCAGATGTCATTGGCCGAGGTGCAGCAGCAGGAGTTTATCCCAAGCGGCAGCAGCATCACCCTGGGCACCAATGCCAAGACCACCTGGTCACGGCTGGACATCCACAATACTGCAAGCCACAGTCGCCGCTTATTCGTCCATCATCCCCATGCCTACCATTTAGAAAGCATCGGCTTTTACGAAACACGCCAGGGTGAGCTGTTAAATCAGGCCGATATTCACCTGGACAGGGATGAGTCCCATCCCATGATGTTTGGTGGCAGCGCCGTATTTGCTTTCGTTATCGCCCCCGATGAGTACAAAACCATCTACATCAAGAATGTGACCTTCTCCCATCAATGGTACAGCCTGCAACTATTCGACGAAGCGCATTCCAAACGCGCGCTGGTGGGCAGTGGCAACTACATAGCACTGCTGGTTGGCATGATGCTGGCGCTGATGATTTACAACTTCTTTTTGTATCTGTCGGCCCGCAAAGTAGAAAACGTGGTGTACGCCCTCTACCTCATCTCGGGCACCATTTGGGTGGGCTTGTCCTATGGGGTGGCAGCCAACTTTTTGGGCATTTACAGCGCTGCCATACTGCAGCTCAACTCAAACCTGCTCAGCATGCCAAGCTTTTTGGTGTTGTTTATGATGCTGATTTTCGAGACCCGCCGCCGCTATCCCAGGGAGCATCTGGCGCTGAGCCTGATCCTGACGCTGCTGGTTGCAGACTTTATCTACAGCCTGTTTGATGTGGTGGGCGCCCTCAAGCCCGCCAGCACCCTGGCGGCCATGATGATGGTGGTCACCTTTGGCGTGTCATTGTCTTTGTGGCGTAAAGGTGAGCCCCTGGCCAAGTATTTCCTGCTGGGGCATTCGATGTTTATCGTCTTCAATATGCTGGCGGTTTTTTATTACAAGGGCTTAAGCCAGGCCAATCAAATCAACAGCCATGGCGTCGGCATCGGCATCCTGCTGGAAGCATTAATGATGGCCTTCATTCTGTCGTACCGGATTAAAACCCTTGAGCAGCTCAAGGCCAAACAGGGAGAGCTCAAGCGCCAGGCCAACACAGATCCCATGACGCACCTCTTTAACCGCCGCTACTTTGATGTGACCAGCCCGCTGCTGCTGACGGAGGCCAAAGCGACGGGCGCCCACTGGACCCTGTTGATAATCGACATTGATAATTTCAAGACCATTAACGACACCTATGGCCACCATGTGGGCGATCTGGTGATAATCGAATTTGCCGCCGTGCTCAAACAAAACCAGCGACCGCAGGATATTGCCTGTCGCTTCGGTGGTGATGAGTTTGTGTTGCTGCTCAACTGCAATCTTGAAAATGCCACCCGTATTGCCGAGCGCATCCGCGCACACGCAGAAAGCCTGGCGGTCACCATTCCCGAAGGGCAAAAGCTGCATTTCACCGTGAGTATCGGGGTGCATGCTGTGCTGCCGGGGACTGATAGTATGCAAGAAGCACTGCAGGGCGCCGATGCGGCCCTCTATGAATCCAAGAGACAGGGGCGCAATAAGGTCATCAGCCGCTTGAACGACTCAGCGGCATAGCCTGCTCATGACTTTGTTACTGATGTATTAACAATTTGGTGGCAACGCCTGCGCGCCGACGTTAACCGGTAATAGACGCCTTGCCGCCCGATGACGTCGGCGGCGAACACCCGCAATAACCCCGGAAAGAGGCTCCCGGCATCCCCTTACCGCATTTTCCGACGTGGTGAAAAACCTTTCTGCTTATCAAGCACTTTCGTTGCTGCCTGCATTAAACCAGCAACTATTTGTTAAAAATGAGACCTATATCCAAAGTGGTATTAACAAATGCTGCCCAGGTCAAAAACTGTTCTGCCCAGTCATCGTACTATCCCTTTCGAGGCATTGTGCACTCAATAAAAATTAAAAGTACCCAGCGTTTGTACGATGTGATCCACGGCGTCAGGTTCAGAGTCTTAGCTCTCAGCCTGGAGCGGGCGCCAAACATCGCAACCTCTGGGGCAAAAGGAGATTATGATGAGAAAATTCACCTCCAGAAAGCTGGCATATCTGGTAGCCGTGGTTCTGACCGGGGCTTTGGCAGGTTGCGGTGATGATGGTAAAGATGGTGTAGATGGCGCGCCTGGAACGCCCGGTACCCCCGGTACGCCCGGTACCCCCGGTGAGCCTTGGTCCCCCCCCCCTGTTACCAGTTCCACCGTGACCAATCTGAAAGTGATCAACTATAGCTTCGAAGAAGGGGCTATCAGCTACGAATTTGAGATCACCGATGAAAACAACAACCCAATCAATGGCCTGGTGAACGCACAGGCTAAAGTGGCTGCCCTGACCTCCAAAGGTTATATCAATAACCGTGATGAAGCCGATATCAACGGCATCGCCGACAATGTCGCTATTGGCGGCGCGGCGACCCAGGCCACCGAAGGCGCGGTACTGACTGTGATTGACGATGGTCATTACAAGTTCAGCGCCCCCATGAAAGGGGTTAATGCAGGTACCGAAGGCATCGTCTGGCTGCGTGTGGGCGGTAACGATGGTATTGCCACCTCAGCACCTCTGGTGGTGAACAAGCCCGAAGGCACTCACTCCACCACGACCGAAGCCTGTTTCTCCTGCCACGTGGATTACTCCACCAGCCCACGCCGCCACTCAAGCTATGTAGCACAGGGAATGGACGGCGAAGTCGACTTTGTTGAAGGCTGTCAGGTATGTCACGGCCAGGTGAGTCGTCAGGTCAAGAATGAACAAGGCTTCTCTGTTGGGGGCTATGCATCCAATACTCTGTCCAAGATTGGTCACATCAATCACCAGGAGTTTGAAACCGGCTTTAGCGTGATGAACTGTACCTCTTGCCACAGTGAGCCTACTATCAACGTCGGCCTCACCGGTCCTGGCTGTATCGACTGTCACGACACAGGCGGCATCCCAGGCGATATCATCCCAGGCAATGGCGCAGATCTGCGTAAGCTGCACGAAGGCAAGACTGCCATCACCTCTAACAAAGCGATTAACGACGGCTACAAGGTCACTGGTACTGCACCAGCCTGGTTCCCTGATTCAGGTACTGCGGGTCAATGGTGTACAACTCTGTCGCTGTTTAAGATAGATGCTGACACCGGCGCCGAAACCCTGGTTGACCTCCATGAGCTGTTTGATGATACCCAGACAACTCATAATCCTGACAAGCCAATTAACTATGTAGGTTCATACCTGCACGGCGTGTACAACGACAGCGTCGTTGGCCGTATTACATCAGCCTACGATTACGGCTACGACGCCGAGGGTCGCAAGACCATGTGTTATGCCCAAGATGCTGGCCACGGAAAACCACATGTCGTCGGCTCAACACCTGACCTGTCAGCGTGGGCCGGTGCTGGCTTGATGGCATCACTGCGTGTCAGCTTCACCGCCAAAGACTACACAGGCGCCGAATCTGATGTAGTGACCATCCATGGCTACACCGATGTGGCCTCACAAGCCGATGGTGCTGTGACTGCTTACGAGCGTCGTCACAACGTCGACAGCGAGTCTTGCACCACCTGTCACAACAGCGAAGCCAACTTCCACAAGAATGGTAACTTCGCCGAAGGTGGCCTGGGCTGTGTGGCCTGTCACAACAACGGTCAGGACCGCAGTGCCGGTGGCTCAGGCCCAGGCTTCGGCCCCATGGTGCACAGCATGCACTGGGGTGTGGGCAGCAAGAGCCTGGATGCGGACGGCGAGGAAGTGTCCAACGCCGCCAGCGCCATTGCACCACAAACCAGCTGTGTGGCCTGTCACGCCGATGGCGCCATGGACCTGAACGAGATCCCCAACCAGTTCATCAAGGCCCGCGCCTATGGTGTCAGTGGTAAGATGGCCAGCCCGGTTACGGCCAACTGCTATGCCTGTCACACCAAGGATTCGGCCCTGAGCCACATGAAGTCCATGGGCGGTACCATCTCTGATGACGTACCTGCGACCGGTTGGTACACCCTGTCTACCCAGGAATCCTGTGCCGTTTGCCACAACCCAGGCAATAGCGCAGGCATCGAAAAGTATCACAAGTTTACTCGCTGATACCGGGCGCGACGCCAGAGCGATGCCAGGGTAATACCTCAGTCGTTCTGGTCAGGCAGTTAAAAACCCGATAACACAAAACGCCTCCTTAACGGAGGCGTTTTTTTATGTTGATTCCCCGGCCCGGCAGCCTCAGTTGCCGCAGCCTCAGTTACTGCCGAATTTTCCGGCTTTCTTGGTCCGCAGCCCTCAGTCCACAACCCTTAGTCCGCAACACTTAGTCCGCAACCCCGGCCTTGCCTGCGGGAAGCGGGGCATCACAGTGGGACTATACTCACTGAAACCCAAGAATTGGCGCATGCACAGCGCCAACGCCCTGACATTCACTCACGCTGTTTGAAACACCTGCACTGACAGGGGCCAAGCCGTTGCAGGCATGGCCCACGGCAAGACCTGAGCTTCGGAGAATCCAAAATGGACAGAAAGTTTATTATCAGCGCCCTTTGCTATGCCATCCTCGGCATGTGCCTTGGCATCTATATGGCCAAATCAGGCGATCACGGCCACAGGGTGACCCACGCCCATATTATGCTGGCGGGGTTTGTGGTGTCCTTCATCTATGGTCTGTGCCATAAACTCTGGCTGCCGGGAGCCGCAGGAGCGCTGGCACAGGGGCAATTCTGGTTGCATCAGCTGGGGGTACTGCTGATGTCGGCGGGATTGTTTCTGCTCTATGGTCAGCACATAGAGGTGGCCACCATAGACCCGGTGCTGGCCATCTCGTCGTTTATGTTACTGCTGGCGATGGTGCTCATGCTGGTGCTGTTTTTAAAAACACCCAAACAAAGCTAGCGTCACCTGCTTGTTACAGGCTTATTTGCCACTGGCTTGGCTTGCAACAGGCTATGAGGTCAGGGCGTGCCCAGAGTCACACTGGCGCCGGCGCCAAGCCCCAGACGCCATACACGGCCAAAGTGTTTGTAGTGGCCTGCCGCCATCCCGGCCTCGGGCCCCATGCCGTGGTAAAGGTCCAGGTGGCCGCCATCCACGGCGCCCCCTGTGTCCAGCGCGATGAGCAGCCTGAGTTCATGCCTGCCGGTCCAGTTACCGGCATCATCGAGCAAAGGCACCTCGGCCAGCAGAGGTGTGCCCATGGGCAGCAGCTGTTTATCGGCAGCCACGGCCGCCATGGGTAACAGGGGAATGCCTGCGCTGCCCAGCACATCATGGTTGGGCCGCGGCTGGAAAAATACAAAGGACGCGTTGTGGACCAGCAGTTGCTTCACTTCTTCCTCTGAGTGGCTGTCTGCCCAGGCTTTGATGGCCCGCAGCGACATCTGCTCTTTAGCCACTTCACCCTGCTCAATCAACACCTTACCTATACTCCGGTATGCATGACCATTTTTACCGCCATAGCCCAGGTATTGAAGCTCGTCGTTATCGCCGTAGTGGACAAAGCCTGAGCCCTGCACCTCCATCAAAAAGCTGTCTATCAGGGAGTCGCTGTAGGCCAGCTCTAAGCCCTGCCCCGCCAGGGCGCCCTGCAAAATAGCCTCACGACTTGGGCAGGGCGTGTTGTGCCGCACACAGTCGGGCACGCCATAAAGCGGGTATTGAAAGCGGCTGTCGGGGCTGTGACGCACCTCCAGCACAGGAGAAAAGTAACCGGTAAAGAGCACGTGCCCCTGACGATCGGCGCCGCCAAACTGGGCCGCTTCTATGCCAAAATTGCCAAGAGAAAGCGGATCGCCACCACTCTCGAGCCACTGGGACAGCTGCTGATAGAGGGGGGCATATTGGGATGCCAGTCGTGGTGAGCGCTCAAGCACCAGGCTGCTTTGGTCGGCAAAGCGGGTGTAGTTACGGTTGGCATCGGATTGCACAGCCGCAACCCAATTGAGCGGCTGCTGGAGTTCGCCATCCAGATAACGCTTGCCAAGCTCCCTGTCTGGCTGACTTGCACAGGCACTGATAACGGCAGCCAGAAGCACACAATTGAAGGATTTAAACGGGGCTGATTTCACCTTTGGCTCCAAACCGGTAAATATTGCGGCACCATGCCAAAAATCCCGGCTAAAGGCAAAGCCATTCATCATCTGATGCCAGTTTCGGCTTGACTGGCTCTGGTCAAATTTTTACCATACGCGGCCAGTTTTTCAGAGGTGCGTATGGCGCAAATCACTGACCAAATTTCCCTTGCCGTTGCCGCCCTTAACCGGGGTGAGCTGGTGGCTATGCCCACAGAGACTGTGTATGGCCTTGCCGCAGATGCCGGCAACGAGGATGCTGTCGCCAAGGTCTTTGCCTTGAAAGGTCGTCCTGCGACCAATCCGCTGATTGTTCATGTGGCAGATAGCCACTGGGTTCGGGACTGGGCAGCCGAGGTGAGTACCTGTGCCGAGGCGCTCATGACTGCCTTTTGGCCGGGTCCGCTGACCCTGGTTCTGCCCGCAAAAGCCGAGGTGTCCCGCGCCGTCACCGCCGGGCAGGATACGGTCGCGTTAAGAATGCCGGCTCATCCCCAGGCCCTGGCCTTGCTGACGGATTTTGGCCGCGCCCTGGTAGCGCCTTCGGCCAACAAGTACATGTCCATCAGTCCCACCAGCAGCGACCATGTGGCGCGCCAGTTTGCCGATGATGAACTGCTGATTCTGGAAGGTGGCAACTGCAAGGTGGGACTCGAATCCACCATAGTGGCGTTGCTTCCCGGCGATGCACCCAGATTGCTTCGCCCGGGAATGGTGTCGGTCGCCAGCATCGAGGCTGTGCTTGGACGCCCGGTGGTCCAGCAAAGTGGTGGCGTGGTCGCCCCCGGCCAGCATCACAAACATTACTCCCCCGGTTTGCCCTGCTATCGTTATGGCGCTGAATCCGATGTCAGCCATTTGCACCAAGCCAGTGATATTGGCTGGATTTTCTGCGGCAATGCCGTGCCTGTGGCCGGGAAAGCCATAGAGCTTGGCGCTGACCCCGACAGCTATGCCCAGGGGCTGTACGATGCCCTGTACCAACTCGACCACGAAACACTCAGTGCCATTTATATTGCCGAGCCGCCACACAACGCAGACTGGCAAGCAGTGCAAAACCGCCTTGAGCGCGCAGCCAGGCCGCTCTGAAAAACAGCTGTGACAATCATCTGTAAAAATCACCTGTAAAAAAGGGGCCCTGTGGCCCCTTTTCTGTATTCAAAACCGTCGACTTTCGAATGGATTGCTATTTGGGCAGTTCGAGTGTGCCGAATCGACCCGTCTGATAATCATGGATAGCCTGACGTATTTCGGCCTCGGTGTTCATCACAAAGGGGCCCATATGCACTATTTGCTCGCCGATGGGCTCACCGGCAAAGAGCAGCATGCCGGCACCTTCCTCTGTGGCCAGCAGCTCAAGCTCGCCGGGCTGCAGCACCAGATACTCGCCACTGAAGAAAGACCTGCCATCATCAGTACTCAGTGCCCCCTGATACAGATACAGGCCGACAAAGCCGCGTTCGCTCAAATCAAGACTGGCACGCCCGCCCGGTGCTAACGACAAATCGGCCACGGCGCCATTCGCCGCCAGGCCCTGGACCAGACCATCTATCGCCTGACCTTCAAAAAGCCAGCGCCCTGCCAGGGGATAAAAGTCTGCACCCCTGTCCGATGGGTATCTTTGCTGCACCAGCTCTGTGCTGTCGAGGTAGCGGGCCGGACGCATCTTGTCTTTGGCGGGCATATTGAGCCAAATCTGAAAGCCATGCAGACCATCGCTTGCATCGGCCAATGGCATTTCGGAGTGAATAACCCCCGAGCCGGTGCTCATCCACTGCACATCACCGGCGCGAATGGCACGCACGTTGCCCATGTGGTCGCGGTGCTCAAAGCCGCCCTTGCGGATATAGGTAAAGGTCTCTATTCCCCGGTGAGGATGGGGCGGGAAACCGCCGATAAAATCGCTTTTATCATCCGAGCGGATTTCATCCACCATCAGGAAGGGATCGAGCTGCAAGCGCTCAAAATCGGCCACCCGACGGATGTTGACCCCATCTCCATCCATGGCGGGACGGGAAAATAGACGTGTTTTGATCTTCATGGCTGTCCTCCAGATTAATGGATACAGCATATACCTCAGACATTAGAGAGAATATCGCAATTATCCGGCCTTACCTTTCGATAAAGCCGAATCGATTATCGACTTTGTCCTGAAACAGCCTCAGGCCTGTGTGGGTGAGATACCTTTCAATGTGGGAAACCAACCCGGGGTATCTTCAATCACCCGCCATAATTTTTCGGGCATTTGGTATCTGGCCGCACCAACAGATAAATCCAGCACAGGATGGATTTCATGCTCGCGGCCACTTTGCGCCAGTTCAACCCAGGTCGGATTCATCACCAGGCCTTTGCCTATCACCACCAGAGGCAGCCCAAGCGCCCGGGCTTGGCGGGCCTCGTCCGGCGTGCGAATATTACCCGCGGCCATCAGGGGTACACGCCCAGCCAGCAGCTCAATAAAACGCTGCGCCGTGGTTTTCCCAGACTCATCATCCAGCGATTTGCCTGCCAGAATGTCGTACAATGAGGTATGCAGATAATCAATATGGCCTTCCTCGACGAGCCGCTGCGCCAGCGCCAGAGTATCCTCAATGCGCAGACCACCGTCCCCGGCCTCTTCGGGTGAGAGGCGATACCCGAGTAAGAAAGGGCGGCGGGCATACCGACCAATGACACGGCGGACTTCACGGATCACGGCCAAGGGAAAGCGCATCCGATTTTCCAGGGTGCCGCCCCATTTATCGGTACGCTGATTTGACAATGGTGAGAGAAAATTCTGGATCAAAAAGCCATGTGCACCATGCAGCTCAACACCATCGAACCCCGCCTCGATGGCGCGGCGTGTGGCGGCGCCAAAATCATGGATAAGCGTCTCTATTTCCTGCTGATTTAACGCCCGGCTGGCCAATTTCCCCTCGTTAAATGGGCCCTTGGGAGCCACCACAGCACTGGCACTTACCAGCTCGCCATCGGGGACCAACTCAGGCACAGCTTTATTGCCGGCGTGAAACAGCTGCAGCACAGCCACAGAACCACCACTCCTGGCCGCCTGCGCCAGCCGCTTCAGGCTTGGAATAAAGCTGTCATCGTAAGCGGCAAATTCATCGATAAATCCAATACCACTGGGCTGCACATGGGTACAACCTGTCAATACCAGGCCAACACCCCCTGCTCGGGCGCGGTAATAATCGAGCTCTGCATCAGAAATGCTGCCATCGGCATTGGCAGCCCAGGTGGTCATGGGGGCCATCACCAGGCGGTTCCGCAAGCTGATGCCATTGGCAAAGGTAAAAGGCTGAAACAAATTATCTGTCATTGCGTTCTCCAGACCATTTCTGGTCAATCTCCAAACCACTCATGGTCAATGGCTTGCAACATTTCTTCGGGGGTCAGTTGTTGGGTCATGCGGCCACGCAGAATGTACTTGTGCTCAAAGGAAATCGCCCCCCGAGCCATCACTCTGGCCTTGAACTCGGCGATATGGTCATCGCCAAAATGGCTGTTAAAGGTGTTGAACAGCACCACCTTCAGGCCATCAAAACGGTTATTTTCCACAAAGGCCCAAATGGGTGGTGCCGGGCTGTATAGCCACACGGGTGAGCCCAGCCAGACGGTTTTGAATGAACTCATTTCCACCCGACTTGGCACTATATCCGGCAGAGCATCCTCAGAGTCCTTCAGGGCATTGGCGTCTTTAAGAGCCTGTGTCAGCCCCGTCAGGCCGAGCCGATAGTCCGGCGCCTCCAGGGCAATCACCTCGGCGTCAAGGCGCATCGCCACATGCCGTGCCGCCAGGGCGGTATTGCCCGAGCGGGAAAAGTACACCACGGCCGTGTCCGCCGGGGCTTTGGCGGCGCTGCCAATCATGGCAGCCTGCATCAGCTCCGACTTGCGTGCCTGACGATGCTCAATCCAGGTCACGGCGAAGAGTACGCCGAGGGCAAGCACAGCCAGCAGCACCAGGGCGACCACCAACCAAAACAAGGGCTTCATGTTTTCTTCTCCAGTTCAGTGCGTGAAACCCAGTGCGTTAAACTCAGTGCGTTAAACATTGGGAATACGTGGCTGACTTATCTGCGGACAACGCCGGGATTAAAGCCGGCAGGCGACGATTCTGACTTTAGGGCATATAGCTCAGGGATGTGGCTCAGGGCATGAAGTAAGGCTTATCGCCATCGGTATTGGGCTTATTAATGCCTAAGTTCCCCCCCATATGGGTCTCGGGACTGAGTATTATCTGGCTGATAAGCCCGGCCACACTCCGGCGTGAAACCACTGTGCCCTTAAAATCCTCGCCTTTGGCGGTGATTTCATAGTCCACTTCGTCTTCATCCGTCAGCCAGGCCGGGCGCAACAGGGTGTAATCCAATCCCGATGCCTCGATAAGGTCGGCCGTGCGGCGGTAAGGCTTGAGGTCCTCACCAATCAGGGCTTGATTCCACTCGCCAAACTTGCCGGGCACCTCGTCGTAAATCCCCAGCGAAAGCACAAATACCAGCCGCTTTACGCCTGCTGAGCCCATGGCTTCAATGACCGCCTGAGCCTGCTTATCCAGGTCTTCGCCAATCAGGTTGGCGTAAACCAAATCCTGACCCACCATGGCGTCTTTAAGTAACACCTTGTCGAGCACATTACCAATCACCACCCTGGCGTTGGCAGGCTCGGTGCCGGTGAGTTTTTGGGGATTGCGCAGTAACAGGGTCTGCCGAATATCTTGTTGGTCGGCCAGGGCTTTGACCACCCACTGGGCAATCTGGCCGTTGGCACCGAGAATAAGGACGTTTTGCATAGGTATAGCTCCGGGGCATGGGTTAAGGCCAAAGACTGCCAGTTTCAGGCACTCACAGTCCGGCAGTCTTCAATTACAGGTGTTGTTTAAAGAAAGGCGCGACCTGCGCCATGGCAATGGCGACGGGCTCGGGTTTGTCGTACAGGTCGTAGTGAGACCAACCCTCGGCCACCACTATGTGCTTATCCTCGGATGCGGCGCGACTGTATATTTCCCAGCCATCGCGGTAAGCACCAAAGCCACCCGCTTTATCGCCAATCACCACCATCAGGGGTTGAGTCAGCAGGGTTTCGGCATTTAAAAAAGCATCCCATCCCATGGCAGCCCCTGTGAAGGACATCAGCTGGCTGGTAGCGCCGTTGGCCTTTGCACCACGGGCGGTTTTGTAATACTCAGTGGCTTCCAGCACATCAATGTCGGTGATACCGGCGGCCTTCGCCGCGGCCACTGAGTCCGGTAACAAATTGGCCGCCTCAGGTTCGGCCCCCTGAGCCTGGGCAGTGCGCATTTGCGCTATGCCCTGTGCAAGTTCACGGGGTTTAAACTGGGCAAAGCCCTCGCGGATGAGGCGTCCATAGTTCACGCCGGTAATGGACACCAGGGCCTTCAGGCGATGATCGGTTATGCCTGCATGTATGGTGTAGGCTCCGCCGCCGCACACCCCGATGGCGCCGATGCGCTGGGCATCGACATAAGGCAGGGATTGCAGGTAATCGACGGCAAAACGAATATCGGAAACACGGATAGCCGGATCTTCGATAAAGCGTGGCGTGCCGCCGCTGGCGCCCTGGAAACTGGCATCATGCACCAGTACCACAAAGCCTTCCTGGGCCAGGGCTTTGGCATAAATATTACCAGCGGTCTGCTCTTTGCAGCTGCCGATGGGATGAGTGCTGACGATGGCCGGGTACTGCTTGCTTTCATCAAAACCTGGGGGCAGATAGAGATCTGCCGCGACGTCCCATCCCAGATTTCTGTAGCTGACGGTTTGAATGCTGCTCATGATTTGCTCCTAAGCTTAGGCAAGTGAGATTGTGCAACTAAGCTCTTTCAAGCGACTCAAGTGAAGGCGGCTCCACTTGAGTCGGGCCTGAATTTACAGATGGCGATTGAAGAAGGGGGCCAATTGCGACACGGCCTCATCCACATAGTTGGCCACATCGTACAAATCCATGTGGTCGGCCCCTTCCACCAGATACAGGCGCTTGTCGCCGCTGGCGGCGCGCTCGAGCAAATCGTCACTCATCCACTTACTGCCTGCATTAGTGCCAACCACCGCCAGAATGGGCTGGGTCAGGAAGGCTTCGGCCTTGTGGTATGCATCGTAGGTGATGATCTGATTCAGGTTGCGTGTCAGGGCATAGCCAGGTGCATTGGGGTGCTGGCAACGTGGCGTGTGGTAATACTCCCAGGCACCGCGCAGCTCTGCATTGGGGGCATCTTCTTCACGCATGGGTGCCAACGGAATTTGGCTATACTCGCCGCTATTGGCATCTGAGGTGCGCGCAGCGGAACCGGCGTCTATGTAGGGCAGCGCCGCAGCATCCGCCACAGAACCGTCCCAGCCATTACGGAACATTTGACCAATGTTAACCGCGCTTACCATCGCCAGTGCCTTGATACGGCGGTCGTTAATAGCGGCATTGGCACTGTAACCCGCACCGGCACACACGCCCATGGCGCCAATCCGGTTGTTATCCACGTAGGGAAGTGTGGTCAGGTAATCAATCACGGCACTGACATCTTCGGTACTGATATGGGGGTTTTCCAGCTGGCGTGGCTCGCCGGTGCTTTCTCCCTGGTATGAACGGTCGAATGCAATGGTGATCAAGCCCTGTTCGGCCAGTTTTCTTGCATAGAGACCTGCGGCTTGTTCTTTTACACCACCGCCAGGATGGGAGACGACAACCGCGGGGTATTGCTTGCTTTCATCAAAATCGGCGGGGAAATTGATGACGGCGGCCATGGTGATACCTTGACCATTCAGATTGTTGAAAGTGACGTTGGACATGATCAGTTGCTCCTGTAGAAATTAGTGGCTTGCTTAGGGATGACCTCAAGCTGAAATCAAGTTTAGGACGCGGACTGCATCAGATAAACGGCCTTTTCAAGACATGAGTGTTAAGCTAAGCTAAACAAATGGCCATAGAACCCTCACTACTCACCTCACTGACCTGGTTTGCTCATATAGCTCGCCATCGCAGTTTCACCAAAGCCGCCACTGAAATGGGGGTGACCCGTGCTGCCTTGTCGCAGCACCTCAAGGCGCTGGAGCAGCAGTTGCAAGTGCGGTTGCTCAATCGCACCACCCGCAATATGTCGCTCACGGAAGAAGGGCAACGCCTGTTGGATATACTGCACCCCTCGCTCACCAGCATAGAGCAGGTCATAAGTGAGTTGAGTGAATCCCATGTCGAGCCATCGGGCCTTATCCGTATCAGTTCATCGAGAACGGCAGCCAGGCTGCTTATCGAACCTCATTTGGGTGAATTTCTGTCGCGTTATCCGAAGATACGTCTGGAGCTGGTGATGGATGATGGCCTGTCCAATATCGTGGCTGAAGGGTTGGATGCAGGGATTCGACTGGGGGTGAGCCTGGATGAACATATGGTGGCCGTGCCTATCACACCTCCACTGACAACGGCCATTGTCGGGGCGCCCTCATATTTCCAGCGGTTTGGCATACCTGAAAGCCCCAAAGATTTGGCAAAGCATAATTGCCTCGCCTACCGCTTTACCACCAGTGGAACATTGGATCACTGGTCGTTAACTTCACCCGGGCCAGAAAAACACACCCTGGTATTCGAGCCCAGAGGCAATGCAGTATTCAACGATGACTACAGTATGCTGCGAGCGGCGCTGCAAGGGGTTGGCTTAATTAAACACATTGATTTGTGGGTACAACAACACCTAGAGGAAGGGAGTCTGATGCGGGTATTCACCGAGTGGTGCAAACCTTTTCCCGGCTTTTATCTCTATATCCCCTCAAGAGAGCAAATGCCCAAAAAGACCCGGGTGCTGATGGATTTTCTGATTGAAAAGCGCAGCCTGTTAGGTGAGAGGCTCGGCAAGCCAGGTTGAAAAGTGAGGGCGACCCGCTCATTCCTGAGCGCCCGAAACAGGCCTGCCGCCCACGTTCACCTGCAAGTTGAAAATCGTCTCGATAAAGACAAAACTCAGTCGGGTTTAAACACCCCTATCACTGCGCCTGATGCCTTCTGGGCCACTTTTTCCTCGGCCTGTTGTTCGCGATAATCGCACTCGACACATTCCACGGTTTCCACCCCATGGTCTTTAAACAGCACTATGCTGTCGCTCGCGCCACACTTGGGGCATTTGGCACCGGCCACAAATCGTTTTCTGGAAATACTCATACAGGAACATCCAACAAAAGAATGCCGCTATTGTGCCACAGCTTGCACAGGCAACCCTAATCCCGGCTTCACGCTGGATGCCGGGCCTGAACTTGGTTATTATTCTGCCCTTTGTATCTGTATGTGGACCATCGATGATCACCCTGTCCCAGGCCCAGCTTATCCGCGGCAGTAAAGTACTGCTGGATGAGGCCAATCTCACCATTTACCCCGGTCACAAGGTCGGCCTTGTTGGCGCCAATGGCACCGGCAAATCTTCTTTGCTGGCACTGATCATGGGCAAACTCAGCCTGGACAAGGGCGATATTCAGGTTCCCCGGGAGTGGCGCATTGCCTCTGTGGCCCAGGAAACCCCGGCACTGGAAGTCTCGGCACTGGAATATGTGCTCGATGGCGACGTGGAGTTTCGCGAGCTCGAAGCCGGCCTTCGAAAAGCCGAGGCCGATAACGATGGCCATGCCATTGCAGATCTGCACGGTAAGCTCGATGCCATCGGCGGCTACAGCATACGTGCCCGCGCCGGCGCCCTGCTGGCGGGTTTGGGCTTCAGCGAAGAAAAACAGTCCGTCAGCGTAAAGAGCTTTTCCGGTGGCTGGCGTATGCGCCTCAACCTGGCCCAGGCTCTGCTTTGCCGCTCTGAATTGTTGCTGCTTGACGAACCCACCAACCACCTGGATTTGGACACCATGTTCTGGCTCGAGGACTGGATCAAGAGCTACCCCGGCACTCTGGTGCTCATCAGCCACGACCGCGACTTTATCGACGCCATTGTCGATGAAATCGTCCACGTGGAAAACCAGAAGCTCAACTTCTACAAGGGCAACTACAGCACCTTTGAGCGCACCCGCGCCGAGCGTATGGCCCAGCAGCAGGTGGCCTTTGAGCGCCAGCAGCGCGAACGCGCCCACATGCAGTCCTTCGTCGACCGTTTCCGCTATAAGGCGAGCAAGGCCAAGCAGGCCCAGAGCCGCTTAAAGGCACTGGAGAAGATGACAGAGCTCTTGCCCGCCAAGGCCGACAGCCAGTTTTATATGGAGTTTCGTGAACCCGCGAGCCTGCCAAACCCCTTGGTGGCCATGGAAAACGTGTCTGTGGGTTATGGTGAAACGCCCATCCTTGGCAAGGTACATTTAAACCTGGTGCCCGGCGCCCGTATTGGTCTTTTGGGCCGCAACGGCGCCGGTAAATCAACCCTGATTAAACTGCTGGCGAGCGAGCTTAAGCCGCTCACCGGCAAGTACGAGCCCAACCCCGGTCTCACAATTGGCTACTTTGCCCAGCATCAGCTGGAGTATTTGCACATGGACGACAGCCCGCTGATGCACCTGCAACGGCTGGCGCCGAGCCACCGCGAACAGGAGCTGCGGGATTTTCTCGGTGGTTTTGGCTTTAATGGCGACATGGCGCTCTCGCCGGTGGCGCCCTTCTCCGGCGGTGAAAAGGCCCGGCTGGTGTTGGCGCTGTTGGTGTGGCAACGCCCCAACCTGCTGCTGCTCGACGAACCCACCAACCACCTGGATCTGGAAATGCGCCATGCCCTGACGCTGGCACTGCAAACCTTTGAAGGCGCCATGGTGATAGTGTCCCACGACAGGCACCTGCTCAGGCTCACCTGTAATGACTACTATCTGGTGGATGCCGGTCAGGTCAGCAGCTTTGATGGCGACCTTGAGGACTACCACCAGTGGCTGCTGGACGCTGCAAAGGCTGCAGCTGCCAAGGCCAGCGAAAACGACCCCGAGCGCCCTGCGCAGGACAAGAAGCAGCAAAAGCGACTGGAAGCCGAACTGCGCCAAAAGCTCTCGCCCCTGAGAAAGCAGCAAACCAAACTCGAAGACGAGCAGCATAAATTGGCCAGCCGTTTGGCCGTGATTGAAGAACGCCTGGCCGATACCAGCCTGTACGAGGCGCAAAACAAGGCCGAGCTGACGAAAATTCTCGCCGAGCGCACGACTCTGGGTCAGCAGCAGGAAGAAAGCGAGATGGCCTGGCTGGAGCTACAGGAGCAAATCGACGCCATCGAACAGGCGGCTCAGCTCTGACTGAGTCTGAATGAGTTGGCCCGAATAAGTCAGCCCCAATAAGTGAGCAACAATGGAATAAGGAGTCTCCAATTGATATCTGAGGAAGTATTCACCCGCGAACTCTGGCAAGCCTGCGAGGCCCATTACAGCCAGCACGAAGCGCTCTGTCTGTCGCTGCAGGATGACTGCCAAATCAATGTCAATCTGTTGCTGCTGGCCAGTGAGCTCGACCGGCGCTGCACCGGGCTCAATCAGGGTCAATGGCAACTGCTGATTGCCGAGGTTACCGCCTGGGATGAGCGCCTGATAGGCCCCTATCGCCGCCTGCGGCAACTGGCCAAAAACAGCCTGAGCGAAGAAGAATACCGCCAGATGTTGGATGTGGAGCTGATGATGGAGCGCAAAGTGCAAAATCTGCTCCTGCATCGTTTAAACCAGCTGCCCACCAGCAGGGGAGAAGCCAATAATCTGATGTTGTTATTGGCAGAATTTGGGCTGGATATTGAGGTTGCCGCCGCACTTATCCATCAGGGTTAAGCAAGCAACACATCGAAAAACAAATAGACTACAAGACAAAACAAAAAAGCGCCCTCGGGCGCTTTTTTATTGAAGAGCCCCGCATGGGCACCGAGACTTTCTTCAATCCCCGGGGATTTACCGTCCCCTTCGCTTACAGCGTTGCTGCGCTTAGCACGGGGAAACGGAAGACACTGTTCAAGCTGCCGTTTCCGGCACGCCATCTGCGACAGGGTCGGTTTCAGGTGCGGTTTCGGGCGGCTTGCTTTGTGGCGCCAAACGCCCGGCCAGGGCTGTGGCATTTTTGGCCACCATGCCATAAATCGACAGCTGTGGATTGGCCCCCAAGCTGGTGGGAAACACCGAGCCATCCATCACCGACAGGTTTTCCAGATAATGGCTTTGACCGAAGCTATCGACCATGGCCTTAGTCGTATCTTCACCCATGGGACAACCGCCCATTACGTGAGCCGAGGCCACCACGGTTTTAAGGGGCGCCAGCGACATATCGGCTATGGCGGCCTTGGCCTCCTGCCAGGAATTCAAATAGCCCACACCTTCACTGATGGGCAACACCCTGCGGGCCCCGGCGGCAAATTGCAGCTCGGCCATGCTGGCAAAGGCGGCTCTGGCCGCACGCCAGAAAGGCGCTGTCAGCGGATAGTCGAGTTTAAAGCCCTTACCATCCAGGCTGACGCTGCCGCCCTGGCTCTCGGGGTGAAAACCGTCACGCACCAGGGCTATTACCACCTGAAGCTGATTGAAGTTAGCCATCAATTCCGCATGGCTCTTGCCAAAGCCCAGGGTTTTTGACGCAATCAGCACTGGATGTATGGGGGGTACTTCAAGCTTGTACCCCAGTTCACCGGCTGCGCCATCACGCCAGACAAACTGATCCGAATAAATCGACTGGGGCGCACCGCTGTGGCCATTGATAGCCTCATCAAAGACCGCACCCGAGAGTACGGTTGGGTGTAAAAAGGTGCGCTTACCCAAAAGCTGCATGGGATCGGTAAGCCCTGAGCGCATCATCAGCACCGGGGTGTGGATGGCGCCACCGGCAAGAATATAATGCCGCGCCTTGAGCATGAGTTTTTCGGGCCTTGGGGCCAGATTTTGATCCCGCGCCTGTACCCAAATGCCAAAGACTTTGTCCGCATGATGCTCTATCTGGGTGGCCTCAAAACGGCTCAGCAGGGTGGCACCGGCTGAGAGCGCCGCAGGAATTGTAGTGACCAACATGGATTGCTTGGCATTGACTGGGCAGCCCATGCCGCAATAGCCAGTATTCCAGCAGCCCAGCACATTGCGCTTGATGACCGTGTAATCCCACCCCAGCTGCTCGCAGCCACGACGCAACATGCCATTGTTTCTATTGGGCTCGAACGCCCATTGACTGATGTTGAGCCTGGACTCCATCTGTTCAAACCAGGGCTCAAGCTCATCGGCTGACAAACCCTTGACCGCAAACTCAGATTGCCAATACGCCAGGGTATCGGCCGGGGTGCGTATGGACGTAGTCCAGTTTACCGTGGTTGAGCCCCCCACGGCGCGCCCCTGAAAGATGCCAATCGCCTTGTCGGCGGTCTTCATGGCAGCCGCCTGCTGGTACAGATTGGGGTAGGCGGTACGCTCTTCCATATCGAAATCGCGGGACGAGCGCAGCGGGCCCTTTTCCACCATGATCACCGACAGCCCGGCCTGGGTCAGGATTTCGGCCGCCACACCGCCTCCGGCACCCGTACCAATGATGACTACGTCGGCTTCAAGGGATTGCGGTTTGTCACTGCCCTGATACAGAGCACCGTCCAGATGTTTCCAGCCCGACGCCAGACCTTCATAAATAGGATCAACAATTGCCATCGGGGCTCCTTAAGACTTGATGCCCGGCAGTTCAGGCTTGGCGTAATTGAGCAAGGTCCAGTGCTCGGGGCAGCTATAGAAACTGGCCAATACCAGCTCCCTGAGACCGAGATAAGCCTGATTCAACAGAGCAAGCCCGCTCTGTCGCCAGCTCTCCAGCTGACTGGCAAGCTCGGCAGGACTTCTGAGCAGCAGCGGCGTCATATTGCCGGTCAGCAGCAATAACCCTAAACGGTTTTCAAGCAAATCAAGCAACTGCTCCAGCTCGTCTCGCTGGGATGTTGGCAGCACAGAGATAGTGGCCTCAATGGCATCCAGGGTGCGATTGACCGCGGCTTCACGGGGCACAGCCATCTCCGGCAAAGCGCCTTCCAGCAGCACAGGCATCAGCAGGCTGAACAGGATTCGATGTGGCTTATCGCCATCATCTTCCACATCCAGCTGTGGCTGGTACAGGCTGACGCCGAGGGCAAGTGCCGCAGTGCCCCCCAGAGCCGTCAGCAAAAATTTGCGTCTATTCATTGGTTTTGCCCAAAAATGAGGTCGGGTGTTCAGCACAGAGGCAGACATCGACTGAGCTGTCAGTTATGGCAAGAGGAAGAGACAACAGCAAGAGGTTTCTGCCTGGACCTGCTCGTGGTTATAATGGCTCAAATTAAACATACGTTTTATTTCAGGGCAACCCTTTCCAGCCGATGACTTCCCAATTCACGCCTCCCTGGTGGGCCAAGAGCCCCCACATACAAACCATATTGCCGGTGCTGACCAAGCGCCCCACACCAGCGCTTGGCCGTGAACGCCTGGAGTTGGAGGACGGTGACTTTCTCGATTTGGATTGGCTGGGCCAGCCCGATGAGGGCAAGCCAATAGTGATGGCCATACATGGTCTGGAAGGCAGTGCCCGCTCCCACTACGCCAGCAGACTCTTGCATGCCTGTGAGGCCCGTGGGCTTGCTGCCGTTGTGCATCACCATCGCAGCTGCTCCGGTGAGTCCAATCGTTTGCCGCGCTCCTACCACAGTGGCGATACCCAGGATATCGCCCACAGCATTAAACACATTCGTGCCCGCTATCCAAACAGCCCCATACTGGCTGTGGGTTACAGTCTGGGCGGTAATGTCCTTGGCAAATTTTTGGGCGAGCAACAAGGCGACAGCCCCATCAGCCGTGCCGTGGTAGTGTCGGCGCCACTGCGCCTTGCTGCCTGTGCCAAGCGCCTGGAAAAAGGCTTCTCCCGGGTATATCAGTCATATCTCATTCGTCAATTGCAGGCCAAGCTTGCCTTTAAAGTCACAGACGCCCGCCTTGGGCCGGCCATGCCGGTTCACGCCCATGAAGTGACACAACTCTCTACCTTTTATGACTTCGATGACAAGGTCACGGCGCCACTGCACGGTTTCACCGATGTGCACGACTACTATGACAGAGCCAGTGGTCTGCCGTTTTTGAGCAGCATTACCACCCCCACCCTGGTGCTCCATGCCGCAGATGACCCCTTTATGACCGACGCAGTCATCCCCCGCGCCGATGAACTTTCCAGCGCCGTGGAATATGAGCTCAACCGCTACGGCGGCCACGTGGGCTTTATCGATGGTGGCAGCCCATGGCGGCCGCAGTTTTACCTTGAGCGGCGTATCCTGGACTTTTTGCAGGCTGTGCCTTCATCAAAATAAGGACAGCCTATGCTTATTCCCTACGACGCCTTAAGCCAATTGCCGGCCGATACCCTGAATAACCTTATCCGTGAATACCTGCTGACCCAGGTGGAAGATGGCGGATTTGACGGTTTGGGAGAAGGTCATCTCGACGAGGCCATTGCCCGCTGCAAAGTGCTGCTCAAGCGCGGTGAGCTGGTAGTGGAGTATTCCGAAGACAACGACAGCGTTGGGATTCGTCATAAAAGCAGCCTGCCGTCACAGCAATCCCAAGACTGACAGCCGACTATTGACCCGAAGCAGTCCGAGCCCGTATAACTAACGGGCCCGCATTTTTATCAAAATTTTTTAACATTTCAGGAAGTGCCATGTCTGCCAAGTATCCCATCATTGCAGTTACCGGGTCATCCGGCGCCGGGACCACGACGACAACCACGGCGTTTAACCATATCTTCCGCCAACTTGATATCAATGCGGCCTATGTGGAAGGCGACAGCTTTCACCGCTATACCCGGGCAGAAATGGAAGTGATGATCCGCAAGGCCAAGGCCGAGAATCGGGACATCAGTTATTTTGGCCCCGAGGCCAATGATTTTGGCCGCCTGGAAAAGTGTTTTGCCGATTACAGCGCCACCGGCCAGGGTGAGACCCGCAGTTACCTGCACACCTTCGATGAAGCCGTGCCATACAACCAAATGCCCGGCACCTTCACCCAGTGGCGCCCGCTGCCCGCCGACACCGACATGCTGTTTTATGAAGGCCTGCACGGCGGTGTGGTGACCAATGAGCACAATGTGGCAGAACACGTTGACCTGCTGATTGGCATGGTGCCCATCGTCAACCTGGAGTGGATCCAAAAAATCATCCGCGACACCTCAGAGCGAGGCCACAGTCGCGAGAAAGTGATGAACTCCATCGTGCGTTCCATGGATGATTACATCAACCATATGACGCCGCAGTTTTCCCGCACCCACATCAACTTTCAGCGGGTGCCCACGGTGGACACCTCCAACCCCTTTTCGGCTAAAGCCATTCCAAGCCTCGACGAAAGCTTTGTGGTGATCCGTTTTCGCGGCATCAACAATGTGGACTTTCCCTACTATCTGTCGATGCTGCAGGGCAGCTTTATGTCGCGAATGAACACCATGGTGGTTCCCGGCGGCAAGATGTCGCTGGCCATGGAGCTTATCCTGACACCGCTTATCAAGGCGCTGAAAGAAAAGCGCGAAGCCCTGCATAACGGTGATAACTGTTAACCGTCAGCATGAACGTAAAAATTTTACTTTTAACTGTGATTTCAGCTTCTATTAAGTGACACCAACTATCCTGTGTCTCGTCGGAATTTCAGGCGAAATAACGATAGTTGACATACTCTTGGGAGTGGATTCCCCCATCTTGATCTGTTCGCTCCCTTGAGTATGTCAGCGACCCCAACCTACTTTTTTCCGTTGCTCACCCTTCTTTTTTACGTGTCAGGCCATTTGTTCTGACCCAATAAAAAACCCGGACTTTGCCGGGCTTTCTTTTATCTACTGATTGCATCAGGGCTGAAGTGGGATCACTTCGCGGTAGGGTTTCCCCTGCTGATAATGTTGCAGCCGCTGATGAAACTCTTCCGCCTTGATATCGGCCTGCTTTTTCAGCTCCAGTGCCGAGATGGCTTTCTCCTGCACGGCGACGGCGCGGTTGAAGTCGCCCTGCTCCGCATAGGCGGCCGCCAGATTATCCAGATTGGTTGGGTCATTGGCATCGTTTTCCAGCAGTTTCAGCGCCAGACTGACTGCTTTATTACCATCACGGTAACGGGCCTCGGGACAGGTCGCCAATATCCAGGCCACGTTGCCAAGAGATACTTCATCTCCCACCAGCTGGAACTGCTCCACCGCCCGGCCGCAATTGCGCTCTACCCCATCACCACCGGCGGCATAAATAAAACCGAGGCGAAAATTGGCCCAGCGCTCGCCCCGCAGGCTCATTTGCAAATACCAATGTTCGGCTTCGGCGAGATTGCGATCTACCAGCTGGCCTTCAAAGCGTAAGTCGGCCAGTGTCTGCTGCGCCTTGGCGTGTCCCTGACTGGCTGCACGGCCAATCCATTCCAGCCCGAGTTCAGGCGACTTATCCACGTAACGGCCTGAGACATACATCAGCCCCAGCAAAAACTGCGCATCGGCATCATCCTGCACCGCACGCATCTCAATGTGCAACAACTTACCTGCAGCCTGGTCGCTATCGGGTCTGGGCAATGAAAACGCCTGGGCCGACCCCATATTCAACAACAGCACGGTGGCCGCAGTCACAACTTGCCAGTACTTCACAACTTGGCTCCTTATGCAATTTCCCATGAGTTAGCCAGAAAACCCCCGTTATGTCGAGTATCAAAAGGTACCGCCAACCTGACCAGTCCGCCATGATATCGGGCTATTGACCTCTATTCATGATGACGTATGTTAAAAACAAAAGGCAGCTCACAAATCGGCAACAGCAGATGTGACCAGGTCGGCAGACTGGCCGATTATCCAAAGGTCCCATGCGGTATTTGTTGACATGACCGGGCAAAGCACCAAAATAAACCATTAATTTTGATGTGTAATTGCGTACATTCGATTGTTCTGAATTTCGATCTGCATCATGGTTTGACCAGGCACGTTGACGTAGAATGCTTATTTAGAACGACCTTACTTAAGTTTTTTCATGCGAGGAACACGGGCATGGCACTCATTGGCAAACCGAAACCCGATCCAACTCTGGAATGGTTTTTATCCCACTGTCATATTCACAAGTATCCGGCCAAGAGCACTCTGATCCACGCCGGTGAAGACTCAGACACCCTCTACTACATAGTAAAAGGCTCCGTCGCAGTGCTTATCAAGGACGAGGAAGGCAAGGAAATGATCCTCTCCTACCTCAACCAGGGCGACTTTATCGGCGAACTGGGCCTGTTTGAAGAGCAAGCCGAACGTACCGCATGGGTCCGCGCCAAGCAGGCTTGTGAAATTGCTGAAATTTCTTACAAGAAATTCAAGCAACTTATCCAGGTTAACCCTGAGATCCTGATGAAGCTTGCGGCCCAGATGTCCGTCCGTTTGCAAAGCACCAGCCAGAAAGTGGGCGATTTGGCCTTCCTGGATGTAGCCGGACGCATTGCCCAGACACTGCTGCATCTGGCCCGTCAGCCAGACGCCATGACCCACCCAGACGGCATGCAAATCAAAATCACCCGTCAGGAAATTGGTCAGATTGTTGGCTGCTCCCGCGAAACCGTGGGCCGCATCCTGAAAATGCTTGAAGAACAAAATCTTATCCAAGCACACGGCAAAACTATCGTGGTGTACGGCACCCGCTAACTCTGCCTTCAGCTTGTCTTAAGTCAGCTCCGGTAAAGTGGCTCCCGATCTATCCGGAGCCACTTTTTCTTAGAGGAGCATGTATGTCGCGTTGGCTGCCATTAGGCATCATCCTTACATCCATGCTTCACCAGGGAGAGGTGGCTGCTTCGGTTGTCGAGCTTGAGCATTATCAGGCCACGCAATTGGTCAGCTCAGGCCAGATCCTTTCCCTCGACGCTACCCTGCAGCGGGTCGCCGCACATTGCCAGGGTAAACTCCTTGATGCCCATCTGTTTCAAGAGGGTGACAAGTGGCGCTACGATTTGCAGTTTGGCCTCCAACGTGGTCAGATAATCCATCTGAGCGTGGATGCCGCCAGCGGTGAGCTCAATCCTGATTCCACTTTGCCGGACGAATGCAAAAACCATGAAACTGCTACTCGTTGAAGACAATGCCATGCTGGTCAAGGAGCTGCAAAAACAGCTCAAACAGGCCGGCTTTGTCACCGATGTAACCGATAAGGTCGTTGACGCCGATTATCTCATCAAAGAAACCCAATACGACTGTGTGATTCTGGACATTGGCCTCCCCGACGGCAACGGCCTGACATTGCTTGAAAAATGGCGTACCGAGGGTATTCACACCCCCGTGATTATGCTCACCGCCCGCAGCCAGTGGCATGAGAAGGTGGAAGGTTTTAACGCCGGTGCCGATGACTACCTTGGCAAGCCTTTCCATGCACAGGAGCTGCTCGCCCGTATCCATGCGCTGATAAACCGCGCCCATGGCCGCCCTGCAAGCCCGGGTAAGCAGCTCAGCTACTCAGGTGTGGTACTGGATGAATCGCAGCAAACTGTGCAGGTAGGCGAGCAAGTCCATGAACTGACCGCCATGGAATTCAGACTGCTGAAAATTTTCCTGCTCTCGCCGAAAAAGCTGCTGTCCAAGGCCCAGCTTACCGACAAGCTCTATCAGTTTGACGATGAGAAAGAGAGCAATGTGGTGGAGGTTTACGTGACCCACCTGCGTAAAAAACTCGGCAAGACCGCCATAGAAACCCGCCGCGGTCAGGGATATATCTTCCACGGCCTGGACGTATGATCTCAATCCGGGCCAAGCTGAGCCTGTGGTTAACCGGTCTGGTGATAGTCAGTACTATCATCGGACTGTTTTTGTTTGAGTCCATGCTCAGACAAGCCTTTCACGACTCCATCATCAACCGCCTGGAAGAAGACCTGGAACACGTTATACTCGCCACCCACATGCAGGATGGTAACATCGGCATAGACTCCTCCATGCTGTCCGGTTTTTATCGCCCGGCTTACTCGGGCCGCTACTACCAGCTGAACCTACCCGATGAGGTTATTCGCTCGCGCTCCCTGTGGGATCAGCAACTGGCCATCACGCCGCTGGCGCCCAGTGAAACCCGGGTGTGGCAGGCCCGCGGCCCCAAAAATCACGACATGCAGCTCCTCAGTGTGGGGCTTAAATCCCAGAATGGCGAGATTCAGGCAACCCTCACCGTGGCCCAGGATTTGAGTATTGGCCGCAGGGTGTTCAGCGAGATTTATGGCACCAAGCTGATGGTCAATCTCGGCATGCTGCTGGCCATGATAACGGGTATCTTCTTGGTATTGCGTCAGTCCTTCAAACCGCTGCGTAAGATTAAAGAAGCCCTGTCGCGCTTAAGAGACGGTGACATCGACCGGCTGGCACTGGACAGCATTCCGGCCGAGCTGCATCCTCTGGCGGCCACCTACAACGAACTGTTGGAATACACGGGTAAGCAAATCGCCCGCAGCCGCAACAATCTGGGTAACTTAAGCCATGGTCTGAAAACCCCATTGGCGGTGATGCAACAGCAAGTGGAAACCCTGGGGCTCAGCGAGCCTGAAATGGCCGAAGCCATGCAGCAACAGCTGGATCTCATTCGCAAGATGATTGAGCGCAAGCTCGCAGCGGCCCGGGTCACAGGTGACATGCTGCCTGCGGCCCAGATGCAGATCCCAAGGGATCTGGACAGCCTGACCAATACACTTCACAAGGTGCATCGCCACAAAGATATCCAATTTAGTATCGACATCGCCCGCGGCCTGCACCGACTGCCCATTCACCGGGAAGATGGCATGGAACTGATTGGCAACCTGCTGGATAACGCCTGTAAATGGGCCAGAGGGGAAGTCTCACTGCGTCTCTATCCGTTGGATAATCGCCTGTGGCTCGATATCGAAGACGATGGCCCCGGCGTTGCCGACGATGCACTGACGCAGCTCACAGAACGTGGCAAACGCCTCGATGAGGCCGTGATGGGACATGGCATTGGCCTGTCCATAGTGAAAGAAATCTGCGAGCAGTATGAGCTGAAACTGGATTTCAGCCGTGGGGCGCGCCTTGGCGGCCTCAAAGTCAGCATAGGATTTGCGCTGACCTCCTGATGGTCCGCCTGCGAACGAATGCTATACCTGCGCTCCAAACAAAAATCCCGGCCAAGACCGGGATTTTTGTTGACTGACATAGGCCGTTGAAGCCTGTCAGTTGACGTTGGTGCTCTCGAAAATCTTGTCGGCGGAGGCCGCCACAAAGCCGGTGTAAAGCTCACCATCGGCGTTGGGATAACGCAGGGCAAACTCGTAGAAACAGCTGGGTAGTTCAACGGTTTGGTCATCGAACGCCACCGGAATACGGTCGGCCATGGTAGATGACTGCTCAAGCAGCTCAGCAGGCGAGCCTTTCACTTCACCTCCGACGCCGTTCAGTACGAAGTCGCCCTGTTTCAGGGTGTCATTCACTTCAAGGATGCTGGTGTAACCGGGCAAGTGGTTAATCGACACGGTAAAGTGGTTGGCGCGATAACCAAAGGCCGCCACCCAGGCCGCATACTCGCTCTCGGCCAGCAGCGTCTCGTAGGTGGCAAAGTCCACTTTCCAGTGGCGACCTGAATAGAGGAAGGTCTCAGCGCTGGTCGCCGCCACATCCACCTGCTCAACCATGTCTTTGACTATGGCCTGCAACCGGGGGCTGAACTCTTCCACCAGCAGTTCAGAAATGAAGACCTTTGGCTGCGTGCTGTCGGGATGTTCGAAGTGCTTGGCGCGCAGCTTTTTCTTTTCAAAGTTGTAGTCGGCACAGGCGACATAGCCAAGCGCCTCAAAGTGCGCGGCCAATACATCCAGATTCACCTTGGGCAGGTTAAAGGTGCGCAGGGCAATATGGTCGTTGATGATGGCCTCGCCCTTGCCAAGCAGCGTGTGCACCTTGGCCGCAGACGGGGTCATTTCGATATAGTCCTGCCAGAGGGCGGCAAATAAAGCATTTACGTCAGTGTGCATCTATCACTCCTAAACCTCATCACAGTGGGCCTGTTCTGATATGAAGTCCCATGTGCCCGGTCTCCCGGATGTTCAGTACGTCAGTGGTTTCAACAAATACCGCTTTAATAAAACGGCGTGTTGCCGAAGTAACACGCCGCTGATGTTTTAGAGAGTCAGGCCCGGACTCAGGCTGGCGGGCAGAGTGACACTGTCTGCCTCCATGGAGGCTACCGGATAGGCACAGTAGTCGGCCGCATAGAAGGCACTGGCTCTGTGGTTACCCGAGGCGCCCACGCCGCCGAAAGGTGCAGCGCCTGAGGCACCTGTGATCTGCTTGTTCCAGTTCACAATACCGGCGCGGATACGGGCCAGGAAGTACTCATAGTCGGCTTTATCGTCGGCCAAAATGCCTGCAGACAGGCCATAGCGGGTGTCGTTGGCGAGGCGAATAGCCTCGTCGAAACTGGTGTAGCGCACCACCTGCAATAAGGGGCCAAAATACTCTTCGTCAGGCAGTTCAATCACTTCGGTCACATCAATCAAACCGGGAGACACCAGGCCGGTACCGGCTTCCAGATGCGTCATCTCCACCAGGGACTTGGCACCGAGATTGAGCAGATTACGCTGAGCGTCCAACATCCCCTTGGCAGCGGTTTCCGAAATCATTGAGCCCATAAACGGCTGAGGGTCGGCATTCCAGGGGCCTACCTTGATGGCCTTGACGGCTTCAACCAAACCGGCCAGCAGCTTGTCACCCTCGGCGCCTTTTGCAACGTATAAACGACGGGCGCAGGTACAACGCTGACCGGAAGAGATAAAGGCCGATTGAATGATGTCATGGATGGCCGCGCGGGTATCGCTTACGCCCTTGATGATGAGTGGATTGTTACCGCCCATTTCCAGCGCCAGAATTTTACCCGGGTGTCCGGCATACTGCTGGTGCAGCAGGTGTCCTGTGCGTGAGCTGCCGGTAAAGAACAGGCCATCCAGCTGCGGATGTGATGCCAGCGCCTTGCCGGTTTCCACCTCGCCCTGCACCAGGTTGATCACACCGGCTGGCAAGCCGGCCTTTTCCCACAGCTTCAACACCAGTTCGGCCACTTTTGGGGTCAGCTCAGAGGGTTTGAACACCACTGTGTTACCCGCCAGCAGTGCGGGCACTATGTGACCATTGGGCAGGTGACCGGGGAAGTTATAAGGACCAAACACAGCCACCACGCCATGGGGCTTGTGGCGCAGCACGGCGCGGCCTGCAGCGCCATCGTTCACTTCGGTGCCGGTACGCTTGTGATAGGCGCTGATGGACAGGCCAATCTTGCCAATCATGGCTGCGGCTTCGGTGGCGGTTTCCCAGCGTGGCTTACCGGTTTCCTGGGCTATCACTTCGGCAAGGTCTGCCTTATTGGCCTCAAGCTCATTGCGGTAGGCTTCGACTATCGCCTGACGGCCTTCGAAGCCCAGCATAAACCAGTCAAACTGGGCGTCACGGGCCGCCATCACGGCAGCTTGTACCTGGGCAGGCACAGCGGCCTTACCCTGCCAAATCACCTCGCCGTTGGCGGGGTTCTTTGACTGCATCTCTTTGCCTTCGCCAGCGAGCCACTGGCCATTGATAAATTGCGTCATATCGAATTCCTATATTGCCAGTACCCGCACCTGCTCGCCGTCGCTGACCAAGAGGCCAGCCGCAAGCTCGGGGCTGAGTATCACTTCATCTGAATCGGAGGAAACCACCAGCTCGGCCGAGGTTGCACGGTAATCTTCAAGCTGAGTGTTGGAAAGAATAAAGCTGTCGTCTGAGGCGGGCATCTCGCCGATGCGTACCCTCAGCAGGCGGCTTTCACGTACGCCGCGGATATCCTGCAGATTGCACTCCACCGTTGGGCCACCGTCGAAAATGTCCACATAACCGCGGCAGCGGAAACCCTCAGCCCGCAGCAAACTCAAGGCCGGACGGGTGTTGGTATGCACTTCACCAATTACCTTCTGGGCTTCTTCGGGGAGCAGGCACACATATACCGGGTTTCTGGGCATCATCTCAGCCATAAAGGCTTTTCGCCCCAGACCGGACAGATAGTCGGCTTCGACAAAATCGATACCGAGGAAGTGCTTTTGCAGCCAGCCATAAAAAGGTGAATTACCGTTTTCATCGCTGACACCCCGCATTTCGGCAATCACGGTTTCACCGAAACGGCTGGCGTGCTGGGCTAAAAACAGGAAACGACTGCGGGAGAGCATGCGGCCATTATTGTCTTTGCGATATGCGGCCCGCAAAAACAGGGTGCAAAGCTCGGCGGCGCCTGTGTAATCGTGACACAGCGTCAGGGTCTCGACTTCGTTGCGGACATTGATTTGCTGCGAGTGATACACCTCGGTGCCGAGGCGATAATGGTAGAAGGCATCTTCCATCCCCACGGCAGCCTCGAGTGCACAGGTGCCCACCACTTCCCCGGTCTCGGTGTCTTCGAGCACCATCAGGTAGCCTTCATCGTAAGGGGTTTCCACCACTTTTTGAAAAGAGGCTTCAGAGCGCGCAATTTTACGGCGCAACAGGTCTTCGTTAACCGGCAGTGAAGTAAAGCCGTGACCCGACTCCACCGCAATGCGGTACAGGGCATCAAAATCGCTGGCCCGGATTGGACGAATGATCAACATTTGAGTATCTCCTCTCTGCCCTGCCCGCTGTTTTTTTAAGCGTTTTGACCTTTCCGGCGTGCACCAAGCCTCACCGGCTGAATCGGTGAAATCGGGTGTCGGAGGTTGGGAGCAGGACGTCGCTGGATCTTCAGGGGCGGCAGCCACTGCCGCCCCCGGTTTATCAGCCGGCTACCTTGGCAACGGCACGTTCGAAACGGGCCAGACCTTCGACAATATCTGCCTCAGGAATTACCAGAGATGGAGTAAAGCGGACTACGTTGGCACCGGCCATCAGAGTCAACAGACCCTCGGCAACAGAGGCATTAAGGAAATCGCGGCTGCGACCGGCAAACTGCTCATTGAGTACGGCGCCAAGCAGCAGCCCCTTGCCACGGATTTCAGAGAATACATGATACTTTTCATTGATTTGGGCAAGACCATCGCGGAACAACTGCTCACGATGCTTCACGCCGTCAAGCACTTCAGGGGTGTTTACTACGTCCATTACGGCGTTACCGATGGCACAGGCCAGCGGGTTACCACCGTAGGTGGAACCATGGGTGCCCACTTTGAGGTGTGAGGCGATTTCGGCAGTGGTCAGCATGGCTGCAATGGGGAAACCACCACCCAGCGCCTTGGCAGTGGTCAGGATATCCGGCACGATTTCGGTGCCCATATAGGCATAGAGGTCGCCGGTACGACCGACGCCGGTTTGCACTTCATCGAAAATAACCAGCGCATTGTGCTTGTCGGCCAAACGACGAACGGCACGCAGGAATTCAGGGTCGCCGTTGATGATACCGCCCTCGCCCTGCAGTGGCTCGAGCATGATGGCGCAGGTATTGTCGGACACAGCCGCTTCCAGTGCAGCCACGTCATTGAAAGGCAGGTGGGTGATTGCAGCGGGTTTGGGACCGAAACCGTCTGAGTAAGCGGCCTGGCCACCCACAGATACGGTAAAGAAAGTACGGCCGTGGAAAGCCTTGTCAAAGGCAATCACTTCAACCTTATGTTCACCGAACTTTTCGATGGCATAGCGGCGGGCGAGCTTGAGGGCCGCTTCGTTGGCCTCGGCGCCTGAGTTGGCAAAATACACGCGATCGGCAAAGGTCGCCTCAACCAGTTTGGTGGCCAGCGCCAGCGCAGGCTCGTTGGTCATGGTGTTGGACAGGTGCCACAGCTTCTCGCCCTGCTCCTTCAGTGCGCCAACGAGGGCAGGATGACAATGACCAAGACAGTTCACCGCGATGCCACCGGCAAAGTCCACATACTCGGTACCTTGCTGATCCCAGACACGGCTACCTTGACCGCGGACAGGGATCACCGCAGCTGGCGCATAGTTAGGCACCATGACTTCATCAAATTGGGCACGTGTCAGATTCATCTTGTCGGTCATTCCTGTTCATCCTTTGTTCGTTGAGTGACTTGCTAAGCCACCGGTTTGCCGCTGCGTTTTCGTTTTTGCTGAGGCTTATTGCAGCATGTGCTTGTGTCGGCTGGATGTCATTATTAGCGAAATTGTGATCGAAATACCAGTTTTTCACAATCAGTTACCGCAAAACGGCGCCCTAAGCTGCATAAAGATTTGCACATTGAAATTAGAAAAGCGCTATATGCGGGGGATAATGGCATATTTAGTCAGAAAAAATCTTATTTACCGGCAAAATTTCAGACAATGCATAGAATATTGAATAAATAGACATATTATTCACATCAGACGCCGCCGGATAAATTCGAGGATGAGTTCCCTCGCTTCCCTGGCTTCGGGCAGCATTTCAAACAGCGGAAACACATGGGGCATGTGCGCCAGAAAATGATGTTCCACTTGGGTTCCCGCTTCCTGCAGCTTTTGTGCAAGGCGCTGTGAATCCTCCAAAAGGAGCTCCCGCGTGCCCGCAAGCAGCAGTATGGGCGGCAGGCCACGCACATCACCGTGCAATGGACTTGCCCGGACATCCATGGGGTTAGCCCCCTGAAGATAGGCTCCCCTGAGCCTGAGCAGGGAGTCGATGCTGAAGAAGGGATCGTCTGCACTGAGCAGCCGCTCACTGTCACCAGTGATCCCAAGATCCAGCGCGGGGCTCAGCAGCACCGCACATTCGGGTAATCTGAGCCCCATGTCTTTGGCTTGCAGCAACAGGGCCATGGCGAGATTGCCACCGGCACTGTCACCCATCACCACAAAGGGGCCTGACCAAAGCGACAGAAACTGCTGATACCCTTCCAGCACATCATCCAGGGGCGCTGGAAACGGATGCTCTGGTGCCAGCCGATAGTCAGGGACATAGGCATCGGCATCCAGCTCTCGACACAGGTCTGCGATGAAGCGGCCATGGGCATTGGGGGTTTTAAAGCAAAATCCCCCTCCACGCACATAAAACATGGCGAGCCGGGGGCTTTGTGCCGCAACGGATTCCAGGTGATTATGGATTAAGGTGCTGTGGGAGAGCGGCAGATGGTCACTGATAAGCCCTTTGGGCCAGCTCAGATAGCGGCTGTCCAGCGCCAGCAGACGACCGCGGATATCGGCCAGTGACAAACGTGTGCCCCTGGCATGCATTCCGGGTTTGGCGATGTAAGAAAGCACACTGTTAAGCACCTTTGCCTGCCAACTGGCCATACTGAGCTCCTGCTTGTACTGCTTTGCCGGATGTTCGGTTAACGCCCCGGGTAACGCGCTTCAGAAGAGTTCCATTCTGCGATAATTTTGCGCCTTCAAACGAAGTATTTCCTGCTCACTGAGGCCATAGTATCGGTACATTTCCCGGGCCTCCTGGGGTTCGAGCAGGTTGCTCTCTTCCAGCGTCATCACCCTGACGAAACACGTGGCCTTGGCCAGAATTTGGGCATCCATGGGCATATCGGTGACCGTGAGGGATTCATCCAACGCCTTGAGGTTCAACGTCAGGGCATGGTCGGCAAAGTTCAACCGGGCGGGAATTTCCCAGGCAAGTTTGCTGGAATGAGCCAGCACTTCTTCCAGCACCTTTTCTGCGGGAAACTCGGTGGCCATGACCGCATCATAGAGTTCCTTATCACGGCTGGCACTGGCCTCCCTGAGCCAATTGCCCCAATTTTTTTCATAGATGGCCGACGCAGTCCCCAGCACCATGGTAATACCAAACTGTTCGAGGAAGGCGCTGATAAATGCCAGGGTTTCATTGGATTCGTGCAGTTTGGCCAGGGCTTTGGCGGCAGTGGCACAGGCCAGCGCATATTGCCAAAGCTTACGGTTGGGCCACAGCAGACAGGAATGGCCCGAGGGCAACCAGTTGCGCATGCTGTAATAAGGCACCAACTGGCGCAGGTTTTCCACCCCGATAAAGTTGAGTACCAGCTTGATATCGGTCACCCTGATATCGGCGCGCTGGGGATGACGCTGACGAAAGGCGGTGCTGTTGACCACATTGGTCAAATCACGGGATAACCAGCCGATACCACTCATCAGCAGCCGAATGCGGCCAAGCTCCGGGTTGTCTTTGCAGAGTTGTTCAAACAGCGCCAGCTGGGTCTCGGTCAGGGTAGAACGCTGCAGCAACCTGTCCATATCGCCGAGTGTCAGCTTTATTTCATCCATGATGGTATCGGTCAGCTGTTTGGATACGGCTTCGAACACTTCACGGGCCTTTTGCTGCCGCTCAATGCGCTCAAAGACAGCGGCACGCTCGATATCCAGCTTGAAGGCCACGGATTCGAGTTCCCGATCCAATTCATCCTGTATTCTGGGCATTTTTTGCTTACCGACAATCAACTGCCGGTATAAACGCCGCTCCAATGCCAGAATACTGCCGGGCTTAACTCCGCCCGTTGCGCCAATTGCCACCTCTGTAAACTCCCGCTGGTGTGTAAAGCCGATTTCACCTGTCATTTTTAGCATAAATCGGCCAAGAAGAGACTGATATTTTGCCAACTTACTGACAGGCGACCAATTTTCAATAAAAAAACAGGGCCCGCAGGCCCTGAGTTTAACGACCGTTTGGCCGGTTACTTAAGCTCGGCTTCAAACAGCTTATAAATGCGGCGGTATTCATCGAGCCAACTGGACGGCTCACGGAAACCATGGGGCTCCACCGGATAGATGGCGGTTTCAAACATGGGCTTTTCAAGCTCAATCAAACGCTGCACCAGGCGTACACTGTCCTGGAAGAACACGTTGTCATCCAGCACACCGCTCATGATAAGCAGCGGCTTGTTCAGCCCCTCGGCATGATAGATGGGTGAGCTGCGTTCAAAGGCAATGGGGTCCACATCCGGCGTATTCAGGATGTTGGAGGTATAAGGCGCATTATAGTGTGCCCAATCGGTTACCGGACGCAGCGCCGCCCCGGCCTGGAAGAGTTCCGGCTCGCGGAACAGCGCCATAAAGGTGAGGAAGCCACCATAGGAGCCGCCGTAAGTACCCACACGTTTGCTGTCCACATGGGCATTTTTCACCATCCAGGCCACGCCGTCTTTGAGGTCTTCCACCTCAGGGTGTCCCATCTGACGGTAGATGGCAGTACGCCAGTCACGGCCATAACCTTTGGAGCCCCGGTAGTCCATGTCCATCACCACATAGCCTTGCTGGGCCAACAGGTTGTGGAACATAAACTCACGGAAATAGCCGGAGAAACCGAAATGCGCGTTTTGCAGATATCCGGCACCATGGTTAAAAATCACCGCCGGATACTTTTCGGCCTTGGCAGCATCGTAACCTTCTGGCAGATACACCCTGGCATAGACTACCCCGGCACCATGATTGGATGGCACGGCCACCACATTGGGCGCTTGCCAGGCGTACTTGGCAAAGGCTTCTGAGGTGTAATGGGTCAAGCGCTTGAGTTCGCCACCAATCTCCTGCACATAGAGCTCTTCAGGCTGAATACGGCTGGAGGCGGTCAGCAGCAAGCGTTTGCCATCCGGGCTCAGACTGTAATCCAGAGTGCCTTCCCAATGGGTCAATTGCTCGTCTTTGCCATCGGCCAGAGCGACGCGGTACACATTGTAAACGCCGGGATGATCTTTATTGGCCTTGTAATAGAGATGCTTACCATCGGGGCTTAAAGTGACATCACTGACCACGAATTTGCCCGATGTGAGTGCACTTGCAGCTTTACCCGGTGCCTTGATGTACAGCTGGGAATAGCCGGTCTCTTCAGACACGAAGAAGAAGCGCCCATCTTCGAGCCAACCAAACTGGTTGTAGTCGTAGTTCACCCAGGCGTCATCATGGAGACGATGCTCAGTAGTGAGCTTGCCGGAGTCCAGGTTGACCGATGCGATCCAGCGGTCTTTATTGTCCACCGCCTCAAGCATGACCAGCAGCTTGCCATCATCACTCCACTGGATGGCACTCTGGCTCCAGCCCCAATCCTGCATCAGTTGTACTTTGCGGGGCGCTTTCTCGCTTTGATAAGTTTCGCCCCGGGCTTTGGCATTCTCAGCCTTCACCGCGGCAAGCACATCCTCATCAAAGCCCTGCAGACCTTCGATGCTGATGTCGTGTTTCTGCTTGTCTTTCAGGTCAATCAATACCAAACGCTGACCCGGTGGATTGTCTTCCGCTACCCGTGCGCGGGCTGGTACTGCGTCCACATAGCCATCCTTACCCAGATAGTTGGGCATGATGTCGTGCTCGCTGCGCCCCTGATAGCTCTTGTCCTGAAGGCTGACCAGCACATAGCGACCATCTGCTGACAGAGACAGCTCGACGACCACTTCACTCTCTCCCAAATACCAGGGCTCGGCCGTCATGGTGGTATCCGCATCCGCCAGCGCCTTTTTATAGTCTTCACGGGCTTTGGCTTTGTCGTGTTGGGCGGCCACATACTGGATGAGTTTTGCCTGCTCTTTAGCCAAATAGGCCTCGGGGGCCTTAACGCCCTTGGGCGCCGGGCTCATACGAATATCAGCCAGCTGCTCGACCATGCCGTTGGCATGCAAACGGAATACGGCATTCCCCTGCCAAAAGGCCAGGTCGCCATTATCCAGGAAACGCACGCCGTCAACTGCAGTGTTGGTACGGGTCAACTGTGCGACTTCACCGGTGGACAGGTCTTTAACGAAGAGGTTGCCCTGATAGATGTATGCCTTGCGCTTTTTGGCCTTATCCAGCACGCCACTGCGCGGGGAGACCTGATGTAACTCGCCCAAAGACAACTCGCGGGCTTCACCATCCAGCGCCTGAACATAGTAGGACTTGAGCGCGGATGCACTTGGCTGGCGCTCAAACAGCACGCTGCTGGCGTCATCGCTCCAGTAAGGGTTGCGGACAAATATCCCCATCCAGTCAGGGTTGGCCATTATCTGCTTCATGGTCAATGGCTGGGCAGCAACAGGTGGGGTTACCAGTTCTGCTTGCGAAGCTGGCGTCTGATTGGCAGCTACAGGGGTGGATACGGCATTTTCGGTTGCAGCGCAGCCGGACAGGATAGCCAGTGCCAACGCACTGACGGCAAAGTGACGGTAAACCGGGTTCATTGTCCTTCCTTTTAGTTTTACGGCCGGGGGCCTTTTTGGAATGGCGCCAGTTATACCATATTTACGCCGGGCACACCGACGCCGTCACAAAAGGTAAAACAGAAAACTTGTAACAGAAAATCAAGAGACGCCGTCAGGCTGGGATTTGCAGGAAATTGCCAAGCAATTCGAGCCCTTGCTCGGTAAGGATGGATTCGGGATGGAACTGCACCCCATAAAGCCGCAACGAGTTATGGCTGATGGCCATGATTTCACGGCCATGGACAGGATCGTCATACCAGGCATCCATCACAAAGCCTTCCGGCACTGACTCCACCAATAGCGAATGATAACGGGTGACCCTCAGCGGGTTATTGAGACCACGAAACAGACGCTGATTGTTATGGCTGATGTCGCTGGTTTTGCCATGCATCACCCGTCCGGCTCGGATCACTTTGGCACCAAATACCTGGGCCATCGCCTGATGCCCCAGGCACACCCCCAAAATAGGCAACTTACCGGCAAAATGGGTGATGGCATCGAGGGAAATACCCGCATCATCCGGAGTACAGGGACCGGGCGAAATCACCAGATAGTCAGGTGCCAGCGCGGCAATTTCTGCAAGCGTGATATCGTCATGGCGACGGACAGCCACCTCTTCCCCGAGCTGCTGAAAATACTGCACCAGGTTAAAGGTAAAAGAGTCGTAGTTGTCTATCATGAGCAACATGCTTTTATTCGTCCGCGTGTTGGAGTCCAAACAGAATAGGCCGCGAATCCTAGCACAGAGCGGCCTGCGGATCATCCAATGCCCGGAACTATGTCTATGCTTAGCGGATGGCTATCAAACCTTCGTCAGTAAGTTCTATGGCTTTTTTGGGGAAACAACTACTCGGCTACGCCAAGACGGGTATAGAGCATTGCCACGGAAAAACACAGGAACGCCGGCTCATCCAAACAAATATCAGTGTGTTGATCGCCGTCATCACCATACTGGTGTTTAACCTTGCCTTTTTACTGCTTGGCAATCCGGGATTGATTTATTCAGGCCTGGCGCAACTGCCATATTTACTCTTGTTGCCGCTGGTGCTTTGGTTCAACCACAGGGGGCAAAGACACGAGGCTACACTGACCCTGTTTGTGTTGGTGATGCTGGATGCGTTCAGCGCACTGATGCTCGCCCAAGGGGTGACACTTGGGCTGCATTACTATTTTTTGATGTTTGCTGTGTTACCTGCATCCTATCTGGACGCCAAACAGTGGCCGACCACCTTACTGCTGTTTTTAAGTAACATTCTGTTGTTTGGTTATTTTGAAGTGTATGGCTGGCAGGCTCACCCCAGCATTGCCGAAGTGCCGACATTTATTATCACACTGCTCAGAATAATGATGGTGGGTTCATGCGCAACCACGGTATTGGTAGTTATCCTGATAAGTGAATACTATGCCGCACAAAATGAACAGGAACTGCAATATCTTGCAGATACTGACTCCTTGACTGGGCTGCCGAACAGGCGAGCGTTTATGCTAAGACTGGAGCGCACCATTAAAGACAGTCGCCCCTTTTGCCTGCTGATTATCGATGTTGACCATTTCAAGCAGATTAATGACACCACCGGGCACCAGACTGGCGACACCGCACTGCAATTTTTGGCGAGCCTGCTAACTGCGTACATTCAGGGGGAAGACTTTGCCGGACGGATTGGCGGTGAAGAGTTTGCTCTGGTGCAGTTTTGCGCCTCGCCACTTGAGCATCTTGCCCGTGCCGAAAGCCTGCGAAAAACCATTGCCACAGCACATCCAGATCTGGGCTTCGGAGCCGTTCATTTAACGGTTTCCATCGGCGTGTGTATGGCAACACCGCCGGTGTCTCTTATTACGCTGATGACTATGGCAGATAATGCGCTCTATGAGGCCAAACGCAACGGCCGTAACTGCGTGCAGGTGGCAACCGCCCAATCTGGAACCGTGCCGCCATGGAAGGCAGTTAAATGATTGGTATGCCAAAACGAAAAAACCAGCCATCGGCTGGTTTTTGAATTATTTGACCACGGTTAAATGGCCACGGCGCTTGGGACTTGGGTCATCCGGCCCATCGGGCTCTTCGGTAGTCAAGGCCTCTTCAGGCTCTGACTCAACCACAGACAGCAGCTCATCTTCACCTTCATCGAGCAGATAAGCATCTTCGGCATCAAATACGGTACCTGCTCCGTTTTCACGGGCATAAATAGCCACAATTGAGGCCATGGGTAGTACCACCTGGTGGGGCACACCGCCAAAACGCGCATTAAACTCGACGGCATCATTGCCCAATTGCAAGTGCCCCACTGCCGACTCGGCAATGTTCAGCACAATCTGGCCGTCGCGCACATACTGCTGGGGCACCTGAGTGCCTTTGACATAGGCGTCTACTACCACATGGGGCGTAAGCTGGTTATCCATTAACCAGTCATAGTACGCCCGCAGCAAATAGGGACGGCTTGGAGTCAAAGGTTTCATTACATACCCATGCGCATTTCGCGCTCGGCTTCGGTCAGTGACGCCTTGAACGATTCACGATCGAAGATGCGGGTCATGTAAGCCTTGATATCCTTGGCCACGCCTGTGTCCAGATGAATACCCAGCGCAGGCAAACGCCACAGCAAGGGGCCGAGGTAGCAATCGGCCAGGCCGAATTCTTCACTCATAAAGTAAGGCATCTCACCAAACAGAGGTGAAATGGCAATCAGGCCTTCACGCAGCTCTTTACGGGCGGCATCGGCACGGTCACCTTTCTTGATGCGATCAACCAGCACGTACCAGTCGGTATCGATACGGTGCATCATCAAACGGCTTTGGCCACGGGAGACCGGATAAACCGGCATCAGCGGTGGGTGTGGGAAACGCTCATCCAGGTATTCCATGATGATGCGTGACTCGTACAACACCAGCTCGCGATCCACCAGCGTCGGCACAGAGTTATAAGGATTCAGCTCGAGCAAATCCTCTGGCATGTCGTTGGGATCGACCTGTAAAACATCAACGGTGACGCCTTTTTCAGCCAGTACAATACGCACCTGATGGCTGTAGAGATCGTCGGCGCCAGAAAACAGAGTCATGATAGAGCGTTTGTTGGCAGCAAGAGCCATTGATACCCTCCAGAATCGAAACAAATAAAATAAACGAGGGGCTGACGCCCCCCGTTTCAATACGCGGATAGAGTATTTTACCCGTTATTGGCTATCAGTGTACATCCTTCCAGTATTCTTTCTTCAGGAAGTAGGCCACAACAAAGAAGATAAACAGGAAGGCGAGCACCCAAACACCCAGAGCCTGACGCTCCAGCTTGATGGGTTCTGCGGAGTAAACCAGGAAGCCGGTGATGTCACGGGCAGCTTGATCATACTCTTCAGCATTCATCGAGCCACCTACAGCTGGATTCACGCCTTTAACCTTAGTAACTTCTTTGCCATCAACAACTTCGGTTTCAATAACTGGAGTTGCGATGCCCTGCAGTCCTTCGAGAACATGAGGCATACCCACGGATGGGAATACAGTGTTGTTCACGCCGAAAGGACGGCTTGGGTCTTTGTAGAAACCCTTGAGGTAAGAATAAACCCAGTCTTCCCCACGTACACGGGCGGCCAGCGTCAGATCCGGTGGCGCAGCACCGAACCACTTGGCGGCCTCTTTCTCAGGGATAGCGTTTTCCATCAGTTCACCGACTTTGGCACCGGTGAACACGAATTTGGTGCGCATCTCATCGATAGATACGCCCAGATCGTTGGCAACACGCTCATAGCGCTGATACTGAGTGCTGTGACAGCCTGAGCAGTAGTGTTGGAACAGGTCCAGACCACGTACCAGAGACTCTTTATCGTTCAGATCGATATTGGCCTTTTCCAGGTGCACGTTCTGGCCGCCAGCGGCGAAGCCAAGAGTAGGCACCAGAGCAACCAAAGCAATGAGTAACTTTTTCATTATTTAGTCAACCTCGCTGGAACTGGCTTGGTCTTCTCATTCTTGCTGTACACCCACAGGGCTACGAAGAAGCCAAAATAGGTGATGGTGAACACTTGAGCAGCAATGGTCAGCGCAGGGGTCGCAGGCACAGCACCGAGGTAACCCAGCACGATGAAGGACACAGAGAACTGAGCAATGTTCAACTTGTGGATAAAGCTTCTGTAACGGATAGATTTCACGTTACAGCGATCCAGCCAAGGCAGGATGAACAGTACGGCAATGGACAGACCCATCATGATCACACCACCCAGCTTGTGCGGAACCGCACGCAGGATTGCGTAGAAGGGTGTGAAGTACCATACAGGAGCAATGTGCTCAGGGGTCTTCATTGGGTTAGCGGCTTCGAAGTTAGGCTTCTCGAGGAAGTAACCACCACCTTCTGGCATGAAGAACAACACGTAGCAGAACACAATCAGGAAGCCCGCCACACCCATGATGTCTTTCACGGTGTAGTAAGGGTGGAAAGGAATACCGTCAACGGGCCAGCCGTTTTCGTCCTTGTTCTTCTTGATTTCGATACCGTCAGGGTTGTTTGAACCCACTTCGTGCAGGGCAATCAGGTGCAGGAACACCAGAACAACCAGCACCAGCGGCAGTGCAATCACGTGCAGGGCGAAGAAGCGGTTCAGGGTCGCACCTGATACCACATAGTCACCACGGATCCACAGAGTCAGGTCATCACCAATAACAGGGATGGCACCGAACAGAGAGATAATTACCTGCGCACCCCAGTATGACATCTGGCCCCATGGCAGCAGATAGCCCATGAAGGCTTCGGCCATCAGCACGAGGAAAATCAGCATACCGAACAGCCACAGCAGTTCACGTGGCTTCTGGTATGAACCGTAGATAAGACCACGGAACATGTGCAGATAAACCACCACGAAGAAGGCGGAAGCCCCAGTGGAGTGCATATAACGCAACAGCCAACCATATTCCACATCACGCATGATGTATTCAATGGAGGCGAAGGCGCCTTCTGCGGTAGGTACATAGTTCATGGTCAGCCAGATACCGGTGAGGATCTGGTTTACCAGCACGAGCAGTGCCAGCGAACCGAAGAAGTACCAGAAGTTAAAGTTTTTTGGGGTCGCGTACTGACCAACATGGCGATTATAGGTCGCCGTCATTGGGATACGGGCATCGATCCAATCGATAATGTTCTTAACCATTATGCAGTCTCCCCGTCGACACCGATGATCACATTCGCATCGTCAAGATACTGATGTGGAGGGATCACCAGGTTCAGTGGTGCTGGAACACCCTGGAATACGCGGCCGGCCATGTCAAACTTGGAGCCGTGGCAAGGACAGAAGAAGCCAGAGCTCACGCCTTCAACCTGCTCGCCAAATGAATCTGGCAGATAGGTAGGAGAACAGCCCAGGTGAGTACAGATACCAACAGCGATAAAGTACTCTGGCTTGATAGAACGTACGCCGTTTTGGGCATACACGGGTTGCTGTAGTTCATCAGACGCAGGATCACGCAGTTGACCATCGAGCTCGGGAAGCTGCTTAAGCACTTCCTCGGTGCGGCGTACAACCCAAACGGGCTTGCCGCGCCACTCTACACGGATCAACTGGCCTGGTTCCAGCTTGCTGATATTAACTTCTACCGGCGCACCTGCAGCTTTCGCCTTGGCGCTCGGATTCCATGACTTGATAAAAGGAACCGCTACAGCGACGGCACCAGCACCGCCAACTACAGCGGTTGCGGCTGTCAGGAATCTGCGACGTCCGGAATCGACTGGCGCATTGCTCATCCACATATCTCCCAGCGGGGGTTGGAATTTTTTGTTTTTCAAGAAGTTGCTTTGAGATAGGCCATCCCGAAGCAAAATCAAAGTTTGAGGCGGGGCTCATTATAGCCAAAAAGTGGAGGCGGATCATAGTCAAAAGACACAACTAAGTTGGGGAGATAATGTTTTTTTGATTTGAACCGGGCTTACTGAAACATAATGCCCCGCTGAACAGGAAGTTTATCCGAACAAAATTGCAGCTATTGGCCAATTAACCTTGGCTTTCACAAAGCAAAATTTATAAAAAAAGCCCAACTATCAGAGTTGGGCTTTTTTGGCACTGATGATGATTATTTTGGTTTGGATTCTTTCATATAGCGGAAGAATTCACTGTCCGGTTCCAGCACCATCATGTTGCCACTGCCGGAGAAGCTTGCCTTATAGGCATCGAGACTTCTCAGGAAGGCATAGAACTCAGGGTCCTTCTTGTATGCGTCGGCATAAATCTTGGCCGCTACCGCATCACCATCACCGCGGATCACCTGGGCATTACGCTGGGCGTTGGAGAGGCGAACCACCACGTTGGCGTCAGCAGTTGCACGAATCTTTTCGGCTTCTTCACGACCCTTGGCGCGATGTTCTTTCGCCACAGCCTGACGCTCGGCACGCATACGTTGGAAGATGGAAGAACTCACGTTGGTTGGCAGGTTAATCTGCTTCACCCGTACGTCGACCACTTCAATCCCCAGGTCTTCGGCGCTCTTGCGGACATTTTCCAGCGCGTTGCGTTGCAGCTCGTCACGACCAGAGTTTTCCTTGTCGATGGCTTCGCCGGCACGTACGCCTGACACAATTTCCTTAATGGTGCGCTGACCGAACTCGGTACGCAGGTCGCTGTTTACTTTGCGTTGCAGCAGCGCCTCGGCGTTGGACTTGATACCACCGTTGGTAGACAGGTAATACTTTTCGAAGTCCTGGATGCGCCACTTCACGTAAGAATCCACCATCAGGTCTTTCTTCTCGGAAGTCACGAAACGGTCTGCTGCCCCATCCAGGGTTTGCACCCGGGCATCGAGGTTACGCACTGTATCGATAAAGGGCATCTTGAAGTGCAGACCAGGTTCGAACACCTTGGTACGCTCGGTGCCGTCAACGTTCTCTTTTACGATGGCGTTGAAGCGCGACACGATGGCACGTTCACCCTCGTTGACCACCATGAGAGACGAGCTCATCACAGCAATCACCACCACCAGGATAATCAATATTAAACGACTCATAACTTACTCCCTCCCCTGGCGAACACGATCTTCACGGGAAGGACGGCCGCTTACCGGCAGTCCGGTACTGCGCTGTAAGGCGCCGGTATCCAGATGCGTGGTTGACGTGATGCCACTGTCCTCTGACGTGGGTACGACTGCAGAAGGCGTGATCATCTTATCCAAAGGCAGATACAGGAGGTTACCGTTGTTCTTGGCATCGATAAGCACCTTGTTGTTGCCTGACAGCACTTCTTCCATCGCCTCGATGTACATACGCTGGCGAGTCACTTCAGGCGCCGCCTTGTATTCGGGCAGCAGCTTTTCAAAGCGCGCAACCGCACCCTGTGCCTGCTGAACCACCTGCTCTTTGTAGGCGCGGGCATCTTCGGCAATACGCTGTTCCTGACCACGGGCACGGGGCTCAACTTCACGCTGATAAGCTTCTGCTTCACGGATAAAGCGCTGCTCATCTTCCTGTGCGGCAATGGCATCATCGAAGGCGTCTTTCACTTCTTCCGGCGGACGGGCCGGCAGGAAGTTCACGTCCATGATGGTCAGACCCAGCTTGTAAGACTCAATAATGCGCTCAAGCTCGGCCCAGGTATCGGTACGGATTTTGTCACGGCCAGTGGTGAGAATGTCATCCATCTTAGAGTGGCCAACCACATAGCGCAGTGCGCTGTCGGTGGCTTCACGCAAAGAGGAATTGGCATCCACGGCACTGAACATGTACTGGTATGCGTCAGTCACCTTGTACTGCACAGCCAGCTCGACCAGCACCACGTTCTCATCGGAAGTGAGAATGCTGCCTGAAGCAGGAATAGTGCGACGGGCTTCCACATCGACCGGATACACTTCATCGATAAAAGTGGCTTTCCAGCGCAGACCGGGGCCAACTTCACCTATGTACTCACCAAAGCGCAGATGTACACCGCGCTCTGCGGTTTTAATGGTGTAAAAACCGGAGAGAAACCATACAGCAGCACCAAGCGCGAGAATTAACCCAAGGCCACCAAAGCCGAGGCCATTGCCCTTGCCGCCAAAACGTTTGGAAATATTGCGAAAGACTTCGTCCAGATCCGGCGGCCCTTTATCGTTGCCGCCTTTGTTTCCCCAAGGGTCCTGCCCCTTGTTACCGGGCTCGTTCCAAGCCATTTAATACTCCATAAGTGGATGATATTAATAGTTAACAAACTACCCTATCAGTCGCTGTATCGACAATAAAGGTTTCCAACTCACCTTGACTCTGTTTAGCAAGCCTGCGCCAATCGGCATCAGGCAAACGAACAGACAAGATACAGTTCCCCAGATCGTCATACTCTTTCTGCTGTATCGCATCCAGTCGATAAAACTGGCCAAGATAATGCCCGGCGGTTGCCGGGATTTTCAGGGTTAACTCGGCAATGACATTGCCAACCAACTCCTGAACCGCCTGCCTGAGCAAATCCAAGCCTTGGTTTTGCTGGGCAGACAACCAGACCCGGAAAGGCTTTCCGGTATCATCCCGATCGATGGCAGGTTTAACGCCTTCAACCAGGTCAATCTTGTTGCACACGATGAGTTGAGGTATCTCATCGGCTTCGATTTCCTTCAGTACCGCCTGCACTTGCTCTATATTGTCGCGCATCTTTTCATCAGCACAATCAATAACATGTAACAAAAGATCCGCCTCGCGGGTCTCTTGCAGTGTGGCCTTGAAGGCGGCAACCAGGTCATGTGGAAGGTGGCGGATGAATCCTACTGTGTCTGCGAGAATCGCGGCACCGTCAGGCAACTCGAGTTTTCGCAGCGTGGGATCCAGAGTCGCAAACAGCTGATCGGCGGCATACACCTCAGCGCTGGTCAACGTATTGAACAGGGTGGACTTTCCTGCGTTGGTATAACCAACCAGAGAAACCGCTGCCATGTCGCTGCGTTGCCTTGCCCTGCGGCTTTGCTCCCGCTGTTTGTCTACCTTCTCCAGACGGCGGTTAATGTTTTTGATCCGTCCCCGCAGCAAGCGGCGGTCGGTTTCCAACTGAGTTTCACCCGGGCCACGCAGACCAATACCGCCCTTCTGGCGCTCAAGGTGAGTCCAGCCCCGCACGAGGCGCGTTGACATGTGGCGCAATTGCGCTAGCTCCACCTGCAACTTACCTTCGTGGGTCCGGGCACGTTGCGCGAAAATATCCAGGATCAGGGTTGTCCTGTCGAGCACCCGACAACGACAAAGATGCTCCAGATTTCGCTCCTGAGCCGGACTCAGGGCATGGTTAAAAATCACTACATTTGCATCGGTCGCGGCCACCATGGCAGCCAGCTCTTCAGCCTTGCCTGTACCGACAAAAAACTTACGGTCAGGCGCGCGACGGCTTCCTGTAATTACACCAACGGAACGTGCACCCGCCGATTCCACCAATAACTGCAATTCGGCGAGATCTTCCCGACTGCCTTCGTCGGTAAAATCGATATGGACAAGAACCGCTGTTTCTCCCGCCTCATAACGATCAAACAAGAAGCAAACCTCTCAAAAATAGACGTCCGGAATTACTGCTCGCCGGCACTGTCGTCTTGTTGGGCATTGTAGTTGCTGCCACCCTGATGACTGCCCACGTTGAATGGACGGGATGGAACAACGGTAGAAATGGCGTGCTTGTAAACCATCTGGCTTACAGTGTTTTTCAGCAGGATCACGAACTGGTCGAAAGACTCAACCTGTCCCTGAAGCTTGATGCCGTTAACCAAATAAATAGAAACGGGAACACGCTCACGGCGCAGTGCGTTCAAAAATGGGTCTTGTAAAGATTGCCCCTTAGCCATTTGTTATTTCCTTTTTAAATTATAAAAGTCCAATGCAAACGTTTTCTGTTTGAATTGAGTAGTATACAGCAAAAGCAGATTCACTACCGGGATTGCTGCACAAGTTTGTCTAAATTCCCTTCGTCGCCGCTGGCCAACCAGTGTAACTCAGGCCATCCCCGCAACCATGTTAATTGACGCTTTGCCAATTGCCTAGTGGCGGCCACAGCTTTTTCGACCATGGTAGCATGGTCAAATTCACCATCCAGATACTGCCATGCCTGCCGGTAACCTACGCAGCGCATCGAGGGCAGTTCAAGGTGCAGATCCCCTCGAGCTCTCAGGGTTTCCACTTCACCGATAAAGCCTTCGGCGAGCATCTGCTGAAATCGCTTTGCGATAAGACCGTGCAGCACGGCTCTGTCTTGCGGTGCAATGGCAAACTGCACCATTTGATAAGGCAAAGACTCAGCTTTAATTTTAGTCAGCTCTGTCAGTGTCTTGCCACTTATTCGGTATACCTCAATGGCCCGCGATAGACGCTGGGGATCATTGGGATGAATACGCTCAGCGGACACGGGATCTATCTGCCGCAATTCATCATGGAGCGCCTGCCATCCCCGCGCCTCAACCTCGACAGCAATTTGAGCCCTAACGGCGTCATCTGCACTGGGCAACGGTGATAAACCATCGAGCAAGGTCTTGAAATACATCATGGTCCCGCCAACAAGTAGCGGGGTTTTACCACGGGATAGCGTCTCTTCTATTTCTCTGACAGCATCGGCCCTGAAGTCTGCCGCCGAGTAACTTTCGAGCGGGTCAAGGATATCTATCAGCTTGTGGGGTGCCCTCGCCAGCTCCTGGGCTGTGGGTTTGGCAGTCCCTATATCCATGCCACGATAAATCAGCGCCGAGTCGACCGAAATAATCTCACAGTTGTGATGTTCAGCCATATCCAGCGCCAGCGCTGTCTTGCCTGAGGCTGTAGGCCCCATTAAAAACAGCACCTTGGGCAGGGAAGTCGTGTCAGTGTTTGTGTTCATCCAGCCATGTCTGCCAGGGCAAATCACTGGCACTCTCTAAAATCTTATTACGAACAGTCGCTTCAAGGGACTGAATACGCTGCCACACCTTGGGGGCCGCATCAAAACCTGTCACCTGCTGAGCCAACCAGTGACACAGGGCTTCGTCGGCCGGCACCTCTAACTTTATCCATTCCAGAAACTCAGGGATAAGCTTGGCCAGCTGACTGTCCCTCAGATATGGGGGCACTTTTTTGATTATCAACTGCTGATAGCGAATTGTCAGTTCAAGACCAAGACGCCGAAGCAGCGACTCCCGTTCGGCCAATATCATGGTCCAATCCCCATCGGCGGAAACGGCCACCGGCATCAGCAGCGGCTGCCCCACCAACCCCGTTGGCAGCTTGGATAATAGTTCCTGCACGACAAGCGCTTTGGCCGCATCTACGATGGATAACAAACGAAGACGCTCATCCTGTGCCAACACCCAGTAGCGGCCCGCAAGCAAGGGCGGCATGGGGAGAACAGCCTGAGCACTGCCGCTGGGGCTTGCCACCTCAGGAGTGTGCAGCAGCTCGGCATAATACTGGGCTGCCTGACGCTGTTGCCCGGATAATTGGTCGCGGACATAACGCTGTCCCTGCCCTGCGCCCGAATAGCCACTCCCATGGCGATCTGCAGTTTCAAACCCGGCAGTGTTTCCCGACCGTCCAAATCCGGTTTGTGGCACGCCATGGGCTGATGAGCCTTGATTAAGGCCAGCATCAATACCACTGCGCTGCCGAGATGTAGCCATGTCGGATTGGCGGTGGCCGAGTTGAGTATCCGGCAAACGACTGTGGACATTGGCAGCTTCATGCCCAGAGCCACTGTCAAAGGTATGTGGTGCGTATCCTGCCGTTTGTTCTCTAACCGACGCCGGGGACGCGGGGGACGCCTGAGCCCCTGGCAGCTCCTCAGCAAGGGGCAAGTCCTGCATCTGGCTTAATGCCGACTGCAGCACCTGCAAAATAAAATCATGAACATATCGGGCTTGGTGAAAACGCACCTCATGTTTTGCCGGGTGCACGTTCACATCGACCTGATGGGGATCCAGCGTCAAACTCAGCACGAACGCAGGCTGTTCAAAGGTACCCAGTTCACCAAAGGCCTGGCGCACCGCATGATTGACCAATCGGTCGCGGATGAGGCGGCCATTCACATAAAAGTAATGACAATCCACCAGTTCAGACAGCGCAGGTGACTGCAAATAGCCGCTCAGCAGCATACCATCGTGCTGACAGTCGACCTTAATGGCGCTGTCGGCAAAAGCCCTGCCCGCCACCTGAGCAAGTCGCTGCAGGTACTGAGCATCGGTCGCCGCGCCCCGGTACTGACGCACAGGCTTACCATTGTGGCTCAGGGAGAAATGCACATCAGAACGTATCAGAGCGATGCGCTTAAGCCATTCATCAATATGGGTGAATTCGGTTTTATCACTCTTGAGAAATCGCCGCCTGGCCGGGGTGTTAAAGAAGAGATCGGCCACCTCAATGGTGGTGCCGACAGGGTGCGCCGCAGGCATCACCCGGATAGCCACCTCTGAGCCCTCTGCATAGGCCTGCCAGGCCTCAGATTGCTCGGCGGTGCGCGACGTCAGGGTCAGTCGTGACACTGAGCTGATACTCGCCAACGCCTCACCGCGAAAGCCAAAACTCAGAATCGCTTCGAGATCTTCGAGGGTTTGCACCTTGGACGTCGCATGGCGCGCCAGTGCCAACGCCAACTCTGCCTTCGGAATACCGCCACCATTGTCGCGAATACGGATAAGCTTGCTGCCGCCCTTATCGATATCAATATCGACCCGGGTAGCACCCGCATCCAAACTGTTTTCCACCAGCTCTTTAATCACCGAGGCTGGGCGCTCTACCACCTCGCCAGCCGCAATCTGGTTTGCCAACTGAGGTGGCAATACCTGAATTGCCATGGGGTATTCCTTGTTTATCCTTTGGGGATCACCAGCTTCTGGCCCACACGCAGGGTGTCGGACTTAAGGTTATTCGCCTGTTTGAGACTGATGACAGAAATGCCATATTGGGCCGCAATCACGGATAAAGACTCGCCGCGACTGACCTTGTGTTGGCTGTTCGCACGGCTGGCAATAAGCGAGTCACTGGGAGGATTGGTCTCAAAATACCTCAGCACCCCCGTGTGGATCGCCTTGGCCAGGCGCTCCTGGTGTGAACTGCTCTTGAGCAAGCTCTCCTCCTTGGGATTGGAGATAAAGCCGGTTTCCACCAGGATAGAAGGAATGTCTGGAGACTTCAGTGCTGCCAAACTGGCTGATTCAGGCAGGTTCTTATGCAAGTCTGTCACCTTGCCCAGCTCTTTGAGCACATCACCGGCGATGCTGTGGCTGATTGCCATGGATCTGTCCATGGACATATCAAGCAAGGTCATGGCCAGATACTGCTCGTTATCGGCATTCTGAATAATTTCACCGGCACCACCCAAAAGCTCTGAGTGTTTTTCTTTTTGCTCAAGCCAGCGACCAATTTCACTGTTGGCACGGCGCATAGACAGCACCCACACTGACGCACCGCGAGGGTTGGGCGAGGTGAAAGCGTCGGCGTGAATAGACACCAGCAGATCGGCGCGGTGTTTTCGTGCCAGCTCCGAGCGCTTGTTCGGATGAATGTAGTAGTCACCGGTACGGGTCAATACCGCTTTCATCCCCGGGGTGGCATCTATCTTGGCCTGCACCCGTTTGGCAATTTCAAAGGCGATTTTTTTCTCATACAGACCTGATGGGCCAATAGACCCCGGGTCATCCCCGCCGTGTCCGGCATCGATGGCAACGATAATGTCACGCAGAGACGAAGGCGGCGCCACTATCGCCTTGCTTTCGTTTGCTTTTTCTTCAAGGTCTACCACAAGACGGTTGCCGTAGGGGGCGGTTGGCGGTAACGAAAATAGATTGGCATTCACCGGCCGGTTGAGGTCGATAACCAGTCGCAGAATACCTTTAGCCGGAGGTTTGCTCAGGCGTACCCGTTTCACCAACTTGGAATTATTGGCGATTTTGTCGAACGCCACCCTGGACTGGGTATCACTCAGGTCCAACACCAGTCGGTCCGGGCCCACCAGAGTAGAATGGGTGTAACTGGGTTTGGCAGTGAGATCAAACACTACCCGGGTCGATTCCGGTGCAGCCCATATCCTGACACCGTCCAGCTGATTCGCAGCTAAGGCGCCAACGGAAAACAGCAGGGTTAAAACGAAAAAAAGTCTGCTTATTATTCTATTCATTCGCTGAGATTTTCTATCACTGCTCTTCCGGCTGCAGAACCAGCCTGGATACTGAGCTCTCGTCCAGTGCCCGCATATACCAAATGCAGGTGTAAATCGGCTTCAGGCAATAAACCGAATCCCCTGTCAGGCCACTCTACTATACAAAGGCTTTTGTCGGAAAAATAATCTCTGATCCCCATAAACTCCAGCTCTTCGGGGTCAGCGAGACGATAAAGGTCAAAATGATAAATTTCGACATTCGCAAGCTCGTAAGGTTCCACCAGGGTATAAGTTGGGCTTTTCACTGCGCCCTGGTGCCCCAGAGCCTGAATAATGCCGCGGCTGAGCGTCGTTTTACCCGCACCCAATTCACCGGTGAGGTAAAGCGTTAACGGGGGATGGATATGTTTTGCGAGTTTTTGACCGATGGCAATGGTTTGCTCGTCAGTCTCGAGAAAAATCTTAACGTCTGTCATCTCGGCTCTTGAATAGTCAGCAACAGCGCCAACACCCTTTGCTGGCACTGGCTATATCAATGTTGCCTAGATTAAATCACTATTGACCAATTGGCGAATAAAAGGCATCAGGTCACTGGCGAGCATGCCCCGCTCTCCGGCAAGTGCTGCGAGGTCCGCCGCTTCACCGTGGATCACCACACCGGCAATGGTTGCCGTCATGGTATCGAGCCCCTGAGCCATAAGTGCGGCGATTATACCAGATAAAACATCTCCGCACCCACCACTGGCAAGGCCCGGATTGCCAACGGGAGCCACCACCAGGGTATCGCCGTCATAGATAAGTGTACCAGCCCCTTTAAGCAAGACGACGCCTCCGAACCTCTCCTGCAATTGCCTGACGGCGGCAAATCTGTCGACTTCTATCTCGGCAGTGGACACCCCCAGCAGCCTTGCAGCCTCGCCGGGATGGGGCGTCAAAACACGATTGATCTGCCTGCACGGCTCTTTCGATAACAGGTTCAGTGCATCGGCATCGAGCACGCAGGGTTTATCCGATAAGCCAACCGCCTTATACAGGTTATAACCCCAGTCATCCTTGCCAAGGCCGGGTCCAAGTACCAGTACATCCGCCCAGCCCAAACGCAGATACACCTCCATGTCCACCAGTTCACAGCCCCAGAACATCAGCTCTGGCCGGTTGGCATTCACTGTCAGTTGATGTTCCGGTCGGCTGATAACCGTCACCAGTCCCGCACCGGCACGAAGACAGGCCTCCCCGGCCAGCCTGACCGCACCTGCCATGCCATAGTTGCCACCCATGATGGTAACCTTGCCGGATTTCCCCTTGTGGCTGTCACGGGGACGACGTCCGAGCAGGTCCTTCAGGTACCCTGCATCAACCCGCTGAGCCTCTGCCGGGAACTTGGCGAGAAAATCAGTAAGCCCCAGCGATGCATAGCGAATAAGCCCGGCAAAATGCCGTGCTCTGGAAGTAAAAAGCCCCTGCTTTAGCCCGCCAAAACACAGGGTGACATCGGCTTGAATCGCCACCGGGCTCACATTGCCGGTATCGGCATTCACACCGGAAGGCATGTCCAGGCTCAGCACCCAGGCTGGTGTCGAGTTCACCGCGTTGAAACACTGCTGCAAGTCTTCACTGAGTTCGCCGCTGCTTCCGGTACCCAATACCCCATCAATGATGACTTCAGCACCTTCAAGGGCTGATTCAGTAAAAGCTTCTGTGATGCCACCAACCTCGACAAAAGCGGCCATGGCGGCGGCATATTCCTGGGTTTTGCCTTGTCCAAGCAGCAGCACCCGGGCGCGATTGCCCCTGGTCAGCAGCAATCTGGCGACCACCAGCGCATCGGCACCATTGTTACCCTTGCCCACCAAAACCACGGTGGCCAAATTGCAGTGCTCTGACGACTCCAAAATCGCCATGGCGGCGCTGCCGGCCTGCTCGACCAGTTCGTACAGGCTGCAAGCCCCCGAATTGACAGCATTGATTTCAGCAGCCTTCACCTGGGCGGCCGTATACAGTGTTTGAGGCAAGGACAGGCAAGAATCACTCATACCTTCAACTCCATTTCACATCGGATGCAATCAAATAACGGTGTCTACTGGCGGCCCGGCGGATGACTTTATACACTTATACAGTGAACACCCTTGCGGGGTTTAGCCACTTTTTGGAGTACAAGTATGACTGGCACAAGGACGATGCTGCTCACCTTGTTGATCCTGGTGCTTTCAGTACTCTTGATCAGCTTACCTTTGTCTTCCAACATCCTGATCCAGGCACTGCTGCTGTTGTGCGTGCTCCTGGTGGCGCTTGGGCTATACAAGGCCATTACTCTGCCTGTGCAGGATAAAGACAACGATAAAACCTAGAGACAGACCGCTTCACACGATAACAGCATGGCGGTGAAGAAAACTTTGACGTAAATCATGCAAAGTGATTGACCCTTCTGGCTTTACCCATAAAAAAACCGGCCACTGAGGCCGGTTTTTTTCATTGTTTGTGGCTAGATATCGTCCATCCGGATGGTACTGTGGACGAGTCTCTGCTGCTGAATCTTTTCTACTCTGACCAAATCGGCCAAGGCACTGCGAATTTCTTCGGTTTGCGATGTTTCAGCGGTTTTTTCCAGCAATGCAATCAGGCGGTTTTCCAAATCCAGGTGCAGACTCAGCACATCGTCTTCCTGCATATTGGCTGGTAACATAGTGCTCTGGCAGCGCTTGATAAAATCTTCAAAAATAAGGTCTTTATACCAAGTATCCAGAAGTCTGGATGGCGCATCGTCCACATAGTCTTCCAGTTTTTTTGCAATGTGCTTTTGTTGCTGCTGGAAGTACTCAAGCATCAATTTCACCCTGGAAGAGTCAGCTTGGGCATGCAGCCTTTTGTAAAGTTGAGCCATTTCCAGCCGGCATGTTGCCAGGTACTCCAGAAGCTCACGCAATTGTTGAATACGCATAGGACTGCCTCCATCTTCAATGACCCTGTTAAGGCCAATTTCAATTCTGTCTGGGGTCATTATGGAAGCATTTATCTATGGATTATTTGAATTGCATCATAATTCAGTAAATGCGAAATTCCGCATCTGCGGGCTTTTGATGGTTCTTTGCAGAAGATCACTCTACTAAGGCACTCTGTGCCTGCGCTCACAGCAAGGAGACAAAATGCCCATCCAAAACGCCGGGAATAATCCTGCATTTGAATTACATATTTATTGAGGGAGTATAAGGAAGGAAATTGGAGCGACATATCGGGTTCGAACCGATGACCTATACCTTGGCAAGGTATCGCTCTACCAACTGAGCTAATGTCGCATTCGCTGTTTTATGACTGGCGAAGTCAAAATTTGGAGCGACATATCGGGTTCGAACCGATGACCTATACCTTGGCAAGGTATCGCTCTACCAACTGAGCTAATGTCGCATTCGCTGTTTTATGACTGGCGAAGTCAAAATTTGGAGCGACATATCGGGTTCGAACCGATGACCTATACCTTGGCAAGGTATCGCTCTACCAACTGAGCTAATGTCGCATTTTGCGTTCTTTGTCAGATAGCTGTAATTGAGGCATCGCCCTTTCTTACTGCAACTGAGCTAATGTCGCATTCGCTGTTTTATGACTGGCGAAGTCAGAATTTGGAGCGACATATCGGGTTCGAACCGATGACCTATACCTTGGCAAGGTATCGCTCTACCAACTGAGCTAATGTCGCATTTTGCGTTCTCTGTCAGATAGCTGTAATCGAGGTATCGCCCTTTCTTACTGCAACTGAGCTAATGTCGCATTTTCGTTTTAAGGCCGAAACGCCTGAGAATTTGGAGCGACATATCGGGTTCGAACCGATGACCTATACCTTGGCAAGGTATCGCTCTACCAACTGAGCTAATGTCGCATTTTGCGTTCTCTGTCAGATAGCTGTAATCGAGGTATTGTCCTTTATTACTGCAACTGAGCTAGAGTCGCGAATTCACCCCTCACAACGTACCACTGTAAAGGTGAGGCCGCATTATATGAAAATTTCCATGGCCTGCAACCCCCCGCCACAGATTTATCTATCGTTTGCTCAAATTTTAAATACTTTGTCGCGATAGAACTGCAGTTCGGCAATGGACTCTTGGATATCAAGCAGCGCCTGGTGGGTGCCTTGTTTCTTGAAGCCTTTCATCACTTCAGGATCCCAGCGTTTTACCAACTCTTTGATAGTGCTGACATCGATATTTCTGTAGTGGAAAAAATCTTCCAGTTCGCGCATGTACTTGTTCAGGAAACGTCTGTCCTGCCCTACGCTGTTGCCGCACATAGGTGAAACGCCCTTGGGGACATGCAACAACAGGAAATCAATTGTCTGGGCAATGGCGTCAGCTTCTGTGTATTGGCTGCTTCGTACACGTTCTATCAGACCTGAGGCACCGTGGTGCTGCTGGTTCCAATCATCCATGGCTGCCAAAACCTCGTCAGACTGATGAATAGCTATCACAGGCCCCTGGGCCAGGATGTTCAGGTCCTGATCGGTTACCAGGGTGGCAATCTCCAGGATCCGGTCCACTTCAGGCTCCAATCCTGTCATCTCAAGATCAATCCAAATAAGATTTTTTGCGTCTGCAGCCATATACCTGCCTTTTGGTTCCCGCGCCGTATTTTCAGGCTTTTTTGTCAAAGACCGTGTATCATAATGCTTTTTATCCCCAACCACATCAGATTATTGACGAAGACAGCTTTGTGAGTAAAAAGAAACCTCTCAGTCATGGCCAATTGCGCCGTATGCGCGCCAATCATGAAAAGCGGCTCAGCCGCGGCAAACTCGAAAACCAGGCGCCTGAATTACAGGATAGTTCACTCGGTCAGGAAGAACCCGCCGTGGTCATTTCCCGCTTCGGTCAGCATGCCGATGTGGAGATCAGCAGTGGTGAAATCATTCGCTGCAACATTCGCAGAACCATACAAAGCTTGGTCACCGGAGATAAGGTGATTGTCCGTCAGGCTCTGGAGGATGGCAGCGCCATTGGTGGCGTGGTGGAAGCCGTGCATCCCCGCACCTCGTCACTGACCCGGCCGGATCTGTATGACGGCGTAAAAATCATTGCCGCCAATATTGATCAGATCCTGATTGTCTCCTCCGTTGTACCGGCCTTTACTACCCAGATAATTGACCGATATTTGGTTGCCTCGGAAGACACGGGCATCTCCCCCGTTATCATCCTCAATAAAATCGACCTGATGAATGATGAGGACAGAGCCGATATCGAAGCTGCGCTCGGCAGATACCGCTCGCTCGGATACCCAGTGTACGAAGTCAGCAGTAAATCAAAAGCCGGTATCGACACGGTTAAAGCCCTGCTCAACGACAAAATCAGTGTATTCGTAGGCCAATCTGGTGTGGGTAAGTCCTCCATGATCAACGCCTTGCTTCCCGATGCAGAACTGCTGACCGGCGAAGTGTCCGAAGGCTCTGGCCTTGGCCAACACACCACCACCACAGCCAGATTGTTACACTTGCCAAGCGGTGGCGATCTGATAGATTCCCCCGGCGTACGGGAATTCGCCCTCTGGCATCTGCCGCCCGACAGGGTCAGCTGGTGCTTTACCGAATTTCGCGACTACCTCGGCACCTGTAAATTCCGTGATTGCAAGCATTTGGATGACCCGGGCTGCAGTCTTCGCGAAGCACTGGAAGCCGGCAAAATCCATCAGGACAGATTCAATAATTATCACAGGATCATCGCCAGTCTGGATGAACAGCGTCACGCCCGTCATTTCAGACACAACGAAGAATGATCCGGCAACAAATTGAAAGCAAAAGGACAAAGACAAGTGGATAAAGTGAAAATCGCCCTCCAATACCTGATGCCAAAGCATTTGGTATCACGCATCGTCGGCAAATTTGCCGCCGCCGAGGCTGGTTTTGTAACCACCGCCTTCATTAAATGGTTTATTAAGCAGTACGGCATCAACATGAGTGAAGCCCTGCATTCCAACCCCGAAGCCTACAAAACCTTCAACGACTTCTTTACCCGTGAGCTGAAACCTGGCCTGCGCCCCATAGATCAGGCTGAGAACATCATGGTACATCCTGTTGACGGAGCCGTAAGCCAGTTGGGTCCCATCGAGGATGGCCGTATTTTCCAGGCCAAAGGTCACCACTATTCGGCGCTGGCGCTTTTGGGTGGTCAGGCCGACGATGCAGCCCGTTTTGAAGAAGGTGATTTTGCCACAATTTACCTGGCGCCAAAGGATTACCACCGGATTCATATGCCCATCAAAGGCACACTGTCGAAAATGACCTATGTGCCCGGAGAGCTGTTTTCGGTTAACCCGCTGACTGCCCGCAACGTGCCGGGTCTGTTTGCCCGCAACGAGCGTGTTGTGGCGATTTTCGAGACTGAAAAAGGCCCGCTGGCCATGGTACTCGTGGGCGCCACCATAGTCGCCAGCATTGAAACTGTCTGGGCTGGCACTGTCACACCGCCCACCGGTAAAAAGGTCTTTACCTGGGATTACCCCACCGAAGGCCCTGAGGCCCTCACGCTGGAAAAAGGCGCCGAAATGGGCCGCTTCAAGCTTGGCAGCACTGTGGTGATGCTGTTTGCCAAAGATGCCATCGATGACTTCGCCGACGACGTAAAACCCGAAGCCGTGACCCGCATGGGCCAGCCTTTCGCCAAGCTGGAGGACTGATGTCCAAGGCCTCGTCGGGACTGCTTGAGTTACACTCTGCGGTATTGCTGTTTGGCGGTACCGCACTTTTCTCCAAGCTTATCCCGCTCGGGGCTCTCGATATCACCGTTTATCGCTGCGCCATCGCCGCCCTGGTGTTGGCCTTGATAGTCAAAGCCACCCGCCATCCACTCAGACTTGGCAATACCAGAGACTATGGCATTGCACTGGCCCTTGGCGTCATCGTTAGCCTGCACTGGGTCACCTATTTTGCCTCGATGCAAATGTCCTCGGTCGCCATAGGCATGATTGCCTTTTTCACCTACCCGGTGATGACCGTGTTGGTCGAACCCCTTATCAATGGCATCCGTCCCCACCTGCGTGACTTGGTCAGTGGCGTGGCCGTACTCACGGGCGTGGCGCTACTGATCCCCGAGACAAGTCTGGGTAACGATATTACTCTGGGGATTTTGGTTGGTGTGCTGTCAGCAGCGCTCTTTACCGCCCGCAACTTGCTGCACAAACGCTATTTTGCCCAGTACACAGGCCCCCAGGCCATGTTCTATCAAACCCTCGTTGCCGTGCTCTTTCTGGGCAGTTTTGTTGAATCGACACCAAAAGAAGTGACCAGTGATGTTTGGCAGTTGCTGATTCTGCTCGGCGTTATATTTACCGCCATGCCCCATGCGCTGTTCACCTCGGCGCTGAGGCATTTAAGCGCCAAAACGGTAGGCTTGGTGTCCTGTCTTCAGCCCTTCTACGGCACCGTCCTGGCCCTTCTGCTACTTGGTGAAACAGTCAACCTCAGCACCCTGATAGGTGGTCTGTTGGTGGTATCCACCGCAGTGTATGAAACCGCACAGAGTCACCGCCAGCAAAGGCAAAAAAAGGCCTTAGACTGACATACCAATTCCTGCTGGCTTTGATAACATGGGCGAGTTGATTTCACTTCAGCCCAAGTTTGGTGCCATGTTACGTTTTTTGCTGATTGCGCTCTTTTTTTTCCCGCTTTTCTCCCTCGCCAACCCCTCATTGCAGTTGGAAAAACGGCTGGGCTTCTCCCAGGGAAGCAACACACCCCAACCAAGCGTTTCGCAGCAGACGCTGGAGCTGACAGAAACCGCCGAACTCCTCGCCCAGCAGGCCGCTGAATATCAGCAGCAGCTACTGGGCTTTGCCGATGAAAAGGCCCGCTTACAAAAAGCACTGGCGGCAACCCAAAAAGAGTTGCCATTGGCCAGACGGCAGGATCTGAATCAGCAGGCATCGGCAGCCTATTTGCAGCTATCGACCCTAAAGGAAGAAGAGACTCAGCTGATACAGCAGCAAAGCACGCTGCTACAACGCCATAATCAATTGCCCACGGCGGTGGCGAATGCCAGACAAGCCCTTATCCAGCATCAGAAGGCACCCCAAGCCCCTCTGGACAGCCCCAACGGCGCATTGCAGCAGGCGCAGCGACACTATTACGAGCAGAACCTGGCAACACTGGAGGCTGAACAGGCATCCAGCCAGAAACGCATCGAACTGACGCAGCTGCAATTGCAGTTGGTACGGGCACAACTTAGGCAGCAGGAACTCTTCATCGAAAAGCTGAACCGTGCCATCAGCAGCCAGCGTCAGGCTGTTACCGACGCGACGCTGGCCAATAACCTATCTGCAGGCACAGAAGCCCAGGATGCCCTCTCGCAACAACTGCAAGCCAACAATGCCCTGCTGGGGCAAAAACTGCAGACCCTGACCCTGCAGATTGACAACGTGGTCGACATGCAGGAAGTGGCCGAAAAGCGTTATCAGGAACAGTCACTGCAGGTGTCCAGTGTTCAGGAACAAATCTCCTGGGTGAAAACCAATTCCGCCTTTGGCGAACGCTTTTTGCAGATGTTGCAAAGCCTGCCAAAGCCCCCCAATCCAGAACATTTACAAAATCAAATCGCCGACGCGCGCCTGGCCCGCTACCAGATGGAGCAGGAGCTGGCGCGTAATCAGGAACAACTGGATCAAAAAGCCCTCTACAGCGAGGCCCAGTACAGCCTGCTCCTGGCTGAGCAAAAATTACTGAAGCAGATGCTGCAGGGTTTTGATTTGCTGCTGAGCGAGTTGGCCAAACTCAAGGTGAGCCACACTGAGCTCAATGCCCAATATGTCACCCTGAAAAATACCCTCAGTGAGCATCTGTTTTGGGTACCCAATGCCGCCCCCATCGGCAAGCTCTGGCTGACAGATTTGCATCGCAGCCTGATCTGGCTGGTTCAACAGGCTCCCTGGCAGCAGCTGTCGCTGGCGCTGGATGAGCAGAGTGATTACTGGTCGTGGTGGCTGATTTTATTGGTGCTCTTCTGGGTAGTTCAGGATGTGGCCCGCCCCCGATTTGATAAAGCCATGGGTCACTTTTTACAGCCCGTTGGCAATGTAACCCAGGATGATTTCAAGTACACCTTCGAAACCCTGCTGTTGACCCTGGGCTATGCCCTGCTTCGCCCCGCCCCAATCGTGCTGGCCGGCGGCTTTTTCATGCTCAGTCAGTACAATCTGGTGCAGGCCGTGGGTGCCGGGATCCTGGTGTCGGGCTGTGTCTATCTGGTTTACCGCTTTATGTTTCTGCTCTCTATTGAGAAAGGCCTGCTGATAGGCCATTTCCGCAGACCCAAAGAGGTAATAGAGCACGGGAAACAGCGTCTTAAGGCGGCCATGCTACTGGCCCTGCCCCTGGTCGCCGTGGTCAGTTTCACCGAAATTCTGGATGTCTCTCTGGTGAGAAACAGTCTCGGCCGGGGCGCCTTTATTTTGCTGTGTCTGCAACTGCTGTGGTTCTATCGCGATATCCTCAAATACGCCAGAGGCTATCGACAGAGCCACGAACCCGAAGGGAAAAACCGCCGTCTGCTCCAGCGCTTTTTGTGGTTGATGCTGCTGCTGACCCCCGCCATCTGTACCCTGCTGGCACTACGCGGCTTTTACTTCACCTCGTTCCAACTCATGCTGCAGCTGCAGATATCCCTGTTGCTGGCGCTGGGCTTTTTGCTGTTGTATCAACTCATAAAGCGTTGGATGCTGATTGAGCGGCGCCGCATCGCCTTTGACCGTGCCAAGGCGAAACGGGCTGAAAAACTGGCACAGCGGGAGCGGGGAGAAACCGTGTCCGCCGACACCCAGGATGTGTACGAAGAGCCCAAAGTAGACCTCGAAACCATTTCCAGTCAGTCACTTGGGCTGGTGCGTTCCTTGTTGATTCTGGCGTTTCTGGCCAGCTTGATTGGCCTGTGGACTCAAACCCACTCGGCACTGTTTTCCTTCCTCGACGGTATCAATCTGTGGACCAGCACCGCCATTATCGACGGTGGAGAACAGCTGGTGCCCATCACCCTCAAGTCAGTGCTTTTTGGGGTGCTTATCATGGTGTTCTCGCTGATGATAGCCACCAACTTGCCCGGTTTGCTGGAGCTGGTGCTGTTGCAGCGACTGGACTTAACCCCGGGGACGGGCTTTGCCATCACCACGGTCAGCCGCTATCTGGTGGTGATGGTAGGCACCCTGGTGGGCTTCTCTACTCTGGGGATGGAGTGGTCCAAGTTGCAGTGGCTGATTGCCGCCCTGTCGGTGGGCTTGGGTTTTGGTTTGCAGGAGATTTTTGCCAACTTTATCTCGGGTCTTATCATACTGTTTGAAAAGCCGGTGCGGATCGGCGATACGGTCACCATTCGCGATCTCACCGGTACCGTCAGCAAAATTCAAATTCGGGCCACCACCATCATAGATTGGGACCGAAAAGAAATTATCGTCCCCAACAAAGCCTTTATCACCGAGCAGCTGATCAACTGGTCGCTGTCCGACCCAATAACACGGGTGATCATCAAGGTGGCCGTTGCCAGAGATTCCGATCCCGCCAAGGTCGAAGCCAGCCTTTATCAGGCCATCAAGGAATGCCAGCATGCATTGCATACGCCTGAGCCCGAAGTCTGGTTCGCCGGCTTTGGTCAACACACCCAGGATTATGAAGTGAGGGCCTATGCCAAGGATATGGGCAGCCGCTGGCCACTGAGGCACGATCTGCACAAACGTATCAGCAGCAAGCTGAAAGAAAACAATCTGGAGCTGGCCTATCCCCAGATGGAAATCACCATCAATCAAGGGGGTGTGCCGAGCCGTGACACCCAAATCCAGCTGCGCTGATCCAAGGAGAATCCATGTTAATTTTCGCTCACCGGGGTGCCAGCGGTTACGCCCCGGAAAACACCCTCAAGGCCATGGCATTGGCACTGGAGCTGGGGGCAGAAGCGGTGGAACTTGACGTGCATAACGTCGAGGGTGAACTGGTGGTGTTCCACGACCGGCGCCTGGAAGGCAAAAGCAATGGCAAGGGGCTCATCCACCGCCACACACAGGCAGAGCTTCAAAAGCTGTCGGTTCGCGGCGAGCCCATCCCGACCTTGTGGCAGGTGCTCGAACTCCTTAATGCCCGCTGCATAGTGAATATCGAATTAAAGGGCATTCATACCGGCGAGCCTATGAAGGCCCTGTACCACAGGGCCATGGCTGAGCTGAGTTATTCACCCGAGCAGCTGCTGATTTCTTCGTTCAATCATCCGGAGCTGGCCAATTTCAAGGTGGATGTGCCCGAGGCGCGGGTGGCACCGCTGCTGGGGTCGCTGCCTTTGGATGGTGCCGCTATCGCCGGGCAAATGCAGGCCTGGTCATTGCATCTCGATGTCAGTTTTATCAGTCAGGCTATCGTGGACCAGGCTCACACCATGGGCGTGAAGGTATACGTTTACACTGTGGATGATGGCGATGATATCCGCGCCCTTGCTGCCATGGGGGTAGACGGGGTATTTGCCAATTACCCCGACCTGGCACGAAAGGCCCTTGGCGAACCGTCAAACTGCGATTATCGGCATTGGTTTGGCTGACTGTGCACAACCAGAGTGCATAACCAAAGTGCACAATCAGAGTTCACAGCTGACGCTGTCGCTGGGCCCATACACCGATAAAGATAAAACTTAACACCAGCACAGGCACCAACCAGGTGCCTGTCAGCCCTCTGAGCCCGGCAGCCAGCTGCGGTGCAAGCCAGACGATGAGTATGCCAAACCCAAAGGCATTGATGAGGATAAACAGGCTGGTGCGCACAACAAAGTGACGAGCCCCCACCAGTCTTTGCAGTGCACGATTGATATCCGGTGCCAATACGATGAGCACACAGGCCACCAGTGCAGTGGCAATTTCCGACATCCAGGGGTGAAGGGATGCCGCCAACTTATTACAGAGTACTTGAATTGTTTCCATACGACTAAAGTAGTTATGATAGCGCAATAACTACAAGAATAAGGGGAACATACCTTGAGACACAAGCTACTGCTTCTGACCCGTGAAAACGAACGTTACCGCAGCCTGCTCGCCTCCTGCCATCTTCCGGAGCTTGAACTGCTGGATGATAACCCGGCCAATATCCGACTGGCTGACATCTGGCTGGCAGAGCCCGGGCTGGCAGCTCCCCTCGTAAACCATGCCTCAGGGCTGCGCTGGATGCAGTCCACCTTCGCCGGGGTCGATTTGTTGGTCAAACCCCGCCAGCGCCGTGACTATCTGCTCACCAATGTACGGGGCATTTTCGGCCCACTGATGAGTGAGTACCTCTTCGGTTACCTGCTCGCCCGCCAACGGGAACATGCGCTTTATAAGAGCCAACAACAGCAAAAACTTTGGTTGCCGGGCAGTTACAAGACCCTGCAAGGATCAGAGCTGTTGTTGCTCGGCACAGGCTCCATCGCCAAGCATCTGGCGCAAACCGCAAAACACTTCGGCATGAGAGTGACTGGTATCAATCGCAGCGCCAAGGCCACCGTGGGCTTTGATGAAGTGGCTACCCTGGAGTCCTTGCCGACACTCATGGCAAGGGCCGATGCCATTGCCAGTATTCTACCGAGTACCGAGGCCACCAAGGGGATATTAAATGAAGAGATACTGGCCCGGATGAAACCCGATGCCGTGCTCTTCAATCTCGGCCGGGGGGACGTGCTGGATTTGGATGCACTGGAGCGTCAGCTCAGGCAGCATCCGCAGCAGCAAGCGGTGCTGGATGTGTTCAATCAGGAGCCGTTGCCGGAAGAGCACCCTATTTGGGGACTTGGCAACGTCATAGTCACCCCTCATATCGCGGCGCCGAGCTTTCCTGAGCAGGTTGCGGAGATCTTCAGCAGCAATTACCACAAGTTTTTGCTCGGAGAGACCCTGTCTCACCGGGTCAATTTCGAACGGGGCTATTAAGCCAATCCGCAAAACTAATGCAAGACATTGAAATATTGTAGAAAAGGCGCCGAGTGCGCCTTTTTTTGTTGGTGGTCAGCTTTAAGAGCGAAGAATGTAAAGCCTGACCACTGCCAGCCAAGCACAGTTTTTGCCGGATTTGGGGATTGGGTTAGTCCATTTTCAGATAACCGCTAAGTGAGAAATAGCTCACCTATATAAAAAAGCGTTATTGATGATGAGAACGGTTTTTATTTATAATCCACATCATTCAACCGCCGGAGCATTTTTCGCCATGTATGTCTGTGTTTGTTATGCCGTGACAGATACCCAAATCCAGGAAGCCGTTCATCAGGGCGATACCACTCTGGCCGCGGTGAAAAAACGTCTGGGTGTTGGCAGCCAGTGTGGCAAATGCATTCAAACGACCCTTGAAGTGATTCAGCGCCAGCTGGACGTTGAACCCAATTACTACGAAGTCGCCTGATAAAGCAGACTTCTATCTCGCTCAAGCTGCTGACCCATAACGGCGCAAGGTGCAGTTTAGCTGCGCATCCTGGGACTCAGTTCCAAATAAAAAAGCACTGCCTGGCAGTGCTTTTTTATTACTGTGCGTCAAACACACCCATTTGCAAAGTTTACAGGGCCGGGGTATCCCCTTCACCCAGCTCAACACTGTCGACCCGTTGCAGACCCCGTGGCAGCTTGGCGCCACGCCGGCCTCGCTCACCCCGGTAATGCTCGAGATCGGAACTCTTCAGCGTCAACTTACGTTTGCCTGCCCACAGGGTCACGGCCGAGTCGGCCGGCACCAGGTGCAGGTGTATCAGCAGCTCTTCACGGTTTTTAGCCCGCTCGCTGGGAATACCGATAATTTTATTGCCCTTCCCCTTCGCCAGTTGCGGCAGCGCATCCAGCCCAAAGACCAGCATGCGGCCTTCATTGGTGATGGCCAAAATGGACGGATTGGCGTCTTTGTCAACCCGGCGAGGCGCCAGCGCCTTGGCGCCGGATGGTAAACTGAGCAGCGCCTTACCGGCCTTGTTACGGGAGATCATATCGGCAAAAGAGCAGACAAAACCATAACCTGCATCACTGGCGAGCAAGTAGTGGTGCTGCTCTTCACCCAAAAGCACATGCTCCATGGTTTCGCCCGGAGCCAGATTAAAGCGGGTGGTAATAGGCTCGCCCTGGCTTCTCGCCGACGGCAGTGTGTGGGTATCGGTGGAGAAGGCTCGGCCAGAGCTGTCGATAAACACACTCTGCTGGTTACTGCGCCCCTGCGCCGCACAAAGGAAACCATCGCCCGCTTTATAAGACAGGGCGCCTGCGTCTATATCGTGGCCCTTGGCACAGCGTACCCACCCCTTTTCAGACAGCACAACTGTCACAGGTTCGGTGGGTAAGAGTTCCTGTTCGGTCAGGGCACGGGACTCTCCGCGCACGACCAGAGGCGAGCGGCGATCGTCACCGTAAGTTTCGGCATCCTTTTCCAATTCTTTCTTGATTAAGGTCTTGAGACGGCGCTCCGAACCCAGGATCTGCTCCAGCTTATTGCGCTCTTCTTCAAGTTCGCTCTGCTCGGTTTTGATTTTCATCTCTTCGAGCTTGGCCAGATGGCGCAGCTTGAGTTCCAGAATGGCCTCGGCCTGACGGTCAGACAGACCGAAACGCGCCATCAGCTCGGCCTTGGGCTCATCGTGGAAGCGAATGATTTCAATCACTTCATCGATGTTAAGGAAGGCAATCATCAAAGCTTCGAGGATATGCAGTCTTGCCAACACCTTATCCAGACGGAATTGCAGACGGCGTCGTACGGTTTCGGTACGGAACACCAGCCATTCGGCCAGCATGTCCTTCAGACCTTTTACCTTGGGACGGCCATCCAGGCCAATCACATTCAGGTTAACCCGATAACTCTTTTCAAGCTCGGTGGTCGCAAACAGGTGGGCCATCAGCTGTTCCACATCCACCCGGTTAGAGCGTGGTACCAACACCAGTCGCACCGGGTTTTCGTGGTCGGATTCGTCACGCAGGTCCGTCACCATCGGCAGCTTTTTCGCCTGCATCTGGGCGGCGATTTGCTCGAGGATCTTACTGGAGCTGGCCTGATGCGGCAGCGCAGAGATCACCACCTCACCGTTTTCCATCTCGTAGACAGCGCGCATCCGGATGGAGCCACGGCCGGACTCGTAAATCTTGGCAATTTCATCGGCGGGGGTAATGATTTCCGCCTCTGTGGGATAATCAGGCCCAGGTACCAGTTCCATTAAGCGATTGAGCTCAGTGGCAGGATTATCAATTAACTCGATACAGGCGCGGGTCAGTTCCCGGGCGTTGTGGGGCGGAATATCCGTCGCCATACCCACGGCAATACCGGTTACACCGTTAAGCAGAATGTGCGGCAAGCGGGCCGGTAACACCTTGGGCTCTTTCATGGTGCCGTCAAAGTTGACGCCCCAATCCACAGTGCCCTGACCGAGCTCAGAGAGCAGCACTTCGGAGAAGCGTGACAACCTGGCTTCGGTATATCGCATGGCGGCGAAGGACTTGGGATCGTCAGGCGCCCCCCAGTTACCCTGACCATCCACCAGCGGATAGCGGTAGGAAAATGGCTGGGCCATCAGCACCATGGCTTCGTAACAGGCACTGTCACCGTGGGGATGATATTTACCCAGCACGTCACCCACGGTACGGGCGGATTTCTTGTGCTTTGACTGGGCATTGAGACCCAGCTCGCTCATGGCGTAGACGATACGTCTTTGCACCGGCTTGAGGCCATCACCGATATGGGGAAGGGCCCGATCCATGATCACGTACATGGAATAGTTGAGATAGGCCTCTTCGGTGAAGCGCCTCAGGGGCATTTGCTCTACACCGTCCAGGCTTAAGTCAATGGCGTCACTCATGGTTGCTCTTCCTGCGTTGGCGCCTCTTCTTCGGCTTCATGCCTGTAGAAGAACCGGTAAACGTTGCCTTTCAAATCGTCCGAGATAAACAGTGAGCCGTCGGCGCCCAATGCCATGCCATAGGGGCGGGCCACCGGAAACTCACCGTCCAGAAAGCTTATCAGTGTCTCGCGGCGCTTTACTTCGCCCTTATCCAGGGTCAGGACCACTATCTGGTAGCCAATTTTGCTCGAGCGGTTCCAGGAGCCGTTTTCTGCCACCAGCAACTGGTTATGGTATTCCGCCGGGAATTGCTCACCACGATAAAACAGCATGCCCATGGGAGACACGTGGGCTGGCAGTTCATAAACCGGGCTCACGATCTTAAGGTTTTCAGGCTTCTCGTAGGCGGGTTCAATCACATCAGTGGCGTGCACATAGGGGAATCCGTAATGCATACCCTTGATATCGATTCGGTTTATTTCATCCGGAGGCAGGTTGTCGCCCATCCAGTCGCGGCCGATATCGGCAAACCACAGCTTGCCATCCTGCGGAGCCCAGTCCATGCCCCTCACGGTTCGTACCCCGGTCGCAATCTGTTCACTGGCGCCGGTATCCACATTGATGGCGATAACAGAGCCAAATGGTGATTCTGACTCACACACGTTACAGGGCGAGCCTATGGCGATATAAAGTCTGCCATCGGGGCCAAACGCCATATAGCGGGAACTCTTTTTGGTATCTCCGGGAAGTTTGGAATAAATTTCTTTGGGGCGGCCGGGACGGCGCAGGCGCTGCTCAATCTCTTCATAACGCAGGATTTTGTCATCCAAGGCTACGTAAAGATGGCCCTTGTGAAAGGCGATGGCCTCGGGATTATCCAGGCCTTTACCCACGACATAGCGGCGGTCTACCCGCCCATCGTTGTTGCTGTCGACCAGGGCCGTGATGGTGCCACCTTTGCCAGAGCCCACAAACAGAGTGCCATTGTCGCCGACGGCGAGCTGCTTGGCATCCTCAAGCTCCGAGGCATATTGGGTGATACCAAAGCCCTTGGTGACGGTAATTGTCATCGTTTGCTCGGCCTGAGTCTGCGTCGCTATACAGGCGAGGCAGGCAATCAGCATGCGGCCGAGGTGTGTATTACTCAACATTCTCTTTAGCCTGTTATCGTTATCATGGGCAGGCAACATCAGATGATTGCCAGATCGCCTTTGGTTTCAAGCCAAGTTTTTCTGTCGCCGGAGCGTTTTTTCGCCAGCAGCATGTCCATCAGCGCGACAGTATCGTCACTGTCGTCTATGGTCAGCTGCACCAGGCGCCGGGTGTTCGGGTCCATGGTGGTTTCGCGCAGCTGCATAGGGTTCATTTCACCCAGTCCTTTAAAGCGCGTTACCTGAGGTTTACCTTTTTTGCCTTCGGCCGCGATCCGGTCGAGGATCCCCTGCTTTTCCGACTCATCGAGGGCATAGTATACCTCTTTACCTATATCGATACGGAACAGCGGCGGCATGGCGATGTACACGTGGCCCCGCTCCACCAGTACCCGGTAGTGCTTGAGGAAGAGCGCGCACAACAAGGTCGCGATGTGCAAACCATCCGAGTCGGCGTCAGCCAGAATACACACCTTACCGTAACGCAGCTCAGAAATATCATCGCTGTCCGGGTCGCAGCCGATGGCAACGGAGATATCGTGCACTTCCTGAGATGCCAATACCTGTGAAGCCTCAACCTCCCAGGTATTCAAAATCTTGCCCCGCAGCGGCATGATGGCCTGAAACTCGCGATCCCGTGCCTGCTTGGCACTGCCGCCTGCCGAATCCCCTTCCACCAAAAAGAGTTCTGAGGTCATGGGGTCCTGGCCGCTGCAGTCGGTCAGCTTACCGGGCAAGGCTGGGCCTGCGGTGACCTTTTTACGGGCGACTTTCTTGGCCGCTTTCATCCGCTTCTGGGCGTTGGAGATACACATCTCCGCCAGCATTTCGGCCAAATCCGTGTGGGAGTTCAGATACAGGGAAAACGCATCGCGGACTATGCCGGATACAAAGGCCGCACTCTGACGGCTGGACAGTTTTTCCTTGGTCTGGCCGGCAAACTGGGGGTCCTGCATCTTGATGGACAAAATGAATGCCGTTTTATCCCAGATGTCCTCGGGACTCAGTTTAATGCCGCGGGGAATGAGGTTTCGAAACTCACAAAACTCACGCATGGATTCCAACAGCCCCTGACGGAAGCCATTCACGTGGGTGCCGCCAAGCGGAGTGGGAATAAGGTTTACATAACTTTCGGCCAGGTATTCGCCGCCCTCGGGTAACCAGGTAATGGCCCAATCTGCGGCCTCATGATTACCGGCAAAACTGCCCACAAAGGGCTCTTGGGGCAGCATGGGGGCATCGCCCACGGCACTCTTCAAATAATCCGTCAGCCCGGCCTCGAAGTACCATTCATGGACTTCTCCGGTTTGCTTGTTGGTGAATTTGATTCTGAGCCCGGGGCAGAGTACCGCCTTGGCTTTGAGCAGATGGGTCAGCTTGGTAATGGAGAAATTGGGCGAATCGAAATAGCTGGGCTCCGGCCAGAAATGTACCCGGGTACCGGTATTACGCCGGCCGCAGGTGCCGGTCACGGTCAGGCTTTCCACCTTGTCGCCGTGCTCAAAGGCCATATCGTAGACCTGGGCATCGCGGCGCACTGTAATTTCAACCCGGCGTGACAGGGCGTTCACTACCGAAATGCCCACACCGTGCAAGCCACCGGAAAACTGATAGTTTTTATTGGAAAATTTACCACCGGCGTGGAGTTTGGTGAGAATGAGCTCGACCCCGGGGATGCCTTCTTCCGGGTGGATATCCACCGGCATACCCCGGCCGTCGTCGATTACCTCGAGGGAATTATCCGTGTGCAAAATAACATCAATACGACTTGCGTGTCCCGCCAGCGCCTCGTCCACACTGTTGTCGATGACTTCCTGCCCCAGGTGATTGGGACGTGTGGTATCGGTATACATACCGGGACGGCGCTTTACCGGCTCAAGGCCGTTAAGCACCTCAATGGCATCAGAATTGTATAGATTGGTCATGGCGCACGTTATTCTTCGTTATTCAGGCCATGGTGCGGCCCTGCGAGTCGGTTTGTCAAGGTAACTCTAAAAAAGCGGCGATATCCGGTAATTGCCGCTCAAAACCCACAAAACTGTGGTCTCCACCGGGTTCTATCAACAGCCGGCAACAATGGTATTTTCCGAGTGCCAGGCGATAGTCCAGCACCTCGTCACCGGTTTGCAATAATACAAAAAAACGGTCTGGATTGGCTATGGCAGCAACATCATAGCGCTTGAGCGCTTCGCGGTGGGATGGCAACACCAGGTAGTCTTCCCCGGTATAGGGGTTGTGCTGTGGTCCCAAAAAGGCTTCAAAGAGATCGTACGGCGATACAGCGGGATTGATCAGTGCTGCCTTGCCACCGTAGGTTTCGGCAAGATAAGTGGCAAAAAAGCCCCCAAGGGACGAGCCAATAAATCTCAGTGGTTCGCCCCTCGCCTTGGCTTCTTCAGTGATCTCACACAAAAGCGCGACTGCCTGCTCAATATCAGTGGGCAATTGGGGCTGCACCAAGCGAACACCGGCATGGTGCGCAGCCATAAAGTTGGCACTCAATACGCCTTTGTCAGACTGCGGGGAGCTATTGAATCCATGAATATAAAGCAGCATACATCCTCAGGCTGCGGTCTGCTGAACCTCAGTAACCGCTGGAGCTGTGGTCCGGGGCAAAGCGATTGCCCGGCACACGGTAAACATGTGTATGAATGCTACCATCGCTCAAAAGCTCCAGCAAACGGTAGCCGGGCTGCAGATGATCGAGGGCAAAGTACGGCGACTTGGGTTTGAATTGAATACAGGTAGATGGGGTGGCCATCAGCGGCAGCTGACCATTGACTGCGGCATAGACTTCATCCACGGCCTGATGCACATGGCCCCAGAGAATACCCTTCACCTGAGGGTATGCAGATACCCTGGCGAGAAAGTCACTGCCATTATCCATACAGTGCTGATCGAGCCAGGCGCAATCCATCAGAATAGGGTTATGGTGCATCACCAGCAGTGTATGGTGGTTCGGGTATGCTGCGATGGCTTGGTCTATGAGAGAGAATTGCAACTCCCCCATATGACCTCCGGGCTTTCCCCGCACTGTGCTGTCCAACATTAGAATATGCCAGTTCCCAATCAGAATACGCTGCTGACCGAAGACTCTGGGGCCCTGCATATGCAGGCTCATGACCCTTGGGTCGTCATGGTTTCCGGGCAAATAATGGCAAGGCAGGCCAAGAAATTCGATTGCCTGAACGAAGTTACGGTAGGAATCCGGTGTGTAATCCTGACTGATATCGCCGGTGGCGAGCATCAGGTGCGCGGGATAATGGGTGGCATTCAGGGTATTGAGCACAGCCGCCAGGCTCTGACTGGTGTTAACGCCCAGCAGTTGTCCGTCGTTGCTGGCAAATAAATGTGGATCGGTGATCTGCACCAGGCGCGCAGCTTCCCCTTCTGCCAACGAATATTCAACAGCCTCTTTCAGCACTATGTTTACCCACAATTAAGACTGCACAGCCGACTGGTATCGGCAGCCAATCTTCAATAACTCTTCCAGGAATGCATTGACCTGGTACTTTTCATCACTTTGGTACATTCGCAAATTGGGGTAATCATACACCGCACTGAGAAGTGAAAACTGCCGACCAGTTAACACTTCTGCTAATTTAGCATCATGATAAATCCGAACCAATACCTTAGGGTCTTCAATTAGCGGTGTTTTTCCAAGTGGGCGGGAAATTTCGACCAATTGGGTGTAGCGGGTATTTTCCACCAGCGTGATTTTAAGGATGCCATGGCTGCCACGGACGCTGGCGGGAGCATCCATGGCCAGCGCAGAGGGTAGCCAGCGCAGCAATAAGGCGTAGTTTCGGCCACACAAGGCCAAAAAGCCGTTGAGATCCGGCTGATAGCGAGCTTTCACTCCCTTGCCCTTCAAAAGTGACTCCGCACGAGCTTGTGCCGGTTCAACTCAAGCCACTGCAGGCCAAGCACGGTTGAGCCATTATCAATTTCACCACTTTCCACCATGGCATAGGCGGCTTCGCGGCTCATCACGTGCACCCTAATATCCTCATGCTCATGGGCAAGGCCATGCAGACCTTCCGCCTGACTGGCATCGACTTCAGCCATAAAACAATAAAAGCGCTCGCTGCAGCCACCGGGACTGGAGAGATAGCTGCCGAAGGGCAACACCCGCGATGCAGTAAGCCCCGCTTCTTCCATCAACTCTCTGCGGGCCACGTCTTCGGCCGACTCTCCTGCTTCCATCATGCCCGCCACCAACTCCAGCAGCCATGGGAATTCAGAGGTTTCGAGTGCCGGAAACCTGACCTGTTCAATCAACACCACCTGGTCTGTTACCGGGTCATAGGGCAACACCACAACAGCATGACCACGTTCAAACACTTCCCGCGAGACGACCTCACTCCAGCCACCGGCAAACAAACGATGGCGAAACTGATACCTGACCATCTTGAAAAAACCCTGATACAGGGTGCTCGAGTCCAGTACTTCAATGTCTTCACGACTGAAGAGTCTGTTAAACATTCGCTGCTCCTTGACGAGGTGATTCACTTATTATCATGGGATTCGCACAAAGATTTAAAATAAAATCTGTTACACTTCGGGTTTGACTCAAAAATGGTTGATTTTTTAGTATTTCAACCATTAACTTTTAGCTGTTTCGGGAAGCGTCGGGAAGCGCGAACCGCCCGGGTATAAGGGCACATCAGTTTAACCCAGTTATTACCCCCCTGGGGGACTTTGTCTCAATAAGGACAGCCAATGAAATTCAAGCTCAGCTCTCTGTGCGCCGCAGTGCTTTTGGCAGCCGGTGCAACAAATGCCCATGCCGATGATCTGCTTCAAATCTATCAGCAGGCACTGACCAACGACCCTTTGGTTCTGCAGGCTCAGGCTCAGCGCAACGCGCTTTACGCCCAGATTGAAGAAAACCGCGCTCCCCTGTTGCCCACCATCAGTGCCAATGTCGGTTACGACAAGGCCTGGAAAGACCCATCCGAAGACTCCGATGGCTTTACCGGTGGCGTCAAATTAACTCAGGTGATTTATGATCACAGCGCCTGGGTTGGCCTGTCACTGGCTGAGAAAGCCGCCGCGCAAGCCGATGCAGCCTATGCGTCCGCGCTGCAAAACCTCATCACCCGTGTGACCAAAGCCTACTTTGACGTACTCAAGGCCAAGGATAACTACGAGTTCCAGGGCGCCGAGAAGCGCGCCATTGAGCGTCAGCTCGAGCAAACCAAACAGCGTTTTGCCGTGGGTTTGACAGCCATGACCGACGTGCACGAAGCCCAGGCCCAATATGACCTGGCCTCTGCCACCGAAATTCTGGCCGAAAACACCCTGTCAAACAGCTATGAAGCACTGCGTGAAATTACAGGGATTGACCATAAGTCCATCAACGTACTGGACACAAACCGTTTCAGTGCCGCCGCCCCCGCGCCTGCCGTTCCCAACGAATGGATTAAGATGGCAGAAAGCAACAGTACTGATCTGCTGACTCAACGCATTGGTAAAGACATCGCAGAAGAGACGATTTCCCTCTATAAAGCGGGTCATTACCCATCTCTGAGTCTGAGCGCTGGTTACACCAAGGGTTTTGAACAAACACCCGGCCCTGATTACGACAACAGCTCTATCGGCGTGACACTGTCTATCCCTATCTTTGAAGGATTCAAGGTCACCTCCCAGGTGGAACAGGCTCAGTACAAGTATGTGGAAGCCAGTGAAAAGCTGGAGCAAACGTATCGCCGCGTAGTGAAGGATGTAAGAAACAACTTCAATAACGTGGGTGCCTCAATCAGCTCTATCCGTGCCTATGAGCAATCCGTGCTGTCGTCCGAAAGCGCACTCGGAGCCACTCAGTCCGGTTTCGAAGTGGGTACCCGTACCATCGTTGACGTACTCAACCGTACCCGGGACCTCTACGACTCCAAGCGTAAGCTGTCTGATGCGCGTTACAGCTACATCAGCTCGGTGCTGGCCCTGAAACAAGCTGCCGGCACCCTGAACGAGGATGATGTGATTGCCATCAACAATGGTTTGAAGGCCGCAGAATAATCGTAACAAGTACAAAAAAACCGCCTGATGGCGGTTTTTTTATAACCTTGATACTGACTTAGAACAGCAGTTCCACACCGGCAAAATAGCCTTTGAAACTGCTGTCAGTACTGATGCCATCGAAGCCATTCACATCGAAACTGAATTCACGATAACCTGCACGGATGCGGGTATCCAGCGCTATACCATCAAACTCCCAGCCAAGACCCACACTGTAATCGTATACCTGGCTTTCATCCAAACCCGCCATCAGGTCGGCAAAGCCATAGAGACCGAGACCAGGCATTCCTACCACGGCACTGGCGTAACCCATGATAATACCATCGGTAAAGTCCTTTTGCGCAGCAACACCCGAGGCATTGCTGATGCGCAGTGAACCGTTCATCTTTTTGTAGGCGCCGCCCACATCCAGGGACACGATATCGTTGTCCAGCAGCTCGTAGTAAAGCACAAAGTCGGTATTGCTCAGATCCATGGTGCTATAGAGTTCACCATTGAAAGGAATACCACCGAAGGCCAGAGTAGCATCAGCGTTAAAACCGTCTTCCTCGAGGCGATTTTCACGGATCAGCAGGTTCGGCAGCAAGGGCACAGGATGCTCAACGGCAAACCAAACACTTGTCTGGCCCGATGTGTCGTAATCAAACCCGTGCAGGTTACCGGCATCGTCAGGCACATTACCTTTGGCATCCGCATGCCAGTAATCGGCACCGACTTTAAAACCAACAACAGTGGCCGCGTTGGCCGAAAACGCAGCCAACGCAGAAAGCAGTGAGGCAGCCAGAATGGTTTTTTTCATAATTAACCCTGTGAAAGCAAATTGGTTAAATCAATGAGCGCCGCATTGGCGCGTGAGACGTAGTTGGCCATAACCAGAGAGTGGTTAGCCACATAGCCAAAGCCTGAACCGTTAAGGACCAGCGGACTCCATACGGTCTGCTGGGTAGATTCCAGCTCACGAATGATCTGCTTTAAACTGACTTCGGCATTCTTCTTCTTGAGCACATCGGCAAAATCGACCTCGACGGCTTTCATGAAGTTAAGCAAGGCCCAGCAAGAACCGCGGGTCTCATAGAAGACATCATCAATTTGCCACCAGCTGGTTTTGATTTGCTGTGCGGCTAAATTGGGGGTGGATTGACGCGCCGAATTATCACCGGCCAAATCTGTGTTAAGCCTTTCCTGACCGACACTGGCCGAGAGCCTCTGTGACATGCTGCCAAGACGTTTTTGTACCTCTTTCAGCCATTCGTTCAGATTATCAGCCCGGGCGTAAAACTGTGCGTCTCTATTACTGGTGTCGGCAATACGTGCACGGTAGAGTTTCAGCAGTTTAACCGCATCGCTGTACTCGCTTTCAGCGCTGGGCACCAACCAGGACGTGTGATCGATATTGAGCTTGGAGTGTGCCTCCAGCAGGTCGTTATCGGCGGTCGATTGTGACTGAGAGCGGCTGAACTCTTTACGCATTACCAGCGCCAGGTCCCGCACCTGTTCGAGGGCCCCAAACTCAAACGCCGGCATATTATCCATAAACACTGACGGTGGCGTGGTGTCGTTGGATAACCAACCGCCTTGTTTGTTGAGCAGGGTTTCAACGGTATTGATGAGTGAGGAAGTCGTAGCATAACCCACGATCTGTTGGCCATTTTCCGCGTTGAGGACCTCCGGCTCAAGCACATCAGGTTCAACACTCCACCAGACACTGACGCCGTACATGATGACGACTATCACAGCCGCCACACCAGCGACCTTTTTCCATGTCACTTGCATCTTGAATTACTCCTTTAATGATGATGGTGATGATGTTCATCTGCCTGAGCATTGCCAGCTTTGGCTACCGGCAGTTTGATCTCAAGGGTCTGACCATCTTTGAATTTAAGCAGCAGTGTCACCATGTTGCCTTCGGCCAGCGGTGATGCAAGCCCAAGCAGCATGACATGGTCACCCTGTTCACCCAGTTTCAAGGTACCGTGTGACGGCAAGTCAAACCCTTCAACCTGGCGCATTTTAACTATGTCATTTTCGGTCAGCAGGGTGTGCAACTGTGCTTCTTTGGCGATGTTGGTCTCAACGGCAATCAGTTCGGTGGACGGACCGTGATTTTCGAGGGTGAAATAGGCGGCGGTATTGGGGGAGGATGGCGGCATGGCGCGCACAAAACCATCTTTTACTATAATCTCAGCCATGGCGGGCATGGACAGCAGGCCAATCAGGCCGAAATTAAACATGTGTTTGAATATCGATTTCAATGTCATACACTCCATGTCAAGCCAAGCTATTTTTTGAGGACAACCCCATGAGTAAAATACTCGTCAAGGATCTGGATGGCGTAAGGGTAATCAGCTTCAATCGCCCGGAAAAACGCAATGCTTTAGACCTTGATATGTACAGGCAGCTCACAGAATACCTTATGCAAGGTGAGAGCGACAATGACATTCGAGCCTTCCTGCTGACCGGTGAAGCCAATTGTTTCACCTCGGGGAATGATGTTGCTGACTTTTTGCAAAACAGTGAATTAGGTCCAAATCACCCCGCCGTGCGTTTCCTGTATTGCTTGCTGGAGCTGAAAAAACCTCTGGTAGCAGCAGTGAGCGGCAGCGCTGTTGGTATTGGTACCACTCTACTGCTTCACTGCGATCTGGTGTATGCCGATAACAGCGCTAAATTCCAACTGCCCTTCGTCAATTTGGCATTGGTGCCCGAGGCAGGTGCCAGTATCTTGCTGCCCGAATTGGTTGGCTATCAAAAAGCAGCTGAACTGCTATTACTCGCAGAGCCATTCGACGCCGAGACGGCATTGTCATTAAAGCTTATCAATGCCTTGTGTTCCAAAGAGGAATTGCAACAAACGGCGCTGGATAAGGCACGTAAACTGGCAAGCCAACCGCCGCAGGCATTGCAGCAAACCCGGCAATTAATGCGTCCCCACAAACACAGGGTGCAGCACCAGATGCATCTCGAGCTGGAAGCCTTTGGGGAAAGATTAAAAAGCGATGAGGCCAAGGCCCGCTTTCAGGCGTTTCTTACGAAATCCTGAAACCTCTGCCCCTTGCTAACGACACTGAAGCAATACCGTTAACAAGGGGCAGATTCACTCAGCATTTAGCCCCATCAAGCCTCCCACTTGTCCATTACCAGCGCCAGGGCAAAGTAAATCAACAGGGTGATGGCCGGATTGATGAGTGTCGACACCATCCAGGCAACCCGCGTCCACATGCAAGACCAGCCAAACTTGGTTGCCATTTGGGCGGCTACACCGCACACCAGACGACGGGGATTTTTAAGACGCATTTCAATGCCCATATTCATGCTTTTCCTTTCACTGAAGTTAAATCCTGTGCCAGCGCATCAGGTAGGTCACCAGGGTACAGGCCAGAAAGCTTGCTACGGGTAACATCAAGACCAATGCGGTTTTCATCGAGAGTCCCAGTGTCAACCACATGCCTTACTCCTTGGCGGCGACCAGCGCTTTTTTCTGTTCCTCATCTTTGGCAGATGCGGTTTCAGTCAGCGTTCCCCAGGTCTTGGTCAGCTCAGCTTTAAGCTCCAATTCCAGGTCCAAAGCGGCATTTTGCAGCATTTCCTTGGTTTGGTTCATCACGCTCATTTCGACAGAGCGCAGTAAATCAGTAGTTGAAAATTCAGTAGCTTGAACGTTGTTTGCCATTCCCAGAGTAACCATCAGGGCCAGGGCGGTCAGTGTGCGATTAAACATGGTGTTCACTCCTGTTGTTAACCTATGTCACATCAGGTATTACAAGTGTCGTGCCAAGTTTAACAAAAAACTTATCAATCTGTTTTTAAAGGATTTTATTAAAATTTAAAAAAGAGAGTGGGGTCTGAGGCGGGCGTTAAGATTGGAGACAGGTGAAATTAACCACCGTTGTGGTTAATTTCACCAAATGACGCTTAATAGGGCCTTAGTTAGTGGTGAGCTCCATGGCTTTTATTGCATTTTCAATCACTTCGATGCCTGCTCCCGGCTTATGGGCATTCTCACTCAGGTATCTCCTCCAGGCGCGGGAGCCCGGCAAGCCCTGATACAAACCAATGATATGCCGACTGATATGGTTCAGGCGTCCACCATCGGCGAGGTGTTTCCCGATATAGGGAAGCAGCTTCCCGATAACCTCCTCCCGACTGCTGACAACCGCTGGCTTACCGCAAAGTTCAGAGTCCACCGAGGCTAAAATATAGGGGTTCTGATACGCTTCACGGCCTACCATGACGCCATCGAGCTGCGCCAGATGGGTTTTAGCCTGCTCAATACTGGTCACGCCACCATTGATACTGATGGAGAGCTGGGGGTAGTCCCGTTTCAGCTGATACACCCGCTCATAATCCAGGGGCGGAATTTCACGGTTCTCTTTCGGACTCAATCCCTGCAGCCAGGCCTTACGGGCATGAATAATAAAGGTATCGCAGCCAGCCGCTGAGACGGTCTCGATAAAGTCTGTGAGAAAACCGTAAGAGTCCTGCTCATCAATGCCAATACGGGTCTTCACTGTGACAGGAACAGACACCTGCTGACGCATGGCGTCTACACACTCAGCCACCAACTTAGGCTCGGCCATCAAACAGGCACCAAAGCGACCATTCTGTACCCGATCAGACGGACAACCCACGTTGATATTCACTTCATCATAACCACGGGCCCCAGCAAGCTTGGCGCAGGCCGCCAAATCCTTGGGGTCTGAACCGCCCAACTGCAACGCCAGGGGGTGCTCTTCCTGGTTGTAGGCCAGATAATCGCCTTTTCCGTGGAGAATTGCGCCCGTCGTCACCATTTCGGTATAAAGCAGCGCCTCTTTGGACATCAGACGTGCAAAATAGCGGTAGTGTCTGTCGGTCCAATCGAGCATTGGCGCGACAGAGAAGGTGCGGTTGAGTGGCGATGGCATGAGCTTTCCCCATCCTGTAGACTGCGTAAAAGGGCGGCTATTTTACACTCGCACAATAAAAAACGACACCCATAATAGCCGCTGCCGGTGTGGGCAAAAGTTCACTCCGCCGCATAAATTCATCTACGCTTATGGGTATGTGGTCACCATCAGGGGGTCGCACCCAAGCTATCAGCGAGGAATCGCCAAGCATGAATGTCGAATTTATCAATCCGTTTCTACAATCTCTGCTCAATGTTGTCTCGACCATGGCATCGATGCAGCTCACTCCGGGTAAGCCCCGGCTGAAAACCGATAATCTTGCCAAGGGGGATGTCTCAGGGCTGATTGGCATGGTAGGCCCTCAGACCAAGGGCTCTATGTCCATCACGTTCGAGCAAAGTCTGGCACTGCAAATCATGCAAAACATGCTGGGCGAAAACCCGGGGACCATCAATGATGAGGTCACTGATATGGTGGGTGAAATCACCAATATGGTCACAGGCGGCGCCAAAAACCTCTTGAGTGACAAGGGATACGATTTTGAGATGGCGACCCCAGTGGTAGTGGCAGGAACGGGTCACAGAATTTCCCACAAGGCCGATGGCACCAAAATTATCATGCCATTCACCAGCCCCTACGGCACTGCTTACATTGAGATTTGCTTCGAGAATTAATACGGTACAAAAAAAGGCGCTCCAAAAATGAGCGCCTTTTTTAAGTTAATCGAGGCAAACCGCCACCCTTGGGGTTAGCTTGGTCACCAACTCATAGGCAATGGTGCCAATTCGCTCCGCCACCTCTTCCACGGGCAGATCCTTGCCCCAGAGAAGTGCCCTGTCACCCACTCTATCTGTGGCGGCAGGCCCCAGGTCCACTGTCAGCATGTCCATGGAAACCCGGCCAACAATGGGCACCCGTCGGCCATTAACCAGTACCGGCGTGCCCTCGGGGGCATTGCGGGGGTAACCGTCACCATAACCTATGGCCACCACACCAAGGCGCGTATCGCGTCTGGCCGTCCAGTATGCGCCATAGCCCACACTCTCGCCGGCGCTGTGCTCCCGCACCGCTATCAATTGCGATACCAGCTCCATTGCAGGTTCGAGGCCGTGGTTGCTTCCAAGGTCACCCGCTACGGGAGACACGCCATAAAGCGCAATGCCCGGACGAATCCAATCGGCCTGGCTTTGCGGCCAGTAAAGCACCCCTGCTGAGTTAGCCAGGGTTCTGTCGCCGGGCAATCCCTGGGTCAGGGCGTTAAAATGGGCCATCTGTGTAGCGGTAAAGTCTTTTTGCGGCTCATCGGCGCAACTGAAATGTGTCATCAGATGCACGGGTTTGGCCACGTTGTGGTTTTGCTGCAGTCTCTGGTACACGCCCTCAAACTCGCTGGCATGAAACCCCAGCCGGTGCATACCTGAATCGATTTTGAGCCACACGGTGACAGGCTTGGACAGACTGACGGATTCCAGCATGTCCAGCTGGGAGACATGGTGAACAACCGTGTCTATGTCATGCTCCACCAGCAGGGGCAAATCTTCACTGCGGAAAAAGCCTTCCAGTAATAAGAGTCTGGCGGACACACCACCGGCTCTGACCTCCAGAGCTTCCTCAAGCCTTGCCAGCCCGAAACCATCTGCATCGGCATCTGAATGGGCATCGGTTAGTACCTGGGCCACATTGAGCAGTCCATGGCCATAACCGTTGGCTTTCACCACGGCCATGACCTTGCTGCCCGGGGCAATTTGACGCAGCCGTTTAAGGTTGGCCTTCAGCGCGCGACTGCTGATTTCTGCGCGGGGAAAAGGTTTCAATACATCTGCCTTGTGAGATTCGAGCAAGGATCAGTCTTCTTCAAACTGAGGGCCGGCATAGTTGTCAAAGCGGGAGAATTGCCCCTGGAAGGTCAGGCGCACCCGGCCAATGGGGCCGTTACGTTGCTTACCAATGATGATTTCGGCAGTGCCTTTATCTTGGGAGTCGTTATTGTATACCTCGTCCCGGTAGATAAACATGATAAGGTCCGCATCCTGCTCGATAGAGCCGGATTCACGAAGATCCGAGTTTACCGGGCGTTTATCGGCCCTTTGTTCCAGCGAGCGGTTAAGCTGTGACAGGGCAATCACCGGGATTTCCAGCTCCTTGGCGAGCGCCTTGAGCGAGCGGGAAATTTCGGCGATTTCCAGGGTACGGTTATCCGCCAGCGCCGGAACCTGCATCAACTGCAGGTAGTCCACCATGATCATCGACAGGCCACCCCACTCACGGGCTACCCTGCGGGCACGGCTGCGCACTTCGGTTGGGGTCAGGCCAGAGCTGTCGTCGATGTACATCTTGCCCTGCTCGAGCATCAACCCCATGGTGGAAGACACCCGCGCCCAATCCTCGTCATCCAGCTGGCCGGTACGCACCTTGGTTTGGTCAACACGGCCAAGGGACGCGAGCATACGCATCATGATCTGTTCCGAGGGCATCTCGAGACTGAAAATCAGTACCGGTTTATCCTCGTTCATGGCGGCGTATTCGCAGAGGTTCATGGCGAAGGTGGTTTTCCCCATGGACGGACGTGCGGCCACAATCACCAGGTCACCGCTTTGAAAACCCGCCGTCATACGGTCGAGATCCGAAAAGCCGCTGGATACCCCGGTCACACCGTTGTGGGGGTTGTTGTAGAGCTGCTCGATTTTATCGACGGTTTTTTCCAGGATAGCCTTGATGTCTTCGGGGCCTTCGTTGGCATTGGCCCGCTGTTCGGCAATCTTGAATACCTTGGTTTCCGCCAGGTCCAGCAAGGCACTGGAATCACGGCCTTCAGGGTTATATCCCGCATCGGCAATCTCGTGGGCAACCCGAATCATTTCCCGCACCACGGCGCGCTCACGCACAATTTCAGCGTAAGACAATATGTTACCGGCGCTGGGGGTGTTTTTGGCAATTTCACCCAAATAGGCAAAACCACCGGCATCGTCCAGCTCGTTATTCAGTTCGAGCTGCTCTGACACTGTAATCAAATCCAGGGGCTGGCCCTGCTCCACCAGCTTTTGCATGGCAGAGAAAATCAATCGGTGGGAACGGGAGTAAAAGTCTTCACGAACCACGGCTTCAGCCACTTTGTCCCAAGCCTCAGCATCCAACATCAGGCCGCCAAGCACCGATTGCTCGGCCTCTATCGAATGCGGCGGCATTTTGATGGCTTCAACCTGGGCATCTTTTAACTTGCCCTTTGGTTTAAAGGCGGTTTCCTGTGACATTCAGTCTCCCAATATCCAACGGATTTGCAAAATATGGTATAAAACTCACCGACTTTGGCATCACCAAAGCCAAACGCATCCCATCCACGATGGACTCACGAACAATAATTAAGGAATCAACATGCGCAACCTAGTGGCAGCGGCTCTGGTGCTTTCTTCCGGAGTGGCACTCGCCGACGAAGGCCAGTGGCAACCTTATCAAATGCCTTCCATCGCAGACAAACTCAAAGCCCGCGGTATCGACATACCAGCTGAGCAGTTGGCCGACTTAAGCCGCTATCCCATGAACGCCGTGGTGGGGCTGGGCTATTGTACCGCCAGTTTTGTATCCCCCCAAGGGCTGGCAGTGACAAATCATCACTGCGCGTTCCGAGCCATTCAATATAACAGCAGTAAAGAGAAAAACTATCTTGCCGATGGCTTCCTGGCGACCAGCATGGACAAAGAGCCTTCTGCCGGCCCCAACGAGCGCCTGTACGTGACCGAAGCCGTCACAGATGTCAGTGCACAGATCCGTGACGCCCTGCCGGAAGAACCACTGGCCCGTGTTGAAACGATTGAGAATCGTCAAAAGGCACTCATCAAAGAGTGTGAGAGTGACGATAACTACCGCTGCTCGGTCAGAAGCTTCCACAACGGCCTGGAATACTACCTCATCAAGCAGCTGATGATCCGCGATGTACGCCTCGTCTACGCGCCTCCTGAAAGTGTCGGCGGCTACGGCGGCGATATCGACAACTACGAATACCCACGCCACAGCGGCGATTTCACCTTCCTGCGCGCCTATGTGGGTAAAGATGGCAAACCGGCACCTTACGCAGAAGACAACGTGCCATATCAGCCAAAAAGCTTCCTCAAGATCAACGCCAGCGGCGTGAAAGCCGGTGATGGTGTATTTGCCGCTGGCTATCCAGGCTCAACCAGCCGCTACCGTTTGACCACCGAACTTGAGTTTGCCAGTGACTGGCTCTACCCCACCCAAGCCAAACGCTTCCAGGCCCGTATAGATACCATCGAAGCCATGGGCGCTGCCGATGCTGAACTGGCCATTAAGTACGCCGGTACCGTGGCTGGTATGGCCAACCGCATGAAGAAGCTGAACGGCCTGCTCGACGGCTTTAAAGCTACCGACATTGCCGCCATCAAGCAGCAACGTGAAGACGCCTTCATGACCTGGTATGCCAGCCATGGCGATGCCAAACAGATGGATGAACTCAAGGCACTGATAAAAGAAGGCCAAACTCAGTATCAGACCACCTACTACTTCAACAATGCCCAATCGAGCGACCTGCTAACCGCAGCAAACAGCCTTTATCGCCTGGCCAAAGAGAAACAAAAAGCCGATGCCGACAGGGAGCTGGGCTATCAGGAACGGGACATGAAGATGTTCGCCGATCGCCTGAAGCGTATCGACTCCAGTTTTGATGTGAAAGTCGACAGGGTGCTGTGGCAGGCGGATATTGAAGAGTATCTCGGTCAAGACCAACGCGTGGATGTGCTGGACAAGATGCTGACAGCTAAAGACGGCCAGGACCTTTCATCCATGCTGGACGGACTCTATGCAACCACCGGCCTCACCGATCAGGCCACACGTCTTGGTTGGATGGACAAAACCCCGGCTGACTTTGAGGCAAGTAACGATCCCTTTATCAAACTGGCAGTGGCACTCTACGACACCCGTATGGCCCAGGAAAAAGCGGAAAAGACCCTGGACGGCAAGCTCAGCATTGCCCGACCGGCGATGATGCAGGCCGTGATTGCCTATAACAAGGATAAAGGCTGGCCGGTATACCCCGACGCCAACGGTACCCTGCGTATCACCTACGGTATGGTGGATGGCTATCAATCACGTGATGCACTCTATAAGCAGCCTTTCACCCGTCTGGAAGGCATAGTGGCCAAACACACTGGCGTAGAGCCATTCAACGCGCCGCAAAAGGTGCTGGATGCCATCAAGCGTGGTGACATGGGCACACACAAGGTGGATGACCTCTACCCGGACGCCCGCAGCTTTATGTGTAAACTGTTCTCCTGTCAGGACAAACCCGAAGCCTTCAATTCGGTGCCGGTGAACTTCCTCTCCAGCGTAGATACCACCGGTGGTAACTCTGGCTCTCCGGTATTCAATGGTCGTGGTGAATTGGTGGGACTCAACTTTGACTCCACCTATGAAGCCATCACCAAAGACTGGTTCTTCAACCCGGAAATCACCCGGGCAGTCCACGTGGATATTCGCTATATCCTGTGGATGATGGATAAGGTGGATAACGCACAGAATTTGTTACAGGAACTAACCCTGGTAACTAATTGATAATCATTAATTAAAAAAAGGCCGCTTACTGATAGCGGCCTTTTTTGTTTCCGCTGACACATCCTGAATCAAAATTAACTTTCAATTAACATTTTTGTACACTTTTAAAACATATTGTGAGAAGCTTTTCCGGCCAGCCTGCACCCATAAGCAGGTAAGCATCTGAATCTAAAATAACAAACGTTCAAAGGAATGCTTCTCATGTCTAGAACCAACTTCCGCCGCTCGCTTCTCGCGGCCTCAATAACGACATTACTGACAATAAACAACCCTGTATTCGCCGATAACACCACAGGTTCCGTATACGGAACGGCAAAAGCCGGATCAACTGTAACGTTGGTTAATCCTAAGACCGGCATCAAGAGAGAGGTTGTTGTTGGATCGGATGGCAAATACAGCATATCGAATATTCAACCCGGTACTTACACCGCAGCTAGCGACGGCGAATCACACGTTGTGATCGTGACTATCGGCACTGGTTCATCTGTGTACTTTGGTGGCGGTAGCACCGAGGTTATATCTGTGATAGGCAATAGAATATCTTCGATTGACACCTCATCAGTAGAGTCCACATCTGTATTTCTTGCCGACCAAATAGAACTGCTTCCCGTAGGCCGCGACTTGACTTCGGTAGCATTGCTGGCGCCCGGAACCGTACAGGGTGATTCCGGCTTCGGTAATTTGGCTTCATTCGGTGGTTCTTCTGTCGCTGAAAACGCGTACTTCCTCAACGGTTTTGACGTAACCAATACCAGAACTTTGTTGGACTTTGCTGATCTTCCATACGACGCAGTAGCACAGCAGCAAGTTAAAACCGGTGGCTATGGTGCTGAGTACGGCCGCTCGCTGGGTGGGGTAGTTGCGGTAGTGACCAAGCGTGGTACCAACGATTGGCAATTTGGCGGCACTGTGTACTACACACCAGATTCACTGCGTGCCTCTGGGAAAGATGCATTGCTGAACTCCCCGACTACAACGCCTTATCTCGCGTACAGATCACAGAACCAAAATGATAAGTTTTCCTATGTCGTACACGGCAGTGGTCCATTGATTGAAGACAAGTTGTTCTTCTATGCGATGTTTGAAGGTAAACATAACACCACAGATACTTTCAGCACTTCAGGTGAAACTTCTTCTTCAACTGAAAACAATTCTCCGAAAATGCTGCTGAAGCTCGACTGGAACATTACAGACGATCAAACATTTGAATTAACTGCCTTAAGAAATAAAGAGGAAATTGATTTTGTCGGATACGAATACGACGAAGTCACCCATACTGGACAGCATGGTACCGTCGATCCTGACTCCATTCGCACATTCCATACTGGCGGAGATATCCTAATTGGTAAGTATACCGCTGCTTTGACTGATAACTTCACCGTTTCAGCACTGATCGGTTCGATGAAAAATGAAATCTATACCGACCCAGACGCGCTGCCAGGCTATGAATGTCCACGCGTATGGGACAGCCGTGGTCCAAACCCCAACGCACTCGTCTATCTTGGCTGCTGGAATAGAAACCAAGCGACTATACGAGATCAGGAATTTGGCCCTGACACCGACGAAAGACTCTCATATCGTCTGTCATTGGATTGGGTATTGGGTGACCACAACATCAGAGCTGGTGCCGATATTGAGCAGTGGGAATCCGGTGCTGCCGGTATTACCTATACAGGTGTAGGCTTTGATAACAAGTACTTCCGTTACTTTACTTCGAGAGGCCGTGTAAACGGTGTTGATGTCCCTGCAGGCACTGAGTACGTGCGCACATGGGACGGCGGTTCAGTTTCAGCAAACTATGAAGTCGAAAACACCGCCTTCTTTATCGAAGATACCTGGCAAGTAACAGATGAACTGCTTGTCTATGCCGGTTTACGCAGCGAAAGCTTCGTCAACCGAAATGCTGATGGTGTCGCTTTCGTGGAAGCAGATAACAGCATCGCCCCGCGTCTGGGCTTCTCCTATGACGTTGCAGGCGATTCTACCCAAAAACTTTTTGGTACCTGGGGACGCTACTATATACCCGTTGCCGCGAACACCAACATTCGTGCAGCTGGTATTGAATGGCGCGATATTCAGTACTTCTATTTCGAAGGGATAGATCCAACCACCGGAGCCCCTGTTACCATCGGTGATGAGATTGGCCAGGGTGCTTTTGACAACCGTAATGCAGCAAACCCTGCAACAATTGCGGTGACGGACCTTGATCCTATGCATCAGGATGAACTGATCCTTGGTTATCAGTTGGCCCTGAACGAAGACTGGACGACCAGCATCAAATTTGTGCATCGTGAAGTCAAAGATGGCATGGATGACTACTGCTCTCACCAGCCATTCATCGATTGGGCAGAAGACAACGGGTACGATAACTTCGACGAAGATACCATGGCAGGCTGTTTGATCATGAACCCCGGGAAAGATTTCAACCTGGCGATGGATCTGAACAATGATGGAAATCTGACCAACGTAACAGTTCCCAACTCATACATTGGTCTGCAATCATATGACCGTACCTATAAAGCAATTGAGTTAAATCTCGCTAAGGCCAGCAGTGATGATTGGTACATGGATGCTTCGTACACTTGGTCTAAGAGTGAAGGTAATATTGAAGGCTACGTAAACTCAACTCTGGAACAGGATGACGCAGGTCTTACCCAAGACTTCGACCACCCCTTATTCCAAGAGAATGCCTACGGCTATCTGCCAAACGATCGCAGACACCAGTTTAAAATCTTCGGCGCCTATTACCTCACAGATGAACTGTCTGTCTCTGCGAATTTCAACCTGAGTTCAGGTCGCCCAGTCAATTGTAATGGTTATGTACCTCTGACTGATGATTTGGGCGTAGATCAGGGGGGGTTGCAAGGTTACTCTGCCTCGTCATTCTTCTGTGTAGACGAGAACGGTGAGCATCAACCAACTTACCGTGGCCAGTATGGCCGCACACCTTGGACTCATAAACTGGATCTGGGTCTGACCTATGTCCCTCACTGGGCTGATAACAAGCTGACTCTGCAGATGCAGGTTTACAACGTATTGAATCAAGACCGAGTAACAGAGTACGTAGAAACAGGCGATATCAACCGTGCTGAACCACAGCAAAACCCAGAATTCCTGAACGCCAGGAATTTCCAATCGCCACGTTATGTGAGCTTTACCGCCCGCTATAACTTCTAATGAGGTTATCTATGCACTAAGTAAAAACGCCTCTTGTGAAAACATGCGGCGTTTTTTAAAAGCTCAGTGATGGTATATTGGACATAAAAAAACACCGCCCGGAGGCGGTGTTTTCTTTAAAATCAAATCTGATTATTCAGCAACAACAGTTACTTTAACAACAGACTTAACTTCAGTGTGCAGCTGTACTTCAACTTCGAAGTCACCAGTGGTGCGCAGAGCGCCCAGTGGCAGACGAACTTCGGCTTTAGACAGTTCAACGCCAGCAGCAGTCACGGCATCGGCGATGTCGCGAGTACCAACTGAACCGAACAGCTTGCCTTCGTCACCGGCTTTAGAAGCGATAACAACAGCTTCCAGAGCAGCGATCTTCTCGGCGCGGTCAGCAGCAGCAGCCAGGTCGGCAGCCAGTTTAGCTTCCAGCTCAGCGCGGCGGGCTTCGAAAACTTTTACGTTTTCAGCGTTGGCAACAACGGCCTTGCCCTGAGGCAGCAGGAAGTTACGAGCGTAACCAGCCTTTACAGACACCTGGTCACCCAGGTTGCCCAGGTTTGCGATTTTATCAAGCAGAATAACGTTCATTATCAAATCCTCTCTATACGATTAGGCTTCAATGCTGGAATTACTGATGCAGATCAGTGTATGGCAGCAGAGAAAGATAACGAGCGCGCTTGATGGCGCGAGCCAGTTGGCGCTGGTACTTAGCGCTGGTACCGGTGATACGGCTAGGAACGATTTTGCCGCTCTCAGTGATGTAGTTCTTCAGAGTAGCAATATCTTTGTAATCGATCTCTGCAACACCTTCAGCGGTGAAACGGCAGAACTTGCGACGACGGAAATAACGTGCCATGTGACAGTCTCCTAAGATTTCAATTCGACATTTTCGGCATGCAGTACCAAGCGACTTTGTCCACTCCGACTCTGTTGAGTCGATAGAAAACCTGTTACCTGGATCTCCATGCCTGCCTGCAATTTATCTGTGATGCACTCAAAGTGCTGACCGCTCATGATTGCCTGTATTTGGCAATATACGTTTCTGGGCAAATCGGCTTCGAAACGTTGACTTCGGTGCTCAAGCTGAACCACACAGTGTGGGATCCCGGCCGGGCTTTTAAAGCGTCTGACCCTTAATACAGAGCCAGTCAGCACCAAAGAGTTTGCGGTCACAAACAGAAATTACTCGGCAGATTCTTCAGCGTTTTCTTCGGCTTCATCAGCCTCAGAAGAGCGCTCACTGATGGCAGCACGACGAGCATCACGCTCATCTTTAGCTTTAGCCATTGGAGAGGCTTCGGTGATGGCACCCTTGGTGCGCATAACCATGCTACGCAGAACAGCGTCGTTGAAACGGAAAGCTGTCTCCAGCTCTTCAACAGACTCAGCAGTGGCTTCAACGTTCATCAGAACGTAGTGAGCCTTGTGCAGATCCTGGATTGGGTAAGCCAGTTGACGACGACCCCAGTCTTCCAAGCGGTGGATCTTGCCGTTAGCGTCGGTGATAACACCGGTGTAACGCTCGATCATACCAGCTACTTGTTCACTCTGATCAGGGTGAACCATAAATACGATTTCGTAATGACGCATTTATTGCTCCTTACGGGTTTGTAGCCTCGTTATTGGCTCAGCCGGACCAAGTTAGAGGCAAGGAACGAATTCAATCGGGCTGATAAGGCGCGAAATATTACATAATGACGGCCGAAAACTCAAGCAATAACTTTGTTCTGGCCACCATCAAAGGTATGATTGCCCGTCGCATCTTCGCCCGGGAGTCCGGGCCTGTAGTCAAACCGGGAATACAGGCTGAATAATGATAAACAAACGTATCCTCTCCATCGGCTGCCTGCTGTTAAGCCTAAAGGCACAGGCACTTGTACCGCCCCAGTATCAGGAACCCGCCACAGGGCTGACCGCAGAAGTGGAAGCCGGTCTCCAGCTCAATACGGGTAACACCCAGTCCACCAGTTTTAACGGTCGCACCCGGCTGATTTACGACACCAAAAAAGCCAAGCAGGAAGCCTTGTTGAAGGCCTATTTTGCGTCCGATTCAGAAAAAACTACCGCAGAGAAGTACGACGTCCAGTTGCAGTCAAACTACAAGGTCGATTCCGGTTACTTCTTTGGCCGCGGTGAGGGTACCTGGGATGAGTTTGGCTCATACACCCGCCTGTACACGGGTTCCGTGGGTTACGGTTTTGATGCCATCAGCAGCTATGCCACCAAACTCAAACTCGAAATCGGCCCCGGTTATCAATACAGCCTGGCGAAAGCCACCACCACTGAACCTGCGCCGGATGCCAATACAGATGTGATTGTACGGGCCGCCGCCAAGTTTGAGCAGCGAATTCATGAGTACAGCAGCTTTACTGCCGACCTCACCGCCGAGACAGGGCAAAACAATAGCGCAGTGACACTCGATATGGGTTACAAGAATATCCTGTTTCAGGACTTGGCCTTTAAAGTGGGCATGAACGTGAAATACACCGAAGTAGTGCCCGATGGCACAGAGCAGGTTGATACGGTCACCACCTTTAATCTGCTCTATACCTTCCAGTAAGTACAGATCACCACCCATTTTCACCAATAAAAAAGGATTGCCTGGGCAATCCTTTTTTATTTGATAAGCACCTTGCGGCGTGAAGGTTATCCGAGCCGCTGACGCACGACTTCAAACAAGCAAATACCGGTCGCCACCGAGACGTTCAGACTGGAAACACTGCCCGCCATCGGGATGGAAATCAGGGTATCGCAGCCTTCACGACTGAGGCGTCTCAGCCCCTTGCCTTCGGCGCCCATGGCAATGGCCAGCGGCCCCTTGAGATTAGCTTCATACAGGGTCGAGTCTGCTTCACCGGCAGTACCGGCAATCCACACGCCGCGCTCCTGAATACGCTTCATGGTGCGCGCCAGGTTAGTCACCTGAAACAGGGGAACGGTTTCCGCCGCGCCGCAGGCCACTTTGCTCACGGTCGGTGTCAGCCCGGCGGAGTTATCCTTGGGCACTATCACCCCGTGCACGCCGGCGGCATCGGCGTTACGCAGACAAGCGCCCAGGTTGTGAGGGTCTGTCACCCCATCAAGGATCAACAAAAACGGGGTTTCGGTGGCATCGAGCAAGGCTTCAAGATCGTTTTCGGTCAACACCTTGGCCGGACGCACCCGAATGATAATCCCTTGATGCTGTGTGCTTTCGGCTTTTTCATCCAGGGTTTTACGTGCTGCCTGCTGGGCTTTGATGCCCCAGTTTTGGGCGATTTCCAAGAGTGGCAGCACCCGTTCGTCCTGGCGACCTGTCATCAACCACAGCTCCAGCACACGCTCGGGGGCGTGCTTCAGCACAGACTCGACCGCATGAATGCCAAACACCAATTCCTGTTTTTTCATTTATTTCTTTCTCTTAACTCGTTTGGCGGCCTTGGGCTTGGCTTCTGCCGCCTTTTTGGATTTCTTACCGTCTTTGGCCTTGGCATCTCTTTTTTTGGTCTCTGAGCCACCCAATTTGCCACCGGCCAACTGGCTGCGTACGCTGCCGCCTTTACCCGCCTTGCCGTTACCTGTACGGGCACCTTCAAGATTGGCTCTGTCCCGGGCGGTCATCGGCTTCTTGCCGGCCTTTTTGCGGCCTGGTCGCTCACCTTCCATCTGCAAATCAATCTGTCTATCGTCCAGATTGACCGAGGCAACTTTCACCGCAACAGGATCGCCTATCTGATATATCTGACCGGAGTTTTCACCAATCAGACGCTGACGCTGCGGGTCGTACTGGAAGTAATCGCTTCCCAGGCTGGAGATATGCACCAGACCATCGATAAAGAGCTCATCCAGACGCACAAACAGACCGAAACTGGTCACAGAGGCAATCACGCCACTGAAGCTGTCACCCACGTGGTCCTGCATAAACTCGCACTTAAGCCAGTCGGATACATCACGGGTCGCTTCATCGGCGCGGCGCTCGGTATTGGAGCACTCTTCACCGAGGAGATCCAGCTCCTCAATCTGATAGTGATAGCCACCATCGGCGGTCCACTTCTCACTGGCTTCACCCTGCTCTTTGGCGAGCAGATAACGGATAACCCTGTGCAGCACCAAGTCGGGATAGCGGCGGATGGGCGAGGTAAAGTGGCTGTAGGCTTCCAGCGCCAGACCAAAGTGACCTTCGTTATCCGGGGTATAAACGGCCTGACGCATGGAGCGCAGCAGCATTACCTGGATCAGTTCGGCGTCAGGCCTGCCTTCGACCTGTGCCATCAGCGCCTGATAATCGGCTGGCTCGGGCTCGAGACCACCGGTCATGGACAAACCGCGCTCGGCGAGGAAGTCTTTAAATTGCGTCAGTTTTTGCTCAGACGGCTTCTCGTGCACCCGGTAAAGCACATGTCCTTTGTGTTTAATCACAAACTTGGCGGCCGCCACGTTGGCCAAAATCATACACTCTTCAATGATCTTGTGGGCCTGATTACGGGCGCGGGGCACTATGCGGTCAATCTTGCGCTGCTCATTGAAAATAAACTGGGTTTCCAGAGTCTCAAAGGCAATGGCGCCGCGGCTTGCTCGCTGCTCATCCAGACACAGATACAGCTCCTGCAACACCTGAAGATGCGGAAACAAGGCTTTGTGCTCGTCCTTCACCTCGCCGCCTTCCAGCATGGCCGCCACCTGGGTATAGGTGAAGCGGGCATGGGAGTGCATCACCGCCGGATAGAACTTGTAACCCGACAGCCCCCCCTTGGCGGAGATGGTCATCTCAGCCACCATACAGAGGCGATCAACACCCGGATTCAATGAGCACAAGCCGTTGGAGAGCTTCTCCGGCAGCATGGGGATCACCTGAGACGGGAAGTACACCGAGTTACCCCGGGCGCGTGCTTCTTTATCCAGTGCCGAATCGGTGCGCACATAATGGCTCACATCGGCGATGGCAACCCACAGGCGCCAGCCGCCACCACGCTTACGCTCGGCATACACGGCATCGTCAAAATCGCGGGCATCTTCACCGTCGATGGTGACCAGCGGCAGTTCACGCAGATCGACCCTGCCTTCCTTGTCTTCATCGGTCACATAGTCCGGAATGCGGCGCAGTTTCTTGTCAATCACCGCTGACCATTGGTGTGGCAGGTCATAATTGCGAAGGGCAATTTCAATTTCCATCCCAGGTGCCATCTGCTTACCCAGAACTTCGGTCACCTTGCCACCGGCACGCACGTAGCGCCCCGGACGGCGGGTGAGTTCAATCACCACCACATCGCCATGACGGGCGCCATTTTTATCTTCGTTGGCAATCAGGATCTCATGGGGGATACGCTTATCATCGGCCACCACAAAGGCCATACCGGCATCAACATAGAAGCGACCCACCAGGGCAGCACTGCGCTCTGACAAGAGCCTGACGATGCGGGCATCGCGGCGACCACGGCGGTCGACGCCGGCTTTTTGCGCCAGCACCTTATCACCATGGAAGTAGAGCTGCATATCGCGCTCGTTGATAAAGAGGTCGTCGCCGCCGTTATCGGGGCGGAAAAAGCCAAAGCCATCTTTGTGGCCAAGGACAGTACCACTCATCAAGTCCATGCGTTCGGGCAGTCCGTAACATTGACCACGGGTAAACACCAGCTCACCATCACGCTCCATGGCGCGCAGTCGGCGGCGCAGGGCTTCCAGGCGCTCTTCATCATGGATTTTCAGGGCCTCGGCAATACGGTCGCGAGGCTGAGGAGAAGTTTGAGACCTCAAATATTCGAGGATAAATTCCCGGCTGGGGATGGGGTTGTCGTATTTTTCCTGTTCACGCTCAAAATGCGGATCGTTAATCATTCAGTTTCCATTGAGTTCACCCAGGCCCCTGCCCGGGTGTCAGTAATTCCAAAGATGCTCACCCCGGGCTCTGGCCACGGCGCTGGCGGGCATCATAGATTCGAGTTTTTGCAGCAGTCCCCAGGCTTGATCTTTGGTTTTTTGATCATTAAACGCCTCGTTATACAGCCAATGGTAGGCCATCTCGTAGTCTCTGGGACTGCCAAAACCCTCGTTGTAAAGACGCACCAGCATCATGCGCGCCTTTTGGTCGCCGTTGGCGGCGGCGGGGTACAGATATTGTACCGATCTGTGCTTGTTTTTAAGCACATACTTGCCATCTTCATAATAGCGGGCCACTTGCAACATGGCCTCTGTGCTGCCCTGTCCGGCAGCGTCTTTCAGCAACTGCAGCCCACGGGGTACATCCTTTTTGATGCATACTCCATGGATAAACATCTCCCCCCATAAAAACTGGTAGAGGGGCTGCTTGAGTACCTCGGCATGGGCTTCGATGTCCTGCACCAGTTGGCAGTCGTCCTGTTTTACCCGCACCAAATGCTGTTCACTGCGAATGAGTGACAACAGTTGCTCCTGAGTGTAGACATCTACGGCCTCGGTGGCCATCAGAGCCGGTGAAACTATCATTAACAAGACTGAGGAAAGGCGCAACATAAGGAAATCCCGAGGACTGGCGAATAACCAATTTATCGGCAGTATAACTCAAATCTTGAGCCTGTCCCCTTAAGAGACAGACATAAAAAAGGCCGCTAATCGCGGCCTCTTACTACATCAGTTAAACGGACTGACCCGGATAAAGGTCTCGTTTCTGTCCGGACCGGTAGAGATGATGTCGATTGGTGTCTCTAAAATCTCTTCGATACGTTTGATGTAATTAACGGCCGCCTGTGGCAGCTGATCCATGGAAGTCACACCGAAGGTGTTCTCGCTCCAACCTGGCAGGGTTTCATAAACTGGGGTCACCAACTCATAACCTTCAGCGGCAAGAGGAGTTACTGTGGTTACAGTGCCATCTGGCTGCTGATAACCCACACAGATCTTCACTTCTTTCAGGCCGTCCAGTACGTCCAACTTGGTCAGACAGATACCGGTCAGACTGTTGATCTGGATAGCACGCTTCATGGCAACGGCATCGAGCCAACCTGGACGACGCTTACGGCCAGTGGTGGCACCAAACTCGTGGCCCTTGGTACCCAGATGGTCACCAATTTCACACTCGAGTTCAGTAGGGAAAGGACCGGCACCCACGCGAGTGGTGTAGGCCTTCATGATACCCAGCACATAGTCCAGATGACATGGACCAAAACCGCTTCCGGTTGCAACGCCGCCGGCAGTGGTGTTTGACGAAGTCACAAACGGATAAGTACCGTGGTCGATGTCCAGCAGTGTACCCTGAGCGCCTTCGAACAGAATGTTTTCACCGGCTTTGCGGGCCTGATCCAGCAATTCGGTCACGTCAACACACATGGACTTGAGGTAATCCGCCAGTGCCAGTGCATCGTCGAGGGTTGTCTGGTAGTCAACGGCTTCGGCGCCATAGTACTCAGTCAGCATGAAGTTGTGATACTTCATCACTTCTTTGAGTTTCTCAGCGAAGAGCTCAGCATTGAACAGATCACCCACGCGCAGACCGCGACGTGAAACCTTGTCCTCATAGGCGGGGCCAATACCACGACCAGTGGTACCGATAGCCTTATTGCCACGCGCCTTTTCACGGGCGATATCCACTGCACAGTGGAACGGCAGGATAAGCGGACAAGCTTCGGAGATCAGCAGGCGATCTTCAACGGGTACGCCACGCTCTTTGAGCATGCTGATTTCTTTCATCAGCGCGTCTGGAGCCAGCACAACACCGTTACCGATAATGCATTTCACATTATCGCGCAGGATGCCTGAAGGGATCAGATGGAGAACGGTTTTAACACCATCGATTACCAGAGTGTGACCAGCGTTGTGGCCGCCCTGATAACGAACTACGTATTTTGCCTGTTCAGTGAGAAGGTCGACAATCTTACCTTTTCCCTCGTCACCCCATTGGGTGCCGAGAACAACTACGTTTTTGCCCATTGTTTGCTGCAAGGTTGCGGTTAAAGCAGAATTTTAGCAGATTTCAGGGGGGGATGGGCAAGGGATTTATGAAAAAATAATCAATTGTTCCTTGAGGCCTTGGTGTTTTGATAATGACCTTAGCCATTCAACACATTGATAAGCAAACATTATTCTCTATTCAACACGTTCACACTCTGCAATGTCTGAGTCTTCCTAAATTCTGGCTGGCACGACCGCGTTTTTACATTCCCGTTACTTTAATTTGGTCAAAAACAGCCATTTCTACTGGATTTAACTGACGTAAATAACCGACAGATAATAAAAAACCCGGCCAAAGCCGGGTTTTTTGCAGACTCGAAGCGAAAATTAACGCTTGGAGAACTGTGGTCTACGACGTGCTTTGCGCAGACCCACTTTCTTACGCTCAACCTGACGGGCATCACGGGTAACGAAACCAGCGGCACGCAGAGTAGGACGCAGAGACTCGTCCAGCTCCATCAGAGCGCGGGTGATACCGTGACGGATGGCACCGGCTTGGCCAGTGATACCACCGCCCTTAACAGTCACATAGATGTCCAGCTTTTCAGTCATTTCAACCAGCTCGAGTGGCTGACGAACAACCATACGAGCAGTCTCACGACCGAAGTAAACATCCAGAGGACGCTTGTTAACGATGATGTTACCGCTGCCTACTTTAGCGAATACGCGAGCGGTAGAAGTTTTGCGACGGCCAGTGCCGTAGTACTGAGTAGCAGCCATTTACTTAATCCCGTTTAGATATCAAGAACTTGAGGTTGTTGTGCAGCGTGGTTGTGCTCGGCGCCAGCGTATACTTTCAGCTTGCGGAACATAGCACGACCCAGCGGGCCTTTTGGCAACATACCCTTGACTGCTTTCTCGATGATCATTTCTGGCTTGTGAGCCTGCAGCTTTTCAAAGTTGATTTCTTTGATGCCGCCTGGGAAACCAGAGTGAGAGTAGTACATCTTGCCTGCAGCTTTGTTGCCAGTCACGGTCACTTTCTCAGCATTGATAACGATGATGTAGTCACCGGTGTCAACGTGAGGAGTGTACTCAGGCTTGTGCTTACCGCGCAGACGGCTAGCAATTTCAGTAGCGATGCGACCCAGAGTCTTACCTTCGGCGTCAACAACGTACCAGTCACGAGATACAGTTTCTGGCTTGGCAGTAAAAGTCTTCATTATTACAAAAACCCAAAGTTAAATTCTGTCACACATATTATCCGAACCCCGGATAACACATTTGCCTTTTCCAGTACCCCTTCGAGTAGGGAAATCGGCTTTGATTTCCGCCTCTTCGGCGGAGGTAACGTGGGCAGGTCGCGAATTATATCCAAGGCTGGGTTAAAAATCACCTGCTTTTTCAAATCAAAATTAAAAAGATCGCGAGGATCCGGCGCTTGGCGCTTTACGAAGGTAGGATCGGGCAAGCCGTCTGCGCCCCCATCGCTCGCTTTTCTTTTCTAGGGCAGGTGCTCCAGCGCCAGGTAGTCATGTGACTGCATTTCAATTAAGCGGGAACGGCAGCGGCGAAACTCAAAACTGAGAAGACCTTCGCTGTAGATATCTTCCAGGGCAACCTCAGCAGAAATGATGAGCTTCACGTGGCGCTCGTAAAACTCATCCACCAACGCCAGGAACCGGCGGGCAATATCATCACCGGTTTCCCTGGCACCCATCTGCTCGACGCCCGACAGCAACACAGTGTGATAAAGCCTTGCCAGCTCCATATAGTCACGCTGACTGCGTGGCCCATCACACAGGGCACGGAAATCGGCCAGCAGCACGCCCTGAGCTTGCTTGCGAATGCTCAGCTGACGCCCTTCAACTTCAATGGGAGCAGTCTGTACTTCAGACTCCGGCGTCAGTTGGTCGAAATACTTAAGCAGGTTGGTCTCAGCCTGGGCATCCAGGGGAAAGTGGTAAATCTCGGCCTGCTCCAGCGTGCGCAGGCGATAGTCGATGCCTGAGTCTACATTCAGTACGGCGCAGTGGCGGTTAATCAGTGCTATCGCCGGCAAAAAGCGCGCACGCTGCAGCCCGTTGCGATACAGGTCATCGGGGATGATATTAGAGGTGGCAACCAGTACTACGCCTTCATCAAACAGGGCTTCAAACAGGGTGCCAAGCAACATGGCGTCTGTGATATCCGAGACGAAAAACTCATCAAAACAAATCACCCGAACCTTGGCAGCCATCTCTTTGGCAATCACCACTAAAGGATCGCGGGTGCCCTTGAGACGATCGAGATCCAGATGTACCTGATGCATAAAACGGTGGAAGTGTGCCCTGAGCTTGGCGTCAAAGGGCAAGGCTTCGTAAAAGGTGTCCATCAGGTAGGTTTTACCACGGCCAACACCGCCCCACAGATAGAGCCCTCTGACATAGGGCTTTTTACCGAATCCCAATTTACTGCCAAGGCGACCTAAGAGCCCGACTGCCGGCGCACTGGCAATGAGCTCTTCGTACACCTTTTGCAACGCCTTTACCGCCTGCTCCTGGGCCGGGTCGTGGGAAAAGCCATCTTTTAACAAGTCCTGTTGATAATGCTGCCAGGGGGTCAGTTGTGACACTTGAATTATTCTCTGGGGGACATATATGAAATTGGGTGAATGTTAACATGCCGGGGCGACCAAGGTAATAGCCGAAGCACCCGACAAAAGTCGCCTGAATGCTCCTTCGAAAGAGCAGATGAAAGGCGTATTAACCTTTGTTAATCGTAACGAACTTTGTTGTTACACCCGGGTCGGAAGGGTTATACAAGTGCCAAGCCTGTCACTTTGAAACCGATCCCCGAATTGGAGCAATGACTAAGATGAAAGCAAAACTCTCCCTCGTATCCGCCGCTATTTTAGGTGCGACCCTGACCCTCGGCACCCTACCCGCTTATGCTTCTTTGCCGGTAGCCGTTGACGGGCAGCAGCTGCCAAGCCTTGCGCCCATGTTGGAAAAAGCCACGCCGGCCGTGGTCTCGGTTGCCGTATCGGGTACCCATGTATCCAAGCAGCGCGTCCCCGATGTATTCCGCTATTTCTTCGGCCCCAATGCCCCCCAGGAGCAGGTACGTGAGCGTCCGTTTCGTGGCTTGGGCTCGGGCGTGATTATCGACGCAGACAAGGGTTATATCGTCACCAATAACCACGTAATTGATGGCGCCGACACCATACAGATTGGTTTGCTCGATGGCCGCGAATTTGAAGCCAAGCTGATTGGCAGCGACAGTGAATCCGATATCGCGTTGCTTCAAATCAAGGCCGACAAGCTGACGGAGATTAAGTCGGCCGACTCAGATGCCATCCATGTGGGTGACTTCGCCGTGGCCATCGGTAACCCCTTTGGTCTGGGCCAAACCGTGACCTCCGGCATAGTATCGGCCTTGGGCCGCAGTGGTCTGGGTATCGAAATGCTGGAGAACTTTATCCAAACCGACGCCGCCATCAACAGCGGTAACTCAGGCGGCGCACTGGTGAACCTGCGAGGAGAGCTGATTGGTATCAACACCGCCATTGTTGCCCCCGGCGGCGGTAACGTGGGCATCGGTTTTGCAATTCCCGCCAACATGATGCATTCACTGGTGGATCAGATCATTGAACATGGTGAAGTGCGCCGCGGTGTGCTCGGCATCTCCGGCCGTGAGCTCGACAGTAAACTCGCCGAAGGCTTTGGTCTGGACTCCCAGCACGGCGCCTTTGTGAATGAAGTCATGCCGGACAGCGCCGCCGACGATGCAGGCATCAAGGCCGGTGACATTATCATCAGCGTTGATGGTCGCAAGATTAAGAGCTTCCAGGAACTGCGCGCCAAAATAGGCACGCTGGGCGCCGGTGCCAAGGTAGAGCTTGGCATTATTCGCGACGGCAAAAACAAGACCGTGAAGGTCACTCTGGGTGAAGCGTCCAATCAAACGGCGTCCGCTGATGAGTTACACCCTCAGCTGGCCGGTGCGAATCTCGAAAGCACCTCTAAAGGGGTGGAAATCATGGAAGTACAGGAAGGCTCCCCCGCCGCCCTGAGCGGCCTTCGCAAGGGTGACATCATTGTGGGCGTCAATCGCACCGCTGTGAAAGACTTAAAAGAGCTCAGAGAACAGCTGAAAGAGCAGGATGGCGCTGCTGCCCTGAAAGTGCTGCGCGGAAAGAGCATCCGTTACCTCGTGTTGAGATAAGCCACGTCCCCGGTCATAAGCCCAGCCTCCCGCTGGGCTTATTGTTTTGAAACGTGATAATCTAGTTCAACTTTTTTACAATTCGAATCACCCCAATGAAAAGCGCTTTACTCTATTTAGGCAAAGCCGTGCTCTTTGGCTTAGTGATGGCCGTCGTGTTTCTTCTCGCGCAAAACTACCTGGGTAACGACCATGGCAACCTGTTCCGGGATCGTGGCAACGGTGGCAGCGAACTTTCCTTTGCCAAGGCCGTCAGACGCGCAGCACCCGCTGTCGCCAACATATACAACATCAGCATAGATCAACGCCAACCGCTCAACAGTGGCGCGCTCCAGGGGCTGGGCTCAGGGGTGATCATCAGCAAGGAAGGCTACATCCTCACCAACTACCACGTTATCAAGAAGGCAGATGAAATTGTCATCGCCCTGCAGGATGGTCGTCGTTTCAGCGCCGAAGTTGTTGGGTCGGATCCGGAAACCGACTTGAGTGTACTCAAGATTGAAGGGGACAAATTGCCTGTGGTGCCACTTAACCTCACCACCCCACCCCAGGTGGGTGACGTGGTGCTGGCCATCGGCAATCCCTATAACCTGGGTCAAACCATTACCCAGGGCATCATCAGTGCCACAGGCCGTAACGGTTTGAGTTCCGGTTATCAGGACTTTTTGCAGACCGATGCGGCCATTAACGCAGGCAACTCTGGTGGCGCCCTGATTGATACCAATGGCGATGTGATAGGCATCAATACCGCCGCCTACCAAATAGGTGGTGAAGGCGGTGGGCACGGCATCAGCTTTGCAATTCCCATCCGCCTCGCCTACTCCATCATGGGCAAACTCATCGAACACGGCCGCGTGATCCGTGGCGCCCTGGGGATTTCCGGTGAGGCGCTGACGCCCTTTATGGCACAGGTGCTGAAAATGCAGGAAGTGCGCGGCGTACTGGTAACGGGTGTCGATCGCAATGGCCCGGCAGCGAATGCCCAAATGCAGCCGAGGGATGTGATTATCGAGTATGGTGGTGAAAGTGTAGTCAGTGCTGAAATGCTGATGGACCGCATTGCCGAAACCAAACCCGGTACTGAGGTGGAGATGACCATCATTCGCCAGGGCAAGGCTTACACCTTACCCGTGATCATCGGCGAGAAGGCGACCGAGTATAACTAACCGCAGGATAGTAAACCTCAGACAGAAATCCCGGCCAGTGACCGGGATTTTTTATCTTATCAATACGTGAGCACAATACACGTACATTAGCACGCCAACTAGGATGCTCTGCCGGAGCTCAAGGCTCCTTTGACGGGCTGGCAACATCCACCAGCCTGACCCAGAAAGCCATTTCCAGGCACACTCCCAGTGCTACCAATACCATGGATGGCAGCGTGGCACCGGCGAGATAGCTCAGCAGCGCCGCAACCAATAAGAGTGCCGGTACCGCCCACCTTGCGATTTTCATCATTTCCCTGACTCCGACAAAAACAAATATGCAACCATCCTATAACAAAAAAACCGCCGGTCAAGGCGGTTTTCATTGCTTAAAGATGAAGCTTACTTCACCCGAACGACCTTGCCACCCAAGCCTTCGAACTTGGTCTCAATGTGCTCGTAGCCACGATCCAGGTGATAGATACGGTCTACCAGTGTAGTACCATCAGCCATTAAACCGGCAATCACCAGGCTTGCAGAGGCACGCAAATCGGTAGCCATGACTTGGGCACCACTCAAGCGCTCAACACCGTGTACTATGCAGGTGTGACCTTCCAGCTCCATATTGGCGCCCATACGCATCAGCTCAGGCACGTGCATAAAGCGGTTTTCGAAGATGGTCTCTGTGATAGTGCCAGTACCTTCGGCCAGGCAGTTGAGTACACAAAACTGCGCCTGCATGTCGGTAGGAAACGCCGGATAAGGTGCGGTTTTAATGTTGACCGCTTTGGGGCGTTTACCATGCATGTCCAGCTCAATCCAATCATCGCCGGTGTTGATGTCGGCGCCTGCATCTTCGAGCTTGGCGAGCACTGACTCAAGGGAAGATGGGTCAGCATTTTCGCAGCGGATTCGACCACGGGTCACTGCGGCGGCCACCAGGAAGGTACCGGTTTCGATACGATCGGGCATCACACGGTAATCACATCCATTCAAACGCTCAACGCCGGTGATTTTGAGCGTGGCGGTGCCGATACCACTGATTTGAGCGCCCATGGCCACCAGACAGTTGGCAAGGTCGATAACCTCAGGCTCACGAGCCGCGTTTTCAATCACGGTCACGCCATCAGCCAGGGCTGCAGCCATCAGCAGGTTTTCGGTAGCGCCCACGCTCACCATATCCATAAAGATATGGGCGCCCTTGAGACGACCGTCTACCCGAGCCTTGATATAACCCTCTTTGACCTCGATTTTGGCACCCATCTGTTCCAGACCATGCAGATGCAAGTTCACCGGACGAGCACCAATGGCGCAGCCACCTGGTAGAGACACATCGGCAGTACCGAAGCGGGCAAGCAGTGGGCCCAAAATCAAAATTGAAGCGCGCATGGTTTTCACCAACTCGTAGGGCGCAACGAAATGATCGATACGCGACGAGTCAATGGTGATGTGATCGCCATCCTGAGTGACTTCAGCCCCCAGGCAACGCAGCAGCTTACAGCTGGTATCCACGTCGCGCAGGCTTGGCACATTGGTCAAAACAAATGGGGACTCGGCCAGTACCCCTGCCATCAAAATAGGCAGCGCGGCATTTTTGGCACCGGAAATAACCACAGTCCCGGCAAGAGGACCGCCAGACTGAATAGAAAGCTTATCCACGATATCTCTCTTGCTTAGAGCGGCATGTTGAAGATTTTTTCACGCTTCCATTGGGTTGGCGTGAAGGTTTTGATGCTGAGTGCATGCAGGGCACCGCTGGTGATTTGATCCATCAGGGGAGCGTAAATAGCCTGCTGCTGTTTGATTCGGCTCATGCCGTCAAAACACTCACCTACCGCCACGACCTGATAGTGGCTGCCATCGGAAGTCACATGCACTTCCTCAAGACCCAAAGCCTGGGTCAAAATCTCTTCAATCTGTTTGCAATCCATGAATGAACTGAACCTTAGTTGCGCTAGGCTTCTTCCACGAAGAAGGCTTCTAAATCATAAAGGGCGATGAGTTTACCAAGCTGAGACGATGGAGACATCATGGTAATACTCTGGCCACGGCTATGGGCACGTTGCCATAATTCCAGCAAAAATGCGACACCGGCACTGTCACTGTAGGACAATTGCCGCAAATCCAAACAGGATGTGTCCGCTGGCACTAAAGTGGCGACCTCCGGCCACAGCTGTTTGACGACGGCCGCATCCAAACGACCGGCCACCGCCAGCGTGTTCCCTTGCTGGGTCAGGGTAATCAATTGGCTGCCGCCTTGGTGCCCTTGGACACAGATGTGGCAGCCTTTTCGTTAAGCATCACTATCACCTGCTCTATGCCTTTTTGGCGAATAAGCCCGGTGATTTCTGACTGTTTGGACTGCAGCAGGCTCACCCCTTCGGCCACCAGGTCGAAGGCTTTCCAGCTGTCGTCTTTGAGGCGACGGGCCTTGAACAGCAGCTTGATGGGCGGACGGCCCGACTCAATGATGCGCACATTCACGTCCACAATCTTCTCGTCTTTGAAGTCCACTGCCGGAGCATATTCCACCGTTTGATTGGTGTATTCGGTAAACGCCTGGGCGTAAGTCGTCACCAGATAACCTTCGAAGGCCTCAACGAAGCGGCTGCGCTCATCTTCGGTGGTCTCTTTAATATACTGCCCCAGTACCTTGTAAGATGCATATTTGGTATCCACATAAGGCATCAGTTCTTCGCGCACTATCACCTTGAGATGATTGGCATCGGCATCGATTTTGGCCTTGTCGGCATGGAAACGTTTGAAGGTTTTGTCAGCCACCACCTGGATCATGTCGTAGGGGTTTTTGTTGTCCACGACTTCTGCCTGCACCTGAATACAGAAGAGGCTGACAATTAACGTGAGTACTGCTCTAAACATCGTGATTCTCCCGATTAATCCTTGGAACCCATGCTGTAAAGGAACTGGCCTATCAGATCTTCCAGAACCAGTGCCGATTTGGTGTCGGCAATACGGTCACCGTCTTTCAACATGGCAATATCGTCATCCACAAACCCGGGGGTTAATCCCAGGAATTGTTCACCCAGCAAGCCGGAGGTGAGGATAGATAAGCTGCTGGTTTCCGGAAAATTGCGATAGCGGCCGTCCATTGACAGGCTGACCACGGCAACCAGCCGCTCGGGGTCGAGTTCAATCTTACTGACCCGTCCCACTACCACACCACCAACTTTCACCGGTGAGCGCACCTTCAGACCGCCCACATTGGCAAATCTGGCATAGAGGGTGTAGCTGCTATTCCCTGCCTGCACCTCAACATTGGCCACCTTAAAGACCAACACCAAAAAGGCGGCGATGCCCGCAAGCAGGAACAGACCAACCCAAATCTCAACTTTCCGTGACAACATGCTAAAGTTTCACTCCTTGCAGCAAGCTGAACGCCTGGCATTAGCCAAACATGAGGGCGGTCAGCAAAAAATCCAATGCCAATACGGCAAGACTCGATTGCACCACAGTAGACGTAGTGGCCTTACTGATCCCTTCCGGGTTCGGCACCACTTCATAACCGCGGTAAAGGGCAATCCAGGTCACCACCACGGCAAACACCAGGCTTTTAATCAAACAGTTTACTATGTCCTGACGCCACTCAACCGATGCCTGCAAAATCGACCAGAAGGCACCATTGTCGATGCCTTTCCACTCCACACCCACGATATGACCGCCCCAAATACCCACAGCGGTAAACATCAGCGCCAAAAGCGGCATGCTGATCACACCGGCCCAGAATCGGGGCGCGATAATTTGCCGCAGTGGATCAACAGCCATCATTTCGAGGCTTGAGAGCTGCTCAGTGCTCTTCATCAGGCCAATCTCAGCGGTCAGCGCCGACCCCGCCCGTCCGGCAAACAGCAGTGCCGTGACCACAGGCCCCAGCTCCCGCAGCAAACTGAGCGCGACCATGGGGCCCAGGCTTTCTTCGGTGCCAAAATCCACCAGAATGGTGTACCCCTGCAGCGCCAGCACCATGCCAATAAAGAGGCCTGATACCAAAATAATGATCAGCGACTGCACACCAACCACATAAAGCTGCTTAATCAGCAGCGGAAAACCTTTTCGGGGTTTTGGGACGGAAAAGATGGCGCCCCACAACATCACGCCCGCCCGGCCCATGCCGGCCACCTGATTTATGGCGCCACGCCCCAGGCGTGCAACTGCGTCAATTAACGCCACCGGCTAACTCCTTCATATAATCGTTGGCAGGATAATGAAAAGGCACAGGGCCATCGGGCTCGCCACCGATAAACTGCCGCAATCTGGGGTCATGGGATGCCTTGAGTTCTGCCGGAGTGCCTTGAGCGATAATGCGCTTTTCCGCAATCACATAGACATAGTCAGCAATGCCCAGCACCTCCCCCACGTCGTGGGACACCACTACAGAGGTCAGATTCAGGGCATCGGACAGCTCACGGATGAGCTTAACCAGCACCCCCATGGAAATGGGATCCTGGCCGGCAAAGGGTTCATCGTACATCACCATTTCCGGCTCGAGGGCAATGGCCCGTGCCAAGGCAACCCTGCGCTGCATACCGCCCGAGAGTTCGCTTGGCATTAACATGGCCGCGCCCCTGAGGCCCACGGCTTCGAGTTTCATCAGCACGATACGGCGAATAATGGCTTCATCCAGCCCTGAGTGTTCCCGCAGCGCAAAGGCGATGTTGTCGAACACATTCATGTCGGTAAAGAGGGCGCCACTTTGGAACAACATGCTCATACGTTTACGCAGCTCAAAGAGTTCACTTCGGCTGATATCGTGAATATTCACGCCGTCAAACAAGACCTCACCGTGATCCGGCACCAATTGCCCGGCCATCAGCTTCAACAGGGTAGTTTTGCCAATGCCGCTGGGGCCCATGATGGCAGTCACCTTCCCCTTGGGAATAGACAGGCTGATATCTTCATAGATGACACGTTCGCCGCGGCTGAAACCCAAATTGCGGATTTCGACCAATACGTCGGACTCATGATTCATTGTGGATCCCTGCGCTTGAGATGAAGTGACATTCGGCCATCCTGGCACCAGTTTGAAGAGGGCAAATTGTACGGAATTGCCGGGATTGGGACAACCGCTTACACACTTCCCGCCCCTGATACTTTTAATTTGCCCGATTTCCAGCGAAAATGCGCCTTGGTATTCATGGATTTTGTCAATAAATGTTACTCAACATCTTAATGCTTGTTGCGGGTCTGGCGGTTTTGGTATGGAGCGCCGACAAATTTGTTTACGGCGCCGCGGCCTTCGCCCGAAATCTGGGCCTGCCCCCTATGCTCATTGGTCTGACAATTGTTGCCATGGGCAGTTCCGCCCCTGAAATGTTTGTGGCCGCCACCGCCTCTATGGATGGCATGCGCGATACCGCTGTGGGCAACGTTTTGGGCTCCAACGTCGCCAACATCACCCTGATTTTGGGCTTAACTGCCATGATTGGCGCCATTGCCGTCAGCTCACAAACCCTCAAGCGGGAAATTCCCATGATGCTGGCTGCCACGGCGCTGGCAGGTTATTTCCTCCATGATGGTATGCTCACCCGCACCGAGGGTTGGGTACTCATGGGCGCTTTTTTACTGCTGATGCTGTATCTCATCTGGCACGCCCTGACCAACAAGGACCCCGACCCCCTGGCGGCTGAAGCCGATGAAGAGATCCCCAAAGATGTCCCTACTTCCAAGGCACTGATTTGGCTGGTTGTGGGCATAATACTTTTGCCGCTGTCTGCAGATTGGATGGTGGATGGCGCAGTAGGCATCGCAAAATACTACGGCCTGTCGGACCTGATTATCGGCCTGACGATTATCGCCGTGGGTACCAGTCTGCCTGAGCTTGCTGCCTGTGTGGCCAGTGCACTGAAAAAAGAAGATGACCTGGCAATTGGCAACATTGTTGGTTCAAACATGTTCAACATCCTGGCTGTTCTCGCGCTGCCCGGCATCATCGCCCCAGGCGTAGTCGATGCCCAGGCCGTCAGCCGCGACCTTTACATGGTAATAGCCACAAGCATAGCGTTGGCGCTCTTTGTGCTTTTAAGCGGCAAAGACCGCGAACTCAAACGCTGGCACGGCGGTTTATTCCTGGTGATATTTATCGGTTATCAGTACGTGCTGTTCCAGGCACACTGACCCTGATCTGTCGGTTTAAACCGGCACAGACAGAGAGACAGATATGGTAGACAGAAAGCAACTGCGCCAATGGGGCAGCAAGGTTATCGACATCGAAAAAGCAGCACTGGACAACCTGTACCAGTTTGTCGACAGTGATGCCTTCGCCGACGCCTGCGAGCTTATCCTGCGCTGCACCGGCAAGGTTATCGTGATGGGCATGGGCAAATCCGGCCACATTGGCAACAAGATTTCCGCCACCCTGGCCAGTACCGGCACCCCGGCGTTTTTTGTGCATCCGGGGGAAGCAAGCCACGGCGATTTGGGCGTGCTCAGCGACAACGACATAGTGCTGGCCATCTCCAACTCCGGTGAGTCCAGTGAAATACTCACCCTGATGCCCGTGATTAAACGCCGTGGTATTCCTATCATCTCCATGACAGGCAAGCCTGAGTCCACCATGGCCAAGCATTCGCTTTTGCACCTGTGTATCAAGGTGCCGGAAGAAGCCTGCCCCCTGGGGCTGGCACCGACATCATCCACCACGGCGACCCTGGTGATGGGGGATGCCCTGGCAGTTGCACTGCTGCAGGCCAAAGGTTTCACCAAGGACGATTTTGCCATGTCACATCCCGGTGGCGCTCTGGGCCGCAAGTTGCTGCTGCATGTCAGTGATGTCATGCATAAAGGGGACGAGCTGCCACTGGTGCATGACGATATTTGCATTACCGATGCCCTGTATGAAATCTCCAAGAAAGGCCTGGGGATGACGGCGATAGTGAATGCTTCAGGTGCCCTGGAAGGCATCTTTACCGACGGTGACCTGCGCCGGGTGATTGATGCGCAGATTAACCTGCGTCAAACCAGTATTGCCGATGTGATGACCCGCAATTGCATCACCATTGGTGAGCACATGCTGGCTGCCGAAGCTCTTAAACTCATGGATGAAAAAAATATCAACGGCCTGATTGTGATTGACACCCAGCGACGCCCAATCGGCGCGCTCAACATGCTGGACATGGTTAAAGCAGGGGTTATCTGATGCACCAAGGACTCTACGGCCCCATTGATGATGCCATCTGGAACAAGGCCAAAGGTATCAAGCTGCTCATTTGTGACGTAGATGGGGTCTTCTCCGATGGCCGCATTTACCTTGGCAATCAGGGGGAAGAGCTGAAGGCATTTCATACCCGTGACGGCTATGGCGTTAAAGCCCTCCAGGGTGCGGGTATCGCGGTGGCTGTGATCACCGGGCGCAAATCCCAGATTGTGGAACACCGCATGACGGCCCTCGGGGTCGCCCATATCTATCAGGGCGTTGATAACAAGTTCGTGCCTTATGAAGAGTTACTTGGCCTCTATGGCGTCAATGGGGCCGAAGTGGCATACATTGGTGATGACATGGTGGATTTACCTGTGATGAAAGCAGTGGGACTCGGGGTTTGTGTCGCCGATGGTCATCCCTTTGTTCGCCAACACGCCGACATGGTCACTACGCTACCCGGTGGGCATGGAGCCCTCAGAGAACTCGCCGATCTCTTGCTGATTAGCCAGGATAAGTTCGATTCGGCCCACGGGATGAGCGTATGAATCGGGTCACACTCGCCATCATTTTGCTGTTCGGCACCGCGCTGACGCTCTACTGGCAGGTGCAAAGCAAAAAGGCCAGTCAACCTCAGCTCACAGACAGTGTGCAAAAGCCTGATTACGTGGCAACCGACCTTCGCAGTATCAGTTACAACGCCGAGGGCAAGTTGGAAAGCCGCGTCAGCGCCTCCTACATGGAACACTTCGATGGTGATGCGCAAACTCTGTTTACTCAGCCTGTTTACACCCTGTTTCCCGAAGATGGCCAGGGTGAATGGCGTCTCACCGCCAAAACCGGCAGACTGGACAAGGCCAGCGATAAGGTCATGCTCGAAGAAGAAGTACTGATTGAGGCCCTGACCATAGACGAGCCGCTGCAGCAGCTCAATACCAGTTACCTGGAGTTGGATCTCAAGACGATGATCCTCACCTCCGACAAAGAAATTATTATCAGCGGCAATAACTTCCACTTGAGCGGCCATGGCCTCTATGCTGATCTCAATGCCAAAGAAGTTAAGCTCTTAAGCAAGATTAAGGGAACCTATGAACCTAAATAAGTCGCTCATTCTGGTGCTGCTTTGCACCTGCAGCGCTGTGGCTTTGGCCAACACCAAGTTTGATTTGAGCCAGGAAGTAAAAATTGCCGCGGCCAACAGTTATGCCGATCTGAAAAACAAGCGCATCGTTTATGAAGGCCCGGTTACCCTGACCCAGGGCAGCCTGATGCTCAAGGCTGATGAACTGAGCTCGTTCACCGACGAGAAAAGCGGCAGACGTATTCTGCTTGCCAAGGGTAACCCAGCCACCTACAGCCAGCAGGTGGAAGATGGCCGTACCGTGCATGCCAGTGCCACCGAAATCAGCTACAACATCGACAGTCGCGTTATGAGCCTCAAAGGCAATGCCAAGGTCGAGCAGGATGGCAGCCAGGTCAGCGCCGACTCCATCGTTTACGATATCGAAAAGCAGCAGCTCACTTCCCAAAGCAGCGGTAAAAAAGACGACCGGGTTATCACCATCATCAAGCCCGAAAATTACCAGCAGGAGCTGCAGGATAAGGGCACTACTGAGCAACCTCAGCAAGAGAAGCAGCAATGACCCAACTGACCCTGAAGGCCAGTAATCTCGCCAAGAGTTACAAAAACCGCCAGGTTGTCAAAAACGTCAGCCTCACCGTAAATACCGGCCAGGTTGTCGGCTTGCTGGGCCCCAATGGGGCCGGTAAAACCACCACTTTTTACATGGTGGTAGGCCTGGTACAGAGCGACAAGGGCAGCATACACATCAACGATGATGACCTGACGCTGGATCCCATGCACCTGCGCGCACGCAAAGGCATTGGCTACCTGCCACAGGAAGCCAGCATCTTCCGCAAGCTGTCGGTGCGCGATAACATCATGGCTGTGCTGCAGATGCGCAAAGAGCTGAACGCCGATGAGCGTGAAGAGTCGCTGGAGCAGCTGCTGGAAGAGTTCCACATCACCCACATCCGTGACAATCTGGGCATGTCACTGTCAGGGGGTGAACGTCGCCGGGTCGAGATTGCCCGGGCACTTGCCGCCAACCCCAGATTTATCCTGCTGGATGAGCCCTTCGCCGGGGTCGACCCGATTTCCGTTATCGATATCAAAAAGATTATCGAGCAACTCAAGAATCGTGGCCTCGGAGTGCTTATCACCGACCACAATGTGAGGGAAACCCTCGATGTGTGCGAAAAAGCCTATATCGTCAGCCATGGCGATTTGATTGCCGAAGGCACCCCTGCCGAAATCCTCGACAATCAGCAGGTGCGTGCAGTGTACTTGGGTGAGCAATTCAGGCTATAGTTAATTAACAAAGCCCCCTTCTCATATCCGGATAATCAGGGTGGTAAATCACCGGATAACCTGATAGAAAAGCTTTCTACCTGAATAATTTAGTGAAGGATTCGCAGTACAATGAAAGCGTCGCTCCAGCTAAAACTGGGACAACAACTCACAATGACGCCACAGTTGCAGCAGGCCATTCGTCTGCTTCAACTCTCTTCGCTTGAACTGCAACAGGAAATTCAGCAAGCCCTCGACGCCAACCCCCTGTTGGAGCTGGACGACGAACTGGGCAGCGATCAGTTTGATGCCGACGGCGGCGATAAAGAATTTGACGACCAGTTCAGCCAGGAGTCCGTCTCAAACGACACCAGTGACAGTGCTTCGCTGGAAACTTCAGACGCTATCAGTCAGCAGTCCATGCCGGACGAGCTGCCAATGGATACCACCTGGGATGAAGTCTTTACGGCCGCCCCCGTTTCCGGTCCCGGGATCCGTGGCGAAGATGATATGCCGTTTCAGGGCGAAACCAGTGAAGGCCTGTACGAACATCTCGAGTGGCAAAAAAATCTCACCCCTTTTTCCGATACCGATCTGGCCATTGCCACTGCCATCATAGATGCCATTGACGAAAAGGGTTACTTAACCCAAAGTCTTGAAGAAATTCTCGAGGCCGTGGGCGATGAAGAAGTCGAGCTTGACGAAGTTGAGGCCGTGCTCAAACGCATTCAACACTTCGACCCCATCGGGGTAGCTGCCCGTGATTTGGCAGAGTGCCTGCTCATTCAACTTGGTCAGTTCCCGGCGGATACCCCCCATCTGGACAACGCCAAGCTGCTTATCCGTGACCATTTGGATCTGATTGCCAACCGCGACTTCCGTACCCTGATGCGTAAAACCCGCCTCAAGGAAGAAGAACTCAGGGATGCAATCATCCTCATTCAGGGGCTGAACCCCCGTCCCGGTGAGTCTGTGACCAGCACCAAGGATGAGTATGTCATTCCGGATGTCTCGGTCAGTAAAAAAAATGGCCGTTGGGTTGTAGAGCTTAATCCCGATTGTATGCCTAAACTGAGTGTGAACCAGCAATATGCCGCCATGGCACGCACCAGTCGCAACCAGGCTGACAGCCAGTTTATCCGCGGGCATTTGCAAGAGGCCAAGTGGTTTATCAAGAGCCTGGAAAGCCGCAACGACACCTTGCTGAAAGTCGCCAATTGCATAGTGCAGTTCCAGCAGGGCTTTTTTGAGTATGGTGAAGAGGCCATGAAACCCATGGTGCTCAACGATATCGCCGAAGCGGTAGAGATGCACGAATCCACCATCTCACGGGTCACCACTCAAAAGTACATGCATACCCCAAGGGGTATCTTTGAACTCAAGTATTTTTTCTCCAGCCACGTCGGGACCGAAGATGGCGGAGAATGCTCATCTACTGCCATCCGCGCCTTTATCAAGAAACTGGTGGCGGCAGAAAATCAGAAGAAACCATTGAGCGACAGCAAAATGGCGGAACTTCTGGCAGAACAAGGAATCAACGTTGCTAGACGCACCATCGCCAAATACCGAGAAGCGATGCTGATCCCACCGTCGAACCAACGTAAGAGTTTATAACCCACCCAAGGTCTTTGGAGGAAAGTGTCTATGCAAATCAATCTGACTGGGCATCATATCGAAATCACTGATTCACTGCGTAACTACGTAGAGAGCAAGTTCTCCAAGCTTGAACGCCATTTCGAACAGATCAATAATGTCCACGTTGTTCTCAATGTTCAGAAATTGCAGCAAATCGCAGAAGCCAAGCTTCACCTCAACGGTGGCGAGGTATTCGCCACTTCAGAACATGAAGACATGTACGCCGCCATTGACGCCCTAATTGATAAATTGGACCGTCAGGTTATTAAACACAAAGAGAAACTGACCAAACATTAACGATGGAACTAAGTACCATCCTGGCGCCGGAGTGCACTAGCTGTGCCACTCCGGGCAGCAAGAAAAAGGTGCTGGAGCTGATTAGCGATCTCGCTGCTGCCCAGAATCCCTCCCTCTCGTCTCAAGAGATATTCGAAAGCCTGCTGGCCCGTGAAAAAATGGGCAGCACCGGTATTGGCAATGGTATTGCCATTCCCCATGGCCGCATTGGCACTATCGATAAGCCTTTAGCTGTGCTTATCAAGTGTGAAGAAGCCATAGGTTATGACGCCATTGATAAGCAGCCGGTGGACATTCTGTTTGCCTTGCTGGTGCCATCGGACCAGTGTCAGCAACATCTCAGCACCCTGGCCGCCATGGCCGAAAAGCTGAATGACAAGCAGATCCTCAAACAGCTGCGCAAGAGCCACGATGAAAAGGAACTTTACCAGGTAATCATCGGATGAAACTCGTTATAGTCTCCGGGCGCTCTGGCTCCGGAAAGTCGGTAGCCCTCAGGGTCCTGGAAGACTTGGGCTACTACTGCGTCGATAATTTGCCATTGCAGCTGATTGGGCCCTTGCTTGCCCAGCTCAAGGGCAATAACGACAAGGTCGCCATCAGCATCGATATCCGCAATATGCCGGAGCAGGAAAAGGCCCTCGAAAAAGAGCTGGCAAGGCTCCCGGAAGGCGTAGAGCTCACCAGCTTTTTCCTCAACTCCAGCGACAAGGTACTGCTGAAACGCTACAGCGAAACCCGCCGTTTGCACCCCCTGTCCCGCAGCAAGGTCTCTTTGCAGGAAGCCATCAAGCTCGAAGGCAAAATGTTGGCCCCTATCTCCAACATGGTCGACCATTTCATGGACACCTCCAATCTGAATGTTTATGAACTGGCTGATGCTGTCAGGCAGATACTGCTTGGACGCACCGACAAAGAGCTGGTGATTATCTTTGAATCTTTCGGCTTCAAGCATGGTATGCCCACAGAAGCAGACTTTATGTTTGATGCCCGCTTCTTGCCCAATCCCCATTGGGAACCGGAGCTGAGGCCCCTCACGGGTCTGAATGAGCCGGTTAAGCTGTTTTTGGAGCGTCAGGTATTGGTCAACAAGTACATCTGGCAAATCGAAAACCTGCTGGAAACCTGGTTGCCTCACTTAGAGCGCAATAATCGCAGCTACCTCACCATTGCCATTGGCTGCACAGGTGGCCAACACCGCTCTGTGTATATTGCCGAGCAGCTTGCCAAACGCTTCGCCAACTCTCACCACAAGGTTGAGGCCCGCCACCGGGAACTGAATGCCAAAACTTGAACGTGACGTCACGATAGTCAATAAGCTGGGCCTGCACGCCCGCGCCGCCACCAAACTGGCGGTATTGGCGTCGGAATTCAAGGCCAGCGTGACTCTGGTTCAGGGCGCTAAACAGGCCTCGGCTGCCAGCGTGCTGGGTCTCCTGATGCTCGAATCCGGCATGGGCAAGACCATCCATATTATCGCCGAAGGGGAAGACGCCGAGCAGGCCATGGATGCCGTGTGTAACCTGATCAACGCCCGCTTTGACGAAGACTGCTGACCCGGCTTCGCTTCGTCCATCCCATTAAATTTGCTAATATATCCCCCAATTCATCTCTTGGGGGAAAGCGATGGCTGTGGAACTTCTGGATAACGAGCAAACTGAGCTGCTGCTGAATCAGCTCAATGAAGCCCTGGGCAGCGGTATGTTTGTGCATGTGCGCCAGATGTTGCTGAACATGGCCGCATCCGATATCGCGCTGGTGCTCGAATCCTCCCCTCCCCGTACCCGCCAGGTATTGTGGCAACTTATCGACCCTGAGCTTGCCGGTGAGGTACTCGAAGAGCTCGGCGAAGAGATAAAAGACAAGTTTATCCGCCAGATGAGTCCGGCGCGTTTAGCCCGTGCAGCCGCTGGTCTGGACACCGACGATCTGGCCTACATACTGCGTTCCCTGCCCGACAGCCTCTACAAGCAGGTGCTGCAATCCATGTCGATTCAAGACCGCAGCCGCGCCGAGCAGGCTCTCTCCTACCCGGAAGAGACCGCCGGCGGCATCATGAATACCGACACTGTGACCATACGCCCCGACGTGAATGTGGATGTGATACTGCGCTATCTGCGCCAGCTCGGCTCCCTGCCCGAGGCTACCGACATGCTCTATGTGGTAGACAGGCACGATGTTCTGCTCGGGGCGGTAAGGCTTACCGCCTTGCTCACCTGCAACCCCTCCATGCCCATACGTGAGCTTATCGATGCTGATATCGAAGGCATTCCCGCCACCATGTCGGATACCGAGGCTGCGGCCCTGTTCGAGCGCCACGACTGGGTGTCAGCGCCTGTAATAGACGCAGAAGGTAAACTGCTGGGACGTATCACCATCGACGATGTGGTGGACGTTATTCGGGAAGATGCCGAGCACTCAATGATGGGGATGGCCGGTATGGATGACGATGAAGATACCTTTGGCCCCGTGCTCAAAAGCAGTTTCCGGCGCTCATTGTGGCTTACCGTTAATCTGTTCGCCGCCCTGCTGGCCGCGTCGGTCAGTAACCTGTTCGAGTCGACCCTGGAGCAGTTCGCCACCATTGCCATCCTGATGACGATAGTGCCCAGCATGGGCGGCGTGGCCGGCAATCAAACCCTGGCGTTGGTGATTCGGGGGATGGCACTGGGCCATATAGGCCAGAGTAACTCCCGTTGGCTTATCGGCAAGGAGCTTGCCATTGGTTTTCTCAACGGCCTGCTTTGGTCAGTCCTGGTGTTTGTCGCTATTTGGTTGTGGAAAGGCGATCTGGCTCTGGGAGCACTGATAGGCGGGGCTATGTTGATCAATATGACGGTGGCAGGACTCGCCGGTGCCAGCATTCCCTTGCTGCTTAAACGACTGAAAATAGACCCGGCATTGGCCGGTGGTATGGTGCTGACCACAGTCACAGATGTGATAGGGCTGTTTGCCTTTCTGGGCTTGGCGACGGCATTTTTAATGCGCTGATGCGTCACCGGGCTATGGCGTGTACTCCATGACTTGCTGGCAATCACACCAGCGCACCTGAGGCTGCTGCGTCAGGGTGAGCACTGAGATACACTCCTTCTGGGTCACTACCAAAAACTCTCTAGGTGCATGGTGGCTGCTGGCCATAAAGCCGCTGCGCAGGCTTTCCTGCTCCAGCCAGCCCCCCTCAGACACCTCATACAACCAACCGTTGGACAGGCTCAGCTCTGCCCAGTACTCCAGCAGGTCGCCCTCATCCAACACTCTGAACCCCAATAATTTTTCAAATGACAGCTCACAGCATTGGCCTTCGATATTGAGCGAAAGCTTCAAGGCGTGATCCTGGTATTGCAACGACAGCAAGCGCACATTGTCGCCAAGACGCTCCACTGCCATTGCTACTCCGCGAGGATGACCCATAGCGCCGGACTCCTGGATAAAAAGTTACTTTTCATTTAAATGATTTATTTTTTATCTTGCAAGTCCGGCAACACAATCAGCGTGGCGCGGCAAACCCATAATCGCCAAGAATGGCCTGTCCGGCAGGAGACAAAATGTAGTCCGCCAACGGCCTTGCGCGCTCATCTATTACCAAAAGCCCATAGTCGGCTCCCACAGCCAGGTTTTCCGGTAAATGCAGCAGCTGCAGCTCGGCGTATTCTTTGCGGGCCAGGCGACCATTGGTGCAGTAGGTCAGGAAGATATCCGCCTGACGGGTCTTCATCACGTGGGCATAGGGATTGACGCCCTTGGGCGGTTTGGCGCTGTTTGGTCCACCCGTGAGCTGCAGTGCCTTGGTTTTGAGCCTTGTCTCGGCACCGGGTGTAACGGTTTCGGCCAACTCAAAGGCCCGAAACGCGTAGTCACCGGAGGGGTCGGCCTTGGGCGTAGAGGTACCCACACGCACATCGGCTGACAACATGCGCTCCAGCAGGGTTGCCGGGGTCAACGCAATCTCGGGCTGCGCCAGCGCACAGAGTTGGTTACGGGCAAAAGCCTGTACCTTGTCTCCCATGCCTTTGGCCTGCAGGGTTTGTGGGTGTTTCATATTGGCTGAAGCGAACAGATCAACGCTTTCACCGGACTCGATACGCTCCCGCAGCAATCCGGAGGGACCAAACTGGGCCACAACAGCCTGACCCGTGTCTTTCTCAAAGGCCTGCACTATGTCGCCCATGGCGGCTTTGAGGCTGCCAGCGGCGCGAAGTTCCAGAGGTTCGGCGGCCATGGCGCTGCCGATGGAAGCCAGTATGGATATGAGCAGTATGGATTTTTTCATTTTCTTCCGTGATATAGATGAGGATGAAGGCCGGGGTGGCCTTCACGGAGCTGGTAACAAGAAGTTCAAGCAAACCCCAGTAGCGCCTCTGAGGCAAGGAGGCGGATCACAACCTGCGACCTATCAAACTTTGGGTTGACCCGCTGATAACGCGCTGAGGCAAATAAAAAAGGAGGCAAAGCCTCCCTTTAACTCCCGCAATATCAGTTTTAGCCGATAGGCGTGAGGATGATTTCTACGCGGCGGTTTTGAGCACGGCCCTCAGCGGTGGCGTTGGACGCGATGGGACTGGCTTCGCCCATGCCCTGAGTGGAAACACGCGCGGCAGCAACGCCCTTGCTCAGCAGGTAGTTACCCACTTCTGAAGCTCGCACCTGAGACAGACGCAGGTTATAGCTGTCGGCGCCGCTGGAATCGGTATAACCCAGTACATTCAAACGGGTCTTGCTGTACTCCTTCGCCACCAGGGCAACTGAGTCCAATACCTGCATGGCGCGGGGGCTCAGATCAGTCTTGTCTACGGCAAAGGTCACGTCATTTGGCATGTTCAGAATGATGTTGTCACCATTGCGGGTAACACTGACGCCGCTGGCCTGCAGCTGCTGACGCAGTTTGGTTTCCTGCACGTCCATGTAATAACCGATACCACCACCCACGGCCGCACCCGATGCTGCACCTATCAGCGCGCCTTTACCGCGGTCGCTCTTACTGGAAGAGGCTACGCCCACGGCCGCACCCGCAACGGCACCTATGATGGCGCCTGTGGTGGCATTGGCAGTTTGCTGTTCATTGGTGTAGGGGTTCACTGTGCTGCAACCAGTGACCATGGTCGCTAGGGCAAATACGCCAGTCAGGGTAAAAATTGCTTTCTTGTTCATGGAAATACCTCTTGTCATTTTTGCGGCCAGTATAACGACTGCAAGATGACAGGCAACTGAACGCCGAGCGATTGCCCAATGCTTATCCATCTATCTCCCCCGGGCACCAACTTGGGGCACCTTGCCCTCAAATCAGGCAAATCCGCCACTGACGCTGACATAAATAAATCATAAACATTTGATATTAATGCCATTAGCAAATTGACATCAAAGTTGCATACCTCTTTGTGGGTGTTGAATAAAGGAGTCGAACATGAAGTACCTGACATCTGTATTTAACCACTTGAAATCAGAGTGGCACTACATTGGGTCTGCTGGCGTCAGTCAGTGGGAACTGGGACGAGAGGTCAAATTCAGGAGGACAGGATTATGATCATGTCCTCAGCATACGAGAGCCGGCGTCAGGAAGCCGTTACCGCCGTGCTCGAGGGCGGCCGATTGCCATCTGAAGTCGCCAGGGATCACGGCATCGCCAGCAAGACCCTGCTCAAATGGATCCGGGAATCACATCAATCCCGCAGTAGCCGTCGCAGCAAGCTCGAGCAGGAAATAGAAGCCCTCGAGATGAAACTGTCCGGACTGCGACAGGAAATCTCCAAACTACAAACTTTCAACGCCTGAGCTATCTTCAGGCGCTATTGTCTAAACCCGGCGCCCGGTTAACGGGGAACGCTGAGGCAAGATGGCACTACCGCGCAGTGGCAGTCAGACAAATCATTGCCCCGATTCCGTCGAGTCGGGGTGATTCTCTCTCACCCCGCTCGGTGCTTGCACAGCTTTACTTGAACAGCTTTGTCATGCTACGACCGGATATTGCGCCGACCTCGGTTAAACCCGCCAGTCTTGTACCGGACAATAAACCTTCCAGGCCTTTCCCTGCAACGCCTTCGTAGGTAAAGCGTTACGCTGCAACCGCTGTGGGTGAACTACACTGAATGGGACTGGCGCGGGCATGCCCCCGCGATACGGAACTTCAATACCATCAGGGATAAGCGTTCTGCAAATGCCACAGATAAATACCAAAACCATCAGTGTCCCCGAAGCCATGCTGGGTGGCTGGCAGGAGATTGTCGATTTGGTGGCCGACATCACCGAATGCCCATCAGCGCTTATCATGCGTATCCATGAAGACGACATTGAGGTGTTCTCCAGCAGCCGCTCGGCCGGTAACCCCTATGCTCCCCACGCCCGGGATGCCTTGGGTCACGGTCTTTATTGCGAAACCGTGATCCGTGAGCGGCAACAGCTGGAGGTGCCCAACGCTCTCAAAGACCCCAAATGGGCCAATAACCCGGATATCAAACTGGGGATGATTTGCTACTGTGGCCTGCCCATCTTCTGGCCCGATAACACCCCCTTCGGTACCATCTGCATACTCGACAATAAAGAAAGACACTTCAACGACAGGATTCACGCGCTGCTGGGGCGCTTCCAATCTGCCCTGGAAGGACACTTGCAGGTGCTTTACCACAAATCTGAGTTGAAAGTGCTTAATGAGGAGCTGGAACACAAGGTGCAGGAGCGCACCCAGCGGCTTGCCGAGCTCAGTGCCCGATTGCTCAAAGAGATTGAGCAGCGCACCGCTGCCGAAGGACATTTGGAGTTTCACCGCACCTTCGACCCCTTAACCCATTTGCCCAACCGTGCAACCCTCACCGAAAGGCTGCAGTCTTTACTGCCCAAACTGAAAAAAGATGAACACCTGACGCTTATCTACTTTGGTCTGCGCAATTTCAAATCGGTAAACGACAGCTACGGCTATCTCACCGGCGACTCTATTCTGGTGAGCCTGAGCCAACGATTGAGCCTTAAGTTGCCCGATAACTGGCTGCTCGCACGTATCGCCGGGTCGGAGTTTGTACTGGCAGCAGTGCACGACGCCAGCACAGAGATGACAGAGCAGGTCATTGCACGGGTTCTGAGCGACTGCTCAGTACCTTTCACCGTCAACACCAACAGCATTACGGTACAAACCAACCTGGGTGTGGCCATTGCACCGGTAGACGCCACCGACTCCGTCAGCCTGCTGCAACGCGCCAGTGCTGCCATGAGCATTGCCAAAAAAGAAGGTGCTGTTGTGTCTTTTTTCGGCCAGGAAACCCAAAAAGCGGCCCACGAGCGCCTGCTGCTGGAGTCACATCTGCTGGATGCGCTGCATCAGGGCGAACTGGCGGTGTACTTTCAGCCTCTGGTGTCCGTACGGGATAAGCAGCGCCTGGTTGGCGCCGAAGCACTGCTGCGCTGGCACAGTCCTGAACTGGGTAATGTTGGTCCGGAACGCTTTATCCCACTGGCCGAAAGCAACGGGCAAATCATTGAAATAGGTAACTTTGTACTGCATGAGGCGATGAAACATGCCGCCCATTGGCACAAGCTCAGCAATCATCCCTTCAAAGTCGCCATTAATATTTCACCGCTGCAGTTTCGTGAACGGCAATTTGTAGAGCACATCGAAGATCTGCTCGATTTGTATGAATTGCCCCCCGGCACCCTGGAGCTTGAAATCACCGAAGGCATTTTGCTGCAGGATGAACACCATGCCAGAGCAAGTCTGGCGCGGCTGCGTCATCTGGGGGTGCAAATATCTCTGGATGACTTTGGCACGGGCTATTCATCGCTGAGCTATTTGCAAAAGTATGCCTTCGACACCCTGAAAATAGATCGCAGCTTTATCAGTAACCTCGAGTTCAACGAACAAAATCGCGAGCTGACCCGGGCCATCATTGCCATGGCGCACAAGCTGAACCTGAGCGTGATTGCTGAAGGGGTGGAGAATGCATTTCAGGAGGCCTTTATCCAGGCCGAGGAATGTGATTTTGCCCAGGGCTACCTGTATGGCAAGGCCATGCCCGCAGAGAAGTTTGCGGAAAAATTCACCCATTAATGCCGTGGTCGGCTCCCGTTACAATCCCTTCCAGGCCCGGGTCATGTGCCTGCGCCCCATAGGGCCGGGGTAGCTCTCGACCCTGAATCCTGCGGCTTTCAAATCCCGCTTGAACTGACCATTGGCACAGTAGCTGACCAATAGCCCTTCTGGCGCCAGCGCATTAAACAGCTTTACGAAGTTTTCTGCCGCCCACAGCTCGGGTTGCTTGGCGGGGGCAAAGGCATCGAAATAAATCAGGTCAAAGCGTTCGGGAGAAAATACTTGCTCCTCCAGCCTGCCCTGTATTTTATGAAGTCTGCTTTCCTCTAATGCCACTTCCTGGCCCCACGGGGCCCGATGCAGCTCGCTGAAGCGTTTTGCTAGGGTATCGCGGTCACCGTAGCCGCCCAGCTCAGCCAGACGGTCCACATAATTCAGTACCGCGATTATTTCCGCGTCCAGCGGAAAGGGCTCCAGGGTAGTAAAATGGATATCCAGTCCCATCTCGCAGGCCTTTTGCCGGGTCAGGAGCACATTCAGCCCGGTGCCAAAACCCACCTCAAGGATTCTGAGCGAAGGCTTTACTGCCGCCATCGGCACCAGACCCGCATCTATATACACATACACAGACTCGGTCAGCGCCCCTTTGAAAACATGATAGCTTTCATCCAGTACGCTGTTGACCAGGGTGTGAGAGCCGTCTCCTGTGAGTGCTAACTTGATATTCATGGAAAGGAATACTGGGTTATTGACGATAAAAACCTGGGGATTTTAGGCAATCACGACATCAATTTCCATGGCGCGATGGCTGAAATCAGAGGCCACGCAGGTGGCTTTGCAGCTGGAAACACAGCTCAACATACAAGATGGCCTCGGCCTTGCCCACCTGGAAATCACGGGCATGGGCAACCTTGTTTCGCAGCCGGCGCAGCTCGGTAAAAAGCTTGCCCTTGGCAGTGTCGAGCCTCTGCCCCATCACCAAGAGTTCGCCCATGTGTTTATAAGGGGTATCCGGGCTGAGTGACAGGTCAGGATTATCGCGGCGCAGCAGGGTTTCGGCGGCATCTTCCACTTCGGCCCATGCTCCCAGAATGGCGGAGTTGGGCAGGTTTTCCACGGCGGCAATCAACTGCGCCTTGCGATCAGACACCAGCTCGGGAAATGCCTGGCGCGCATCACGGCTGGCGACTTTGAGTTCTTCACCGAACTCCATTTCGAAGTCTTTGTACTTGAGTTTGCGTGCCTGGGGCAGCAAGGCAACCAGCGGCGCCCTGAGTAAGGCGCAGAGGATAAGCACTATCAGAGGCCAGACAAGAATATCCAGCAGTGACAGGGTAAATTGCATCCAGTTCAAAGGGGCTCTCCATGCAGGTATTCAGGGCATTGGCAGTAACGGCCAATATGCCCTTGGACGCGCAACATGATGCCAGCGACGGCCCCCGGCTGCAAAGGCCTTATGCAAAGCACAGTTAAAAGAGCTTGTGCAAAGCCCAGTTAACAGCCCTTGAGTCAGATCCACACCTGACGGGCGTAATGGCGTTTAAGCTGCTTATCGCTGGCGGCTTCCAGTTTCCAGCGAGCCAGACCGTTGAATCGACAAAACTCAGCCAAAGCCTGCTCCATGGGCGCTAAAAAAGGCTGCAGCGAGCCTGCCTTATCATAGGCGGCATCTTCCAGCGTTAAACGCCTCAGGCGCAGCAATCCCTTCTCCCGATCGGCCTTCACATCTACTCGCCCTACAAAGGTATCCCGCCAGAGTATCCCCAGACTGTAATAGCCAAACCGCCGCTTGGGTTCGGGCACATAGACCTCTATCTGATAATCAAAGTCGAACCACTGCTTGAGGCGATTTCTCTGGATAAGCAGGTTATCGAAGGGGTTGAGCAGCCACACCCGGGAAGGCAGCTGCACAGGTGCGATATGGTGTCGGTAATATCTGGGCTTGCCGTCACTGACAAAGCTTTCAAGCTCACCACTTTCAAGCATATCGGCGATGACTTTCTTCACCAGCGGCTGCACATTGCGGCGCAAATAACAGATTTCCGCCAGGCTGCCATGACCATGGGCATCCAAAAAGCCCTGCACCAGATAACGGCCGTATTCCTCGTCGCTGGGCACCCGGTTATCCACGTCGGCTGGCAATACCCGCTCAGTTAAGTCGTATACCTTTTGAAACCCTTCACGGCGAGCCACCATCAGGTCGCCTTCCATAAAAAGTTGTTCAAGTGCCTTCTTGGCAGGTTTCCAGTCCCACCAGGCACCAGCCCTACCCGGCGGCGCTTCAAAGTCCGATGCCTTGAGCGGTCCTTCTGCCCGGATACGACTCAGTACCTCTCGCATCTCCTTGCTGTCACGCTCGAACCAGTGGCGCTCACCGTTTCGAAGTGCCAACTTCCTTGGCAGACTGAATCGGTAGTCACCCATGGGCAGATATGCAGCCGCGTGGGACCAGTATTCAAATATCGACTTGTCGGCAATGGCCCCGGCCAGCGCCTCGGGTCGAAAATCGGCCAGACGGCTGTGGAGCACATGGTCGTGGGCCCGGGCGGCAACCTGGATAGAGTCAATCTGCACATACCCCAGGCGGGCAATGCAATCAGTCACATCCTTTGGCGCATCAACAAGCCCCTGTGCGGCAATATTGATGGCGCGCCACTCGTTGGCAGAAAAGGGAGAAGCGTTTTTGTTGGTCATGGCACGGGCTTGGGGGCTGGCATTAGAGCTGAGATGAAACCATCTTGCCGAGGAATACCCGCCATCGCAAGGGAAGCAATCGAGGCGTCAGTGTGAAGTGGCGACACCCTGAATCAACGCAGTGCGACTCAGGGGCGATTGAGAATTTGCCTGAGTTTGGCTTTCACCGAGCGCCAGTGGGTCATGGGCATTGTGGGCGACTCGGCCAGTACCCGGTCCAAATCTATCTCGGCCAGACTGACTTCGCCGCCATGGGCCAGCATCACCCGCGCTGGTGCCAGGCACTTGAGTTTCATCAGGGAGCTCTTGTAGCGATTGGGATAAAACAGCGGAAAAGGCGGAATGTACCTGCCCTTTACCTTCACCAGGAGGTCGGCCACATAGGCGCAGCTCTCTTCTTCATGGAGCAATACCAGGTCCCGGTCGGTATGACCGGGGCAATGAAACACCCGCCACTCGGGAAAGTCCGGCAGACGGCTGTCGTCTCCCAGCAAGATATCGGCCCTGAGTTTACGGGAATACCAGAGCCAGCGCATCGGTTTACCAAGGCGTTTGGCGACCCAGGCCGCCAGTGCCATATCGGTGAGGTGCATGGCCATGCCATCCAGCCCCCGATACCAGTGGCCCTGCACATCGGCGGCAACAATGCGGGCGCCGGTCTTGGCCCTCAGGGCATGGGCGCCACCGGCATGGTCCGGATGCATATGGGTCACCACCACCAGCTTGAGTTCGGCCAGGGCACGTTTGAGCTTGTGGCGGATAAAATGGCACACCAGGGCAACATCGGCCCGGCAACAGCCATCCAGCAGCACCAGTCCCTGGGGGTGTTCGGCAAGATAAATGGTCTGGATATGGCCCTTAAGCCGGTGAAGCTTGTACATAATCGTTCCCTGAACCATGGAAAGATGATTATGGCCAAACTCGTCAGACCACTCAAGTCCACCCAGGGCGAGGGAAGGTGCTTCTTTAGTCGAAGCGCCTCACTCAGGGTGCCATAACAGTGCCTGAGCATTGCCTACAACGCTTGTCTCCCCCCAGTCAGAACGATAAAGTAAGCGGCACAGCACAGCCCTCAAGACACACGATAGTATCGACCGAGGGCATTCAGGGACGGCGGGTGACAGACCCGAATCGCTCACACGCATTAACAGGGAAGCAATATGCAACGCGGCAAACTGGTCAGATGGAACGACGAACGGGGTTTTGGTTTTATCAAACCAGAGCTGGACGGCGCTGGCGATGTGTTTATTCACATCTCGTCACTGAAACAGATGAGCCGGGCGCCACGTGTCGGCGACATCATAGTGTTTCAATTGGAAACCTCAACAGACGGAAAACAGCAAGCCGGTCTTGCCCGTATCGAAGGGGTGGCTATAAAACCCGCCTCACCAATCAAAACCCGTAAAGCCTCAACGACCTTTCCACTAGGTAAGCTGCTGAAGGGCTTGGTACTGATAGCTTTGATAGCCTTCGCCGTGCCCAAATTAGCCCCGCTGGTGGAAGACTTTACCTCCCCGGATACCCACTATTCACTGCCGCCCATAGAGAGCAAGGCCATAGTGCCAGACCCGTACCCAGAGCCAGTGTTTCGCTGCGAAGGCAAAACCCATTGCAGTCAGATGCGCTCCTGTGCCGAAGCCACCTTCTATCAAAATAATTGTCCGGGCACGAAAATGGACGGTGACAACGACGGTATCCCCTGTGAATCCCAATGGTGTGGCCATTAAACAGCGGTGTGGTGATTGAGCATGGGTTTACTCGCGCCCAGACAGCGAACGCCATGCCCATACAACCAGGTGCAGTGCCAGCAGGCCACTCCAGGCGATACAAAATGCCAGCAGCGCCAGGGACTCCACACTGGTGATTTGTTCCCAAAAGAGCAGATACCAAAGCGGCCAGCCCAACATGCAAAGCCCCGTCAGCATCAGCATGCAGCGCTTACATCGGCCAATCTTCTGGCGAAAAAAGGAAGAATCACACTCATCGCAAGCCATGGGACAACTCCAAAATACTCAGCAAAAAAGCGATAAAAAATGGCAAAACATCGCCGCAAGGCAGACGCGTGTTAAAGTGGAGCCACATTCATCGCTAACCTTTAACCATGACAGACTCCGCCCTGCTTTACAGTTTTCGTCGCTGCCCCTACGCCATGCGCGCCCGTATGGCGCTGATATGCTGCCAATTATCCATCAGGGTAAGGGAAGTTGCCCTCAAAGATAAGCCCGCCGAGTTGCTGGCGCTTAATCCCAAAGGCACTGTGCCTGTATTGGTGAGCGGCGACACCCTGCTGACAGAAAGTCTCGATATTATGTTGTGGGCCACTGAGCAGTCCAGCCTCCCCGCAGCCGCCGCACTCAAACAGCAAGTGCCTGCCTCACTGGCCCTGATAACAGCCAACGACGAAGGTTTTAAACCCTGGCTCGACAAATACAAATACTTCGACCGCCATCCGCAATTCGACCAGAACTACTACCGCGACAACGCCTGCGAATTTATCGCTGACCTGGAAAACAGGCTGAGTCACAGCACCATGTTGCTGGGTGAAGCGGTGAGTCTGGCGGATTTGGCGATTTTCCCCTTTGTGCGCCAGTTTGCCGGTGTAGAGCCCGGCTGGCTCGCCGCCCGGTACCCCAATGTGGCACGCTGGCTGGATAGTCACTTGGCATCAAAGGCTTTTTCAGCTTGTATGTACAAGTATCCCCTGTACCAGCTGCAGGGCGACACCCTGCCTTTGGTGCTGGCACAGGAGTAAGCTCAGTGTCAGAGCCACTGTATCGGGCAGTGGCTCTGGCGGCTTTGGCATAAGTGAGTACATCAGGAAAGGCAGAACAGCCGGAGCAGATAAGCATGCAGATGAAAACCGAATTGGAAGCCGAGTTGAAAGCCACTCAAAAATCCATGGTCAGACTCCAGTTAGTTGGGGCTATCGGCAATATCATGTTGGGGCTTGGCCTCTACGGTATCTTTACCGGTGAGGCCTCGTTTCACCCTTTTCTGAGTGACCCCATCCACTGCTATGCTCTGCTCAGTCTTGGCGGCATGATTGCCCTCTGGGAAGGGCTAAAGATGATTAAACTGGCAAGACACAAACAAAAGCTTAAAAATCAGCTCAGGCAACTGTCTGAGCCCAATCGGGATTAAGGTTTATGGGTATCCGATGACAGCTCCTGCAGGCTGACGCCTTCCTCGGCAGGCACAAGATGATAGAGCACATCGAACCTGTCTTCGGGAATGTCGCGCTCAATGCCGCTCAGGAGTTTGAGTAGCTCAGGCGTGGTATTGCTGTGACCGGCCACAACCACAGTGCCGTCGAGCGCACTAATCTGCGCCGCAAATTGTGCCAAATCGCCGGGGTCGTAACTCTGCACCTTCACACCTGTTGCCTCGGCCAGCGGCGCTATGGTTTCCTGAGTGCGGCGATAATCGGTGGAATAGAGCCGGATATTGTCGCCGGTCGATGGCGCCTTGAGGATAAGCCCGGCAATGCGCTGTGCCCGCGCCTGCCCCGCTTCGGTCAGCGCAGGGTTCTTCCCCGGCGCCTTTTCACCGTGACGAAACAACCAGATATCGGCGGCCCAGCCAGGGCTGGCAAACACGCTCAAAAGCAGACCGAGCCCGGCAACGGCGACTGCCATTTTGTTTTTATTTTTCAAAATCTAAAACTCCCAACGCATCGCCAAGTCAGCTCTCGCAATGCCAACCCCAAGGTACCAAAAAAGGCTGCCCCCATGAATGAGTGCAGCCTTGAAGCTTAACGGCTTGGCTTAACGGCCACAAGCCGCACTGCGCCCAACAGCAAGAGTGCCAGCAGTGTCCACAGGCCCATACTGCCTCCGCCTCCTCCACCGCCTGAGTGGGTGGGTTGGGGCTCTGAGAACATGGGGTTCTGCTTGTCGGCGCGGGTGGGCGCCGGGGGCTGAGTTTCCCTTGTCTTGCGCGCGGCCTGCTCTTTACTCACACGGCGCTGATTGTCCCGCTCGATACCGAGCTGGCGGAAGATATCCTCTTCCACCACCAGCAAGGAAGTGTAATCGGTCAGCAGCCCATACTCGATGGCGATGTCCTCAATGGCCTTTTCCTTGTCTCTGTCTTTTTGCTCCAGGTAGTCCATCTGCTCCTGCAGACCATTAATGGCCGAGAAGGCCCACATACGCTCGAGTTCGGGATAATCCAGCGCAGTCTCAGGCAGCATCACTGTGGTGCTGTATTTGCGGGACTCTCCACCGATGTCCATGGTCAGGGTGAGTTTGGCCTCACCTGGGGCAAAATAATGGCCGAACAGCACCAGTTGCTCACCCCGGTAGAGGCTGCCTATCTCCTGTGGTGTCAGGTCTTTAATCTTCACCCCATCGATATCAAGGCGAATATTGCGATAGGCCTGGTGAGTCAGCTTGCTGGTGATATTCATCAGATGGCCAACCATGTCATCGGCGTTGGACACCGAGGTCGCGACACCATTGGATAAACGGGTCATGGGCACCAGCAGGGGCGTGTTGGCACTGTTGCCCATGATAAAGGTGAACAGGCGAACATCCTGTTGTTGCATCAACTCAAAGAAACGGCGTTTTTCGGTCACGCCCACATTGGCTACCCCGTCGGTTACCAGCACCACGCCAGTGGGTCGGTCGGCATCCAGCGGCGTCAGTGCGCGCTTCAGGCCCTGATAGAGGTCTGTGCCATTGCCGGGACTGATGCCCTCAACCCAGGCCAGAGCCTGGTTGATGTTATTGCTGTCCACAGGCACAAAGCCCTTGCTGAATTCCTGAGTGCCCTCATCAAACAGAATAATCCGGAACCTGTCCTGCGCCGGCAGTTTACCCAGCCCCTGACGCACGCCTTCGACCAAGGTGGCATACTTGCCATTCATGGAGCCGGACTTGTCCAGCACAAACACCCAGTCCCGCCCCTCGGTCACCGGCCCCAAATCATCACCGGGGGTAAAGGTGAGCTTTACCGTGCCCCTGGTCGAGGCCTTGGGATCGCGGTAGGTCACCATATCCACCCGGCCTGGCAAACCTTCCTGCAGACGCCAGTAAAGAAGAATGTCTTTATCGAGCCTCATGGCTTTGTGCTGATGCTCAGCTCCGCTCTCCACGGCCACAGCGGCGCTTCCGACGCTTTCGTTGGCAGCAGCGCTTTCAATGGCACCTGTGTCAGGGCTGCCCGCCTGATTTGTCAGGCTAGCGAGCCACAGGGCAGCGCCTGCCTGCATCTCCTGATGTATCTCTACATCCGGATGGGATGGCAGTCTCATACCATCCACAGGGTAAGCCGAACGCAGAGTGACATTAAAAGAGAAGTCCTGCTCTACCACTGGGTTGCGCTGCCAAAAGCTGTCGCGTGCCTCATCCACACCGCCCTCTTCCAAAGGATAGAGATACCGGCCAACGCCGTGGTCCAGCAGAGCATCCTGCATATACACCAGCCGAACCTTTACCGACTGCAGGGGTTGCACCGGAAACACCCGCATATCAAAGTGCTTGTAGTCGTCCTTCTCAGTCAGGGCGGTGGCATTGCCCTGAGCCTTCTGGTCCTGGTAAATCTCCCGGGCCTTCTGTTTTGGCACCGCCTCGGCAATCACGGGCACATCATTGATCCAATAGATAAACTCACCAACCACGGCCTGCTGTGGCACCGGGAAGGAATAGAGGGCTTCCAGTGCATCGGAATTGGGATTGTAAAAGGTTTGCTCGATGGCGGTGGTGGCATAGCCATCCTGGATAACCACATCCACATGGTGAGATTGAATTTGCATGTCCTGGTATTGGCTGCCGACAGGTTTCAACAGCCCAGCCGCCCCCGCATCAGGGCTAATCCAAACCAGCCCCACAAGGGCAGAGCCCAGACACATGGTGCGAAACATTTGCGTTAATGGGTGACCCATTTTTGCCTCCTTCGTCCTGAGGAAGAGAGTGACCATCACTCCCGAAGGAGAGCTTGCACCCAGAGGCAAAAGCAAAAAAGTAACATGGCGAGAGTGGCACTATGCGCACCTTCGGGTATCGCGGAATGCCACTTTTGTGGCTGTCAGACACTGAAACCTGCCCCTGAACCATGAAATTGAACCAGGACATTGAAATCAGAGGCAGCAGGAAGAAGGCAGGGTGTGAATGCTTAGCCTATTCCCTGGTGCTGAACTCTTCAAACAGTGGAAAGTGCCAGCGGCGGATGGCGATGATCATCGAGGTGCCGTGGCGCTCCTGCATCGCCAGACTGTCATCGTTATCGCAGGCCTGATAAAACTCGTTCACCAATTTCTGCATACGTTGTTGAAACTTGTGGTTGCTCGGCACCGACATCAGGCCCGTGCTCATCATGAGTTTTTCATCGTCAGCGGCAAAGTCGGAGCGGAAAAAGGTACGTATCACCTGCTGCTGAAAAAACTGCTGAATGGGGCCTCCCGGGATCCAGGCAAAAGACGCAGACAGCTTCAGCTTTATCCGGTTTTCGGGCAAAAGCTCAATCACTTTAAGCCTGTCCAGCTGAGCCAGCTTTTGAATGACCTGAAATTCGCTCAGGTTGTACTGGCTGAGAATGTGTTCGAAGCGGTAGCCGTTGGTCACACACACGGCCACCAGCAGCAGGGCCTTATCGGCGACCAACTGTTCTTCCTGGGCCCAGGTCAGGGCTCTGAGCTGTTCCCGTTCATCGGCCACCAGCCTGAAGAGGGCGGGCAAGTCCATCTCCAGTAAACGGCAAACCATAGCCAGACGCTCCAGGCTCAGGCTGCCGCCATTGGCGAACAAGCGTTTTACCGACGCTTCACTGAGGCCAAGCGTACTGGCCACCTGCTGATAATGAATGCCCCTGGCCCTGAGCTGCTTTTTCAGCACCTGAACAACCCTGTCCGACTCCGTCATTCCCTCTCCTCCCTGATGCCACGACCTTACTGATGCAAGCCACTTTGTTACCCATGCCTGCCCACTCAACATAAGGCAGCGGGCCGCCGACACGCAATCCGGGCCGCAGCGTTTTTAAACCGGCGACCGCTGAATATACTGCCTTGCCGTTGCCTGTTTTGCCATTAATGGCTAATGTAAGCAATTGATGCACTTATTTATCAACACCCCGCCAGGACGGCAGGACTATGCCGGCCACCTCTGAGAACCTGCAGCCAAACTTGCACTCCTGTCGCTGCCGGTCTCTGATTGAAGTAACCCACAGACACATGAATTCCCTATGCTGAATTGGATAGTCACCCAGTTTAATATCCCGGAGCAAAGCACCCTCATCTACGGCAACTACAGCATGCCCATGGTGTTCACCTCGGTGCTGATTGCCATCTTTGCCTCCTTTATGGCCCTGCACGTGGCCTATCAGGCCGGGCTCACCCGCTCCACCAGACGCAAACACATATTGCTGTTTATTGGCAGTCTGGCGCTGGGGGTGGGCATCTGGTCGATGCATTTTATTGGCATGCTGGCATTTGATTTATGCACCCCGGTGCAATACGGCAAAACCCTGACCCTGCTGTCAATGCTACCCGGCATCGCCGCGTCCTGGGTGGCGTTACACCACATTCAGCGCCACCCCAAGGGCCTTAAGCCTTTGATTATCGCCGGTGTGCTGGTGGGTGCTGGCATAGGGACCATGCACTACAGCGGTATGGCAGCCATGGAAATGGCGCCGTCGCTGCGCTATAGCCTGCCCATGTTTGGCCTCTCTATTGTGGTGGCAGTGAGTCTGGCCATGTTGTCGCTGTGGGTACGCAGCGGCCTTATCAGCCGTGGCAGCAATCAGCTGTGGCGCGCCAACCTCACCGCCAGCATAGTCATGGGCAGCGCCATTACCGGCATGCACTACACCGGCATGGCGGCGGCCCGCTTTGTTAAACCACCGGGCCTCGAGCTGAGCCCCCAGCCGCCGGAAATGTCCTTTTATCTGGCGCTTGGGGTGACCACGGCGACCCTGGTGATGACCAGTCTGGTGCTGGGCCTGAGCCTGATTTACAAGTACAAGGATATTTCCCTGCGCGCCTCAGAAAGCAAGCGCCGGGTACAGGCCATCATGGAAACGGCCATCGACGGCATAGTCACCATCGACAGCCACGGCATTATCACAGACGTTAACCAGGCCACCGAAAAGCTGCTGGGCTGGCGCGCCGACGAGCTGATTGGCCAAAACGTCAAGGTACTGATGCCAGACCCATTTCATTCAGAGCACGACGGTTACCTCGCCCGCTATCTGGCCACAGGCGAAGCCCGCATCATCGGCAAGGGCCGCGAAGTCGAAGCCATACACAAAGACGGCCACAAGATTGCCATCCGCCTCGGGATTGGTCATGTCAAAATGGCCGAAGACGACTTCTTTGTGGCCTTTATCTCCGATATTCGCCAGCGCCTCAGCATGGAAATGGCACTGCGGGAAAACGAGCAAAAGTTCCGCTCCCTCATCGGCAACATTCCCGGCATCGCCTATCGCTGTAAAAACGATGAACATTGGTCGATGATCTTCATCAGCAATGCGGTGGAAAAAATCACAGGTTACCCGGCCGGCGACTTTATGTTGCCAAGCCCCAGGCGCAGCTTCAGCGACCTGTTCCACCCCGACGATTTGGAGCACATCAACAATGCCGTGCCGCCGGTGGGCGCCTTTAACCTGGAATACCGCATCATCCACCGCAATGGCGACATCCGCTGGATGATGGAGTACGGCAACCATATCCGCGATCAGCAAAGCGGTGAGATGTATCTCGACGGTTTCATCATGGACATCACAGAACGGCGTCAGATGGAGCAGGAACTGCTGGAGGCCAAGGAAACCGCAGAAGCCGCCGCCACCGCCCGTGCTGCGTTTCTGGCCAATATGAGCCATGAAATCCGCACTCCCATGAACGCCATCATAGGTTTCAGCGACATACTGCTGGAAAGCCAGTTTGAGCCCGAAAAACACCGCCATCTGAAAACCATCAACCACGCCGCCAAGTCGTTGCTGCACCTGCTCAACGACGTGCTCGACAGCGCCAAACTCGACAAGGGCAAGCTGGAGCTGGAAATCCGCGACTTTTCGCTGGTGCAGGAGCTGGATGAGGTGATTTCCACCCTCTGGTTGCAGGCACGGCGCAAGGGATTGCAGCTCACCATGGAGGTTTCACCCAAGCTGCTACCCTGCTACGCGGGCTCCCCAGAGCGGATCCGTCAGGTACTGACCAACCTGGTCAGCAACGCGGTCAAATTTACCGAAAAGGGCCAGGTCAGGCTCACCGTCAATCCGGGCAAAGGCAATCTGGTGGACTTTGTGGTAGAAGACACGGGCATAGGCATGAGCCCGGCACAGCTTGATAAGATATTCGACCCCTTCACCCAGGCCGACGCCTCCATGAGTCGCCGCTTTGGCGGCACCGGCCTTGGTACCACCATCAGCAAACAACTGGTCGAGCTGATGGGCGGCCACATCAGCGCAGTGAGTGAGCTTGGCAAGGGCAGCCGTTTCAGCTTCAGCCTGCCGCTGAATCCCGGTGTGTGCGACGATCTGGTGCCGCTGGAAGACCATATCAGCCTGCCGCCAATGACAGTATTGGTGGTGGACGATATCGCCCAGAATCTGGAGCTGCTCTCTACCCTGCTTGGGCGTGATGGCCACAGGGTCATTACCGAGCGCGACGGCCAGCAGGCACTGGCACGCATGGCCAGCGAACCCGGCATCGATTTGGTGCTGATGGACGTGCAAATGCCGGTGATGGATGGGTTGAGCGCCTCCAGGGCGCGGCGCGACACCGAGCGGTGCGAAGGGCTGGCGCATGTGCCCATCATCGCCCTCACCGCCAGCGTACTGGAAGACGATCGCACCGCCGCCCGTCAGGCGGGCATGGATGGCTTTGCCAACAAGCCCATCGACTACCCGCTGCTGTGCGCCGAAATCGCCCGGGTACTGGGCCTTAAACATGCCCCCATAGAAACAACCACACCCCAAAGCCAGCCGGGTAAGCTTATCGATGAGAAAAAAGGCATGGATCTCTGGGGCTCCCGCGACAGCTACTACCGTCAGTTGGCGCTGTTTGTCGAGGAGCAGGCTGCGCAGTTTGAGCAGCTGTCCCGGCAGTGCCATGCCTGTGACTGGCCTGCGCTCAAGCAAACGGCCCACGGTCTCAAGGGCGTGAGCGCCAACCTGTCCCTCACCCGGTTAAGCCGTAATCTTGAAAAACTCGAGTCGCTGCTGGCAAGCCACCCCGAGCAATGTGCCCTCTTTGTGGCCCCCATTCAGCAGGTGTTCGCCGCCGTAAAAGCCGAAGTGCAAACCAATGGCTATGGAGAGGCATCGCCTGCCGCTCAGGCACAGGCGCGTACCAGCTCGGATAACGAACGGTGCGGCGCCGAGCTTATGCCACTGCTGGCAAGCCTCAAACAGCAAGCCGGTGACAACACCCTCGATGAGCCGCTGCTGGAAAAACTGTTAAGCTTTGAAGAAGGTACTTTCGGCAGTCAGATACGCGCCATCTATCAGGCGTTGAACGACTTTGAATTCAGCGAGGCCGAACAGCTTATCGACGCACTGCAACATGAGATTTCGGCCTCCCTGGCCTCAAATCCGACAGCAGCACAGTCGGCAGAGCCCCAGGCGCAAGACGCAGCACAACCGAGAAAAGGCACAAAGGAGCAATGATGCAGGATCTTAAGCCCCTCATCCTGGTGGTAGACGACGAAGCGGCCAACTTGAGGGTCCTCAAACAGATACTGCAGGATGAGTATCAGCTGAGCTTTGCCAAGAGCGGCCAGGAAGCACTGCGACTGGTGGGACAAAAGCGGCCCGACCTTATCCTGCTCGACATCATGATGCCCGACATGACAGGGCTGGATTTGTGCAAAATGTTGAAGGCCAATGCCCAGAGTGCCGCTATCCCGGTGATCTTCGTTACCGCCCTGAGCGACGAAGCCGATGAGGCAACAGGTTTTGCCGCCGGTGCCGTGGATTACATCACCAAGCCGGTATCCAGTGCCATTGTCAGGGCGCGGGTGCGTACTCACCTGTCGCTGGTTCAGGCCGAAGAGCTTAAGGTTACCCGGCTTAAAATCATCCAGCGCCTCGGCCGCGCCGCCGAATTCAAAGACAATGAAACCGGCATGCACGTCATGCGCATGAGCCACTATGCCAAGGTGCTCGCCCGGGCCTACGGCCTTGGCGAAAGCCATGCCGATATGCTGCTGCACGCTGCGCCCATGCACGATATCGGTAAAATCGGCATCGCAGACCATATACTGCTCAAGCCGGGCAAACTCACCGAAGAAGAGTTCGAGGTGATGAAAACCCACCCGCAAATCGGCGCCGACATCATCGGCGAAGACGACTCATTGCTGATGCAAATGGCCCGCACCGTGGCCCTCACCCATCACGAAAAATGGGACGGCAGCGGGTACCCCAATGGCCTTTCCGGCGAGGCTATTCCGGTGGAGGGACGCATCGTTGCCATCGCCGACGTGTTTGATGCCCTCACCAGTGATCGTCCCTACAAAAAGGCCTGGAGCATTGAAGACACACTGCGCCTGATGCGGGAGCAAAAAGGCCGCCACTTCGAGCCCCTGCTGGTGGAGCTGCTGGAGCAACACCTCGACACGATCCTCGACATCAAACAAACCTTTGTGGACGAATAGCCCGGGCACACTTATCACCGGCCTGGGCGCCGCCCCCATCCTCTGAACCCCTCGGTGCCATAAAGGTGGTGGCGCGGGCGGCACAAAAATCCCACTCAAGATGGAGACCCAGCTCCCTTTTCTGTATGGATTCCAACAACCTGATGGGGCATTGTTGTTATACTCTCGTTGGCATTGTGACAAGGAGTAGTAGATGACCAACCCACTGCGGACCTTTGCGTCCCTGTACAGCACCACCCTGTTGACTGTGCTGGCCGGGGGCCTGTTGACCACCTATCTGGGCCTGAAGCTGTCGGCCATGGAGGTGCCCCAGATTTGGATTGGCGCCATGATGTCGGCCTACTACGCCGGGCTGGTGGCAGGTTCCAAGATTGGCCACCGGCTTATCGCCCGGGTGGGCCATATCCGCGCCTTTGTGGCCAGTGCCGGGATAGTCACCGCCTCCGCCCTGGGTCATGCCCTGGTGGACGACCTGTCGATTTGGATTGTGCTGCGCCTCCTGGTCGGCCTTGGCATGATGTGCCAGTACATGGTGCTGGAGAGCTGGCTTAACGAGCAGGCCGACAACAGCCAGCGCGGCGCCGTGTTCGCAAGCTACATGATTGTCTCTTATCTGGCGCTGATTTTGGGTCAGGGCGCCATCAGCCTCTACCCGGATTTGGGGCTGGAGCCACTCCTGCTTATCGCCATTTGTTTTGCCCTGTGCATAGTGCCCATCGCCCTCACCCGCCGCATTCACCCGGCGCCCCTGGTACCCGCGCCCCTGAACGTGACCCACTTCTTCAAAAAGGCGCCCCAGGCACTCACCACGGTTGCCATTGGCAGCATGATAGTAGGCTCTTTTTACGGTTTGGCCCCGGCCTATGCCAGTAATCTGGGGCTGGACCCGCAGCAGGTGGCGAGCTTTATGACGGCCACCATAGCCGCAGGCCTGCTGGCCCAGTGGCCCATGGGCAAGCTGTCGGACAAGATGTCCCGCAGCCGATTGATTCGTTCCAACTGCCTGCTGCTTGGGGTGCTCACCCTAGGCATCGCCATTACCCCCTATCAGCCCACGGTGGCACTGGTGATGACCTTCCTGTTTGGCATCCTCGGTTTTACCCTGTATCCGCTGGCCACGGCGCTGGCCAACTCACGGGTGGAGCAAAGCGAGCGGGTGGGCCTGTCTGCCACCATTTTGCTGACCTTCGGCCTTGGCGCCTGTATTGGCCCCCTGATTGCCTCCACCCTGATGCAGTGGCTGGGCAACAGCATGCTCTACGGCTTTATGTCGGCCTGTACCCTGGTGCTCTTTGCCGGGCTTAACTACATCAATGCCCGTCAGAAAGCGGAAGAGCCTTCCAGTAATGACTACATCATGGCCACCGGCGACCTGGTGTCGTCACCTCTGGCCGCCGCCCTCGACCCCCGGGTGGATATCGAATCTGTGCAGGAGCAGATGACTCCTACCCTCGACACGGGTGCTGATGCACAGGATGACGCGGACGCCAAAGCCGATAAGGATATTGAAGATGCGGCAGATAACGAGTTCGACACGCTCACGGATGATAACCAGAACGCCCCGGATGCCGATGACTCAGAAGATGATGGCTCCGAAGATGATGACTCAGTAGCCGCCGGCGACATGGATAGCGAGGGCGCGCCCACAGCCTTTATCCGCGAGCAGGACTTTATCGCCGAGCCCGAGCCTTCGGCCGAGTCAGAAGATGCCATCCGGGAAACCATGCAAGGCTCGGCCGCAGCAAAGGAAACATCGGGAGCAAACGAGCCGAGCAACGACATCATCGACAAGGCGGCTAACGAAAGCAGCAAACCATAAGCTGCAAACCTTAAGCTGCAAACCTTAAGCAGCAAACTGTTCGCTGCCTGGGCTAAATACCGCCTGACACCCAGCCAATAAAAAACCTCGCCGCTGCGAGGTTTTTTATTGGCTTATGTCTCAACGGGCCACGTTGGTGTAATCCGCCATATCCCGCTCACGCTCTATGTTGATACGGGCGGGAATAAAGGTGCGGTAGCCGGGGGCACGACCATAGACATCACCATCCCGCACCTCTCGCTCCACCACATAAAATACCCGGTCGCCATCAATCATCTGACTGTTGATGGGATACCAGTAGCGCTCGGCGAAGGGAAAGCGCGAGATACGCACATAGTCGGCGGTCACCGCGTAGGGCACAGGTGCATCCTGAGTAAATGGCACACTGCTGAGACCATCGCCGTCGGGCGCACTCCAGTCGCCAATCGCATAGGTGTTTTGCACCTCACTTGCCCCAAACTGCCAGCCCCAAAGACGCTGGTAATGGAGCAGCCCCATGGCATCCACCGAGCCCGGCAGCCAGCTGTTGATTTCCCCCACCCAGAAGTGGCTGGGAGTGCTTGGCTGCAACCCGGCGACACCGAGCTGCAAATTGGCATCGCCTTTTATCCAGATGTCGTACACCGCAAAGCGCTCACCGGCGTTTTCAAACACAGAGAAGACCCCCAGTTCGATGCCGAGCTTATCGAGGATCTGGCTGGTTTGGATCATGCCATCGGGGTAAGTAATCACTAACCTGCCCGCGCCGTCCACCACCCAACTGGCATTCACATTGGAGATTTTGCCACTCACGCTGCCATCGGCCACAAACTGCATGGCATCGGCGTAGGCGGTGTGGGGGAACACATAGTCGTCATACACCCTTTCGCCGTCGGTGTAATGGTACTGCCCCGCCCACAGGCCGGAGACGCAGGTATCCCCCTCGCTGCAGCCACTGACAAAGGGAATATTGTTGATGTCGTAGTTGGCGCGGAAATTTTCGTTGCCGGATTCCAGCACCAGCTTCGGCTGGGCAATGGTGAGGAATGAGCCATCACTGAGGGGAATGGGCGGCGTGGAGAGCTCACTGCGCGACTCCACCGACACCACATCCACCAAACTGCCATCCACCACCCGGGTGTAGGCTCGCTGGGTCAGGGTGCGATGGGTAATAAAGTTTTCAACCGCGCCGCCCCCGGCATAATAGGCATCGATTTCCGCTTGATTATCGGTCACATACTCGATGCTGTCCGACAGTTCCTCGGTCACCAGTGGCGCGCTGTAGCTCACCTCGATACGACCACTTACCACGGCCCAGCTGAAGTCCTGACTGATGGGCTGGCCGTTCCACTGCTGGAAGCTGAGCGCCTTACCTGTCATGCCCACATTGTCAAACTCCAGCGCCGAGCCGCTTCGGGCCAGATACCCGGGGCTGGTGGTGCTGATAGCGTAATAGAGGCTTGGCACATCGGCAGCGCTGAAGCCTGCCACCAGTTCGCTGTCGGCGAGAATATCCGCAAGCGCCTGCTCCAGCGCCTCAGGCGGCGTGCTGGCCACAAAGGTATCCACCGCGCCCTCATCGGCAATAAAGTCGAGAATACTGTCATAGCCTTCCGGCAACTGATAGCCGGGGTCATCCACAATCAACTTGATGATGGCCGCCAGCTGAAACAGCTCAGTGGCATCCACCGCGGTTTCGGCCTGCTCCAGCTCCGCCAGGGTACTTGGCTGCTCGCCGCCATTTGCTTCCAGCACCAGGCTGTACTTGGCGGTGGTCACGTTGGTCACATTGATGGGGTCATCTTCACTGAGCACCTTGGAAAAACTGCCCACCAGATTGACAAAGTCGATGCTGTCGCCGGTCTCGGCATTGGTGGCCGACGATTCAATCAGCAGCAGCTGCTCTATGTTGGTGGTGAGCACATCCAGGCTGTAGGCGCCGTTTTCATCCGCCACCGTGGTAAAGGTGTTACCGTTCAGGGTGACAGACACAGTGGCGTAAGGAATAGGCTCATCGGTGATAAGCCCCGTAATGGTGGCAGCAAAGCCGCCGCAACTGGTGGGCACATTTTTCACATCGGCAACGGCCATATTGGCGGTGTCGCCATTGACCACAATGCCCACCTGACAGGGCAGAAACGCCAGGCTTGCGGCATCGATTTTACTGTGGATTTGTTTGGGGGTTTGAAAGGCACTCAATACAAAGCCCGGATTGGCCGCATCCACAATTTCGATATAGGCATCACCGGCACTGTCTTGCCCGTGGTGATGACCATCGATTTTGGCTTTTACCGACAGCTGGTTGCTGTCGGCATCAAAGTGCACATTCTGGATTTTGATTTGCTCGGCGAGCGCAGCGCCGCTGAATGCCAGGCCCGTACAGAGTGCCAGCGCACTGAGCCCACTGACAGCTGAGAGTGATTTGACTTGCATACTAAATTTCCCTTTTTCGTCTTTAAATAAGATCCCGTTAACCAGACGAATGCAGGTCAGAGTTTGGCGAACGCATCCTGCTACAACAACCCCGCTCTACCTTGGCCAAGGAGAACGGATAAGGGTAGACAATATCGGGGGGATTGCCACTTTAGGGTTAGAGCGTAAAACTTTCGTCTGCCCCACGGCTTACGCTTGAGGCGTGCCCCCTCTGACGCTTCGGGTAAACATGGCCACTTACGGCCAAGGGCCAACGCCAAATGGAGATCAAATAAGAGAAGAGATCAGCAAAGCGAAGCCAGTTCCAGCATGGCCAGTATCCAGGGTAGCCATTTCCAGCGTAGCCCTTTCCAGCGTAGCCATTATTTAGAGAAGCAAGGACTCATCTATGGGATGAAAGCGGCTCGCCGCCTCCATCAGGGATTTTGCGGTGAGCGCAGGCACGCCATACACCTCGGCTTCCACGCCGTATTTTTGCCTTATCTTGTCAAGCAAGAGCGCAAAATCCCCATCGCCGGACAGCAGTATCACGCAATCCACCTCGGGCGCTGTCTCCAGCACATCTATGGTGATCCCTACATCCCAATCGCCCTTGGCCGAGCCATCGCTGCGCTGAATAAAGGGTTTAAGCTTAAGCTCAAAGCCTATATGCCTTATGGCGTCCTGAAACTTTAACTGGCCATCGTCGCCGCGATGAATGGCGTAGGCAAAGGCGCTGACAATCTCCCCCTCGCCACTCAGCTGCTGCCAGAGCTTGCGATAGTTAAACTGGCGCTGATACGCCTCACGGCAGGTGTAATAGATGTTTTGTACATCGACAAACAGAGCGATTTTTTTCACGGGCGATTCTTATAACAGGCCAATTCATAGTAAAGACGAGCAGGCTTTCAGCATTCGGCTGTCAGCGGCGAGACTCTGCGCACTCTAGCACAGCTAGAAACTGATGGCGCGCACCGGACAAGCTGCACCTGCTTTAATCCACAGGCCTCAACACAAACGACAGCAGTCAGCCCTACGCCTGTGGCTCGCCAAAAAAACACTCGATTTCGCTGGTGCCACAGTATTATTGATGCGCGTTTTTATATTTTCTGGCTAATATTCCAGGCATTCATCCAGGTTTAATTTAATAATCCAGGTAAGAGGTTTTATAATCACAATTCTGACTAAAATTAAACCAACTGAATACACAACACCTTAATAGCACGATAAAAGTTCAATACGCCATAAAGAGCTTGGCGAGCCACTGCATCTTAATAATTAAAAATACAATAACCCGATACCATCAATTAATAACAACTTGATAAAAACCACAAAATAAAGTCGGTATCACGCTGATATTAATGCATTTTCTATTGCGTTTACTCTAAATACTAAATACCTGCAACCTTGATAGCTTAAAAAAGACGCAGCACGACTCAGGCACTTTACCTTACTGGTTTAAACACCCTAAAGCTTAAATAAATCTTAAATTAAACTGCAGGATTTTTAATATTCAGCGCCTTCTTATTAATGCAACTTTTATCACCATTGACATGAACTAACATGACGCTATGATGCCTGCCATTCGGTGATTAAAATAGAGATGGAATAAATGAAAAAGTTATTCATTATGCTGGCGATGTTTTTTGCCGTCAGCCTGGCAACCAGCCCCGTGGTGGAAGCAAAGAAATTCGGCAGCAATAAATCTGCCGGTAAGACTCAGGAAACGGCACAGTCGCAGCCTGCGGCCACCAATACCACTGCCACCAATACCACTGCTGCGCCTGCCACGGCAGCACCTGCGGCTAAAAAAGGCATGATGGGCGGTATGCTCGGCGGCCTGCTGGCGGGTGGCTTACTGGCGGCACTCTTTATGGGCGAAGGTTTTGAGAACATCCAGATTATGGACATAGTGATCATCGCCTTGCTTGCCTTCGTGCTGTTTAAAGTCATCCGCATGCTGATGGCCTCCAAAGCACAGGCGCAGCCAAGACCAGCCTATTCAGGTGTAGGGCAAGCCAGCGCCGCGCCTGGCCAGAACCTTTATCGCCAGCAGTCTGAGCCTGCCGCCTTTGGTGGCCATAGCGGTAACAGCGGTTTTGCCCAGCCCCAGAGCACAGTGCCATTTCATTTGCCGCCGGGTTTCGATTTAGCCGCCTTTTTGGAAGGCGCCCGCGGCCACTACAAAACCCTGCAACAGGCCTGGAATGAGGGCGATCTGAACAAAATTCAGGAATACGTGTCGATTGAGCTCTTTAACGAACTCAGCCAGCAACGCCGTGAACTCGATGGCCAGCAGCACACCGAAGTGATGTTCCTCGACGCCGAACTGGTGCGCGCCACCTACAACAACGAGCTTGCCGAAGTGAGCGTAAAATTCAGCGGCCGCTACCGCGATGCCGTTGAAGGGGTAGAAGAAGACATCAAGGAAGTCTGGCATTTGGAGCGTAACCTGACTCAGGCCAACGCACCTTGGCTGATTGTGGGCATCCAGCAATAAAAGCGCGCAGTAGCATGCTCTTTGCCACACTGTGACACCAAGCAAAACCCCGGCACAGTCCGGGGTTTTCTTTTTACGGCCCGAAAGTCGATAGCAGCCGTTTGCAGAGCTGCCCTATCTCAAGGAAGGAAGAAAGAAACAAAGAAAGAAGCAAGCACTCACCAGCTCCTTATCTGCTTCGTGATTTACCGCAGCCAACACTTGCCTGCTAAAACACCATACGGTAGTCTGGTTCGGCTGTTTGATTGGCGTACTTTCAGCCGATAAGCGTATGATTATCAAAGTAAGCTTTAGCAGTTGCTGAATCATGGCGCGAGCCACACTGGCATAGGGCGCTCACGCGCTGCTCTGTACTAAACAGGGCACTGCAAAACAGCGCAAAACATACTCAGCACAACAATGTGGATCAGGGAAGAGACGCAACACCGTTAAGACGGCACAGCAAGGAAGGCTTTCACTTAGGTAACCCCTCTTCGATTCCCCTCCAATTTGTCGCTACAGGCATCGGTGCATTTTTTGACCTCAACCAAGGTTTAGCCACCGCCAAGCTGTTAGCTTTGATGTTGTTTTAAAAATGTTTTTTTGATGAAGGTGCGTTTCACAGACGGAATGCGCCGTGCGGTAGCTATGGCTGGAGATAAGGATTAGCGTCCAAATTGCAGTTACATGAAACTTTTGGATGTCCAAACGATTTACTAACCAAGGAGAAATACCATGGCATCTATTCGCCAGCAGTTGGTTGAAGGAGTCAAGAAAGCAGCAAGAGAAGCTGTCGACAAAACTGGGTGTAGCGTGAATGACCTGCCGGAGTATTTCATGGCTGTAAAGGTTGCTGACCATGTTTACGAAACCATGCAGACATACGCGTTTACAATGGAAGATTCATTCCAATCTATATGCGATGAGGTAGGTATCGAGGAGTTACCGGAAGAGTGCCGTGGCAATGGCCGTGCCGACCTGGTACTACGCAGCGTCAAAACCCGCCGTGTGCGTCATGTGGTCGAATTCAAGCGAAGTATCAAGAAGGCAGAACTCAAGAAGGATGCAATTCGTCTGGCGAAGCTTTGCCAGCATGCGCCGAGCCAGCATCGGATTGAAAAGAACTTTCTCGTGGCGGTGACCCACGCTTCTGACGATCTCGCAATTGCGAGAGAAGATGAAATTAAAGAATGGCTTGCCGACTCGCAAATAGATGATGTTGCAGTCAAAGCGATCGAGATCGACTTGAGCGACCACAGCAGCACTAGATTTAAGCGTACCGGAGAGATCTCTGGCCGACCTTTGGTTGGTCGACTCTGGCAGTTCAAATACAACCCCGAAGGCTGAAAGCCACTAGATGCCGCTAGGAAGACTCATACTCCCTAACGGAAGTGTCATGGAAGATTTGTGGGAGTCTCACAACTCTTCGGCAGAAGTAATCTTTGGATAAATATTATTCAAAGTATGCTCACATAATTCTTGCTGATGTTTTACTCCATCTAATTGCGCTGATATTAGACAGCGTAATATTTTGATGTGGCAACTTAAAATAGAATTTAAACGTATGCGAAAACAAAATCTTAATATTGCAGTTTATATCGACATGGAAAATGTTGCTTCATCGGAGTTCATATTAGAGGATGTAATGAATTCATTCTTAAGCACGGATGAAGACTATAATTGTATTTTTGCAATAAAAGCAGCTTATGGGAATCAAATTGTAGCTAAAAAGAATCTTAAAAAACAAATAGTAGAACATAATTTTGTCATTGTTGATACACCAAAAATTGGAAACGAGAAAAATCGTGCGGATCTGCTGCTAAGTCTAGATGCTTTTGAAAGCTTATATTTAGACAATCCAAGAATTGATCGATATTGCTTTATGACAAGTGATGCAGATTTTACCGTCGTTGCCGATAAACTTAGAAAGTTTGGAAAAGAAGTTTGGTTAGTTTGTAAGAAATCAGATAAAGACCGTGCCATTCTTACGAAATCATTTGATAACTTGCTTTTCCTAGAAGATTTCTGTGCTGAAACAACACCAAAAATTGCTAGCAAAATTGAGCGACTATTTGTGCAAGCAGTTAGAAATATGAACCAGAGTCAATTACCAAGCAATGTTTCAATTGCAAATGACAAAATGAAAGCGATTGATCCTAGTTTTAGAATAACTAGCACTGAGTACAAATCTTTTATGAAGTTAATAAAAGATATGGAAAAGAAGGGATATATTAAATCAGAAACTCTTGCAACGGGTGAAAATCGGATTGTCGAAATATTAGTTTAAATACGAATCATTGTAAGTGTCAACATTCTTTAGGCAGGTACTGATATTGACACTTGGAGATGAAAAACAAAAAAGACGGAACACACAACACTTTTACTGAAGACTACACCAGTCCCTCGCGAGACTTAGACTTACGTCGTTTAGTGTTGTGGGTGTCCTCACTCTTTCCGTTAACAAACAAACTTTAAATTAAAATTTACATTATATCGCGTGATTGAGCAATCACTGCCATCACGAATTAAGAAGAGATTTATATGCCATACACACACTTGGATGACAGTACCTTTTGGGTCGCTTTACAGCAACGAGATGATTTACAAAGTCATGGAAATTTGAATGCTGCATTATATGCCATTGAACTTCATGGTCAGTACGACGACATTTGTACTGTAGCTACAGAAATAATTACTGAAGGAGGGGATGATGAGAACATCGACATCCTGTTTACGGATGAAGATAATAGCCGAATTTACTTAATTCAGTCTTTTCAATCTCCACAACTAAGAGTTAATGGTGCTAGACCAAATAAAGCTAGAGATAGTAGCTATGCTGTCACAGCACTAATTGATTTAGAACTCTCTCACATTCCTGAAAGAATCAGAGGGCAGGTAGAAGAAGCCAGAAAAGCAATTGAAGAAGGGAACATTAATACTCTTCATGTCTGGTTTTTAAATAACTGCCCAGAAAACTCTGAAAATCAGAGGATTATGAAAGGCGTTGGTTCAAGCGCTGCTGCAACATTGAGAACAAGATACCCGGAAGTCCATGTTACCGTTGACGCAAAAGAGGTCGGATTGGAGAGCTTAGACTTGTTATACCAAGCTCAACAGAACTCCATTCTGATTAATGAGACTATTGAGTTACAGGAAAACCCCGGATTTTTAGAACACACCGATAATGGCTGGTTGTCTTTTAGCACAAGTGTGAGCGGGAATTTTCTTAAAAGAATGTACAATAAGTTTGGCGAAGAAAAATTGTTCAGCGCAAATATTCGTGGCTACATGGGAAGTAATAAGAAAGATCAGTTCATTAACGGCCAAATTCAGCATAGTGCCGAATCTGAGCCAAGAGATTTCTTTGTCTGCAATAACGGAATAACAGCATTAGTACATGACTTCAATGTCGCATATGTAGGTGATGACCAAAAGCTTGGGAAGTTACTTAACATTACTGGAATATCTATTGTCAATGGTGCTCAAACCACTGGATGCCTATCTAACTTAGGTTCCGATATTGATGAAAATGTAAAGGTGGCAGCGAGATTTATTAAAGTTGATGATACAGACAAAATCGAAAAAATAACTAAGGCAAACAACTCTCAAAACAAAGTATTGGCTTCTGATTTTAGAGCTGGCGACGCAACTCAAGAAAGATTGAGACAAGAATTTTTAACAATTCCTGACGCACATTATAGCGGTGGCTTAAGGTCACACTTGGCTCCTGCCGTTAAAAGAATATCCCTTTCGCCTGAAACTGTAGCCCAAATATTAATTGCGTATCATGACCATCCAAATAGCAGTTATCATGAGAAAAAAGACATTTGGGAAAACGACTCTTTATATAAGAAGGCCTTTGATAACACGGTAACTGCTGGTCACCTGTTATTTTTGTACACTCTTCATGAGGCTATTAATGAGGTAAAGGCTGACTATGGCTCTAAGTTCAGACATGGCAACCTCATATCTACTGATGAATCCAAACACGAGTTCCTTCGTATGCCCGGCGTGTCCTTTATCATTATTCATGCTGTAGCGTCGATAATGGAAATGATCCTAGGTGGACCTATCGCCAATCCATATACATTGGCCTTTAGAGAAAATGTTAGTAGAACTGATGCGATAGCAATGTGGAAGTTGGTAATTAACCAAGTAATTAAAAGAACATCACGTCTAATGCCGGCCACAAAGAATCGACTATCACGTCGCCAAGATATCACTGACGCAATCAATGCTTTCCGAGAAGATATGGACATGTTCAACGAAAACTTTGGTGAGTGGTTTGGAGACTTCAAAGAGTCTTTGGACTCTTGATATCGAAAAGTTTAGGACATTGCTGGAGGCTACACCAATCCCGCTCTAAGCGGCCGCGGGGCGTTTAAGCTTATGGCGTAGCCGAAAGACAGGACATCCAAAACACTTTTGCCACGGAATACGCCAAAACCGCTCGAAGCGGCCGTAGGGTGTTGCTGAAAATGGCGTAGCGAGGCATGGACGCCGAAGCAGCGCCAGTCGAATCAGGGATGAGCGTCTGGCGCGTTAGCCAATTTTCAGCATAAGCCCAAGGGGACGTCCGCTTCGCCGCGGGCGCCCTTTGGAGTGCAGAGGGCTTTGGGCGAGCAAAGCCTTCTGCCCGGAGGCGGGCTGGAAGGCCGCGACTTTTCGCCGCTGAAAGCGGCTCTCATTGCCAGTAAGCCCACCGCAGGTGACTAATCAAACCCAACGCCGGAAGTCATTCCCCCCCCAAACCACTCCCCCGCCCTCTGCAGAAACCTCTGAAATGGAAAAGGCCCGCATTCGATACGCGGGCCTTTTCCTTTCTTGGAATAAACAAAACCCCGGAACAAGTCCGGGGTTTTGTTGTGGTCTCAGAGAGACCAAGGCAACCGCCTTGATCAATCTGCGGCGAGGCAGATTACATCATGCCGCCCATACCGCCCATACCACCCATACCACCCATATCAGGGGCATCGGCCTTCGGCAGCTCGGCTACCATGGCTTCGGTGGTGATCATCAGACCGGCTACAGAGGCTGCGAACTGCAGCGCTGAGCGGGTTACCTTGGTTGGGTCCAGGATACCCATTTCCAGCATGTCGCCGTAGCTGTCGTTACCGGCGTTGTAACCGAAGTTACCGGAGCCGTTCTTCACAGTGTTGGCCACTACAGAGGCTTCTTCACCGGCGTTGGTGGCGATTTGGCGCAGTGGGGCTTCCATGGCGCGCAGGGCGATAACCACACCGTGCTTCTGATCTTCGTTGGCTACTTCAACGTCGCTGATCTTGGAAGCAACGCGTACCAGGGCTACACCGCCGCCTGGAACCACACCTTCTTCAACGGCGGCGCGGGTGGCGTGCAGGGCGTCTTCAACGCGGGCTTTCTTCTCTTTCATTTCCACTTCGGTGGCAGCGCCAACCTTGATAACGGCAACACCGCCGGCCAGCTTGGCCATACGCTCTTGCAGTTTTTCACGGTCGTAATCGGACGTGGTTTCTTCGATTTGCTGTTTGATCTGACCCACGCGAGCCTTGATCTGCTCCTCGGCACCGTTGCCATCGATGATGGTGGTGTTGTCCTTGGTGATCACAACGCGCTTGGCAGTACCCAAGTCTTCCAGGGTGGCTTTTTCCAGCTCCAGACCGATTTCTTCGGCGATAACAGTACCACCGGTGAGGATGGCGATATCCTGCAGCATGGCCTTGCGACGGTCACCAAAGCCTGGGGCTTTAACGGCAGCAACCTTCACGATACCGCGCATGTTGTTCACTACCAGAGTGGCCAGGGCTTCGCCTTCCACGTCTTCGGCAACGATCAGCAGTGGCTTGCCGGTCTTGGCCAGACCTTCGAGGATAGGCAGCAGTTCGCGGATGTTGGAGATCTTCTTGTCAACCAGCAGCACGAATGGGTTGTCCAGTTCAACAGAGCCGGTTTCAGGCTTGTTGATGAAGTAAGGAGACAGGTAACCGCGGTCGAACTGCATACCTTCTACTACGTCCAGTTCGTTTTCCAGCGCCTGACCTTCTTCAACGGTGATAACGCCTTCTTTGCCCACTTTTTCCATGGCGGTGGCAATGATTTGACCGATGGACTCGTCAGAGTTGGCAGAGATGGTACCTACCTGGGCAATGGCCTTGGAGTCGGCACATTCCTGAGACAGGGCTTTGAGTTCGATAACGGCGGCGGCAACGGCTTTGTCGATACCGCGCTTCAGATCCATTGGGTTCATGCCCGCGGCAACGGCCTTCAGACCTTCGTTAACAATGGCCTGAGCCAGTACGGTAGCGGTGGTGGTGCCGTCACCGGCAGCGTCGTTGGCCTTGGAAGCCACTTCCTTCACCATCTGGGCGCCCATGTTCTCGAACTTGTCTTCCAGTTCGATTTCCTTGGCCACAGACACACCGTCTTTGGTGATAAGCGGCGCGCCGAAGCTCTTTTCCAGAACCACGTTACGGCCTTTGGGGCCCAGGGTCACTTTAACGGCGTTGGCCAGTACGTTTACACCGGCCAGCATTTTTACGCGGGCGTCGTTACCAAATACAACTTCTTTAGCTGCCATGTTCGATTTCCTTTAAATACTTTGCGTTAGACTGAAATTTCACAATTTGAGTGGATTAGCCCACTACAGCCATCAGATCCATTTCGGACAGGATCAGTACTTCCTGACCGTCGATTTTTTCTTTCTTCACGCCGTAACCTTCGTTGAAGATCACCACGTCACCCACTTTTACATCCAGAGGACGTACGGTGCCGTTTTCCAGGATCCGGCCATTGCCTACCGCCAGCACTTCACCACGGGTAGACTTTTCAGCCGCGCTGCCGGTCAGCACAATGCCACCAGCTGAAGTGGATTCCACTTCCAGACGCTTAACGATTACGCGGTCATGTAATGGACGAATATTCATCTATGGATTCTCCTAAAGATTTTTTGCCCAGCAATGAGGCGGTTATGTGTAGAAGGCCACCCACCGGCAAGGCGAGCGGCTTGATGAGTACCATATGGGGACAGGGACGCGCGGTCTCAAGGGGGATTTACAAAATTTTTTGGATTTTTTTGGCCTGGATTTCCATCCCCGGGCGTCATTCCTGCTAGAATCGCGCCTCGAACCGCAAGAAGAGATGACCCGGCCCCAATGAAAGACAGACACGGCCTTTTAACAGCACCCATAGCAGGTGTGCTTTTAAAAATGACCCTGCCCAACATGCTGGGGATTTTAACCATACTGGGGTTCAGCCTGGTCGATACCTTTTTTGTGAGCCAGCTGGGCACCGAGGCCCTGGCCGCCATCAGCTTTACCTTCCCCGTTACCCTGGTGCTGTCCAGCATTGCCGTGGGCATAGGCGCCGGGGTGTCCACCAATCTGGGCCGTTTGATTGGCTCGGGCCATGCCCCCGATGCCAAGGTGTTTTTGCACGACGCCCTGCTGCTGACCTTTGCCATCGTAGGTGCGCTCGCCTCATTGGGGCTGATGTTTATCGACCCCCTCTTCAGTCTGCTGGGTGCCAACGAACAAAGCCTGCCACTTATCCATGAATACATGCTGGTGTGGTATCTGGGCAGCCCGCTGTTGGTGCTCTTGATGGTGGGTAATCAGGGGCTGCGCTCCACCGGCGATACCAAGTCACCGGCCAAGATCATGGCCCTGGCCGCCATCATCAACCTGATTCTTGACCCGCTGCTGATTTTTGGTTTGGGGCCTTTCCCACGGCTGGAAATTCAGGGCGCGGCCATCGCCTCTGTTATCTCCTGGGTGCTGGCGATGTCGCTTTCAAGCTACCTGCTGATTGTGAAGCGGCACATGCTGGCGCTCACCGAAATCGCCTGGCCGAGGCTGAAAGACAACTGGCGCAAACTGGCCCATATCGCCCAGCCTGCGGCGCTGATGAACCTGATGAACCCCATTGCCAATGCGGTGATCATGGCCATGCTGGCCCGCATCGACCACGGCGCTGTGGCCGCCTTCGGGGCGGGCACCCGGCTGGAGTCTGTGCTCTTGATTGTGGTGATGGCGCTGTCATCCAGCCTGATGCCCTTCGTGGCGCAAAACCTCGGCGCCGGGCAGCACCAGCGGGCGCGGGACGCCCTGATGATGTCGCTGCGCTTTGTGCTCTTGTTTCAGTTTTTGCTGTATCTGCCCTTGCTGCTGCTGGCAGCGCCCATCGCAGGCCTGTTCAGTGATGAGCCCAAGGTGGTGGAATGGCTGACGTTTTACATTATCGCCCTGCCCGCCGCCTATGGTCCGCTGGGGGTGGTAATAATCACCGCCACCGCCCTCAATGCCTTCCACCGGCCGCTGGCGTCGCTGATTATCAATGTGTGCCGCCTGTTTTTGCTGATGCTGCCCCTGTGCGCCCTGGGGTCCTTCCTCTATGGCGTAAAAGGCCTGATGGTGGCACTGCCGGTAACCAACGCCCTGATGGGCATGGCCTGTTACTACCTCGCCAGCCGGGTGACAGAGCCTGACAATGTGCCGGGCGCGGGCGCGAAGGCGAGGAGCTAGGCCCTCGTCGACCGGCTACCGACTGCCTATTCCCTATTCCCTATTCCCTATTCCCTATTCCCTATTCCCTATTCCCTATTCCCTATTCCCTATTCCCTATTCCCTATTCCCTATTCCCTATTCCCTATTCCCTATTCCCTATTCCCGATTCACCATTCCCGATTCACAACCCACCCTTCACCATCCCCCTCAGCGCCCTGGATTCCGGCCTTTGAATGCTTATCGGGCGCCAATTAACCTGGCTCGACGGCGCTGCGCATCGACATGGGTTTGCCGTCCGGTGTCAGCTCCTGCAGAACAAAGTCGATAAAACGGCGACACGCCTGACTGACGAAGCGCCTTGACGGATACACCAGAAAGCACTCGCCCACATAGGGTTGGAAATCCGGCAACAACTGCCGCAGTTGTCCCGTGGCCAGATAGGCGTCACACATTTCCGCCGGTAAATAGACTATGCCCTTGCCCAGCAGGGCATACTCCCTCGTCAATACCAGATTGTTGGTGCAGAAGTTGCCCTGCACCTTGACCTTGACCACCTCCGGCCCCATGCCCACCTCAAATTCATTGAATATCCGGCCGTTGACCAGCCGATACAGGGCGACATTGTGGTCGGCCATATCGCTTAGGGTATGGGGCTCGCCGCAGCGGGCCAGGTATTCCGGGCTGGCAAAGAACCCCAGCTCTGTGGTCAGCACAGGTTTTGCCACCAGGTCCTGCTCTTCGATGGAGTTTTCAATCAGAAAGGCCACATCCAGGTGGGCTTTGACCATGTCGACTACTTCGGTGCTGTCTATCACTTCTACCGTCAACCTGGGATGCAGCGCCATAAAGCGGAAAATCAGCCGGTTCAGGATAGCGGTTTCAGGCAGGGGGAACATCTGGATCCTCAGGTGACCAGTGAGTTCGGCATCATCCCCGGTCAGCTCGATCAGGGTCTCATCCAGTTGTGAGAGTATTCCCAGAGACTTTTGGTAGAAGTGAGTTCCGGCGGCAGTCAGGCTGATGACCCGGGCCTGGCGATGGAACAGCTTGACCTTAAGCTCTTCCTCCAGGCTTTGCAGACGCCTGCTCAGGGTGGACTTGGGCAGGTTGAGCAGGTCCGCCGCCGCCACCAAACTGCCGGTCTCAACGATGCGGTGGAACAGGGCAATATCTTCGGTTTTCATGTTTCAGCGCTCTCCACGCCCAACAACAGTTGCATTTTTCGGAACCAATAATTCCAAACAATCCCGTTTTTAGCAACAGATTAAACTGCTATCTTCGCGCCTGTTGAACATGCCCCACAAGGAACAGCGCCGATGAGAACCCGCTTGATAATTCCACTCGCACTCGCCATGCCCCTGCTCGTCAGCGGCTGTATTGAGGCCGAGAGCGCCATACCCGCGCCGACAATCCGTCCGGTGAAACTCTTCGCCATCGAAGATCCCCTCGCGGGGGGCCAGCGCAGTTTCCCGGCGCGGGTAACGGCCAACAGTCGCGCCGACCTGGCGTTCCGGATTGCGGGCCAGTTGACCGAGCTGACGCTGGTGGAGGGTCAGGGTGTCAGCGCCGGCAGTCTGCTCGCCCGCCTCGATGACAGGGATGCACGCAATAATCTGATGGCCCGGGAGGCGGAGCATGAGCTGCTGGCCGCCGATTATGAGCGCAAGGCCGAGCTGCTCAAACGCAAGCTGATTTCCCAGGCCGAATTTGACACCACCCAGGCCCAACTGAAATCCGCCAAAGCGGCGCTGGCTGCCGCTCGGGACCAGCTAAGCTACACCCAGCTGACCGCGCCCTTTTCCGGCACGGTTGCCAAGCGTCTGGTGGACAATCACCAGCAGGTTCAGCCCAATCAAACAGTGCTGACGCTGCAAAATAACCGTCTGCTGGATGTCAGTGTGCAGGTGCCCGAGAGCCTGTTGGCCGACCTGAAACAAACCAGCGGGCTTGCGAAACTGGACGCCAATGTGAGTTTCAGCGCCTTTCCCGGCCACAGCTTCAAGGCCAATTTCAAGGAATACTCCACTGAAATAACCCCAGGCACCCAGGCCTATGAACTGGTGTTCTCCCTGCCCCAGCCGAACGCTGTCCAACTGCTGCCCGGCATGAGTGCCGAGCTGAGCTTCCGTCTTGATGGCGATGGCCAGCCCATCGCCGTAGTGCCTGTGTCGGCACTGGATAAGAGCGATGCCGACGGTTTGGTGCGGGTATGGCGTTACCAGCCCACTTCAGGTCAGGTCGATGCCGTACCCGTTACCCTGGGACGGGTGCGCGCCGAGGGCATAGAAGTGCTCAGCGGTGTGCAACGCGGGGATCAAATCGTCAGCGCCGGTATAAGCCAGCTCAGTGCGGGCATGCAGGTAAAGCCATTGCACTGGCAACGTGGGGTTTGAGATGAATCTTGCTGAATATTCGATTCGCCATAAGGTCATCAGCTGGATGTTCGCCCTGCTGTTGCTCCTGGGCGGCGCCATTGCCTTCAGCGGCCTGGGCCAGCTGGAGTTTCCCGAGTTCACCATCAAGGAAGCCCTGGTCATTACCCCCTATCCGGGCGCCTCACCTGAGCAGGTGGAAGAAGAAGTGACCCTACCCCTTGAAGACGCCCTGCAGCAGCTGGACGGCATCAAGCACATCAACTCAATCAACAGCGCAGGGCTGTCGCAGATCCGCATAGAAATCAAAGACAAGTATGACAAGCACAGCCTGCCACAGGTGTGGGATGAGGTGCGTCGCAAGGTCAATGACAGTGCCGGACTATTGCCGCCGGGCACGGGCACCCCCAGGGTGATGGACGACTTCGGTGACGTGTTCGGCATACTGCTTAATCTGTCCGGGCCCGATTACAGCAACCGCGAGCTGAGCAACTATGCCGATTTACTGCGCCGTGAGCTGGTGCTGGTGCCCGGAGTGAAAAAGGTGTCGGTGGCCGGTAAGGTGACCGAACAGGTCGTGGTCGAAATATCCCAGCAAAAGCTCTCGGCCCTTGGTTTGGATCAAAGCTATATCCATGGCCTTATTCAGAATCAAAACGTGGTGTCCAACGCCGGTAGCCTGCTGGTGGGGGACAATCGCATCCGTATTCACCCCACCGGCGAGTTCACCAGCGTGCAGGATCTGGCGCGGTTGATTGTCAGCCCCCAGGGCAGCCCGGAGCTTATCCATCTGGGTGATATTGCCCATATTGACAAGGTGTATGACGAGACCCCGGAGCAGCTGTATCGCAGCCAGGGCCAGAATGCCCTGTCGTTGGGTATCGCCTTTTCCGGCGGCGTGAACGTGGTTGAGGTAGCGGCCGACATACAAAAACGGTTGGTGGAACTGGAGTCCGAGCGCCCCCTGGGCATGATGCTGGATACCGTTTACAACCAGGGTCTGGCGGTGGACGAGACGGTCAGCAGCTTTCTTATCAATGTGCTCGAATCCATCGCCATCGTGATAGCCGTGCTATTGCTGTTCATGGGGCTGAGATCCGGCCTGCTGATGGGGCTGATTCTGCTGCTGACAATTCTGGGCACCTTCATAGTGATGAAGCTGCTGAACATAGAGCTGCAGCTCATTTCACTGGGGGCGCTGATTATCGCACTGGGGATGCTGGTGGATAACGCCATTGTGGTTACCGAGGGCATCCTCATAGGTCTGCGCCGGGGCAAGAGCCGCCTCGAAGCCGCCAGCCAGATAGTGGCCCAGACCCAGTGGCCGCTGCTGGGAGCAACCGTCATCGCCATTATCGCCTTCGCCCCCATAGGCCTGTCGCAGAATGCCGCCGGTGAATTTTGCCGCTCCCTGTTCCAGGTGCTGATGATTTCTCTGTTTATCAGCTGGATAACGGCAATCACCCTCACGCCCTTCTTTTGCCATCTGCTGTTCAAAGATACGCCGCCTGCGGAGGATGAGGCCGATCCCTATAAGGGCTGGTTCTTTACCCTGTACCGCGCCGTGCTGATGTTCGCCCTGCGCTTTCGGCTCGCGAGCCTGGCGTTGGTGCTGGCCATGCTGGTATCGGCAGTGATGGGTTTTGGCCACATCAAGAATGTGTTCTTTCCGGCATCGAACACCCCTATCTTCTTCGTCGATGTCTGGATGCCTGAGGGCACGGATATCAGGGCAACCGAGCGTTTCACCGCCGCAATAGAAACGACACTGCTGAGCCGTAGCCAGCAGGCAGACTCGGGCCTGCAGCAAATAACCACAGTCATAGGCCAGGGCGCCCAGCGCTTTGTGCTGCCCTATCAGCCGGAGAAGGCCTACCCAGCCTATGCACAGTTGATAGTGGAGATGCGGGATCTGGCGTCACTCGGGGCCTATATGCCACTGCTGGAAGACTTCCTGCGCCAGGAATATCCCCAGGCTCAATTCAGGTTAACCAAGATGGAGAACGGTCCCTCACCGGCGGCCAAGATTGAGGCCCGTTTCTACGGTGACAACCCCGAGACCTTAAGGAGTCTGGCTGCCCAGGCAGAGGCCATTTTCAGCGCCGAGCCCACCATGGATGCCATACGCCACGACTGGCGCAATCAGGTGGCGCTTATCCGGCCACAACTGCAAACCGCCAGGGCGCGGGAGAGTGGTATCAGCAAGCAGGATCTCGATCAGGCGCTGCTGCTCAACTTCAGCGGCAAGCAGATAGGCCTCTATCGTGAGACCAGCCACTCGCTGCCCATATTAGCCAGAGCGCCGGCAGACGAGCGACTGCAGGCTGACAACCTGTGGGAGTTACAGATTTGGAGTCAGGAGCACGCCAGCTTTGTGCCCGTGTCCCAGTTGGTGAGCGACTTTGCCACCGAATGGGAAAACCCGCTGCTGATGCGCCGGGATCGCAAGCGGGTACTGACGGTGATGGCCGATCCCAAACTGGGTTCAGATGAAACCGCCGACTCTGTTCTGAGAAAGGTTAAGGCCAAGGTAGAAGCCATCCCCCTGCCTGCGGGCTACAGCCTGGAATGGGGCGGCGAATTTGAGTCCTCCGGCGAAGCACAGGAAGCGGTATTCAGCTCCATCCCTATGGGTTATCTGGTGATGTTTTTAATCACGGTATTTCTGTTCAACTCGGTGCGTCAACCCCTGGTCATCTGGCTCACAGTGCCCCTGGCCCTGATAGGCGTGACCGCAGGATTGCTGCTGTTCGATGCCCCCTTCAGCTTTATGGCACTGCTGGGGCTTTTGAGCCTGTCGGGTATGGTTATCAAAAACGGCATAGTGCTGATGGATCAGATAAATCTGGAGCTCAGCTCAGGCAAGTCGGCCCTGGCCGCCCTGGTGGACTCCTGTGTCAGCCGGGTACGTCCGGTAATGATGGCGGCCATTACCACCATGCTGGGGATGATCCCCCTGATTACAGACGCCTTTTTCGGATCCATGGCGGTCACCATCATCTTCGGTCTGGGGTTTGCGTCGCTGCTGACCCTGATAGTGCTGCCGCTGATTTACAGCCTGTTCTTTAAAATCGAGATGGGAGGTGACCCACGGCCATAGTCCCATAAGCTAAACAGGCGGCGGCCAAGGGGCGTCGCCACAGAAAAACGCTTCCCGGCGCGACCGAACAGCAAGCTGTTCGGTCATTTCATTTATGGGAGTGGGCAGGCAGTTTTAGTGGATCACCGGCAAAGAGCCGGTCAGAGAAACTCCAGCGAGTCGAGAAAGGCCATGGCCGTTTTCCGCTCCCTGGCATCGGAGGCGTAACTTGCCATCAGCATCAGCAGATGGTTGTCGTGGGTGTAGATGCGCTGCACCATCTCGCCCTTATCCTCACCCAGATTTACCACCAGCTCGTAGCCCTTCTTGCCCTGATGTTCGATAAAGCCACGCCGCACCAGCGCTGCGTTCACGCCTGTGTCTGTGCCGAAACGGCGGCTTAAACTGCTCAAATCTTCACGGGACAAGGCATTGATGTCCTGCTCGTCGAACACCTCGTAGGCGGTGCCCATGGCCAGCACCAGCAGTGTCATATCGGCATGGGACGACCTGGCGCTGACAACCTGCTCAACGCTGATGTCACCCGTGACTTTGGAGGCGGTATTGGGCTGGGGCAGCATGCGCACCTTTACGGGCACACTGGCCAGAAAATGGCTTTCAAGCGGCAGGGGGGCAAAAAATTCCCGGTAAGCGAAAAAAGCGCCCACCATGGATAACAGCAAAATAACCAGTCGTGTCATGGTTCAATCCTTTGAAGCTGACAGGGGGAGGTGTGGCCGACCATAGTAACAGCCAAGGCTATGACTGGCGTGAGGCAAAAGGCTGACTTATCGGCCACATCCCGGCTTGAAAGCCGGGCCATCGATGTATCCTGACAAGAAAAAAGCCCGCGCATGGCGGGCTTTTGTGTTTGCAGTGCTGACGGCTTAAATGGGCGAGCCGGGTGGCATGGGCAGCGGCTTGGTGATAATCCGCACCTTGGCATCGTCCAGCCCTCTGGCCACGCCCAGCGCCAGGTACTTGAAGTGGGCCGCATCGGCCTCACTGGAGCGGCTGGCCTTACGCTCCAGCTGCTTGATGGTGTAAGCCAGTTTGGCCCCCAGCACTGCCTTGACCTCTGCACTGGTATCCTCGTGGTGGAAGCTCTCCAGCAAGGTGTCTATCACCACCGCATTGAGGCGCATCCAGACGCCACGTTCAAGGCCTGTCTTGCCTTCCTGATACAGGGTCACCGCCATCAGCTTGTCCAGAAGCTCGTTCACCGACAGCTGCTCGCTGTCGCTCTGGAATCCCTGCTCGACACGGTTAAGGCGCCTGGGCGCCATCAGCGCCCTGAGAGTATGGCGCGACAGCACCTCGGCCATACCAAGGGGGTCGGCCACTATGCCAAGACCCGAGGCAAAACTTTCACGGCCAGCGCTGTAGTTACCCTGTTTGGGCAGCAGCGACTCCACCAACTCACGGGACAAGGTCAGCTCGGCGGTGTCCAGAGTCGCCAAGAGGGTGCCCAGCGCCTGTTTTTGCAGCTCGGGGGCCACATAATGCCAGCTGTAAACCCCATCGTAGCCATAGTCGGTGCCGCCAATCAGCTTGGCCGCCGCCTCGATTTGATAACGGCTCAGGAGGTAAATAGGCACCAGGCTGTCGGCCAGCTCGCCCAGCGGCTCGCCGGGCAGCAAGGCATCGGGATTGAAGTCTGCCAGCGCCTTTTGCCGCACCTGCTGCAAGCGGGCGAGTTCGGCTACCGGATCGGCACCATTGTCCCACAGGCTGGCATAGGCGTGGCTCGCATCCGGGCTTCGGGAATCACTCTCGCCGATGTATCTCAGTCCCTTGGCCTGTACCTCGGCCAGCAGGGTAGACAGGCCTGCGGCCTCGCTGTCGCCAAAGTCGCCGTAGCCATAGGCGATGGCAAACTTATCCCAGGCTCCCACGCCGGGCACATAGGGTTGGCTGATGTCGATTTTGCCGTTGCTGAGGGTCACCATGGGATGGGGGTAATCCATCACAGAGGCGTTGTTGTTGCTGGACGCGGCAAAGTTATGGTCCAGCCCCAGGGTGTGGCCAATCTCGTGGGCCGACAGCTGACGAATGCGCTCCAATGCCAGATGCCCGGCGGCCTTGGCGGCAGCGTCTCTGTCTTCCCAGCCGGCGGTGAGGCCACGGGCAATCAGGTGGTCCTGTCGCGCCCGCAGACTACCCAGGGTCACATGGCCCTTGATGATTTCGCCGGTGCGCGGGTCGGCAATGGCCGAACCGTAGGACCAGCCGCGGCTGGCACGGTGCACCCACTGCACTACGTTGTAGCGTACATCCTGGGGGTCGGCATCGTCGGGGAGCAGCTCCATCTTAAAGCCATTGATAAAACCTGCCGCGTTAAAGGCCTCCTCCCACCAGCGACCACCGTCGAGGAGCGCACTGCGGATGGGCTCGGGCACGCCTGGGTCGAGGTAATAAACGATGGGCTCGACCACCTCAGAGGGTGCCGTGCCGGGGGTTTGCTTTTGCAGGCGATGACGCAGCAAGTGGCGCTTCACCACGGGGGAGTCGATGGCGCTGGCATAATCCAGATACTCATCAGATAAATAACCGCTTTGCGGATGGTAGTCGCGGGCCACATAGCCTGACTCAGGCAGGGCAATAAAAGAAAAACGCATGCGGATGGAGATGGCCTTGGGGTCAGGCGTTACCTGAGCCACATAGGCACCGGGCTCGGCGCCCGCAAAGGTCAGCTGCACGTCCACGTCGCTGTTATTGGGGAAGGATTTCACGTATTCGGGGATGATGAGCGAGCGTGATTTATCCAGACTGAAACTGCCCTGCCCCGATGCCTTGAGGGAGTCAGTCACCCCGTGCAGATCATTGAGTACCAGGGCGCTCAGGGGAGCGAGCGGCGTTTTGCCATCGAGTACGGGGGCGCGCCACAAAATAGAGTCGGCAAAGGCCTCTTTTACCGCGCGCTGCTCAGGGGCATAGTCGCTGCCTGCACGATAGCGGGTATTGAGCTCACGCAGGATAAGATCCGGGCCTATGCGTTCAAACTGCACCATGCGGGTGCGGCCCAGCTGTCCGCGGTCGAGGCCGATATCGTTGGAACCCACGCCCTGGGGCAGGCTGGTGACCAGCAAAAACGGCTGATTGAGCCGATTGGCCTCAACAAAGACCTCGCCCCTGTTGTCGTAGTGGAAATTCAGAAACCCTCTGGCCGATTGGCTCTGTTTGATAATGGCTGCCGGATTTTCGGCGGCCCAGACTGACATGGCCGGTGTGCTCGCAAGCAATAGCGCCAGGGCGAGAGTCGAGGGTTTCATCTTATCTCCTTGTTATGGGGCTAGTGCTTGCCCCTGTGTTTATCTTTATGTCCTATCCAGTGGCTCAGGGTTTCAAAGAGTTCGTTGAGCACTATGGGCTTGGTAATGTGGGCATTCATACCGGCGGCAAGACTCTTCTCCCGGTCGCCGGACATGGCGTGGGCCGTCATGGCGATAATCGGCAGTTCGTCGAAACTGTAACGCTTGCGCAGCTCGGTTGCCGCCGTGAGGCCATCCATCACAGGCATTTGAATGTCCATGAGTATCGCATCGTAACTGCGCTTGCCCACCATCTCCAGCGATATCTGGCCATTGTCGGCCACATCCACCTCGTAACCGGCGCTCTTGAGAAGCTCGGTGGCCACCTGTTGGTTGATAAAGTTATCTTCCACCAATAGCACTACGCCCTGATGCTCACCCTCCTCCTGCACCGGCGGTGCGGGCAGGGCCTTGGGCGCAGGCGGCGCAAAGGCGCGGATGATTTCATCAAACAGGCTCGAGGCCTTGAACGGCTTTTGCAGCATGGCAAATACGCGGTCGCTGTCCAAATCCACCTTCAGCGGCTCGGCGGCATAGGCGGTCATAATGATGATAACCGGCCGGGCGGCGAGCTTGCCCTCGGCCACCATCTCATCGATGGCATCTATCACCTGGATGCCGTCCATCTCGGGCATCATCCAGTCGAGCAGTACCAGATCCACAGGCTGCTTGCCGAGCTTGTACAGGGCCTCGGCGCCGGTGGAGGCGGTTTCCACCTCAAAGTGGAAGTCGCGCATCACGCTGGAATAAATCTGCAGCGCCGTAGGGTTATCGTCCACCACCAGGGTACGCAGGCTCGCCAGACGGTCTGGCACCACCATGGGGACGACCTTGGCCTCTTCGGCGATTTCAAAACTCACGGTAAAGCTGAAGGTTGAACCCACGCCGGGCTCACTCTCCACCTGCATGGTGCCGCCCATCATAGACACCAGATGTTTACTGATGGAAAGCCCAAGGCCCGTACCGCCGTACTTGCGGGTGGTGGAGCCATCGGCCTGGGCAAAGGCGTCGAACAGCTTGTCCTGCTGCTCGCGGCTGATGCCGATGCCGGTATCGCGCACCCAGAACTTGAGGGTAATGCGGTGGTCACGCTCACCCACGTCTTCACAGCCGAGTTCAATCTCACCGTTTTGGGTGAATTTCACCGCGTTGGACAAGAGGTTAATCAGCACCTGCCCCAAACGAAGCGGGTCGCCCTTGAGCATAATGCCCGCCGACACAGGGGCGTACAGCAGGAGTTCAATGCCCTTCTCCTGTGCCCGCAGAGCGTTGAGATCCAGCGAGTGGTCCAGCACCTTGTCCAGCGGGAAGGCGACTTTTTCCAGCTCCAGCTTACCGGCCTCAATCTTGGAGAAGTCGAGGATGTCGTTAATGATGCGCAGCAGCGACTGGGCCGAGAAGCTCGCTTTATCCAGGTAATCCTTTTGTTGCTCGGTGAGACTGGTGCGCCCCGCCAGTTGCAGCATACCTATGATGGCGTTCATGGGGGTGCGGATCTCGTGGCTCATATTGGCCAGGAACTCACTCTTGTAGAGGTTGGCAAGCTCCGCATCCTGCTTGGCCTCGAGCAGCGCCACTTCGTTGCTCTTGTGACGGGTAATGTCCTTGTGGGTACCCACCATCCGCTTGGGCTGGGCATCCTGGGTAAATTCCACCACCCGGCCACGGCTCAGCATCCAGTGGTATTGGCCGGTCTTGGCGCGCATCCGGAACTCAATCTCGTAGGCGCCTACCGGGTCTTTGAGGTACTGCTCGCGGTACTCCTGCACCCGGATGCGATCGTCCGGATGAATAAGGCTGTCGATGGTGGACAGCAGTGCCGGAAACTCGTTGGTCTTGTAGCCCAGCATGGAGTAATAGGCCGGGTTGCAGATGATTTGCTCCGAGTCGAGATACCAGTCCCACAGGCCATCTTCCACCGCGTCCATGGCGAGGTGGTAACGCTCTTCCGACAGCCGCAGCTGCTCCGCCGACTCGTATTCGCGGGTCACATCACGCCACACCGCAATCAGACCCATCAGCTCGCCGCGGCGATTGTAGAAGGGTAACTTGAGGGTATCGAGCAACACAGGCTTGCCCGCCAGTTCGATTTTTTCCTGATAGCGCAGCGGCTTGCGTTCGGTCAGTACCTGCTCGTCTTCGGCGCGGATGCGACTGCCCTGCTCCGGTGATGTCAGCTCTTCGCTGGACAGGCCAATCATCTCGGCCTCGCTGAAGCCCAGCATACGCTCGGCGGCCTTGTTACAGCCAAGGTAATGGCCTTCCTTGTCTTTGAAGACAATAGCCTCGGGGATGGAGTCGAGCAAAGAGCGCAAGAGCGCATATTCGCGCTCGCGGCGCTCTGTGGTTTCTTTCAGCCTTTCGGTGCGGCGCGCCACCAGCTTGTCGAGGCGCTTGTTCTGCTCGGCGAGGTGTTTGGTATATTGCTGGTTTTCTTCAAAAATACGGCTTACCAGCTGGAACCATGGCTCCCAGCCGGGAGTGATTTTTTCCGGCACCGGCATAGGCTGGGCCGAGCAACCTTCGAGGTGTGAGAGCAGCCTGGATGCGGGGCTTACGAAGGAGCGGCGGGTCTGCCAGTGCACTATGGTCACCAGCACGGAGAGCGCCAGTACCACCAGAATAAAGGTCAGCTGCAGCTTGTCCCAGCTCTCCTGGAAGAGGTCATCCACGTCCTGAATGTACAGCAGACGCCAGGGCGCATTGTGCAGCGCCACCGAGTGAATGTAGTAGCCGTTACGGATGATGCCGCCCTGGGCATCGAAGAGTTCCGACTCCGGCAGTGAGTGCAGCTCAGAGGGGATCTTCTGGCTGATGTGCAGCACCCGCTTGAGATCGTTCCCCGCCATGTCGGAGTGGGACAGTATGTTGTTGCTCTGGTCGAGCAGGATTACCGTGCCTGGCATCTTGAAGTAGAGCCGGATTTGCCGCGCCAGCGAGGCCAGGGTCATGTCCAGATTGATGGAGCCGATAAACTCATCTTCAAGGTAGATGGGCACACCCAGGGTGGTCAGCAGGCCCTTGTCGGTGGAGTCGAGATAGGCCTCACTCCAGAACACGCTGCGCTGGGGGTTCATGGCCGGGGTCGCCAGCTGGAACTGTTTCTTGTTCAGCAGCTCGTCGCGAAAGCGCTGCTCGTCCAACGGCCAGGGGAAGTAGGACATCATCCGCCGTTTGGATATGTAGTAGATGGCCGATGCCTTGGGGGCGGCCTCTTTGGCCACAGGAAACGACAGCGACAGCTCAAACAGCATTTCCAGTTCCTGATAGAACTTGTCGCTTCTGTCCTGGAGGGAGCCGATACCCGTGATACGCCCCATGTTGTTAAAAGGCTTATTGCCCTGGGCATAGTGGGGCTCGAGGGTGAAGTACTGGCCGTCTTCGTTGAATTTTTCGTACTGGGGCAAGCGGTCTTTACGCACCAGCTCGCCGAGGCGCAAATGGTCTACGGCCACGTCACGCAAACTCTTTACCGCCCGTATGCTCGACTCCAGCAAGAGGTCGATTTGCAGTACATGGCGGTCAATTTGCTCTTCGCGCTGGGCCAGCTGCTGGGTCTTTTCCCGGTCGAAGAAAAACCAGGCGGTCAGGCACGCCATCACAATTACACCTATGTAGGTGTAAAACACGGCGCGGTTGTAATTGCGCTGAATAGGCGATTTGAGCTGCAAATCCGGCTCAGTCGATTTCATCAAAAACCCTTTGGCATCCCCTGTCGCGAGTCCCTGCACCCGCAAAACTTAACGGATTATAGTAACAGGAACCCATGGGCAGTCACATCAAATAATTGTCATCGAATTTGTTTCAAAGTCGCTGTTTTTGCATCGCATTAAGGATAAAAAACGGACCCGGCGGGTCCGTTTGTCTGCCATACCATCAAGGCTGACTTACAGGTGCTCCTCGGCGAATTCAGCAAGCCGGGATCTGACCACACCATTGAGGTAGACATTGGCACTGCCTTCGAAGTTCTTGAACCTTTCCACAATGTAGGTCAGGCCCGAGGTCACGGCGGTCAGATAATTGGAGTCTATCTGGGCCAGGTTACCCGAGCAGATAAGCTTGGTGCCTTCACCCATGCGGGTGATCATGGTTTTGATTTGCGATGCGGTAAGGTTTTGACATTCATCCAAAAGCACTATGGCATTCTGAATGGAGCGGCCACGCATAAAGTTGATGGATTTAAACTGGATGTTGGCTTTTTCCATGATGTAGTTCATGGAGCCGTGGGGATTAACATCGTTTTTGTGCAGCACTTCCAGGGTGTCTGTGATGGCCGCAAGCCAGGGGGCCATTTTCTCTTCTTCAGTGCCGGGCAAAAAGCCAATGGACTCGGCAATTTCCGGGGTATTGCGGGTCACTATCACCTTGTCGTACTGGTTGCGCTCCACCACCAGCTCCAGTGCCGCAGCCATGGCCAGCAGGGTTTTACCACAGCCCGCGGGGCCAGTGAGGATAACCATGTCGATATCCGGGTCCAGCAGCGCCTGCAGGGCCATGCCCTGATACACGTTTTTCGGCCGTATGCCCCAGGCCTCAAGGCTCAGCAAGCGGCTGCGTCCCAGGTCCACAATGTGCAGATGGGTATCATCTTTTGAAATCACCCGGCCACAAAAGTCGGACTCTTCGTCGATAAGATATTGGTTGATATAGAGATGATCGTCTTCGAGGTCTTTCAGGGGCACTTCATGGATGGTCTGGCGGCCATGGCGGGTAGTGGATACCTTCTCCAGATGCTCCCAGAAGTTACCTTCAAACTGATGAAAACCCTTGGTTAAGAAACGGATGTCATCGATAAGCTGGTCGGTGCGGTAGTCTTCTACCAATTTGATACCGGCGCCCTTGGCCTTGAGGCGCATATTGATGTCTTTGGTCACCAGTACCACGGGGCGTGGTGAGTGCTGTTTTTGCAGGTGAAGCGCAGTATTGATAATGCGATTGTCGTTATGGTCGCCGGGGAGGCCGCCTATGGCCATTTCAAGCTGATGATCGGGGAAAATGGCGAGTGTGCCTGTGGCTTCGTGGCCTTCTCGGGCCGGCAGGGGCACGCCTGCGATAATTTGTTCCGGAGTGGTTTCGCCGCCGAGGGTATCTTCCAGTGCCCTGATGGCGACCCGGGCGTCACGGCTGACATCCCGTTTACGGTCTTTAATCTGGTCCAGCTCTTCGAGGACTGTCATAGGGACTATGACGTCGTGTTCTTTGAAGGAATAAATCGCTAAGGGTTCGTGCAATAAAACATTGGTATCCAGTACAAACAACTTTCTGTCGTCTTGTTCCATGGCGCCTCCGGTTTTAGTGACATAGGGCGATGATATTGTGATTGCGCTGGGGTGCGTGGCTGGGGCGGGGTCCTCCTTGGATGGCTGGAACGGATAGGACAAAGTCACATCCTGTCATTGAGTTCATACTGACACCCTTCCCGGGAAAGCTCAACACTCCATTAACACTCAGCTCCATTCAAAGACAAATGTATGACAAGCCCGTGACAGCAGGAAAGTTGTCAGGTGCACGATGGGGATCTAGGCTGATTCAAATATCGGGGCCGTTGGTATAACATACGCGCCCTTTGAGTTCCCCCTTGAGTTGAGAGAGTAAGATGTCGTTTGCGGTTGGGCAGCGCTGGATCAGTGATACAGAATCGGAATTGGGTTTGGGCACAGTGGTGCAGATAGAGGGCCGCATGGTTACTCTGCTGTTTCCTGCCACCGGTGAAAACCGCATGTTTGCCATGGCCGAAGCGCCCCTTACCCGGGTGATATACAACCCCGGAGACACCATCGACAGCGCCGAAGGCTGGGGTATGACGGTGGACAAGGTCGAAGAATTGAACGGCCTGGTATTTTATTTGGGCAAGCGTACCGACACGGGTGAAGACACCATGCTGCGCGAGACCCTGCTCGAGCACAATATTCGCTTCAACAAGCCCCAGGATCGCCTGTACGCTGGCCAGATTGACCGTATCGAGCGCTTTGGCGTGCGTTACAAGGCGCAGCTTTTGCGCCACAAGCAGGCCACCTCGCCACTGCTGGGCCTGCAGGGTCCACGGGTTGGTCTGATTCCACACCAGTTGTGGATTGCCCATGAAGTAGGCCGTCGCCACGCCCCGCGGGTATTGCTTGCCGACGAAGTGGGTTTGGGTAAAACCATCGAAGCGGGTCTGATTATCCACCAACAGCTGATGACAGGCCGCGCCGAGCGGGTACTGGTGATAGTGCCCGATACCCTGCGCCACCAGTGGCTGGTGGAAATGCTGCGCCGCTTCAACCTGCGCTTCTCGGTATTTGATGAAGACCGCTGCGTGGAGGCCTTTGCCGATCACGACAACCCCTTCTACACAGAGCAGCTGGTGATTTGCTCGCTGGAGCTGCTGCGCAAGAAGCGCCGATTGGAGCAGGCGCTGGATGCCGATTGGGATCTGATGGTGGTGGACGAAGCCCACCACCTGGAGTGGAGCGAAGACGAGCCCAGCCGTGCCTACCAGGTGGTTGAGGCCCTCGCTGAAGTCGTACCCGGGGTACTGCTGCTCACCGCAACCCCGGATCAGCTGGGTCATCAGAGCCACTTTGCCCGTTTGCGCCTGCTCGACCCCGACCGTTTTTACGACTATCAGGCCTTCCTCGACGAAGAAAAAGGCTACCAGGCCGTGGCCGAAGCCGCCGATGCCCTGGCAAGCGGCGTTAAGCTGTCCGATGAGGCCATCAACGGCCTGACCGAGCTTTTGTCGGAGAAAGACATAGCCCCGGCCATTCGTCAAATTCAGGCCGAAAACCTCGACGAAGAGCTGCGCCAGGCCGCCCGCGACGAGCTGCTGCAGGAGCTTCTGGATCGCCACGGCACCGGCCGGGTACTGTTCCGTAACAGCCGCGCCTCGGTAAAAGGCTTCCCCAAGCGCGAGTTCCACAGCCACGGCTTCGAACTGCCTGAGCAATACGTAACTGCCATGCGGGTAAATGCCATGATGGGCGGCGCCCGCACCCAGGAAGCCCGGGTGGCCCAGGCCCTGAGCCCCGAGCGTATCTATCAGGAATTCGATGACAACAACGCCAGCTGGTGGAAGTTCGACCCAAGGGTCGACTGGCTTATCGACTTTTTGAAATCCCATCGCTCCAAGAAGGTGCTGGTGATTGCCAGCCGCGCCGAAACGGCACTGGCACTGGAAGAAGCCCTGCGCACCCGCGAAGGCATACAGGCCACCGTGTTCCATGAAGGCATGTCCATCATTGAGCGCGATAAGGCCGGTGCTTACTTTGCCCAGGAAGAAGGTGGCGCCCAGGCGCTGATTTGCTCTGAAATCGGCTCGGAAGGCCGTAACTTCCAGTTTGCCAGCCACCTGGTGCTGTTCGACCTGCCCCTGAACCCGGATCTGCTGGAGCAGCGTATCGGCCGTCTGGACCGTATTGGTCAACGCCACGATGTGCAGATTCACCTGCCGTTCCTCAAGCACACCGCTCAGGAACAACTGATGCACTGGTACCACGAAGGCCTGTGCGCGTTCGAACTCACCTGCCCCGGTGGCCATGTGCTCTTTGGCGAGTTTAAAGAGCGCCTGCTCAGTGTGCTGACCGGAGAGAGCGATGAGCTGGACGAGCTGATGGCCGACACCAAGGCCCGCTACAAGGCGCTTAAAGCCGCCATGGAGCAGGGTCGCGACAAGCTGCTGGAACTCAACAGCCACGGCGGTGCCAAGGCCGAAGCCATCACCGCGAGCCTCAGCGACGCCGATGAGGATACCGACCTTATCGCCTCGGTGATCCGCCTGTGGGACGTGATAGGCATAGATCAGGACGACAAGGGCGAAAACTCCATAGTGCTGCGCACCACGGATCACATGATGTACCCCACCTATCCCGGCCTCAACGAGGATGGGGTGACTGTGACCTTCGATCGCAACACGGCGCTGTCGCGGGACGATATCGCCCTTATCACCCTGGAGCATCCACTGGTGCAAACCGGCCTGGATCTCATCACGGGCTCAGATACGGGCACCACCTGTGTGGCACTGCTGAAAAACAAGGCGCTGCCGGCGGGCACGATTTTCCTCGAGCTGATTTACCTCGCCGAAACCACGGCGCCCAAGGCCAGCCAGCTGTACCGCTATCTGCCGCCCACGCCGGTACGTGTGCTGCTGGACAAGAACGGCAACAACCTGTCTGACAAGGTGGACTACGACAGCTTCGACAAGCAGCTGTCCGGGGTGAATCGCCATATCGCCAGCAAGCTGGTTAACGCCTCTCAGACCATGCTGCATCCACTGTTTGCCAAGGGTGAAGAGTTTGCCGGTGAGGCACTGAACACCCTGACTCAGGACGCCAGGGCGCGTATGGAAAGCCAGCTGGGCGCGGAGCTTTCAAGGCTCGAGGCCCTCAAGGCCGTGAACCCCAGCATCCGTGAAGAGGAGCTGGAGCACCTGCGGCAGATGATGCAGGAACTCTCGGGCTACCTTGGCAACACTCAGCTGAAGCTGGACGCCATCCGCCTTGTACTGGTGAGCCACAACTAAGGCAAACCGGCCCGGACACCCAGCCCATTCAAAGGCCCGCAGTTGCGGGCCTTTTTTATGCAATGAATGAGGTGACTCGGACGAAGGAGCAATGCTATAACCTTAAAAAATAACAAACTTTAAACATCTCACTGCACAAGGATTCCACATGGTCGCTCGCCTCTCCTTGCACTCTGCTTCCCCGAAAAACCTGCCACGCAGCACCCTGCTCGCTTCCTTGCTGCTGGTTTGCTGTCAGGGCGCTGCTACCGCGGCCACGGTCAAACTGGAAAATATTCGCGGCTACGGTTTTGATGATGAACGTCAGTTGGTGACCTTCGACACCCTCGTTTATGACGATGTCACCGGCAAGGTGCTGGCAAGGGGCAAGGAGGCGCAGTCGCTGACCACAGACCAGGTGCACAATGGCGCCGGCAAGGCGCTGTTACCGGGGCTCATAGACGGTCACGGCCACGTGCTGGGGCTGGGCCAGGGCCTGAGCCGGGTTGAGCTGAGGGAGACGCGCACCGAGGCCGCTGCCGCCAGCCTGGTGAGCGACTTTGCCCGGGCGCACCCGGAGCAGCGCTGGATATTGGGTCGTGGCTGGAATCAGGAACTCTGGGACAGCCGCGCCTATCCGACCAGGGCCTCGCTGGATGCCCTGATAAACGACAGACCCGTTTGGCTGCGCCGGGTGGACGGTCATGCCGGTTGGGCCAACAGCAAGGCGCTGGCCCTGGCGGGCATTGGCCGGGACACCCTGGACCCGGACGGCGGTCAAATCATCAAGGACGCAAACGGTGAGCCCACAGGCGTGTTGGTGGATAACGCCATGGCGCTGCTGGAAAACCAGATCCCTGAGCCCGCGAAAGCCGAGCGACTGGCCGCCTTCGCCACCGCCTTTGACCACCTGCTCTCCCTCGGTATCACAGCCACCCATGACGCAGGTATCAGCGCCGCCGAGCTGGCCGATTATCAGGAATTACAGCAACAACAGCGGTTGCCGGTGCGGATATACGCCATGCTGTCCGCTGCCGATCCTGCGCTGGATACCTGGCTGAAGCAGGGCCCCATACTGGATGAAGACGAGCGTCTGGTAGCCCGCTCGGTGAAAATTTACAGCGATGGCGCCCTTGGCAGCCGAGGGGCGGCGCTACTGGCCCCCTACAGCGACAGACCCGGTGAAACCGGATTGCTGGTGACCCCGGAGCCCGAGCTGGGTAGCCTGATAAAGGCCACGGTCGCAGCAGGCTTTCAGGCCAATGTGCATGCCATTGGCGACAGGGCCAATCGCATGGTGCTGGATAAATTTGCCCAATTGGATGACAAGACCCGCGAGGCCGGGCGTCATCGCATCGAACACGCCCAAATTATCGCCCCCGAGGACTTGCCCCGTTTCGCCACGCTTAAGGTGTTGCCCTCCATGCAACCCACCCATGCCACCTCCGACATGAACATGGCAGGAGATCGCCTCGGTGAGCAGCGTCTGCGTGGCGCCTATGCCTGGCGTACCCTGGTGGATATGGGCAGCCCCATCGTTGGCGGCTCCGACTTCCCGGTGGAGCTGGCCAATCCCTTCCACGGCCTCCATGCCGCCGTGACCCGCCAGGATCAACGCAATCTGCCCGAGGGCGGCTGGCGTCCGGCGGAAAAGCTGACCCTGGCCGAGGCCCTGCGCGCCTTTACCCGGGATGCGGCCTATGGCGCCTTTCAGGAGCAAAAAATGGGCAGCCTGACACCGGGCAGCTTCGCCGATTTTATTCTGCTCGACCGGGACATCTTTGCCATAGCGCCTGAGCAACTCTGGCAAACCCGGGTGCTGGAGACCCACGTAGCGGGTAAACAGGTGTATGTTCTGGGGCAATAATACAGGCGCCCGGTATGCTTACTGCCGGGCTAAACCTCAAATGTCGGTTTCTGAACGCTGTTATGGGTTCTTTGGGAGGCGCTGGGTGAGTTATCATCAGCAGGTACTTTGCCTGAAAGACGAAAATGCCATGGGTGCCTTCTTTACCTTCCGCCACAGTGTTTTGCTGAGCCTGAGTCTGTTATTAAGCCTGTTATTGCCGACTGCCCAGGCCGCCGATGACCCGGCATACGACTACCTCAAGAGCCGCCAAATGCGGGCTATCAGGGTGGAAGGCACTGAGTTGCCGGTGTTGGTTCGCCCCTGGGAAGGTAAAAACCAGCATGGGGCAGCGCTGATTTTTGCCGATACCGGCTTTGGCGCCGATGCTCCGGGACTGGTGGCCTTTTTGAGGGATGGGTTAAGCCCACTGGGCTGGGCCAGTATCAGCATGACACCACCCAGTAACCCGCCCCACCCGAGTTTTGCCACCGCCCCCGAAGAAGTGGCCAAGGCTGGCGACAAGCAGCTCTCATCCCCTGCAGACAAGGCCATGGACAAATTCAGCCCCCAGGAATGGCAACAGCATGTGGACACTCAGCTGGGCTTTGTGGAGGCCAGTCTGGGGCAACTTGATCAGATAGGCGCGGCGTATCCCGGCAAACGTATCCTGGTGAGCATGGATCGCAGCGCCGCCCTGTTG